>JBMNNW010000082.1:0-24699 GCA_050942735.1 Armatimonadota bacterium
GGCGGGGCACAAGTCCCCGGCCTACAACGACAAGCGGCTGCCTCCCGGCCACGCCTTTGTAGGGCCGGGACCTGTGCCCGGCCACGCCTTTGCCTCGCCCTTGTAGGGCGCGGACCTGTGCCGCGCCTCGCCGTCGCCGTTGGCCCGCGACCTGCGACCTCCTCAGCCCGCAACCGCCTCAAAGGCGCGGTCGATCTCGCCCTCGTCGTTGTAGAAGTGCGGCGAGAGCCGCACCACTCCCAGCCGACTGGCCGCCGCGATCCGCTCCCGCGCCAGCCGCGCGACGACCTCCTCCGCCCCATCTCGCGGGTGCCGGAAGCACACGATCCCCGACCGCCGGCCCGGCCCCGACGGGCTGGCGATCTCACAGCCCGCCGCCCGCAGGCCCTCGATCAGCCGATCGGTCAGTTCGATGATCCGCCGCTGCACCTGCGCCATCCCCACCTCCAGCAGCAGCCCCGCGCTGGCATCCAGCGCCGCCGCGCCGAGTATGTTCCCCGAACCCTCCTCGAAGCGCCGGGCGTCATTGCGCGGCGGCTGGTCGTGTGCGCCGAAGTCCATCGGGTCGGGCACGCTCGTCCACCCGCGCCAGAACGCGTCGAGGTCGCCGATGACGCGGTCGCTCACGTACATCAGCCCGCAGCCCTCGACGCTCAGGAGCCACTTGTGCCCGTCGGCGCAGAGGATGTCCGCGCCCATCTCCCCAACGTCCGCCTCCAGCGCCCCGAGCCCCTGGATCGCGTCCACTATCAGATACGCGCCGCTCTCCCGGGCAAGCTCCGCGAGCGCCGCCATCTCCATGCGCTGCCCGGTGGAGTACTGCACCCAGCTTGCCGCGATCGCGCGTGTGGTCCCGTCGCAGGCCGCGCGGTAGTCGTCAACGCTGAGGATGCGGTCGGGGCCCGACTCGACCATCCGCACCTCGACCCCGCGCCGCCGCAGGTTCAGCCACGGGTAGACGTTCGCGGGGAACTCGATCTCCGCCACCACCACGCTGTCGCCCTCGCGCCACGGAATGCTCTCGGCGGCAAGCATCAACCCGGAGGTGGTGTTCTTGACGTAGGCGACCTCGTGGGCGCGTGCGCCGATCAGATCGGCGAGGCGCTCGCGGCCCCGTCGCACCGTCTCGAGGATATGCGGGTAGTCCCATGAGCCGCGGTCGCGGTACTCCTCGGCCATCGCGCAGACGGCGGCGGCGGTCCGCCGGGGGATCGGGCAGACCGCGGCGTGGTTGAGGTAGATCAACTCCTCCCTGACCGGGAACTCGTCGCTCAGGCGGTCGCCTGTCATAACTGGCCTCCTCCGACCGGTGACGCCCGCGGGCCCGTCGGCTGCCCGCTCAGTCGCCACCGGCCATCTGTGTTCTAACCGGGCGTCGTCCGGACTGGATGACGATCAGCGCGCCCACGATCACCAGCGCCATCCCCTGCACCGCGTTCATCGTGATCGGCTGGCCGAGGATCAGGTAGTCGCCCGCCACGGCCGTGGGCAGCGCGATCAGCGCGAGGACGCGTACCGCCCACATCGGCGCGCGCTTCATCGCGTAGTAGTAGAGGAAGAGGTTCCCCGCGATCCCGAGCGAGGCCAGCGCCACGAGGCCGAGGTAATGCGGGTTGGCCAGCACGAAGCGCGCACCCTCCAGCCCCACGAAAGTCGGCACGACGATCGTGAAGATCACCGTCTGCACGGTCGCGCTGGCGAGGATCGCCATCTCGTTGGGCACGCGGTTGAACTGCGTCTTGATGATCGTGGCATTCAGAGCGATGAACATCGCGGCGCCGACCAGCGCGATGACACCGGCGATCGGGAAGACCAGTTCGGCCGAGCCCACGCCGATGGTGCGCAGCGCTCCGGCGAGCAGAACGGCGGTGCCGAACCACCCGAGCCCGCTGACGGGCTGGCGCAGCGCGAGGTATGAGAGCATGAAGACGAAGCCGGTCTCGATGCGGCTGACGATCGCGGCGGTGGTCGCGCCGCACAGGTCCACGCCGATGTTGCGGAGGTAGAAGATCGCGGCGGCGAAGGTCGCGAAGAGCAGCAGCCAGCGGTAGGGATGCTCGCGCGGGAAGCGCCGCCCGCGGTGGCGGATGAGGTAGACCGGCCAGACGATGATCGCCACGCCGATCATGTTCAGCCAGTTGACGTCGGCGGGGCCGAGCGCCTCGAGGTTCAGTTCGAGCTTGAAGAGCACCCACGACGTGCCCATCACGACGCCGGAGAGCAGCGCTGCGATGTACCCGGCCAGTCGCGCCCATCGTGGGTCTCTGTCGAATCTCATCGGTGCTCTTCCCGGCATCATTGATGACGAGCCCCGCGTGGCCGTCCCCGTGCGACGCTGAGGCCGTCCGCTATCTGCCGGGCGTCGACGTTTGCGCAGCAAACTCGCGAGAGATCGCTCGCGACCTCCGGGGCCCCGTGCGGCGCCTTTCGTTTGTCGTCCTCCGTTCGGGGCGAGCGGGCCGGCTCCCCGTGTCACGGAAAGGCCACCATCGTCAAGGAACAGCGGGCGCAGCTCAGAGAACTAACCCTGCCCCGCCTGTCGTTCGTGGGGCAGGCATTCGTGCCTGCCGCCGTCGCCGTCCGCCGTCCGGAGCGACGCGTCTTCAGATGCGTCGGCCGTTGCCGTCCCTTGCCTCTTTCACCAACGGCGACAGGCAGGGATGCCTGTCCTACAGACGACAACGACAGACGACGACCACCAACGACTCCCCGGCGAGGGCGCCAGGGCCACAACGACCACGGCTGTTTGCAGGGCGGGGACCCTCCGTTGTTGTAGGGGCGGGGACCTGTGTCCCGCCTGTCGTTCGACGTTGCCTCGTCCGTTCACCAACGGCGACAGGCAGGGATGCCTGTCCTACAAACGACAACGACAAACGACAACGACAAACGACGACGACCAACCCGGCCGTTGCGTCGCTCAGCGGTAGAGACCGCGCTCCTTCCACTCCTCGATGAAACTCCTGCCGCCGCCGTCGCTGCGCCGAATCCGCGGCCTGTACTCCACCGACGAGAGCCAGCCGGTCTGCGCTCGCGCAAGCTGCATCGAGAGCACCTTCACCTGCCCGGGCTGCAGCGTCACGAAGACCACCGGGCGGTTCAGCGTCACCGCGTCCTCCGAGAAGCGGAACTCGCCGACGTACTCCCGCGTGACACCGCCCGGACCGACCGTGACCGTGTGCAGATCAAGCGGCGGAGTGTGCATCTCGAAGAGCAGGTCCACGGGCGCGCCGGTGTTGTTCCATAGCGCGAGGATGCCCTCGTCATTCCGGATGAAGGGCCGGAAGCCGACGGCCGCACCCGGCGACCTGCCGATCTCGGGCGTCTGGCTGAGGATCATCACCGGAGCCGCGGCGGCAAGCTCGCGTGACAGCTCCGAGTACGCCTGCGCCACCGGGCCGCGGAGCGCGCCGTCGTCGGTGAACGGGCAGAACGCGTCGGCGCCGCCGGGGGCGTCGCCGGTGCGGGCGGGAACCGTCCAGCCGGTCGCGCCCTGATAGGCGCAGACGGCAAGCACGCGCGCGAGCACCGCCGCGTCGGTCTCAGCCGAGCCGGTGGAGCGGGCCGCGAGATCGGCGAAGAATATCGGCAGCCGCGCCCCCTCCCGGATCGCTCGCGCGATCGCCTCCATCTCGAGCGCCTCCGATAACGCCGTCCACGCCGGCTGCGGTGAGGCGACCGGAGCGCGGTCGAGCATCACCGCGCGGGCGGGCCGGGCCTCGAGCACCGGCAGGCGCAGCGTCGGCGCGGAGATGGCGCCCGTCGCCCCGAGCCTTCGGGCGCCGGTCAGATCGGCCTCGGTGATCTCCGGGGGCGATCCGGCCTGCAGATCGGCGGGCGGGCCGAGGGTGGCGACGGCTCCGGCGGTCGCGTTGAGCGCCGCGCGCAGCTCCGAGGTCGCCGCCAGAGCGTCGGCGTCGGCTGCCTCGCCGCGGGGGTGGTGCAGCGCGATGAACTCAGCGCGCCCGGCCGCCTGCCCGGCCGCCGAGCGCAGCGCCTCATCAGACCACGGCGGGGGCAGCAGCGCCAGGCGTGTGAGCGACTCCGGGAGCGCGACCGCCTGCGCCGCGGCGACCAGCGGGATGCCGAGTTGGGCGAGGCCGTCGAGCATACCCGCGGGCGGCTCGCCTCCGGTGATGGCGACTCCGGGCGCGGGGTAGGACGGCTCGACGGTGACGCGGATCGGCGCGGACGCCTCATGCTGGCCGCTGCGGAAGGTGATCCGCGCGGTGCGGGTGCCGACGAAGAACGCCTGCACGGACGCCCTGAAGACGGTGTTGCGGCCCGGCCGGATGGTGACGGTGCGCTCCGGCGCGAAGAATCCCGGCGGCCCGGTGACCGAGACGGTCAGCGGGCGCTCGCCCATCGCCCTGCTGGTGACGATCAGCGGGACGGCGCCGCGGTGCCCGCGCTGTGCGGTGACCTCCTCGGGCATCCCAACCTCCAGCCCGCCAACCTGCACCAGCAACTCCGAGCCCACGCCCAGAGGCCGCCTGATCGCGTTGAGCAGCCCCTCGGGCTCCCAGTCGCCCGGCAGCGGCTCGGGGAGCACCGGCGCGTTCCCCGACGGCTCGGCGCCCGGCGGATCGACGGGCCTGACCGAGACGCTGTCGATCAGCCAGCGGGCGTCGCCGCGAACGCCGACCACGACCGACGCCAGAGCTCCGGGAGGCGGCAGCAGCTCCGCCGAAAGCGTCCGCCAGCTCGTGCCCGCCTCCGACGCGCCGACGGCGGCCTGGGCGAGCGGCCGCTCATCGCCGGCGGCCACCAGCGCGAGCGTCAGCGCGGAATCGGACGCCCGACCGGGCCCCTTCACGCGCGCCTCGACGCGCTGCCAGCCCTCCAGCGGCTCCGCCGAGGCATCGGACACGGCGTTGCCGCCTGCCAGCGCGAGCGCGCCGCCCTCCAGCCCGGAGCCCTCGGGGGCTGTCCATCCCGCGAGGCCGGCGGTGAAGTCGGAGTTGGCGGGGAACTGCTCCTGCGCGCACGCCGACGCGGCGATCAGAAGCGCGATCATCACGGCGGTGGTCGATCGATGGACCATCAGCATAGACTCCTTGATGTAAGGCCGTTCACGACGACCGGGATGACGGCGGCCACCCCGCGCGGGCGGCCGCGATGTGTGCAGGTATTGTACCCGGGCCGGCCGGAGGTTTCAACGGGGGCCCCGCCGCCGCCGGTGCCGTCCGCCGTTGTCCTCGCGAAACGCCGTCCGGGCGGGCGCGCCCCGACTACAACTCCAGGGACCACCCGCCGGCGACGTTTGCAGGGCATCGCTGCGTTCGCAGCGAACCCGCGCAGAGATCGTCGCCGATATCCGGGACCCCGTTCCCGTCTCTGCCTTGCGCCTTCGCATCAATCAACGCCACGCAAAGGAGACCGCACCATGCCTGTCGTCACCGTGGACGGACCGTCGCTCGAGATCGAGAAGAAGCGCGAACTGTGCGCCGACATCACCGACGCCCTCGCCTCGGCATACGGAATGCCCAGGGAGGCCTTCGTCGTGTTCATTCGCGAGAATTCGCGCGAGAACATCGGCGTCGCGGGCGAGCTGATCTGCGACCGGCAGTAGCGCCGGCCGCACGCGGCCACGGCTCCCGGAGGGGCCTCAGACCCGGGGCTCCTCCGGCCCGCGGTCCTGCTCGGCCGCCAGCCGCTCGCGCGACGGCTCGTTGAGCAGAAAGCCGATGTCCCGCTCCATGTACTCGCGCGTGATGTCGAAGATATCCCTGATCCGCACGTTCGTGACCAGCGCATCGCCGATCTCGGTGGTCCGGAGCACCCCGTGCGGCTCCAGCACCGCCCGCATCTTCCCGAAGTCGTTGAGGTAGCCGTCGTAGCGCAGGAACTCCAGCGAGTCGCTCGGCACCTCCGTGCCGTCCTCGAGGATCACCGTCGATCCGACGTAATCCCGATGGTAGCGATAGGGCACGCGCATGTACTCCTCCACCGCGTGAAGCTCCGTGCATGACGTGAACTCCACGCCCAGCAGCAGGTTCCACGCGTCATGGTCGTAGAGCGCGTGGAAGGTGCTGCCCGCGCCGAAGCTGCTGACGCCGTGGCCCAGGACCTCGCGCGTGCGCGGGCCGATGGCCGCCACCGAGTGGCAGACGTGCGTCGAGCGCCTCGCCTCCTCGCGCAGGCGGAAGGTCTCGGGGATGATCCCCATCTCCTTCCTGCACGAGGTGTTCTTAAGGTCGAAGGTAACGCGCTCTGCCTTGTGGGCCCGTCCCCAGTCGAAGGTCGGCACCACGACCGTCCCGCTCTTCCCCACCGCCTCGAGCAGCGCGTCGATCACCGTGTCCGGGCCACCCTCCACGTGGCCGAACGCGCTCAGCGACGAATGCACCAGCACCACGTCCCCCGCGCTCAGCCCCACCTCGCGCAGGCCCTGCAGAATGTCGCCCTCTGTCACTCGTGCCTTCTCAGTCATCTCGCGCGCTCCCTCTCGTCCGTCGTTCGTCCAGCGGCACAGCTTCGCCGCCGACGACCCGACGCCTCCCCTCGCGAGGCAGGTCTCAGGCCGACGAACGCGAACCATCCCGCACGTCGTGACAGAGGCCCCGCACACGGGAGTGATCGCGCCGATGCCCAACGACCGCCCGAACATGATCGTGATATACACCGACGACCTCGGCTACGGCGACCTCTCGTGCATGGGGGACAAACACGTGCGCACACCCCACCTCGACGCCCTCGCCGAATCCGGGATCCGCTTCACCGACTGGTACTCCAACTGCGCCGTCTGCTCCGGCTCGCGCGCGTCGCTCATCACCGGCCAGTACCCCGACCACGCCGGCGTCAACGGCGTGCTGCGCAGCGACCGCTCCTCCGAGGGCCTGCCCGACTCAAAGCGCGAGAACACCATCGCCCACGCGCTCGGCGACGAGGGCTACCGCACCGCCCTCTTCGGCAAGTGGCACCTCGGCGTCACCGAGCGCTCGATGCCCCACAACTTCGGCTTCCAGCAGTGGTTCGGCCACCTCTCCGGCTGCATAGACTACTACTCGCACCTCTTCTACTACATGCAGGATCGCGGCGTGGACCCGCTCCACGACCTCTGGGAGGATGGTGAAGAGATCTGGCGCAACGGTGAGTATATGACGAGCATGATCACCGATCGTTCAGTCGAGTACATCCACGAATGCGCATCTGACAGCGCCCCGTTCTTCCTCTACACATCATACAACGCGCCGCACTACCCGATGCACGCGCCGCAGGAGTACATGGACCGCTTCGCCCACCTCCCATGGGACAGGCAGGTGATGGCCGCGATGATCGCCTGCGTTGATGACGGCGTCGGCGAGATCGTCGCGGCGCTGGAGGAGGAGGGGATCCGCGAGGACACGCTGATCTTCTTCTCATCCGACAACGGCCCCTCGCGCGAGACCCGCAACTGGATGGACGGCACGAGGGACCCGTACTACGGCGGCACCACCGGAGGGCTCAAAGGGCACAAGGGCACCGTCTGGGACGGCGGCGTGCGCGAGCCGGCGATCATGAGCTGGCCGGGAACGATCGCCGCCGGGCAGGTCTCCGGCGAGATGGCGGTGATGATGGACATCTTCCCGACGATGCTGGAGGCCGCCGGCGGCGACCCCTCCCGCTACGACCTCGACGGCATCTCTCTGCTTGACATGCTCGTCGGCGGCGGGGAGAATCCTCATGACTGGATCGCGTGGAACCTGCGCGGCCAGCGCGCCATCCGCCGCGGCGACTGGAAGCTGGTGCTCAACGGCATCTTCCGCGATTCCGACGAGACGCCGCCGAGTCCGTGGCTGTCGAATATCACCGAGGATTTCAGCGAAGCGAGGAATCTGGCGGATGAGAACCCCGAGGAGGTCTGGTATCTGCGCGAGATACTCGACCCCTGGGCGGAGGAGCAGGACCGGCTGATCTCGCAGCAACGCGCGGAGTTCGACGCGAGGGGCGGGTGACGGCAGTCACCAGTCGCACGTCGCAAGTGGCAAGCTGACGGCGAACGCCGCATGATCGAAGCGCGGCCTCACCCCCCTCGATCCCCCCTCTCCCTTCGGGACGAGGGGGGAGGGCACAACTGTGAGCAATGACGCGGATTGACGTCTTCAGTTCGGAGGATCGTGATGGCCACCACCATCGACCGCACAACAGACGCACTCCCGCAGCCCGTGGGCCCCGAGGGGCTCTCGGAGTGGTCGCGCAATCTGCGCGAGGCCGTACTCGCCGACGGCGGCACCTTCGACGAGCGCGCCATCATCATGGCCGAAAGCTTCCGCGCGACCGAGGGCGAGCCGAAGCGGCAGATCCGCGTCGCGAAGGCCGTCGCCCACCTGCTCGCGACGATGCCCGTGCGCATCCGCGAGGGCGAGCGGCTCGTCGGCTGGCACCCCAACACCCACGTGGACGAGACCCTCGCCGCCGAGATCGCCGAGGCCAACGCCTACCTCGGCCGCCAGCACTGGCGCGGCTTCGTCTCCGAGGGGCACATGGCGCCCGACTACCCGACCGCCTGCAGCCACGGCCTCGGCGGAATCCTCCGGCGCATCGACGACGCCGAGCAGGCCCTCCGCGCCGATGATCCGGAGACGCCGGCGAAGCAGCACTTCTACGAGGCCGCGCGCATCGCCCTCGGCGGGCTGCAGCAGCTCATCGAGCGCTACGCGGACCTCGCGGGCGAGATGGCGAACGAGGCCGAGGACCGCGCGTGGGCCGACGAACTGCGCGAGATCGAGGCGACCTGCCGGCGGATCGCCCACGAGCCGCCGCGCACCTTCCGCGAGGCGATCCAGCTCGGGTGGTTCATGTTCCTTGGCGTAGCGCTCGAGAACTCCACCCACCACCACTGCTTCGGCCCCGGCCGGCTCGACCAGTGGCCGTGGCGCTTCTACGCCGCCGAGCGCGACGCGGGCACGCTCGACGAGCAGCTTGCCGACGACCTGCTCGCGCAGCTTCTGATCAAGTGCAACGAGTTCCAGGGCCCCTCGATGAGCGCGGTGATCCTCGTCATCGGCGGCCGGAGGCCCGATGGGTCGGATGCCACGAACGAGCTTTCGTTCCGCATTCTCGAACTCGCCGACCGGGTGGAGATGTACTTCCCCGGCATCGACATCTCCTGGCACTCGGACATCGACGGAGAGTTCATGCGCCGGGCCATCGCGCTGCTGCGCAACGGCAACGGGCAGCCCTCGATCTTCAACTCCGATCAGATCGTCAGCGGCCTCGTGCGCCACGGCGTCCCCTTTGAGCACGCCGTCGATCACCTGCCCAGCACCTGCACCGAGACCTCGATCATGGGCCGGAGCAACCCGCATGTCGCATGGCCCTACGTGAACCTCGCGATGTGCCTGCAGTACGCGCTCTTCGGCGCCGTCCACCCCGAGAAGGGCCACGCCGATGACTTCGCGACGGACGTGGGGTTGCGGCTGGCGGATCCGCCGGCGAGTTGGAGGAACGACTGTGATCGATTGTGCGGACGGCAAACGACGACGGCAAACGGCCGGGCCGGGACGGAGACCGGCCCCTCCAAACGGCACGACAACGGCCTTCCCCGGACCTACTCCGAACTGCGCGATGCCTTCATCCGCGTGCTGAAGCATGCCGCCGACGGGGCGGTCATCCAGTGCAACCGCGACCTGTGGCTGCAGTCCGTACACCGGCCCTTCCCACTGCTGTCGTGCCTCATCGAGGGCTGCATCGAGAGCGGGCGGAATATCTCCGACGGCGGCGCGCTCTACAACTTCATCCAGCCCGAGGCCGTCGGCACCTCCAACGTCGTGGACAGCCTCGCCGCGATCTTCACGCTCGTCGAGGAACGCGCGGAGTACACGCTCGATGATTTCCGCTCCGCGATCCGCGACGACTTCGAGGGCCGCGACCGAATGCGCCGGGCGATCCTGCGCGACTGCCCGAAGCACGGCACCGACCACCCGCTGCCCAACCGGCTCTTCGGCGAGGTCGCCGGAAGCTGGTGCGATTTCATCGAGGGCAACCGCAACTACCTCGGCGGCCCCTTCTTCCCCGGCTTCCTCGGCTGGACGGTCTGGATCCGCTACGGCGAGGCCACGCCCGCGACCCCCGACGGCCGCCTCGCGGGCGAGCCGCTGGCCAACTCGATCATGAACTGCACCGGCGTGCAGACGCCCGGCTTCCCGGCGCTGGTCCGCTCGATCACCGAAGGGTTCGACCACTCCCGCGGCCTCGGCGGCACCACCTGCAATGTGCGCTTCCAGGCGAACGTTCTCGACACCGACGAGGGCGCCGACGCGCTGCTGGGGCTCACCGGGGCCGCGATGGACCTCGGAGTCTACCAGCTTCAGTACAACCTCGCCTCCACCGAGCAGATGCGCGCGGCGCAGCAGGACCCCGACGCCTATCGCGACCTCTACGTGCGCATCGGCGGCTACCTCGTGCCCTTCGTGCTGCTGAGCGAGCAGGCGCAGGAGGAAGTCATCGCCCGCGAGGAGCTGGGCTGGTGAAGAGCCTCCGCGAGGTGACGGGCACCATCTTCGACATCGATCAGACCGCGCTGCACGACGGCCCCGGCGTGCGCATGACCGTCTACCTCAAGGGCTGCCCGCTCACCTGCGCGTGGTGTCACAGCCCCGAGTCGCAGGTGCATGGGCCGGAGATCGTCTGGTACGAGATCCGCTGCAGGCACTGCGGAGCATGCGTGAACGCCTGCCCCCGGCGCATCCGGCGGCCGGGCCTGATCGACGCTGAGGACCGCGCCCGGTGCGACCTGTGCGGCGCGTGCGTGGAGGCCTGCCCGGCGGGCGCGCTGGAGGTGAAGGGCCGGACAGCTACCGCGGGCGAGATCGCCGACGAGGCCGAGCGGCTCGCGCCCTTCTTCGCGCGGACCGGCGGCGGCGTGACGATCACGGGCGGCGAGCCGACCGCGCAGCCCGACTTCTCCCGCGCCATCGCGTCGCTGTGCCGCGAGGCGGGCATTCACGTGGCCCTGGAGACCTGCGGGCTCTCGCCGTGGGCGACGATCGAGCGCCTCGCGCAGGTCGTGGACCTGTGGCTCTACGATCTGAAGCTGGCGGACTCGGCGGCCCACGCGGAGTACACGGGCGCGCCGAACGAACGCATCATCGCGAATCTGCAGGGGCTGCTGGAGAGCGGCGCAGAGGTCCTGGTGCGGGTGCCACTGATCCCTGATGTGAACGACAGCGACGGAGCGATCCGACAGATCGCTCAGTTGACGGCGGGGCTGGGCGCGGAGCGGATTGAGCTTCTTCCGTTCAACCCGGCGACAGGCGGCAAGTACTCGTGGCTGGGCCTGCCCGACCCGCTGCCGGAAGCGCGTCGCCAGCCCGCGGCGCGCATCGCGGAACTCGAGGCGATCTGCCGGGAGTGCGGGCTGATGACGTTGTAGGGCGGGCAGGGTCAGCTCTCTGAGCTGCGCCCACCCCTCCTGCGGGGCATCTGGCCGCCGTGTTGGAGGACATCGACGTCTGCGCAGCAGACCCGCCCCCCCGCTCCCGCCTGTGCCGTCCGCCGTTGCCGTCCAGAGCGACACATGTGCCGTTTACATGCGTCGCTCCTCCGGTCTCACCGGAAGTCCGGCACCTCCACCGGCTCCCCGCCGTTCTCCGCCGAGATATGCGCGCAGATCCCCGGCACGGAGTAGTCCAGCCCGCGGTAGACATCTATCGCCGGTTCGGTGTCATCGACGATGCAGCGCACGAAGTCGTTGCACATGAAATACTCGCTCGTCCCGTGCCCGCCCGCGGTCGCCTCCGGCGGAGCCCCCGTGTGCGCGCTCGACAGCGGCAGCGTCATCGGCCCGTGCAGGTTCTTCGTCCGCTCGGTGTACATCATGTGGCTGCCGCCGGTCCCGGCTCGCGGCCCCTCGATGTAGCCCTCCGTGCCGTAGATCACCATCCAGTGCATTGAAGGCTCCCGCGCGATCGAAAAGCCGGTGAGGATCTTGATGACCGCCCCCGACTCGCACCTGAAGAGCCCCACCTCCATGTCGATCGTCCCCCACTGCGGCTCCACGTTGCTGCCCGTGTGCATCCCTGTCGCCGAGACCACACGCGTGTCCATGATCTCCAGCAGCGGACCGAGGTCATGCGTGCAGTAGTGGATCGGCGGCAGCGACGCCCGCCACGTTACCCCACTCTCCGAGCCCGGAGTCATCCCGTCGAAGCGATCGTGCATCAACTGCCGGCAGTCGTGAATATACTCGCCCTCCGCGTAGATCGGCCTCCCGATCTCCCCGCGCCGGACGATCTGCTCGTAGGTCTCGATGTATGCGTAATAGCACATGTTCTCCGCGAACATGTACTTCAGCCCCGCGCGCTCGACACCCCGCGCAAGCTGCTCGGCCTCCTCGAGGTTCCACGCCGCCGGCACCTCGCACAGCACATGCCTGCCCTCCGACATCGCCTCGAGCGTGTGGTTCACGTGCAGCGGCGCGGGCGTCGCGACCACAATCGCGTCGATCTCCGCGCGGCACAGCTCGGAGTAGTCCTCGAAGTGCATCGGCGCGCCGAACTGCTCCGCGACCTCCGCCGCCCGCCCCGGCTCCACGTCGCAGACCGCTGCAAGCTCACACTCGGCGTGCCCGCTGAAGGTTCGCACAAAGCCCATCCCGCGACGCAATCCTGCGACGCCGATTCGCAACGCCATGACGATCGAGCCCTTCCGTGCTGCGCTTTTGCGCGTCGCGAGGCTATTGCCCGCGGACTGCCGCGATTCCTCTCCCCGGCCGCCGATCTCCCTCGGCAGAGGCCCGCCCGCTGCCGTTTGTAGGGCGGGGACCTGTGCCCCGCCCGCCGTTTGCCGTTCAGGAGGGGCGGACTTCCCTGCCCGCCCGCTGCCGTTTGTAGGGCGGGGACCTGTGCCCCGCCCGCCGTTTGCCGTTCAGGAGGGGTGGACCTCCCTGCCCGCCCGCCGCCGTTTGTAGGGCGGGGACCTGTGCCCCGCCGTCGTTTGCCGTTCAGGAGGGGCCTACTTCCCTGCCCGCCCGCCCGGGCCGCTCGGTCCTGCTCAGGGTCGCGCGGCCGGAGAGGCTCGCAAACTCTTCCCGTTCTGCAGCAGGGACTGCCGGTGCTCGGCGAGGATCACCAGCGCCGCCCCCACCATCGCAGCCACCAGCCCCACCACATGCCCGCCCGTCACCGGCGCGCGCAGGACCAGCAGGTCCGCCAGCGTCGCCACCGGAAGGCCGCTCAGCGCCAGTATTCGCACCGCCCACATCGGCGAGCGCTTCAGCGCGAAGTAGTAGATCACCAGCCGCGTCCCCCACACCACCGAGCCGGTCAGCACCAGCCCGGCGACCAGCGGCGCGTGCCTCAGCGCGCTCACCTCGTGCAGCAGCCCCGCGCTCGGCACCGCCACTGAGAACACCACGAGCTGCACCGCCATGCTCCCGAGGATGATCAGCTCGCTGGGCACACGGACGAGCTTCGTCTTCACCAGCAGCGCGTTGACCGCGATGGTCAGCCCCGTGATCACAAGTGCGATCACGCCCAGCAGGCTGAAGTTCAGGGCCGTTGTGCCCACCATGGCCACGCGGATCAGCCCGTAGAGCACCAGCCCCGCGCCTATCCAGCCGATCGGCCGCACGGGCTTGCGCAGCAGCAGGTAGGAGAACGTGAAGACGAAGACGACCTCGGAGGACTCCACGATCGCCGCGGTGGTCGCGGAGGTCTCGGCGAGCCCGAAGTTGCGGCTGAAGTGCATCACGCAGGCGACCGCGCCCAGGAGCAGCAGCCACGCCGGATGGAAGCCCGGAAAGCTCAGCCGGCCGCGGTAGCGAACCAGGTAGATCGGGGCCACGATCGCGAAGAGGCCGATGACATTGAGCCAGTGCAGCGACGCGGGGCCGACCACGTCCTGCGAGAGTACGAACTTCTGCAGCGGCCAGGAGATGCCCATGATGCCGCCGGAGAGAAGGGCCGCCACGAACCCGGCGGCCCGCGCATATTGCCCGTCGCTTTTCTCACTCATCCCGGCGGCTCTTCGCCACGCGACCGGCGGAGCCCTTCAGCGCCGGCGCGGCTGTCCTGCGTCGGCCGACGCCGGAGGTCCGGACCCTCACTCCTCGCTCTCAGCCAGCAGCCTCCGCACCGCGGCCTCGACCTTCTCCGCGCCCGGCCCGCGGAACTCGTAGCGCACGATCCCGTCCGCGTCGATCACCCGCGATGACGGCAGCGTCCGCGTCGGCAGGTATGCCTCCAGCAACTCATCGGACGCAAGCGCCATCGGCAGCGTCAGGTCCGGGCGGCCGCGCATGAACGCCTCCACGGTGTTCATGTCTCCGTCCGCCGACAGGCCGAGGTAAGCCACCTCGTCGTGGTCCCAGCCGTCGTAAAGCTCCTGGTAGTGCGGGAACTCCGCCACACACGCCCCGCACCAGGTCGCCCAGAAGTCCAGCACGAGGATCTTCCCCGCGTAGTCGGCGAGGCTCACCTCTCCCCCACCAACCAGCGGGACGGTGAAGTCGGGGGCCTCCTTGCCCGGCTCGGTCTCCTCAATCTCCGGTCCCTCATCATCCTGCCGCGCGAGGTCGCCCTCGGGCACCTGCACGGTGTCGCGCATCGCCGGCTGCTCCCCGCATCCCGCCGTCAGCATGAGTATCGCGATCCCGCTCACCATCGCCACCCAGGCCAGCGTTCGTGTCATCTTCACTCCGAGCCCACCTCTCCGCAGATATGCCTCGTTCAGCCCCGGCCCGTGTGGCCGAAGCCGCCGTCTCCTCGCTCGCTCTCGCGCAGCGCATCGACCCGCTCGAGCCGCGCTCGTGTCACCGGCGCGATGATCATCTGCGCGATGCGATCGCCACGTCGTACCACGAACGACTCCTCGCCGAGGTTCACGAGGATCACCGCGACCGTCCCGCGGTAGTCGCTGTCGATCGTCCCCGGCGAGTTGAGCACCGTCACGCCGTGGCGCAGAGCCAGCCCGCTCCGGGGCCGCACCTGCGCCTCATAGCCCGAAGGCAGCGCCATCCGAAAGCCCGCGCTGATCAGCGCGCGCCCGCCCGGCACGATCGTCACGGCGCTCTCGATCGCCGCGCGCAGGTCCATCCCCGCTGAGCCCTCGGTCGCGGCGGCCGGAAGCTCCAGCCCCTCCCCCTCGGGTTCGACGAGCACCTCGATCGTCATCGGCGTGTCCTCATTCATGTGATTCACGACTCACCGGTCGCGTCCCTGTCGTGCGCGTGCCCTCCGCATTCGAGTGAGGCCGCATTATACCATCCGCGTTCGGAGCCGGGCAAACGTCGGCGAAACTCGGTCGTTGAAGGCCTTCACGCCCTCTGCGCCGAACTACCCTTCCGGCGCGTATCTCGCAGATGGGGGTCGTTGATCATGATCGCCCGCCTCGTCGCCGTCATCGCATGTGTCGTTGTCGCTCTCCAGCCCGCGCTCGCGGCCGGCCTGACAGTCTCGACGCAGTTCGGGCCCGCGACGATCCGCCTCGATGGCACGAAGACTCTGCACGCCACCCGCCGGGCGCTTGTCCAGCTCCAGCAGGGCGAGACGACGATTCTGGCGCTGCCACTCGACGACCTCGGCATCGCCGCCGATGACGCCGTGATCCAGCTTGAGCCCGCAGACGCCGTGCGGCTCGTGGCCGTCCGCACGGGCCCGGAGGGCCCGCGGTGGGTGCTGCAGGCCGCTCGCGAGATGGAGGCCACTCTGTCACTGACCTACCCGATCCAGGATCTCTCCTGGGCGCTGGAGTACGCCGCGGTGCTGGGAGCGCGCGGCTCGCTTGAGCTTGAGGCCACGCTCCGGCTGACCAGCGCCCTCGACCGCGACCTGCCCGACGCCCGCTTCGTCGGCGAGTTCGCCCGCGCGTCGCTGTCGCTGGAGGCGGGGCAGTCGATCACCGTCGAGCAGCCGTGGCTCAACGCGACGGTCGCGGCCGATGACCTCACCCGCCGCTTCGTTTTCGACAAAGCCCGGCACGGTGACGCGGCGGTCGAGCTGCTCACAGTCTCCGGAGCGGCGCCCGTGCGCGCGACCGCGCTGCCCCCCGGCACCGTGCGGCTTTACACCGCGCCTGAGGCCGGGCGGGAGTTCATCATGCAGACCTCGCTGGCGTACCTTCCGCCTCGCGAGCCGCTCGAGCTGGCACTCGGACCGGCCTCGGGCATTCTCGTGAAGCGCTCGCTCGAGGTGTCGAAGGAAGTTGACAGGCGGCTCGACGCGCTTAACAAGGTGACGCTCTTCGATCTGCAGGAGAGCTGGCTGCTTGAGATCCGGAACCTGCGCGAGGAGCCGGTGGACCTTCTGATCCGCGAACGGCATGAGGGCGCGTGGACGCTCGAGCAGTCCAGCGAGGAGTGCGAGCGTGTTGATGCCGAGACGCTCATCTTCAATGCCACGGTCGCCCCGGGTGAGCGTCGGCAGATCACCTTCCGCCTCCGCCATCACAACCGCCAGCCTTAGTCCCACGGGGTGTTCCCGCGGGCGGTGGATTGACGCTGGATGGGGGCGGGAGTTCTCGTGTATAACTTCCGGCACCCCCGCGCGTTGTGGGTACTGTCGAGAACCGCAGAGGTTCTCAGAAAGCTGTCTTGCGGTTGCCTTCAGCGGGTCGCCGCGGCGAAAGCTGCACAATCCACGATCTCCCCGACACGGCGACGGGTGCAGTTTCCACTTGTTCGCGGCCGCTTACGAGCCACTGCCGGCGAATACGGCGGCCGGTGAGCAGGTTCTCCACCGCCGTCCACAGCCGCGCCTTCGGGTTGTCTTCATCGCGCGGCCGGTCGATGGCGGGTCGGCGAGCGTATTGTCCACGCTTTCCACGGCAGTAGTAGTAGGAGTAGTAAGGTATTAAAACCCTGAGATCCTTTTACTACTGCCGTGGAAAGCTCCGCAATCTGGCGTCCCGGCCAGCGATCACACGAAGACCCTGCGCATGAAGGTGTGCGCATCAGTCGCGCGGAATTGACTTGACGCAGACGCGTCCATGCGGTTAACTTGGGCGTTGTAAACAAGACACTGCGCGGGCTACGCGAGGAGGCCTCGGAGATGCTGAACCTCTCCTGCCCCCAGGAGCAGTTGTACGAGAGTGTGCAGACCGTCTCACACGGCGTCTCGGGACGCAGCACTCAGCCGGTCCAGAACAACATCTATCTCGAAAGCACCCCGGACGGGCTGCGGCTGGTGGCCACCGACCTGGAGTTCATCAGCCTCGAGGCGGAGATCGATGCCAGCGTCGCCGATCAGGGCGCGGTCACGGTCCCCGCGCGGCTGCTCACGGAGGTCATCGGCTCGCTCTCCGGTGAGGAGATCAGCCTGAGGGCTGATGAGCAGAATACGCTCAGCGTCAGTTCTTCGCGCTCGAACTTCCGCATCCGCGGCATGTCGGCGGCGGATTTCGAGATGCTCCCGCCGATGGACGACCCGCTGCAGTTCGAGATCCCGCAGCGGGACATGCACGCGATCCTCTCGCAGACGGTCTTCGCGACCTCGCGCGATGAGACTCGACCGATCCTCACCGGGGCGCTCTTTAATATCAACCCCGGCGGGATCGACGTCGTGGCCACCGACACCTACCGCCTGGCCCTTCGCAGGTTGACCGCGGATATCCCGATCGACGAGGGCCGCACCGCGATCATCTCCGAGCGGGCGCTCAACGAGGTGCTGCGCATCCTCCAGCCCGAATCCGACGAGACGGTCGGGATGGCCCTGTCCGACTCGCAGGTTGCCTTCATTGTCGGCGGCGTCACCGTCGGCTCGCGCCTGATCGAGGGGCAGTTCCCGAACTACGAGAAGGTCCTGCCCGATGACTCGGACCGCCGCGTCACCGTCAACAAGGACGACTTCACGCACACCCTCCGCCGCACGCTGATCGTCGCGCGGGAGGACGCCAACCGCGTGGTGTTGCGCGGCTCCGAGGGTATGCTTACGATCACCGCCGACTCGCAGGACGTCGGCCACGCGGAGGAGCAGATCCCCGCGAAGCTCGAGGGCGAGGAGCCGGAGATCGCCTTCAACGCGCGCTATCTGCTCGACGCGCTCCAGGCGCTCACCGAGGAAGAGGTCGTGATGGAGCTTTCACAGCCACTCTCCCCCGGCACGCTCAAGCCGCAGGACTCCGACGACTACATCTACGTGATCATGCCCATGCAGATCATGTGAGGAACTACTGCCTCGCACGACGAATCGGTGAGATGATGACGGGCACAGGCGACGCGGTCTGTGCCCTCACCGTCTCTGCATTCGTGACCCTGATGCGCCCGTGGGCGGGCTTTGCATGCATCTTCAGTCCCTGACACTCGAAAACTTCCGCTGCTACGAGCGCGCCGAGCTGAGTTTCCGGCCGGGGCTGAACGTGATTCTCGGGCCCAACGCGTCAGGCAAGACCACGATCCTTGAGGCGATCTACCTGCTGGCCACCACCACCTCGCCGCGCGGCGGGCGCTCCAGCACCCTGGTTCGCCACGGGGAGACGTGGGCGCGCGCGACCGGGCAGTTCATGATCGACGGCCGTCCGCTGACGATGCGCATCACGCTCGGCGACCGGGCCGGGCAGCGCTCCGGCGCGAAGGCGATCGAGCTGGACGGCCGCGAGGTCGCCTCGGCGCGGGAGGCCATCGGCCGCGTGCAGGCGATCCTCTTCTGGGTCGGCGCGCTCGATGTCGTGAAGGGCTCCCCGTCCGACCGCCGGCGCTTCATGAACACCGCGATCGGGCAGACGAGCGCGCGCTACCTCGACGACCTTACGCGCTACCGCCGCGCCCTGCGCCAGCGCAACGAGGTGCTCAAGAGCATCGGCCGCCGCGGCGGGGATGGTGCGATGCTCGCGCCGTGGACGCGGGCGCTGGTTGAGGCGGGCGCGCCGATCACCGCCGACCGCCGCTCGTACCTTGCCGCACTCGCGCCCGAGGCGGCATCGCTGCACGAGCGACTCGGCGTGGGTGCCGAGCGGCTGACGGTGCGCTACGAGCCGTCGATCAACGAACTGAGCGCGGATGATGAGATCGCCGACGAGTTCTACCGCCGCCTCGAGGAGACGCACGGGCGGGAGCTTGACCGCGGCTCCACGCAGGTCGGTCCGCACCGTGACGACATCGCGCTGATGGTCGAGGACGTGGACCTGCGCCGCTTCGGCTCGCAGGGGCAGCAGCGCACCGCGGCTCTCGCGCTGAATCTCGCCGAGGCGCGGGTCGCGCTCAGCCGCACCGAGCGGCAGCCGATCCTGCTGCTCGATGACTGCCTCTCCGAACTCGATGCCGACCGCGGCGCGGCGATGCTCAATCTCAGCCGCGATCACGAGCAGATGATCGTCACGAGCGCCTGCTGCCCCGAGCACCTCGCCGACCGGCTCGCCGACGCGCATCTGATCGGCACCGGCGAGGCGCCCGCGGTGTGCGAGCCGTGCGCGGCCACCGAGGAGGCGGCGGAGATCAGCGACGCGTAACGCGACCGTCCGGTGGAGACCATCATGTCCGAGGAGCGCAGCAACCCAACCCGCCGCGCGGGCCAGGCGCTGCAGGCCTTTCTCAGGAGCGCCGGGCTGCTGGAGCAGTCGCGCGAGGGCGTCTGCATGCTGCTGTGGCCGGAGGTGGCGGGCGAGTGGTACGCCCGGCACACCTACGTCATCAGCGTACGCGGCCCGGTGGTGTACGTCCGCTGCGACTCGGCCCCTCGCGCCGAGCAGATGCACCTTGACTCACCGGCGATCATCGAACGGCTCAACGCCGCGCTGGGCGAGGACGCGATCGAGGAGATCCGCCCCAGCAGCGCCGGGATCGGGCGCAACATCCAGGACGCGGCGATCGCCGAGCCCGAGGGCATTCCCACGCCCACCGAGGAGGAGCTGGCGGAGATCCGGGTCCCGCCCGAGCGCATCCAGGAGATACTTGAGCTTGCCGCCGACCTCGACGGCGAGATGCGGGATCGCTTCGAGCGGCTGCTGCTCGCGCAGGCGAAGGTGGACATCTGGCGCTCCGAACACGGCTACGCGCGGTGTCCGGCCTGCGGGGCGTGGCATCTCGACAGCGCGGGGTACTGCCTCTCATGCAAGCCACCTCCGCCGCCGACCAACGCGGGCGGCGAGGAGGGCCTGTCGGCGTTCTTCGATCGGGACTGACGCGTTGCCGTCGCCGATCGTCATTCTGTCGCTCTCGTTCCCGCCGCGATCAAAGGAGGTTCGTCCGATGGCTCAGCAGTACGACGGACCGCTTGAGAAGCTCGACGACTACCGCTGGCGCATCCCGATGGACCGCGATGTGGGCATGCGCACCGACGGGATCGTCTTCGCCGACGAGGTGCTCATGAAGGACCTGCGCACCGACGCGGCGATGACGCAGGTCAGGAACGTCGCGTGCATGCCCGGGATCGTCGGCCCGTCGATGGCGATGCCCGACTGCCACTACGGCTACGGCTTCCCGATCGGCGGCGTCGCCGCCTTCGACTCTGCCGAGGGCGTGATCTCCCCCGGCGGCGTCGGGTATGACATCAACTGCGGCGTACGCCTGCTGCGCAGCGACCTTGAGGAGCAGGACGTGCGCGACCGCCTCGACGCGCTGACCGATCACATCTTCCGCGAGATACCCGCGGGCGTCGGCGAGTCGGGGAAGGTCCGGCTGGATCGGCGCGAGCTGCAGCGCGTCCTCACACAGGGCGCGCGCTGGGCGGCCACGCAGGGTTACGGCACGGCCGATGACCTCGACGTCACCGAGGAGGAGGGCTGCCTCGACGGCGCCGACCCGGACACGCTCTCAGACCGCGCCCTCACCCGCGGCCTGCCGCAGCTTGGGACCGTCGGCTCGGGCAATCACTTCCTCGAGATCCAGCGCGTCGATCGCATCGACGATCCGGACGCGGCGCTGGCGATGGGGATCGAGGCCGAGGGCCAGGTGACGGTGATGATACACACCGGCTCCCGCGGCCTCGGCTACCAGGTCTGCGACGACTCGCTCAAGCCGATGCAGCGCGCGGCCGAGAAATACGGCTTCGACCTCCCCGACCGCCAGCTCGCCTGTGCGCCGGTGGACTCGCCCGAGGGCCGGCGTTACTACGCCGCGATGGCCTGCGCCGCGAACTACGGCTGGTGCAACCGGCAGATCATCACACACTGGGTTCGCGAGGCATTCGAGCGCGTTCTTGGAAAAGGGACCTCGCACATCGGCCTGCGAATGGTGTATGATGTAGCGCACAATGTTGCGAAGTTCGAGGACCACGCGGTGGACGGCGACGTGAGGCGACTGTGCGTCCATCGCAAGGGAGCCACCCGGGCCTTCGGGCCCGGGCGTGATGAGGTGCCCGAGCGCTACCGACGCCTCGGCCAGCCGGTGATCGTGCCCGGCGACATGGGCACGGCCTCGTGGCTGCTGCTGGGAACCGACGGGGCGATGGAGCAGACCTTCGGCTCCACCTGCCACGGCGCGGGGCGGGTGATGTCGCGCTCGGCGGCGATGAAGCGTCAGCATGGCCGCGAGGTCCAGGCGGAGCTTGAGAGCCGCGGCATCCGCGTCCGCTCGGCCGGGCTCAAGACGCTCGCCGAGGAGGCGCCCTACGCCTACAAGGACGTTGATCGCGTCATTGCCGTGACGCACGAGGCGGGCATCTCCCGCCGCGTCGCCCGCATGACGCCGCTTGCCGTCGTGAAGGGCTGAGCCCCATCGTCCGGCCGCCGTTTGCCGGGGCATCGATGCTTGCGTAGCAAACTCGCGAAGAGATCGCTTGCGATCTCCGGGGGCCTGTGCCGCGCCGGTCGTTTGTCGTTGTCGTCGCTGCCGTTGCCTCATCTACCACATCGCCGCATCAGGGAGAATCGTTGATGGACGAGTCGTCCCAGGTCGCCCGTGCCTCGCAGCCGTGGAACTCACTCGATGCCGCAGACGTGCTCGATCAACTCGGGGCAGACCCGCGGCAGGGGCTGGCCTCAGACGAGGCGGAGCGCCGCCTCGAGGAGTTCGGGCCGAACGAACTCGAACGCAGGAGCGGGCCGGGGCCCCTGAAGATATTCCTCCGGCAGTTCACGGAGATCCTCGTCATCGTGCTGCTGGTGGCCGCCGCGGTCTCCTTCGTCATCGGCGAGCGGATCGACTCGATCGTGATCATGGCGATCGTAATCATCAACGCGATCCTCGGCTTCATGCAGGAGTACCGCGCAGAGAAGGCCGTCGAGGCGCTGCGGAAGATGGCCGCGCCCACCGCCACCGTGCTCCGGGATGGCCGGCAGGCCGAGGTGAGGGCCACGGAGGTCGTCCCGGGCGATGTGCTCGTGCTTGAGACCGGCGACAAGATCCCCTCCGACGCCCGCGTCATCGAGTCATTCAACCTTGAGGCCGACGAGTCGATGCTCACCGGCGAATCGGTGCCCGTCGCCAAGCGCACCGACGCCTGCCCCGAGGACACCGACCTCGCCGAGCAGTGCAGCGGCGTCTTCATGGGCACGCACATCACCTACGGCCACGGGCTCGCGGTGGTCACCGCGACCGGGATGGAGACGCAGATGGGCCGCATCGCCGAGCAGGTGAGCGCGCCCGACGTCTCCAGCACCAACCTCGAGCGCAAGCTCCAGGTGCTCGCCCGGTCGCTGCTGCTGATCGTCTGCGCGCTGTGCGCGATCATCTTCTTCGTGGGCTGGCTCGGCCGCGGACAGGAGCCGCTCGCGCTCTTCATGGCCGTGGTCGCGCTCGCGGTGGCCGCGATCCCCGAGGGGCTCCCGGCCGTCGTGACCGTCGCCCTCGCGATGTCGGTCCGCCGGATGGTGCAGCGGCACGCCATCGTCAAGCGGCTCTCCGCCGCCGAGGCGCTCGGCGCGACGACCGTCATCTGCAGCGACAAGACCGGCACGATGACCGCCAGCGAGATGGCCGTCGTGCGGATCCGCGCGGGCGGCGACCTCCACGAGGTCGAGGCCAACGGCTACGCCCCCTCCGGACGCGTCACTCGCGACGGAGAGGTCGTCGAGGATCACGCGGTGCTCGAGCAGCTCGCGCTTGTCGCGGCGCTGTGCAATGACTCAACGCTGCTGGAGGAGGGCGGCTGGACGATCACCGGCGACCCGACCGAGGGCGCCCTGCTGCCGCTCGCCCGCAAGCTCGGCGTCCACGAGGAAGAGGTCCAGGAGCAGCACCCGCGCGTGCAGGAGGTCGCGTTCGACTCCGAGCGCAAGCGCATGAGCACCATCCATGAGGCCGACGGCCGCTACCTCGTCGCAACCAAGGGCGCTGCCGAGGTCATCATCGACCTGTGCACCCGGCGGATGACCGAAGACGGCATCATCGAGATGGACGAGGAGGCCGCCCGGCGCATCAGCGAGGCCGCCTCCGAGATGGCCGACGACGCCCTCCGCGTCCTCGCGCTGGCGTTCCGGGAGATGGACGAGCTGTGCGACCCGTGCGAGGCCGAGGTCGTCGAACGCGACCTGATCTTCCTTGGGCTCGTCGGGATGATCGACCCGCCGCGGCCGGAGGTCGCCGAGTCGATCGAGCGCTGCCGCAAAGCGGGCGTCGCCGTCAAGATGGTCACCGGCGACCACCGCGACACCGCCGCCGCCATCGCCCGGCAGATCGGGCTGATCGACGGAGGCCGCGTGGTTGACGGCCGCGAACTCGACGCGATGAGCGACGAGGAACTGTGCGCGTCGGTCGGCGAGATCGCCGTCTTCGCGCGGATGGCGCCCCATCACAAGGTGCGCATCCTCGAAGCCCTCCAGGCCAACGGCGAGATCGTCGGGATGACCGGCGACGGGATCAACGACGCGCCCGCGCTCCGCCGCTCCGACATCGGCGTGGGGATGGCGAGGAAGGGCACCGACGTCACCCGCGAGGTCTCCGACATCGTCCTCGCCGACGACAACTTCGCCAGCATCGTCGCGGCGGTCGAAGAGGGCCGCGTGGTGTACGACAATATCCGCAAGTTCACCCGCTCGCTGCTCTCAACGAACGTCGGCGAGCTGCTGATCATCGCGGTCGCAGTCCTGGCCGGATGGCCCCTGCCGCTGCTGCCGCTGCAGATCCTGTGGGTGAACCTCGTCACCGACGGCCTTCCCGCCCTCGCGCTGGGGATGACCAGAGGCGAGCCGGACATCATGGAACGCCCGCCCCGCGACCCCAACGAGAACATGCTCGCGGATATGCTGCCCTTCCTCGTGGTCACCGGTGTGCTCGTCACGCTCGGCGCGCTCGGCGGCTTCCTCTGGGAGATGGCCGCCCACGGCTTCGGGTACCGCGACGTCCTTGCGCTGGCCCATTACGGTCACGGCGGCGAGGGGATGAGCGACGCGGCGGCCGAGGCGCTGAAGATGGCCCGCACCGTCGCGCTCACGCAGATCGTGCTCTTTGAGCTGTTCGCGGCACTCAACTGCCAGTCCGACCGGCGCTCGTTCCGGCAAGTGGGCTTCCGCAACAAGTACCTCTTCGGCGCGATCGCGCTGTCGATCCTGCTGCACATGTCACTGCTCTACGTCCCGGCGCTGCGGGACATGTTCCACCTGGGCCAGCTCAACGCGGCCGACTGGGGCCGGGTCTTGCTGCTTGCGGCGCCCGCGCTCTTCATCAGCCCCCGAGTGCTGGTGCGCAGTCACGGCGTTCAGGAGTCACAGAACGCGAAAGCGGCCTGAACCGCCGCCCGCCGTTGCCGTTGTAGTGCGGGGACCTGTGCCCCGCCTGCCGTTGCCGTTGTAGTGCGGGGACCTGTGCCCCGCCATGCCGTCGCCGTTGTATTGCGGGGACCTGTGCCCCGCCTGCCGTTGCCGTTGTAGTGCGGGGACCTGTGCCCCGCCATGCCGTCGCCGTTGTAT
>JBMNNW010000186.1:0-5009 GCA_050942735.1 Armatimonadota bacterium
TGGCTGCGAGTGTAAGCTTTGGTATTCAAGACAGATCTCTGCGCGATAAGTTCCGTCTTTTCCTTGACAATCTTGCGGGGGGGGGTACACTCTACCCACGAGACAAGCCGCAACGTGAGTAGTTACCTTTACGAATTCAGCCGCCGGCCGCAGGACCTGTGGACCGAGCGCCACGCGACGCTCGTCCAGACTCGCTGGTGCGCGCGGGGCGGGCAGGCTCCGATCCACGTGTTGCGGCCGGGAGAGACGCTGGACCTCGACTGATCGGCGGCGGGACAGTTGCGCAGAGAGGGAGATGGCGAAGATGCATCTATCTGAAGCATCAGGCGTGTACGACGTCCGGCAGTTCGGCGCGGTCGGGGACGGCGAAACACTCGTCACCGAGGCCCTTCAGGCGGCGATCGACGCATGCTACGAGGCGGGGGGCGGTCTCGTGCTGGTTCCGCCGGGGACCTACCTGACCGGCACGATCTACCTCCGGAGCAGGGTCAACCTGCACCTGTCGGCCGGCGCAACGCTGCTGGGCAGCACGCGCCGCGAGGATTACAACCCCGACGACGTCTTCCCCGAGAACCCCTTCTCCACGCGCGAGCAGGCCACCGGCGCCCACCTCGTGATCGCCTACCAGGCCGACCAGGTGTCCATCACCGGCGAGGGCACGATCGACGGCAACGGGCCGGCGTTCTTTGAGCCCCTGCCACCGGAGGAGGTCACGACGACCTACCGCAACAAGCGCCGCAACTTTCCGATCCGCGACTGGCGTCCGGGGCAGATGGTACTCTTCTGCCGCTGCACGAACGTGGCCGTCCGCGACGTCGCCCTCATCAACTCGCCCTACTGGACACTGCTGCTGCTCGGCTGCACCCGGGTGCAGGTTCGGGGGCTACGCATCACCAACCCGCCTCAGACTCCCAACGGCGACGGCATCGACATCGACTGCTGCCAGGAGGTCACCGTCAGCGACTGCATCATCACCTCCGGCGACGACTCGATCACGCTGCGCGGCAACAGCAGGCTGCTGGGCGAACACGCGCAACCCTGCCGCGACGTGGCCGTCAGTAACTGCGTGCTCAGCACGCCCTGCAACGCGGTCCGGGTCGGCGTCGGGGATGGCGAGGTGCGCGACTGCAGCCTCTCCAACCTCGTGATCAAGCAATCGCGGACGGGCATCAGCTTCAACAGCGCATACTCCGAACGCGCCGCCCATGGCACCACCCTGGAGAACATCCACTTCGACGGCATCACGATGGACGTCATCATGCCGGTGAACATGGTCCTCGGGATACACGCGAAGCCGCCGGGCGCGATCCGCAACATCTCGCTCTCACGCATGCGCGTGCGGGCCCGGCAGGGCTTTCACATCTGCGGCAACCCGGGGCATCACATCGAAGACATTCGACTGCGCGACCTGCGAGTCGAGCTTTCCGGTGACGACGTGGACCCGCGGTTCGCGGGGGATGCGCCGAAGACGGCCGGAACGATGGAGGTGCCCGCCGCGCTCTTCGCACGGCACGTCAGCGGCCTGCGCGTCTCCGACCTGCAGGTGCGCTGGGGGGAGGTCGGGGCGGCGTGGAGAAGCGCCGTGGAGATCGCGGACGGCGAAGACGTCGTGCTCACGGATATTGACGCCGAGGCGCCCCCTGGCGACGCAGGCGAGGCGCTCCGATGCGCCGACGTCACCGGCCTGACGGTGAGGCATCTCAGGGACGCCTGATCGCAGGGCGGCATCCCACCGCGGCGCTCTCAGCCACCGGCGAGTTCCGCCAGCGCCCGCCGCGCCCGCGCTGCGTGGTCGGGGCGGGCGTCCTCCATCCGGAGGACACGCTCATACTGTCGCGCGGCCAACTGCGGATGGCCGAGCTCCAGGAGACACCCGGCGAGGCCAAGGTGCGCTCCGGAGATCGTGTGTGGGTGAGTGTCGCGCATGCGTGTCAGTCGGAGGTACGCGTCCCGAGCCTCGGCGAACTCGCCCGCCGCCTCCAGCGCCTGCGCCAGCCGGGCCTGCACCACCGGCCGCGCCCACGAGGGAAGCTCGGCGGACAGCAGTTCCGCGTAGACCTCGCGAGCGTTCTCGTGGTTCCCGTCGCGCTCGTGGCTCTCACCGATCCGCAGGCGCACGGAGAGCGCCACATGGCCGCCCGGCTCCGCGAACTCCAGCGCCTCCCCCAGCAACGCCCGCGCCCCGGCCCGCTCGCCCGCCTCCTCCGCGCTCACGGCGTCGGCGATGAGGCTGCTCAGCTCGCTTCGGCGCTGCTCCTCGCGCGTGGCGCGCAGCAGCGGGTCCCATCGCTCGGCCGGCGGTATCCCCGCCACCAGCAGGAACCCCTCCCGCCCCCCACTGACGCGCACGGCCACCATGTTCGCGCCCGCGCGCAGAGGCACCCTGAATGTGTGCGCGCCAACTGAGAAGTCCTGCCCGGCGTTCCCGGCCTCGAGCGTGTCGTAGGCCGGCTCGCCGTTGATCCACCACGCCATCCACCAGTCGGCCGCCGCTCCGATCGGGATCTCCATCGCGCGCTCCGCGTGCAACTCGCCGAAGAGCAAGACCGTGTCCTGACGGTCATGTCCGCCGAGGATGGCCGAGATGTCGAGGCGGTCGCCGTCGAACTGAACGCGGCGACCCACGTACTCCTCGTCGCCCAGCCGCAGGCGCTCGGGGACCTCCCGCAGTTGCCGGGCGTCAACCTCCGCGTCCTCCCACGCCGCCGGGCCGAACATCACCCACGCCTCCGGCCAGCTCACGCCCTCCACCTGCGCGGGGGCCGCCGCGCACACCGCGAGCCCCGCCACTGTCAACGCGACCGCCCATCGCCTGCCCGCACGCATCGGCTACCTCCACGCCTCATGCACCGTGAGACCGTCGATCGTCAGGTCCTCGTCTGCAAGGTTCTCATTCACCAGCGGCGGCCTGCCGTCGAGGCCACCGAGTTCCAGGCGGATGTTCCGCAGCGTCACGCCCTCCGCGTGGCGCAGGTAGAAGCCCCACGCGGGCAGTGTGCGGAACATCCCCGCCGCCGGGTATGCGTCCGGGCGCTCGGGGACCTCGATCAACGCCTGCTCCTCCGTCCCGCCGCCGGGATGCGCGAAGCGGATGTTCTCAAGCAGCACATTGCGGATCGGGCGCTCCTCGAGCCCCGAGATGAAGCTCGTCTCCACCGGCCGCACCCGCAACTGATGCGCAAGCTCCGCGTTCTCAATCCCGTGCGCGAGCAACACCTCGCGCCACGGCACGGCGGCCATCTCGATGTCGAGGTCGCGCACGATCACGTCCTCAAGCGAGCCGGGCACGCGCTCCTCGCCGGGGCCGAAGTACGACTCGCGCAGCCTCGCGCCGAGCCGCACACCCAGCGCGCACCGCGACGCCTCCGCCCGCACGTTCTCCACTCGTACGCCGCCGGTCTCCGAGCCATCGACGGTGTAAAGCCCAAGCGTCGTTCCTCCGAACGCCTGCAGGCCGTCGCAGACGATGTTCTCGAAAGTGCTGCGCGTCTCGGTGCCGAGCTTGAAGCCGCTGGCGAAGGCGTAGACGACGTTGTTCACCGCGCGGATGTTGCGGTTCACGTGGTCGGCGCGATTGCTCTTGATGACGATGCAGTCGTCATCCGAGGCCACCACGCAGCCCTCGATGAGCACATCCTCGCAGCCGGTGAAGTCAAGGCCGTCGTTGTTGCGCCCCGGCCGCACGGAGTTCAGTCGGACATTGCGCAGCGTGAGGTTTCTGCAGAGCGTGTAATGCTGCGTCCACGAGCCGGAGTTGTTCGTCGCGATGCCCTCGATCGTGACATCGTCGCAGTTGACCATCCGGATCACGTTGTGCCGCCAGCCGCGGTTGGGGGTGAAGCGGCCGTGCCCGTCGATCGTGCCACTGCCGGTGATCGCGATCCCCTGCGCGTCCTGGGCGAAGATCACCGCCCGCGGCTCGTAGTGATCGCGGTTGGTGCTGCCCAGCAGTGTCGCGCCTTCCGCCAGGTGCAGGCGCACTCCGCTCTTGAGCTCAAGCACGCCGGTCCGATAGACACCCGCGGGCACAAGCACGGTCCCGCCGCCCGCCTCATGCACGGCGTCGATCGCGCCCTGCAGCGCCTCCTGGTCGAGGTGTGTGCCGTCGCCGGTGGCCCCGTGATCGCGAACGTCTATCACTCTCGCAGTCGCGGAGAGAAGGCCGAACTGCGGCCGCACCGCCGGCGAGGGCGGAGCCGGCCCGATCACCGGCGGTCGCGCCGCGAACGCATCGGCGTCCTCCGCCCGCGCTCCCGCGAGCACCGGCACGACCCGATCCTGCCGGGTCGAGTCACCAAGCTGGCCGAAGCCGTTGTGCCCCCAGCCCAGCAGGCTGCCATCGGCGGCCATCGCCAGCGCGTGGTAGCCGCCCGCCACGATGCCCGTCAGCCCTTCGACCTGCACCGCCTCACCGTCGATCAGCCGCGAGACCCGCTGCATCCGACCGCGATTGTACGCGTCATCCGGCCCTACGCCCATCCCGAGGCCACCGTAGACGTTCCATCCGCAGGCCCATCCGCGTCCCTCTCCGTCGAGCGCGTACGTCGTCTCGTAGCCCGACGCGACGGCGACGATGTCGGTGAGGTAGTCCCCGCCCTGCGCACCGCCGATCATCGGCACGGGCGTCGCAACGTAAAGGTCCTCGCTGCCGGCGGTCGATTCGCGCGTCCCGTGGCCGAGTTGTCCCGTCCCGTTGTACCCCCACGTCCACACGCTTCCGTCCGCGCGCAAAGCGACCGAGTGGTAGACGCCGGCCGCCACCGCGGTCACCTCGTCGAGCACGCCCTCTCCCTCCGGCCCGACCACCGGAGCGGGTAGCGCGGTGGCCTGCGTCAGCGCGTCCCCGGCGCTGACGGTCGCCTCCTGCCCCGTGTCGAGGTTGGTCAGCCGAAGGTGGATGTCGCGCGCGTAGTCGTTGTCACCGTCATGCTGCCCGATCAGGATCTCCGGCAGTTCGATGGTGACCGGCCGGCCCACCTGCGCCCGCGACGGGTACTCCGCCGTCGCCC
>JBMNNW010000083.1:0-24472 GCA_050942735.1 Armatimonadota bacterium
CTTCGTTCCGCATGATTCGGCGAACAGCAACTACCGGATGGCCCGCGAGACGCTGCTCGACCGCGTCCCGATCCCGACGGGGAACGTGCACCCGTGGGCGACGGATCTGCCCTCTCCGGAGGACGCGGCGCTTGAGATGCAGGCGGAGATCGAGCAGCTTTTCGGCTGCGGCGCGCCGGGGGAGGGCCCGCCGCGCTTCGACGTCGTGCTGCTGGGGATGGGCGAGGACGGCCACACCGCGTCGCTCTTCCCGAACTCGGCGACGCTGGAGGTTGATCGGCGCTGGGCCGTCCCGTCGCTGGCGCCGGATGAACCGCGGGAGCGAGTGACGTTCACGCTGCCGCTGCTCAACGCCGCGCGGGCGGTGCATTTCCTCGTGGCAGGCGCGGGCAAGCGCGAAACGCTGCGGTGCGTGCTGCAGGAGCGAGTGCATCCGGAGCGCTGCCCGGCGGCGCTGATCGCTCCAACCGACGGGACACTGACGTGGTGGCTGGACGAGGAGGTCGCGCCATGCGAAGCGGAGAGATCGTCCGTCTGATCGTCAGCATCATCGTCTGCTTTCTGCCCGGAGTCGTGGGCGGGCTCGGGATGCAGACCGGTGGTGGTGAGTGGTATCGGGAGCTGACCAAACCTGCGCTCAATCCGCCCGGCTGGGTCTTCGGCCCGGTCTGGACGACGCTCTACCTGCTGATGGGCATCGCGCTTTACCTCGTCTGGAGCCGCGCCGGACAGCCGGGTGTCACGCTCGCGATCGGCATCTTCGCGATCCAGCTCGTTCTCAACGCGATCTGGACGCCCGCGTTCTTCGGGGCGCAGTCGCCGGGGCTGGGGCTGATCATCATCGTGCCGCTGCTGGCGCTGATCGCGGTGAGCACCGTGCTCTTCTGGCGCATCCGCCCGGTCGCCGGAGGGCTTCTTCTCCCCTACCTCGCATGGGTGAGCTTCGCGACCTACCTCAACGCCTCGATCTGGTGGCTCAACCGGTAGGCCCACACCTCCTTCAGCATCTCGCGCCACGGCAGCCCTGCGGCCCGCAGACGCATTCCGGCCCGCAGCTACGCCCGTTCACGTCGTGCAGGAACCCGTCCGGCGAGGGACGAAGGCCGAATGGAACGCGGGGAGTGCTCGCCCTGTACGGCGCGCTCGAAGGGGATGGTGAGAATGCGTTCTGTCTGTGCCGCATTGCTGCTGGTCGCTGTCACGACCGGACTTGCGCCCGCACAGGATGGGGCGGAGGGCGTGAGTGTCCATGGCGTTCCGCTGGTCACGCTCGTCGCCCACCTGCGCGGGGACGACGCCGTCCTGCGCCTCGCCGCCCTGCTGGTTCTCGAGAGGGCCGGTCCCGAGGCGGCCGCGGCGGTGCCTGCTCTCACGGAGCTGCTCGACGCCGACGAGGCTCATATCCGCGGACGCGCGATCGGCGCACTTTCGGGCATCGGTGCCGCCGCAGGCTCCGCCGCCGCGAAGCTCCGGCACCTCGCGGACAACGATCTCGACCCGATGGTCCGAGAGAGCGCCCGGACAGCGCTCGCGGAGGTGGGCGAGCCGGCCACGCAGCCTCTCCCGCTCACACTCACGCCCATCGGCGGAGGATTCGAGATCGAGATCGTGCCGGAGGGCGCACAGGAGACGGTCCCCGAAGTCACCCAGATCCCCGAACCTGCACTCCCGGTCGCCGACCCCGGCGTGACCGCTTATCTGCAGCCGCTCCGCGACCACCAGGCGAGGCTGACGGCGATTGAGGCGCGCGTCAAGGCGCTTGAGATCACACGTCCGCAGGACAACGACCAGGCCCGGCGGTGGGCGCAGGAGCTGGAGAGCGCCGGGAACGAACTGATCACCGAGGGCCACGCGTTCAGACAGACCCTCCGCGCGTTCGTGACCTCGCGCACGCGCCGGGGACTGACGGAGGAACTCGACCTGATCGAGCAGTGCATGAGGCTGACCGACGGCGCCGGTGGCGCCATCCAGACGCGAACGAACTTCGACGTCCGGGCCTACGGCGCCCGGCTGAACCTCCAGCAGGAGGCCGCTGCCGCCCGCAATGAACTGATCGGCCTTCTCGCGCGGGAGGTCGATGAGCGCATCGAGGCTGAGGGCTTCCTCGTGCTCCTCGCGACCGAGGGAATCAGCGCGGTGAAAAACGAGGCGGTGTCGCGGTTGCGCACGGAGGCGGAGGCGGAGCTTGACCGCATCACCCAAAGGGAGCTTGGTCTGTCATTCCACGATGCGAGTTCGTTCCGCAGCGCGGTGCGGGCCCGCTCGCGAGAGCTTGTGCAGCGGCAGGTCAGCAGGCTGCTCTTCCGCATCACAAGCAACCAGATCGTCGTCGAGTTGCTCGGGGCACCGATCGTCGCATGGATCGAGGGCGATCTTTGGCCGAGGCTGAAGGAGGCGTTCCGCAACAAGGGCGACCTGCCCTTCCGCACGCAGCGTTCGGCGGCTTCACTGGAAAGCGCGCGGATGCGCCTCTGGGCATTGCCACCTGATGCCACACTCGACCAGGTGCGCGCGGCCCTGCGCAACGCCGACGGTGCGCTGAGCGCAACGCGCTACCTCGTGGGCGATCTCAACCGGGCGAATCGCATCGACCTCTACACGGAACTGGAGAGCGCCGCCGCAGAACTCAGGCGCGCGATGAGCATCACACAGCAGCGCTTCCTTCTCCACAAGCTCGAGGAGCTGGAGAAGATCGCTCCTCAGGAGGACGTCTACCGCGCTCTGCTGGCCCTGATCGAGGCGATGGTGCGGGAGATCGAGGTGCCCGCGGCGGTCGCGACCGGCGATGACGGCGGCGCGCCGGCCGAGGGCACGCCGAGGCAGGAGGTCGAACGCATCGATTTTCCCCCGCGCTACCTCGTGCACATCATACTCACGCACACACCCAACGGGCCGGTGGAGAAGGATGTCTGGATCCTGCATCCCGGCACTCCGGATGAGAACGGAACGCTGCTGACGGCCGACGGCTACGGCGGCAACTTCATCAACAAGGCCGACCGTTACAGCGGGCCCTACACGTCGAACTATCAACTCGCGCCGGTGTTGGTCCAGCTCGGGCTCCCCGGGATCTGGCTCGGCCAGCGCTACATCAGGGCCGACCCCGAGATCTGGGGCGGCGGGTAGTCGCTCTGGCCGAAAGACCGTGCGATGAGGGCAGGTCTCTGCCACCGGCGCAGCGAAGTCATCGGCACCACTTTGACACCATCCGGCGGTCGCACAGCGGCCGCCTCCGGGAGGCATTGACATGCCCACTCTCGACCAGGCGCAGATTGAGCAGAAGGTCGGCTCCTACCTGAAGGCTCACTACGGCGAGGACCTCGTGAGTTGCGAGGTGCTTCAGGATGACCTGAACGAGGACGGCGACGGCCGTCTCGTCACGAAGTGCCGCGTGAGCGTCGGCGGCTCCGAAAGTCTGTGGCAGAAGACTTTCACCCTGCGAGCGAATGAAATCGTCAACATGACGTGGCGCCGGCTGGGCTGAGCGAGGGAACCGCAGCGGTCCGTCTGACGTCGTATCGGTGAGATTCGGGGGGACTGCGACCATCCGGATGCGGGGAGGCCTTTGTGATGCGACGGACCCACCCGGCGGCGTGTGCGGTGCCGACACTACTCGCGGCGTGCGCGATCCTCGCCACCATCTCGGGCTGCGGCCTGATGGCGGATCGCGGCGTCGAGGCCCCGGCGGACTACTACGCGGGGGACGCGGTGCCGATGGAGGAACCCCCGCCGCAGATGGAGCAGCGCTCGATGGACCTCGGGGCCGCCATGGACGAGGCGATGTCGCCGACCGCTCCGGTCGGGATGACCGCCGCCGAGGCGGCGCCGGTGGACCGGAAGGTCATCAAGAGCGGCGAGGTCAGTGTTGAGATCACTGACATCGAGGCGGCTCAGAAGCAGATCATCGAGATGGTTGACCGCAGCGGCGGCTTCGTCCAGTCGATGACCGTCAGCGATTACGACACCAGCCGACAGGCCGAGATCATCGCCCGCATCCCCTCGGACCACTTCAGCGAGATCTACGACGGCGTTCGGGGGCTGGGGAAGGTCACCCGCGACCACATCGGCGGCCAGGATGTCACTCAGGAGTACATGGACCTTGAGCGGCGCATCGCGAACCTCCAGGCCCAGGAGGAGCGAGTGCGCGAGATGTTCGAGGACGCCGAAAGCGTCGAGGACCTCCTGAAGATCGAGCAGCGACTCACCGAGGTCCGCGGGCAGATCGAGCAGTATCAGGGCCGCCTGCGCTTCCTCAAGGACCAGGTGGGCTACTCCACGCTGACCATCAGCCTCTACGAGCCCGGCATGGCCCCGATCGAGCAGCCGGACGGCTGGCGGATCGGCTATCATCTGCGCGGGGCGTGGCTGGCGCTGGTGGGCGCGTTCCGCTCGCTGGTCTACGGCGTCATCTGGATCGTCATCGCCGGGTCAGTCGTGTGGGTCCCGCTCGCGGTGGTGATCCTTCTGATCCGCCGCTGGGCGCTTCGCCGCCGCGCGGAGCGGGAGCGCGAGCAGTAGACGCGAGCAGTAGCGAGGCGCACGCCGACACGGGCCGGTGGCGGGTCAATGCGCCCGCCGCCGGTTCCGCGCCACGCACCGGTCATCGCCAAACGGCGCGCTCGGCCGCAACGCCGGTCGCGAGCGCCTCACAGACGACCGCGCCATCGCCCGACCGGAGGCGCCAGCGCCCGTCGCCATGGTTCTGAACGTCGGCCGCGCCGGTCGGATCCACCCCCTCCAGCGAGACCGCCGCGCAGCGCGTCCGCTCCCGCCAGTGCACCATCACTGCGCTCACCCGTGCCCGCCTGTCCGGGCTCGGCATCGGCTCCCAGACCTCATCGATCCGGCTCCATCGCCGCTCGCCCTCGGTCTTCATATCGCCCAGCGCGACGGAGAAACGCCCGCCTCCTGCGTCGGAGACGGGCGTCACGGTGATGGAGAAGGGCAGCTCAAGTTCGACCGGCTCCCCCGGTCGGAAGTGATAGTAGCGGAAGTTGATCGGCTGCTGGTCCCCTGCGGCGAACCAGCCCCAGGTGCTCGCGACGAGCGTCTTTCCGCGACCGGCGGTGAGTTCTCGACTCCCCGCGATCGATGAGCGCGCGGCGTCCTCGATACGGACGGAGATCCCTCCCGCCTCAACCTCGATCCGGCGCATCGGGAGGTCACGGTGCCGCTTCGCGCCGAGGTGGCCGCTCTGGTAGCGGATGGTGCCGGAGACGGTGATCGCCTCCGCGTCCCTCAGCGGCAGGAGCACCCGCGCGGAGTCGGCGGGAGGGGCGAGGTCAGCGCCGCCCCACACCAGCCAGCGGTGCACCCGCTGGCAGGCGCGCGTCGGCACGCCACCGACGACACAGAGCGCACCGACCACAGCCAGCGAGGCGATGGGCAGGCCTATTCTCAGGACCGTTCGTGATCGCATGGCGAACTCCTTTCGTCGCCCTGTGATCTGGCAGTACGAACGTCCGCGATTGTCAATGTGTCACGGGCAAACCGCTGCACTGCAGCTTCAACCAGAAAAGCGTGCCCGTCACGTACCGCACAATCTTTCACGCGAAACACATGTTCGACGAGCATCATCCCCGGTGGCGGATGCGATGAGCCTGCAGTACAGTAGTTGTCCTCCCGTGGGGAGCACTCCTCCCTCGATCGCGAATCCTCTTCCGATGGCGGGCGCTGGAGATCGCGCCCGGGGCTTGACACGCAGTGCCCGCGGCGGTACGATTCACCTCGAACTTTCGTTCGCAGGTAGCAGGCGATTCTGATGATCGAGTGGGACCCGAACAGGCGCATCATCCTGCACGTGGACTTCGACGCGTTCTTTGCGTCGGTGGAAGTGCGGCGCAATCCCGATCTGCGCGGCAGGCCCGTCATCGTAGGCGGCACCTCCAACCGCGGCGTAGTCTCGGCGGCCTCCTACGAGGCCCGCGAGTTCGGGGTCCACTCCGCGATGCCGATGTGGCAGGCGCGGAGGCGCTGCCCGCACGGAGTCTTCCTGCCGGTGGATGGGACCGCCTACGCCGAGTACTCCGCGCGGGCGCGGGTGATTCTCTCGCGCTTCTCGCCGCGCATGGACCCGGCCTCGATCGATGAGGCCTACCTCGACGTGACGGGCTCGATCCGCCTGTTCGGCGGGCTGGGGAGCCTGCTGAGGCGCATCAAGCGCGAGATCCGCGAGGAGCTGGGAATCACCGTCTCGATCGGCTGCGCGCCCAACCGCCTCGTTGCGAAGATGGCGTCGGACTGGGACAAGCCCGACGGGCTGAGCATCGTGCGGCCCGATGAGCTACCCGAGCGGCTTTTCGAGCTTCCGGTGGGCGACATCCCGGGCGTGGGCGAGGTCACGCGTGAGAAGCTCGCGCAGATGGGCGTGAGGACGATCGGGCAGCTCGCGAGGGTCCCGGCGGTGCTGCTGGAGCGGCACTTCGGCCGGCACGGAAGCTACCTGCACCGCGCGGCGCACGCCCGCGACGAGTCGCCTGTCCCCTACTACGAGCCGGGCGACGATGACCGCAAGCAGATCAGCCGGGAGGAGACGCTCGCACAGGACACGCGCGATCTCGCTGTCCTCGAGCAGCGGCTGCTGGCGCTGAGCGAGGAGGTGGCGCGGCGGCTGCGGCGGCGCGGCCAGTGCGCGCGAACGGTGACGCTGAAGGTGAAACTGTCGAACTTCAGGCTCTTCACGCGCTCGCACACGCTCGACACGCCCACGGAGCTGGAGGACGACATCTTCGGCGTGGCGCGGGAGATGCTGGGGCGGGTGCGCTTCGGCGCGCAGCAGGCGCGGTTGATCGGCGTCGGCGTGAGTAACCTCACCGAGGGCTCGGGGCCGGGGCAGCTCTCGTTGTTCAGCGACACCGACGAGCGCCGCAGCGAACTGGCGCGGGCGCGCGATGAGATCGCCGAGCGCTTCGGCCGCGGCGCGATCACCCGCGCCCGCCTCGTCCACGAGCCCGAGGTCCACGACGAGGACGCTGAGAGCGACGTGATCGACGATGACCCGCTGAGGCGACTGTGACCGTGTCAGGGCGTCGCGGGCCTCTGTTCGCAAAAGCTTAATGTAGCACTTTGCCCTGACCGGGGATTATGTACTGAGGGCGCGGGGCGCAGGAGCACGGGCCACCGCGACCGCGGCTTTCGGAGCGCACCAGATCCGCGGCACGCATTGGGGAATCGTCGATCATGACCGAGAGCAGGCCGCAGCAGGGCGATCACGCCGACGAACCGGGTAACCGGTCGGACACCGTCTTTGCGCCGTGGCAGTTCCTCGGGCTCACGTTCGCGCTCAGTTGGATGATCGGAGTCCCGGCCGCGCTGTCGGGGATTGACGTGAGCGAGTCGGGCCTCGGCTGGCTGGCCTACCTCGGCGGCCTCGGCCCGATGGTCGCCGCGCTGGTTCTCATCTATGCCTCGCGCAAGCGCGCCGTCATCTCGGACTACTGGCACCGCGCGATCGATCCGGGGCGGATCACCGGCGCGTGGTGGGCGGCGATCCTGCTGACCGCGCCGGCGGTGAGCCTCATCGCTCTCGGGATCTTCATGCTCGCCGGGGGCGGTCTGCCGCCCCTTGAGCGCCTCGATGCGATCGCCGCCGCGCCGCTGTCGATCGTACCCTTCCTGATCGGCGTGCTGCTTTTCGGGCCGATCCCCGAGGAGCTTGGCTGGCGCGGCTACGGGCTCGACGCGTTGCAGGAGCGTTTCAGCGCGCTGATCGCGAGCATGATCCTCGGTGTCGCGTGGGCCGCGTGGCATCTGCCGCTCTTCTTCATCGAGGGGACGTGGCAGGCGGGCCTGGGGCCTGGCGCAGGCGGGCTGGGGTGGTTCGGCCTCTCGATCATCGCGCAGACGCTGCTTTTTACCGCGATATACAACGCCACCCATCGCAGCACCCTCGGCGCTATCCTCTTCCACTTCTCGATCAACGCCACCGGCGAGATGCTGCCGCTGCCTGAGGAGGCGCGGATGGTGCAGCTCGGCCTGTGGGTCGGGCTCGCGGCCATCGTCACCGTCATGTTCGGCGCCGAGACGCTCAGTGTCGCGGGCTCGCGCGCGGAGCTGCTCGACGAGCTTGAGGACGTGCGCGAGCCGGGGCTCTGTCCGTGGCGGGCGGCGGGGATCCTGATGTCGCCGCTGCGGCGGCTGATCCTGTCGCCGGAGGAGCTGGTGGGGCGGCTCGATCTGCGCGGTGACGAGCGGGTGCTCGAACTGGGGCCGGGGCCGGGGTACTTCAGCCCGGCGCTGGCGGAGGCGCTCGGCGGCGGACACCTCGTGCTGCTGGACGTTCAGCATGAGATGCTCACGATGGTGCGCGGTCGGCTGGAGGACAGTGGCGCGGCTGCCACCGACTTCGTGCGGGGCGACGGCGGCGCACTGCCGTTCGCGGACGGCTCGTTCGACGCGGTGGTGATGGTGGCCGTGCTGGGCGAGACGCCCGATCCGGAGGAGACGTTGCGCGAGATCCGGCGGATTCTGAGGCCCGGCGGCCTCCTGTCGAACACTGAGCAGCCCGGCGACCCCGACCACATCGCGCAGCCGGTCCTGCGGGGGATGGTGGAGGACGCGGGCTTCCGCTTCGAGCAGACCTGGGGCGCGGGCAGCAACTACACGATGGCGGTGCGCAGGGCCGAGGTATAAGGGATGTCGAGCGGGCCGGCGCCCATCGCCCGCCCGCGTGTCGTCAGATTGCGCCGCGACGGGGCTACTCCCGCCGCCACCGTGGGCCCTGCGCGGTGTCCTCGATGACGATGCCCTGCGCCAGCAGCTCATCGCGGATCTCGTCCGCGCGGGCGTAGTCGCCCGCCTCCCGCGCCGCCTGCCGCTCCTCGATCAGCGCGTCGATCTGCCCGTCCAGGTCCTCATCGAGCGAGGCGCGATCGTGCTCGATGATCCCCAGCACCGAGTCGGCGTCATCGAAGAACTCCAGCACCCGGCGAGCGCCCTCGCCGCCGACCTTCCCCTCGGCCAGCAGCGGGTTGACCTCGCGCACAAGCTCGAAGACCGCGGCCATCGCGCCCGGCACGTTCAGATCGTCATCCAGCGCCGCGTCGAACTTCCTCAGCGCCGCGGCAACCTCGTCGGAGAGCTCCTCGCCCGGCGCGTCCTCCGGCACGTCCGCGACGCGGTCGGCGAAGTCGTGGAGCCGCTTGAGCGCCTGCTGGCTCTGATCGAGGCCCTCCATCGTGAAGTTGAGCTGCCGCCGGTAGTGCGCGGTGAGCAGCAGGTGGCGGATCGCGATCGGGTCGTAGCCCTGCTCCAGCAGGTCGCGGAGGGTGAAGAAGTTGCCCTTCGACTTGGACATCTTCTCCCCCTCGACGATCAGGTGCTCGGGGTGCACCCAGTAGCGCACGAACTCCTTGCCGGTGTATGCCTCCGACTGGGCGATCTCGTTCTCATGGTGCGGGAAGATCAGATCGACCGCGCCGAGGTGCATGTCGAGCGTCTCGCCGAGATACTCGATGGACATCGCGGTGCACTCGATGTGCCAGCCGGGCCGGCCGGGCCCCCACGGGCTCTCCCAGCTCGGCTCGCCCTCCTTCGACGCCTTCCAGAGGACGAAGTCGCGCGCGTCATCGCGCTCGTACTCGTCGCTGTCGAGGCGGCCGAACTCGCGGCTCTCGTGCTCCTCGGGGACGATCCCGGAGAGCTTCCCGTAGTCCGGGTAGCTGGAGATGTCGAAGTAGACGCTGCCCTCGTGCTCGTAGGCGTGGCCCTTCTCGAGGAGCCCCTTGACGACCTCGAGCATCTGCTCGATGTGTTCGGTGGCGCGGGGGTACTTCCACGCCGGCCGGATGCGCAGTGTCTCGAGGTCCTCCATGAAGTACTCGGTGTATTTCTGCGTGTACTCGCTGAGGGAGACGCCCTCGTTGCTGGCGCCGCGGATGGTCTTGTCGTCCACGTCCGTGATGTTCATCACGTTGTGGACCTCAAGGCCGCGGCGTCTGAAGTAGCGCGCGACGATGTCGGCGAAGAGGAATGTGCGCAGATTGCCGATGTGCGGGAAGTCGTAGACGGTAGGGCCGCAGGAGTAGATGTCCACCTGGCCATCATGCAGCGGTTCGAAATCCTCTTTGCGCCGTGTCTTCGTGTTGTGAAGCTTGAGCATCGAGATCGTCCTCCGGGATTGCTCGGCGAGCAGTAAGACGAAAGCGCAGCGGGGCCGCTGAGCGGGCCGCTGCGCCGATCTGCCATGCGTTGGTTGCGCGGGGGCTGCTAATGACCACCGACCGCGCTGAGGCAGGGGCGCGCCCGCGTACACGCGCACCCTGCGCCGCTCTGCGCGATCGATCGTGCGGATCCGCGCATCACGTGCTCTGCTCCATCGTCCTGGTTTCCGGGTCGGCGGCGGGCTCGTCCTCGAACTCAGCGTCGATCGGATCGGCGTCATCGCCGGGAGCGGGATCCTCCTCGGCCAGCCTCTTGATCTCCTGCTGCGCCGTGGTGGAGGCGGCCCGGAACTCGCGCAGGCCCTCTCCTATGCCACGCATGATCTCCGGGATCTTCTTGCCGCCGAAGAGCACGAGCACGAGAATGAGGATGACAACCAGTTCAGGTGGGCCGAGACCGAACATCACAGACACCTCCGGACGAATCTCGTCCATCAGGACTCAGTTCGACGCGCCCTGCCCATCCTCCTGCGGGCCGTCTCCACCGAGCGACTCGATGGCCACCTCGGCCGCAAGCTCCGCGACACGTTCCGCGGTGATGTTGCAGGCTCCGACGGTCTCGGCGTTGGCCGCCCCACAGGCGACCGCAAGGCGCAGGCGACCCTCAAGCGAGCGGCGTTCCATCGATGCCGCGGCGAAGCCGGCGACGAATGCGTCGCCGGAGCCGACGTCGCTGACCCGCTCGATGGCGGGCGGGCGGGCCCACAGGATGCCGTCGGAGCCGGTGACGGCGATCGCGCCGCGCGCGCCAAGGGTGACGATGACGATGCGTATCCCGCCATCCACGAGGTCGGTCGCGGCCGCGACGACGCCGTCGGGCACCGAAAGCTGCCTGCCGACCAGCCGCTGCATCTCGCCGAGATTCGGCGTGATGACCGTCGGCCCGGCATCAACGGCGCGGGCGAGCAGTTCATCGTGCGCGTCGAGGATCACGGGTCTCTTGATCGACCGAGCGATCTCTATCAACTCAGCGTAGAGATCGAGGTTGACCCCGCGCGGGGCGCTGCCCGCGATGATCCCCATCGTGCTGGTGCGGAGATTGCGCCCCCACCGGTCGGCGAGCCGCCGGATCTCCGTCGGCGTAACGAGCGGCCCTACCTCATCGACGCGCGTCTGGGTGCCGTGTGTTCGGTCGATGATATTGATGGTCACGCGGGACTCTTCGGCGATGCTGACCAGGTCGGTCTTCAGTCCCGCATCGAGCAGGTCCCCGGCGATGAAGCGGCCGTTGCTGCCGCCCGCGAAGCCGGTGACGACGCCTGGCTGCTGGAGCGCCGCGAGGGCGCGCGCCACGTTGATGCCCTTCCCTCCGGCCACGGTGCTTGCGCTGGACGGGTGGTAGTACCCGCCCGTGGCGAAGTTCGGGATCTCGTATGTCTTGTCCACGCCCGCATTGGCGCAAAGGACGGTGATCAACGCAGGGTAGCCCCCGGCGGCGCTCCGGTCGTCGCTGAAGCCGGTCGCGGCGCGATCAGCCGCCGAGCAGGTTGTTCAGCCGCTCCAGCGCCTCATTGATGTTCTCGATGCTGTTGGCCGACGACAGGCGCAAGTAGCCGTCGCCGTACTTGCCGAATGCGGTGCCTGAGAGGACCGCGACACCGGCCTCCTCGAGGCAGCGGCCGGCGAGGACCTTGCTGTCGATGCCCGTCTCGGTCACGTTCGGGAAGACGTAGAACGCGCCGGCGGGGCTGAGGCAGGAGACGCCCGGCAGCTCATTGAGGCCGGCGACCATGATGTCGCGGCGCTCCTTGAACGCGGCCATCATCGCCTCGGACTCGTCCTGCGGGCCGTCGTAGGCGGCGATCCCGGCGATCTGCGTGAATCCCGCGGTGCAGGAGTTGGAGTTCGTCTGCAGCTTCGCGATCTGCGCGGCGAGGTCGCCCCGCATCGCGGCATAGCCGAGCCGCCAGCCGGTCATCGCGTAGGTCTTCGAGAAGCCCTCGAGCAGGATCGTGAGATCCCTCATGCCATCGACCTCGGCGATCGAGTGGAACTCGCCGTCGTAGACCATCTTCGAGTAGGGCTCGTCCGAGAGGACCATGATCTCATTGTCAATCGCGACCTTCGCGATCGCCTCGAGGTCGTCCATCGTGAGCATCGAGCCGGTGGGGTTGTGGGGCGAGTTGATGATGATCAGCTTCGTCTTCTCGCTGACGAGCGACCCAAGCTCGTCGGGGTCGAGCCGGAACTCGCGGTCCTCGCGAAGCGGCGACGGGACGGCGGTGGCGCCGACGAACTCGGTGACCGACTCGTAGATCGGGAAGCCGGGGTTGGGGACGATGACCTCGTCGCCCTCATTGACCAGCGCGAGGATCGCGAAGAAGAGGATCGGCTTCGCGCCGGGAGTGATGACGATCTCGGAGGCATCGTAGTCGGTGCCGCGGGTGTCGTTGAGGTACTGTGCGTAGCGCTCCCGCGCCTCGGGCAGCCCTGCGGACGGGCCGTAGCCGGTGTAGCCGTCCTTCATGGCCTGGTAGGCGGCCTCGATGATGTACTCAGGGGTCTGAAAGTCGGGCTGGCCGATCTCGAGGTGGATGATGTCGCGGCCCTCCGCCTCAAGCTCGCCGGCCCTCGCCAGCACCTCGAACGCGGTCTCGGTGCCCAGCCTGCTCATTCGCTCCGCGAGTTTCATGACAGGACTCCTTTATCCGTGGGTCGTCTGTTGGGAAGCTGAAAACTGAAAACCTGGTTGCGCGAGCGCAGGTATGACAGAATCGCGCCGTGCGGCGCAGGTGTATCCTGCGCGCCTCCGGCGCGGTGGTGTGTGCACATACAATACGCCAAATCCGCGCGACATGCAAGGGTTGCCCGGGAGCCGAACGCGTCAATCTGCGCGCATCGGTGGGCGCGGGGTGGACGAGGACCGACTCGGCGGGCGCGAACGCACAAAGTGCGCTACTGCGTGCGTTGCGGTGCCCGGCGCAATTGAGGATTTCAGGGGCGTACACCGTGAGGGCGGCAAGCAACGCGCTCGCCGCCCTCGCCCGGCCCCTCAAGTGCTCTCGACCGCTACTGCGGGCCGCCACCCTGCTGGCCGCCGCCACCCTGCCTGCCCGCGCCCTGCTGGCCGGCGCCCTCACCCCGGCCCTGGAACATGCCCTCGGGGTAGACGACGTACTCCCGAATCGCCGTGTTCTGCGTCCGCATCTCCTCGTTGAGCGCCCGCAGCTCCGCGACCTTCGCGGCGATCTGCTCCTCAGTCGCGCCCTGGGCGTGCAGCAGCGAAAGCTCCCAGGTCTTCACGTGCGTCTGAGTCTGCAACTGGCCGATCCTCTGCCAGATGGCGAGGGAGGCCTCGTTCACCGTCAGATACGCTCCGGGCGGCATCATCATCTGCCCACCGCGCGCGCCGCGCTCGCCGCCGGCCCGCTCGCCCTGCTGGCCTCGGTCCCCCTGCTGAGGCTGCTGCCCGCCCTGCGCCCACACAAACCCCATGACCCCGACGACCATCAGCCCTGCCACCAACCACGTCAAGCCCTGTCTCATCGGTGCTTCACCTCCGTGCTCGTTGACAATCAGCCTCATAGACGGCGATTCTCCGGGGCTGATTCCCACTCTCTTCACGAAGGCGGCTGCATCTCGTCGAGGATTCGCTCGCGTGCGGCCGCGTCCGCGGGTCCAATAACGACGACGATGGTGCCGTCTATCTCCCTGCGGATCGCATCGCCGCCTGCTCCACGCAGATGCATCACGCGGCTTCGTTCGCGCCCCTCGTCGGCGGGCCGATCGGGCCGATCGGGGCGCTCCGGCCGATCGCCGTCGCGATGCTCGCGGTCCCACCTGCGCTCGCCGTCCCCATCGCCCCGCCGCTCTCCGGTCTGCTGACGATCGCGCGGCCGCGCCGGCTCCCCCTCTCCCGCCTCGCGGCGCGGTGCAGCGGCCTCGGCCGATCGCTGGATGATGACCAGTGCCCGCAGGCCGTCCGTGGCCCGAGCCTCGATCGCTCGCCCGCCGCGCCCCTCGTGCAGATACCAGCCCTCCAGCTCCCACCCCTTCGGCAGCCAGCCGGGCTCGAGCACGGTGAAGTCCACCGCCGCGCGCGCCTCCTGCAGAGTCACGGCCTGACGACTGCGCTGCTCACGCGGGGGCGGAGGCTCGGAGAGCGGCGGCGGCTGGACGGAGAAGTCCGCATCGACCCACGTCGTCTCGCTGATAAGCTCGCCCCTGCGGTCCCTGCGACTGATGTGCAGCGGGAAGCCCGTCTCACGGTCCAGCGCGAGGTTGATCGTGCCACCGGGCCCCTCCCCGCGAACCATCGTGACCCGGCGCCCGGCGACTCTCCGGATGCCGGCGGTCGTGAACGTCCAGTTTCGCTCGAGCAGTTCGGGCCGCAGGCCCGCCTCGCCGACGTCCGCCCGTCTGCCGACGCGGCCTCCCTCCCCCTCGACCCAGACGGCCCCATCCTGCCGGTGAACGACGGTCCCCTCCGTGGGTCCACCGAGGAAGCGCATGACGAAACGCCCGTCGCCGCGGTGCATCTGCGCGCGCGTTGTCCTCGGCCCGTCGGGCGTGCGGATGACGGTGGTCATCGTGCCGCTGACCGAGACCTCCTCAAGCGCCCGCGCCGCGCGACGCACCAACTCGGTCGCATCCTCGCCGGGCGGGCCGAAGAATCTGAGTGCCAGCCCCGCCGCGAGGAGCACGGCCACCACGAGGGCGACCGCTCCGAGTATCTTCATCCAACCGCGCATTACTGCGCCTCCCAGGAGCCGCTGAGACTCGCGTACATGATCCCGAGGGCCGCGTCATCGGCCAGCGGCTGCGACCACTGAGCGACGATCTGCTGCTCCTGATAGTCCGGGGCCAGCACGTCCCATGCCTCGACCTCCGACGGCCCGCCCCGCAGACCGAGCCAGATCCCGCCGACGGCCAGCAGCATCGCTGCCGCCATCGCGAGCGCAGGCTTCGGCGACTCGCGCCAGATCTGCCACCACGGGGAGCGCCGCGGCTTCATCCGCGCCTGCACGCCCACCCACATGTTCGCGGGCGCCTCGTACTGCTCGGCGGGCTCGATGAGCCGATCCAGCCGCTCGAGGGCCGCCAGCTCCTCCCGACAGCCCACGCACTCGCTGAGGTGCTCGCGCACCTCACGAGCCTCGGCGTCGTCGAGGAGCCCAAGCTGGTATTCCGTCAGCGTCTCTCTCACCCGTGCGCAGTGCACCGGTCATCCTTCTCTCACGCGTCGATGTAAGGCGCAAGCCGGCGCCGCAAGTTGTCGCGACCTCGAGACAGGCGCGAGACGACAGTCCCCTTCGGCAGGTCCATCGCGCTCATGATATCCTGCACCGAGCGCCCCTCTATGTAGTGCATCGAGACGATCACCCGCTGGTGGTCCGGCAGCCCGAGGATTGCCTCGCGAACTGCCTGCTGCTGCTCGTCCTGCTCGATCGCCTCGTCGGGGCCCGCCTCGCCGGCGGGCAGCGGGTTGTTGTCATCAAGCGGGTCCTCGTCGCGCTTCCCACGGAAGTGGTCGCGCACCATGTTGATCGTGAGCGCGCGCATCCACCCGCCGAACGCGGCGGGCTCGCGCAGTTTCGGAAGCTGATCCCAGGCCCGCACGAACGCGTCCTGCGTCACATCCTCCGCGACGTCACGGTCGCCGATGTAATGCATCGCCAGCGAGAAGATGCTGTTGCGGTGAGCACGAAAGAGGGCCTCGAACGCGCCCTCATCTCCCGCCTGCGCCGCCTCGACCGTTTGCACGAGGGCCACTTCGTTCACCAGCACCGTCCTCTGGCTCCTATGACGAACTCACGCACTGTCAGATTCCATTAACACTGGGAAATACCTGTCTGCGACGAGATTACATTGCGTACTCCCGCCGGCGATGCAGAAGGTAGAGGAAGAAGGGCGCTCCGATCAGCGAGGTGATGATTCCCACCGGGATCTCCGTGGGGACGGCGATCGTCCGCGCGACGACGTCGGCGAGCACCAGCAGTGTTCCGCCCGCCACGCCGGAGGCGGGCAGCAGCGTGCGATGATCCGGCCCGGCGAGTATGCGCATCAGGTGCGGCACGACCAGTCCGATGAAGCCTATCACACCGCTGACGGCCACCGCCGCCGCGGTCAGCAGCGATGACAGCGCCAGCAGGATCAGCCGGACCTGCTCGACGTTGAGCCCGAGGTACCACGCGGTGTCGTCGCCGAGCGTCAGCACGTTGAGGTCGCGGCCGAAGATCCATGTCAGCCCGCCCGCGATCGCCACGTAGGGCAGTACCAGCATCACGTGCGTCCACGTCTTGCCTGCCACGCTGCCGAGCATCCAGTACACGACCTGATCGAGATCGCGTCGCGATGGATCCTGCCCCGTGACGAGCACCAGTGCCGCGAGCGCCGACATCAGCGAGCCCATCGCGATCCCGGTCAGCAGCAGCACGCCCACCGGGGTCCGGCCGCCTCTCCGTGAGAGCACGTACACCAGCGCCGTCACCCCCAGCGCACCGACAAACGCCGCGACCGGCACCGCTCCAAGCCCGCCCGCGCCGATCCCTGCGCCCGTCACCACCGCGACGGTGGCGCCGAGTGAGGCCCCGGAGGAGATTCCGATGATCGACGGAGCCGCCATCGGGTTCTGAAAGAACGCCTGCATGACCACGCCCGCCACCGACAGCGACGCCCCGACCAGCAGTGCCAGCGCCAGCCTCGGCAGCCTCAGGTCGAAGACGATCGTCTCCTCCGCGGATGTCAGCCCCGGGTCGAGACTCGCCAGCCCAGGCAGCCGACTGAGCAGCGCGAGGCCGACCCTCACCGGGTCGACGTCGGCCGCGCCCATCGACAGCGACATGAGCACCGCCGCCAGCAGCACCAGCGAGAGCGCCAGCCACAACACCGCGCGCCGGCTCATCGCAGATCACCGGCCGCGATCCCGCTCAGCGGCGTCACCCGCGGCCTGCCGTCCGGACCGGCCTCAACGCGCACCGAGCAGCGGTAAAGCTCACTCACGCACTCCTCGGTCAGCACCTCCGCCGGCGTCCCCTCAGCCGCCACGGCTCCGTCGGCGACCGCCACGAGCCGGTCGCAGTAGCGCGCGGCGAGGTTCAGGTCATGTGATACGCAGAGGATGCTGCGCTCCTCGTTGCGGTTGAGCCGCAGGAGCAGGTCGAAGATATCCACCTGGTGGCCGATGTCGAGGTGAGCGGCGGGCTCGTCGAGCAGCATCACCGGCGCCTCCTGGGCCAGCGCGCGCGCGATCACGACCCGCTGGAACTCGCCACCGGACAGCTCCGTGACCGGGCGATCGCGCAGGCGCTCGGTGTGCGTCAGCGCGAGGGCGCGCTCGATCGCCGCCCGGTCGTGCGAGCCCTCGCCCTCCAACCGCCCGAGATGCGGCGTGCGACCCATCGCAACGATCTCGCCGACGGTGAACTCGAAGGGCGGTGAGGATATCTGCGGCACCACCGCTAGGGTCCGCGCCACCTCGCGCCTCGGGCGCGCGCGCATCGGCGTGCCCTCCAGCAGCACCTCGCCCGAGGTCGGCGCCAGCCGCCCGGCCAGCGCGCGCAGCAGGGTGGTCTTCCCCGAGCCGTTCGGCCCGATCAGCCCGAGGAACTCACCCCGCCGCAGCGCCATGTCCACCCCCGCCACGACCTCCCTGCCGTCGTAGCCGCAGTGCAACGCCCGGGCCTCCAGCACCGCCTCACCCATCACGCGGGCCTCCGGCCACCGCGTCCTCGATGATCTCCGCCATCTGCTCGAGCGCGTCAATCAGCCGCGGCCCGGCGCGCACCGCGAGGTCGGGGTCGAGTGTGAACACCCGGCCGCCCTCGACGGCGCTGAGCCTGCCCCAGCCGGGCTGGTCGGCCAGCCGCCTGCCGTCGTCGATCTCCGCCCAGTCCTCCTGATCCATCATCGCGATCACGACGATGTCCGGGGAAAGCTCGACGACCGCCTCCATCGACAGACTCGGCCACTGCCCGGCGCTCTCACCGGTCACCAGCGCGCCGGCGTTGATGCCGCCGGCCTGGAAGATCATGTCATCCACAAAGTGCTCCGGCCCCGCCACGAAGACGGGGTCGAGCCCGACCACGAAGAGCACGCTCGGTCGGCCCTGTCCGGAGGCCAGCGCATCGCCGCGCTCGCGCACGGCCTCGACCCGGGTGGAAAGGCCATCGGCGAGTTCGTCGGCATCCTCCTCGATGCCGAGATAGCGACCGATGTCCCGGATGCACTCGATTACCTCGTCGATGCTCGTGGGGTCGCGCGCGATGACCGGGATCCCGGCGCGGCGGATGCTGTCCACGACTTCACGGGGAGTCCCCCGGACGGTCAGCACCAGGTCGGGCTCCTGCGCCACGATCGCCTCGAGACTGGCGTCGATCATCCCGCCCACGGCGGGCACCTGCTGGATCTCGGGGGGGTAGTCGGCGAAGGTCACGCGGCCGACGAGACGCTCGCCCGCGCCCATCGCAAAGATCGCCTCGGCGAATCCGGTGGAGAGGCTCACGATCCGTCGGGGCGGCTGCTCGAGCGTGACCTCTTCGCCCAGTGCGTCGGTGAAGGTCCGCGGCCAGCCGTCGAGTTCGTCGGAGGGCGACGGCTCCTCGGGTGTCATCGGTGGCGGGGCGGGCGGACAGCCCGCGATCATCAGGAGGGCGGTCGGCAGCAGCATGAAAGCCAGCAGGCGCGTGATCCGTCTCATCGTCGGTCGTCTCCCGGGCGCGACGGGCGCGCGGCTGTGGCCGTCGGCGGACGCGCTGCTCGTCGAAGCGCCCGCCGCAAGAACCGCCGCAGCCCCGCATGATGACTGCGGGGCCACACGGTATCCATCGGTCACCGTCCGCCCTCGCGGGATGATCCGTGGCATGTGTGCCGGTGTCTGGCTGGCGGCCGGGTGGCCGAACACAGTTGCGGGGCAGCGACGGACTCTCACCGTCTTCCCGATGCGATCGTCTGACCGCACGCGCATTCGCGCACACACATACCTCGTTGAAAGCCGGGCTCTGACCCGGCGGTGAGTTTGCGCATACGATAGCACAAACGCCGCCTCCCGGCAAGCATTCGCAAGATGGCCTGCCGCGCCGGGGAGGTCCGTTGTCGTCAGCGTCGAAACACCTTCGCAGCCGCCCTGCGGCACATGAGTTTGTCTCTCACTCGACGCGGGCACACTCGCGGCGCCCGGAGCGCGCCGCTGCCGGTGTGGTCACCCCCTGCGGAGAGATGCGGGCGCACACCCTATCACACCGGAGGTACGAAACCATGGACGACAACAAGATCTTCCTCTCAGAGAGCGAGATGCCGGAAGCGTGGTACAACATCAACGCCGACCTTCCGGCGCCGCTCAAGCCCCCGATCCATCCCGGGACCGGTGAGCCGCTCGGTCCGGAGGCGCTCGCGCCGCTCTTCCCGATGGCACTGATCGAGCAGGAGATGTCGATGGAGCGGTGGATCGACATCCCGGACGAGGTCATGGACGTGCTGAAGATCTGGCGTCCCTCCCCGCTGCATCGGGCGTTCCGCCTCGAGGCGGAGCTGGGCACACCCGCCCGCATCTACTACAAGAACGAGTCGGTCAGCCCTCCCGGCAGCCACAAGCCCAACACCGCCGTCGCGCAGGTCTACTACAACAAGCAGGAGGGCGTCGAGCGGATCACCACCGAGACCGGCGCGGGCCAGTGGGGCTCGGCACTGAGCTTCTGCTGCCAGATCTTCGATATGCCCTGCGAGGTCTACATGGTGCGCGTGAGCTACGACCAGAAGCCCTACCGGCGACTGCTGATGCAGACGTGGGGCGCGGAGTGCTACCCCTCCCCCAGCGATCGCACGGAGGCGGGTCGCGCGGTCCTCGCCGAGGATCCGGACACGCCCGGTAGCCTCGGGATCGCCATCTCCGAGGCCGTGGAACTGGCCGCGAAGGACGAGGGAACCAAGTACTCCCTCGGCAGCGTGCTCAATCACGTGCTTCTGCACCAGACGATCACAGGCCTTGAGATGAAGAAGCAGTTCGAGATCGCCGGGGACTACCCCGATGTGATCGTCGGCTGCGTCGGTGGCGGCTCGAACTTCGCCGGCTTCGCATTCCCCTACGTCAAGGAGAAGATCGACGGGGAGCGCGAGATCGACATCATCGGCGTCGAGCCCACGGCCTGCCCGACGATGACACGCGGCCACTATCACTACGACTTCGGCGACACCGCGGAGATGACTCCGCTGCTGAAGATGCACACCCTTGGGCACAAGTTCATCCCCGCCCCGATCCACGCCGGCGGGCTCCGCTACCACGGCTGCGCGCCGCAGGTGTCGCTGCTGGTCGATCAGGGGATCATCGAGCCTCGCGCGCTGCCGCAGAATGAGGTCTTCGAGGGCGCGCTGATGTTCGCGCGGACCGAGGGGCACCTGCCCGCTCCGGAGACCTCCCACGCGATCCGCGCGGCGATCGACGAGGCCGTCAAGTGCAGGGAGACCGGCGAGGAGAAGTGCATCGTCATCGGCTACTCCGGCCACGGCCACTTCGACCTCGGCGCCTATGAAAACTACTTCTCCGGCAACCTCACCGACTACGAGCTGCCGCAGGAGGAGATCGACGCGGCGGAGGACTACCTCTGCCAGTGGGAGTAAGCCCTCCCCGTCGCCGCGAGATCAGCATCGCAGCCGCCCCGACCCCGGGGCGGCTGCTTTCGTACGCGTCTCCCCGCGCGCTCCTTGAGCGGCGCTAATGCACCTCGGGCTCCACGCCGAACTTCGCCAGCAGATCGTCGAGCGGGGTGACGTCGTCGGGCAGCGGCAGGGAGATGCTGTCTCGATCGAGGACGGACTGATAGATGGCCTGGATCACCTCGAAGCCCGTCAGGGACCGGCGCGCGTCGCTGCGGTGCGTGCCGCCCTCGTTGAGCACCCGCACGAGGTCCTCGATGAATCGCGCGGTGGCGTCCTCCCATGAGCTGCGTCCGGTCTCGATGGTCTGCCACCCGGGGACGGCAGGCGTCATCTTCCGGAAGAAGCCGCCCACGACCGCCTCGGCTATCCCCTCAGTCCCGGTGACCTGCACACGCTTCTGCAGCCAGGTGCCCTCGACAGCGGGGTCGGCCGGGAAGCTTCGGCCGGCCTCGATGACCGCGCGCGTGCCATCGTCAAACACGAGATACCCCAGCGAGAAGAGCGGCGCGGGGTGGACGGTCTCGTTCGCGCGAGCGCTGTCCTCCGCCTGCCCCATCACGCGAGTCACGGCTCGGCCCTCGCGCAACCACAGGAGCATGTCCACCATGTGCGGGCCCTGCTCCATGAGCTGCCCGTAGGAGAGTGCTCTGAGCAGCCGCACGTCACCGAGTTCACCGGCCTCCACGCAGGCCTTGAGCAGCTCGAACTCCCGCGAGAATGTCATCTGATGGCAGACGGTCAGCACTGTGTCGTTCGCGCGACAGATCTCGAGCATCTCGCGCGCCTGCCGGAGCGTTCGGGCCATCGGCTTTTCAACGATCAGCGCCCGGATCCGCTTCTCCGCGCAGATCCGAGTGAGCTTCGCACGTGGGCCCTCCTTCGTCACGATGGCGACGATGTCCGGAGCCTCCACCTCCAGCAGCTCCATCGCCTCGTAGTAGGGCCTGAGGCCGTGCTCGCGCGCGAAGGCATCGGCCCTGTCGCGGTCGAGGTCGGCACACGCCTCACAGGTGACGCCCGCCGCCTGCCGAAAGCCGACCGCGTGCTCCTCCGCGCGCGGCCCGCAGCCGATGATAACGCTCTTGAACTCGCCCATCTCACGACACCTCCGTGCGAGGCCTGTGCTTTTCTTTGCGGGAGGGAGGATTCCCCGCCGGCCCCGCGGAAGACCTCCCCCGACTTCCGTTCGAGCGCGCCGTGCTTCGCCCCCCAGGGTCGAAGCGCGCTCTGATTCCACGCCAGCGGCCGGTGAGACTGCCGGCCGATTTTTTGGTGCGTCAGGCGCACGCAGGGGATAGCCCGTGGCAAAACGTTTTGGCCTCACATGGAGATCCGTCCTGATCGGCATCGGTGCGTCCGTGTTCCTCGGCGACTGGAGCCAGTACGCCGAGCTGATCATCCACGGCACGCAGATCAGCCTCACGTACCCGCCGATCGGCGGCTTTCTCGTCTTCATGGCGATCTATCTGCTCTTCAACGTCATCCTTCGGGCGGTGAACCGGCGCTTCACGCTCACCCAGCCCGAGTTGGTGGTCATCTTCACCATCATCGTGATGGCGTCGGGCATCGCCTCGATCGATCTTGCGCAGAAGCTCATTCCGATGATGGTCGGGCCCTACTACTACGCGTCGGCGGAGAATCAGTACGCGCTCTTCTTCCTGCCGCACATTCCCGACTGGATGGCGCCGACCGATCCTCGGGTCGTCACCGCGCTCTTTGAGGGCTGGGGGCTGGGCATTCCGTGGGACGCCTGGATGCTCCCGCTCGCTGCGTGGACGGCGTTCACGCTCGCCACATACGCTCTCATGCTCTGCGTGGTGACGATCTTCCGCAAGCAGTGGATCGACCGCGAGCGTCTGCTCTTCCCGCTGGTGGCGGTGCCGCTGGAGATGACCGAGCCGGCGCAGGGGCGTCGCTTCCTCAACGACTTCTTCCGCAACCCGATCGTCTGGATCGGCCTCTTCCTCGGCTTCGCGCCGCATTTTTTCAACGGACTGAACGCGTACTACCCCTCGATCCCGGAGGCGGAGATATTCCGCATCGGCGGCATCGCGGTCCCGAGCGCGCCGTGGGGGCTGCCGTGGAGCGCCGTCGGCACCCTGCGCTTTCAGATCGCGCCCCTGATCATCGGTCTGAGCTTCCTGCTCACGCGCGAGGTCTCGTTCAGTCTCTGGGCGTTCTACTGGCTGGCGCGAGTCGAGGCGGTGATCGGCACATCACTTGGTCTGAACGGTGTCACCACCGCAGCGGGCGGCGACGGCTTCCCGTTCCCGGGCCATCAGACAGCCGGCGCCTACCTCGCTCTCGCCGGTGTCAGCATCTGGATCGCGCGCGAACCCCTCAAGCGGATCTTCGTCCGCGGCCTCACGCTGCAGAAGGACCCGGAGGAGGAGAACGAGCCGATCTCCTACCGGATGGCCGTGTGGGGCGGGCTGATTGCGTTCAGCTTCATGGTCGCCTTCGCGACCTACTCAGGGATGCCGCTGCTGGTGGCCATCCCGCTGATGGGCGTGGCCTTCGCCTACCTGCTCGCGATGACCCGGCTGATGTCCGAGGGTGGCATGCCGTGGATGTCCGAGCCGGACTGGCGGGCGCACGACATCATGCGGGCGATGATCCCCTACCGCTCCATCAGCGTGGGCAACTGGGCATCGGTCGCCATGATGATGACCTTCACGCACGACATGCGCGTCTCGCCGATGCCGCGGATCATGCAGTCGCTGAAGCTCTCGGATGAGACGGCCACCAGCAGCCGGGCGATCACCTGGTCGATCACCATCGGTACCATCATCGCGATCCCCGTCTCCTACTGGGCGCTGCTGCAGGCGGGATACACGCACGGCGGCGTCGCGATCAACACCTACCGATTCGTCAGCCTCGCCCGCCAGCCCGGACAGTTCATGGAGCGGCTGGCGGCCAGCCCCCTGCAGAGTCCCGACATGCTCAGCCTCGGGCTGATCACATACGGGGCGGCCAAGCTGCTGATGCTCAGCTACATGCGCATGAACTACCTGTGGTGGCCGCTGCACCCGGTCGGCTACGCGATGAGCTACATCGTCTACGTGGGCCGCGAGTGGGTCTCAATCCTCATCGGCTGGGCCGCTCAGAGCGTGCTGATGCGCTACGGCGGGCACCAGTCGTTCCGCAAGTACCGGCCGCTCTTCCTCGGCCTGATCCTCGGCGCGATGCTTGCCGGTGGCTTCTGGCTGGTCGTGGATGGCTTCACGGGCCTGCGGAGTCACAAGATCCTCTACTGAGGCGGTGGGCCGAGGTGGGACCTCAGGTCACGCTTCGCTGCGCGCGCGTGACCTGCCCGCGCCGCGCGCGGCGGCCCCTTTGTATGATGGGTGCGCCGGGCCCGGCAGGCATCCACGGTTTGCGTTCCGCGCGACGCGCAGCGCCGGAGGAATGGGGCAACCGGCCCGCCGCTGACGCTGCGGTCGGCGACCGAAGTGGCGCCCGTTTGCTGTCGTGGCCCCCAATCGCCAACCGTGCCTGTTGTGGCCCGGTCGTGAGCCCTGCCTGCTGTGTCCCCAGTCGTTAGCCGTTGTCGTTGTGGCCCGGTCGTGAGTTCTGCCTGCTGTGTCCCCAGTCGTTAGCCGTTGTCGTTGTGGCCCGGTCGTGAGCCCTGCCTGCTGTGTCCTCAGTCGTTAGCCGTTGTCGTTGTGGCCCGGTCGTGAGCTCTGCCTGCTGCGTCCCCGGTCGTTAGCCGTTGTCATTGT
>JBMNNW010000187.1:0-4920 GCA_050942735.1 Armatimonadota bacterium
CTTCAGATGCGTCGGCCGTTGCCGTCCCTTCCCCCTTCCGTCTACGGCGACAGGCAGGGATGCCTGTCCTACAAACGACAAACACCAACCAACGCCCGCCGTTGCCGGCCGGAGCGACGCATCTTCAGATGCGTCGGCCGTTGCCGTCCCTTCCCCCTTCCGTCTACGGCGACAGGCAGGGATGCCTGTCCTGCAAGCGACAAACACCAACCAGCGCCCGCCCGCCGGGTGCCGTCATACATCCGTCGCCGTCAGCCGCAGGTGATGGCCCATGCCCGCCGCGTCCTTCACGCCCAGCACCTCGTAGCGCTCGACCACGCTGACCGCCTCCCCCTCCTCGCAGGCGATCGCCACGCCCGGCCGCACCACCACCGCCCCCGCCGTGACGCTCATCACCGTCAGCTCATCGCCGCCCACCCGCACGCGCCCGCCGTCGCGGATGCCGTCGGTGCAGGCGACGGGCAGCTCCGTCTCCCCCGCCTCCACGTCCTCGCTCAGCGCCGTCGTGACCGGCCGCGTCACGAGCCGGTCGCCGATGCGGATGTCCGCGGGCATCGCGTAGATCACATGCGTCACCTCCTCCATCCGCCCCAGCAGCCCGTCCTCGCTCCCGGCGCGCGCGGGCGTGATCCGCACCCGCGCGCTCGCTCCGGTGGGATGGTAGGTCGGCGTCCTCGGCCCGCCCTCCGCGTCAAGCGTCACGTCCGGCCGCGTGATCTCCGCGGTCGCGAGCAGAAGCCCTCTGAACGTCGCGTCCGTCCCTGCCATCGTCTCTCCTCCTCAGATCGCGCGGAAGTCGAGGCGCCGATACCGCGCCGCCGCCTCCCGAGCCTCCGCCACCAGCCGCCGGATCGTATGCGCGAAACGCCCCTCCGAGCCGTAGCGCACGGTGTAGTCGCCCAGGCTCACCGCCTCCACCCCGCCCTGCTCCCCGGTGTGCCTCGCGAGCAGCTCCGCCGCCGCCAGCTTCGCCTGCGCCGAGCGGATCTCACCGGGCGTCTCCTCGTAGCCCCAGTCGAGCGTCACCTCCACGTTCTGCGCCCCCTCCGGGAACTGCCGCCCGTAGCGGCTTGAGGCGGCCATCACCACCGCCGCCTCGTCCGCGTAGAAGAGCCACGCGTCGTCCGCCAGCTCCCGGCCGTTCACGCCGATGCGCTCCACCGACACCACCGGCGTGAGGCCCGACGCGCCCAGCAGCAGCACCCGTGAGCCGCTCCCGTCGAGCCTGACGGTCTCGTTCGCGTGCAGAAAAAAGTCCCGCCCCGCCATCGCCTCGATCGCCGAGCGCGCCCGCGCCAGCGTCTCAACCACCTCGACCAGCAGCTCCTCCTCCGCCCCCCATTCGCTCGTGTCGTAGGCCCTCAGCAGCGCCAGCACGTCCTCCGCCGAGCAGTAGGACACCAGGTTCGCCGTCGTGAAGACTCCCTCGGCTACCATTGCTCCGACCACGCTCCTTCGCTGTTGCGCACCCGCACCTTCCAGAAGTACGTCCGCTCCGAATCAAGCTCCGCGCCCGCGTACTTCGCCACCGGCTCGCTTGAGAGCACCACGCCGCTGTCCCACAGGTCGCCCTCGCCCGCTTCGAGCTTCTGGCGAGTCGAGGCGACCAGCACCTGGTACGCCGACTGCGGGCTGCCGTCGGGGTCGGCGTAGCTCCAGCTCAGCCGCGGGCTTGGGTTCGCGACCGCCACCGGGTTCGTCGCCCCCTCCACCTGCACGGCCCGCACCTCCGGCGCGACCGCGTGCAGCGCCGGCGCGATCGTCCACGCATACAGCTCCGGCGAGTCCGTGCCCGCGCCACCCCGCGCCAGCCGGAACTGCAGCCTGATGCGCTCCTGCGGCACCTCCGCCAGCCCGACGCCGTTCCACCTCACGCGGTGCTCGACATCATCGGCGATCGCCTCGCAGTCGGCGTGCCTGAAGCCCGGGACGGGCGAGCCGCTCTGCGCGTCGAGCACCGCCACCGTCACCACACCGCCGCTCGGGTCCACGTTCAGCCGCAGGTCCTCCCAGCGCTCCTCCTCGCGCTGCAGCCCGCAGGTCTCCAGCTCGCCCTCGGCCTCACCGTCGGTCAGCCGGTAGAGCGCCTCCCCGTCCAGCCGGATGCTGGCGAAGTTCAGGTCGATCCCCGCCATGGTCCGGCGGTACCAGTAGAGCCGCCGCCCTCCGAGCCGGACGGGGTTGGTCTGCGGCATCATCCAAAGGTCATGGAAGGGCGGCGTGTTGATCTGGACGGCCGAGATCAGCCGCTTGAGATGCACACCGTCCTCGGAGGCCCAGAGCCCGACGTCCGACTGACTCGAGCTGCCGTCATCCACGATCAGGCCGACGGTTGACGGGCCGAACCACGCCGGGTGCGGCCAATGGAACCAGCCGTACGCGGGCGCGACGATCTGGTTGCGCCACGGCAGATGCCGGATGTTGCGGAAGTCGCCCGTCACCGCGCATGAGAGCGGCCGGGCGGGCGTGTAGAACAGGTTCGTGCCGGTGTGATGCCACGTCTTCGCGCGGCCGTAGCCCCAGAACCGGTCGCTGCCGCGTCGCGCCCACGGGTTCTCCACGAACACCATCTCGCAGTCGCGGTTGGCGTACAGGCCGATCCCGCCGCCCTCCGGCACCACCTTGTCGTAGCCGTTCATCGGCGGGGTCAGCGGGTTGAGCTCTTCGTCGAAATGCTCGGCCGGGTCGAACGAGTACGGGTCCGGCGCGCCGGTGAGCACGCAGGTCGTGAAGCCGTCCGGATCGCCGTGCGAGGTCGTGAACACCAGCGCCCAGTCCCCATCGTCCACCTCGAACACCCCGTTGACGCGGATCAGCCGCGAGTACGGGCTCGACCGCCCGGCCACCACCGCGCGCAGATCGTCCAGCTCCAGGAACGGGTTGCGCGGGTCCGGGTCGTCCTCCCACTCCACCAGCCCCGCCGCCTCGTTCCAGGTGCCGTGGATGTAGCCCGCGCGCTCCACGCCGTCGGGGTCGATGCCCACCAGCACCGAGACCAGCCGCTCGTTCTTCGCGTCGTACTCCATCCAGCTCGGGCAGTACGCCAGCGAGTGCCGCCATGTGCCGGGTGCGAGCATCGCCGCCCGCACCGCCTCCGGGTCGAGGTGCTGCTGTGGACGGCGGATCTCGCGCTCGAGGTTCGTCACCCGCGCCGCCTTGATGCTCTCACCGCTGGCCGGGTCCTCCACCATGAACGTGTCGTCGGTTCGATCGGTGATCTCATACCGCCCGGGGCCGAGCATCTCCACGCGGTCCACCAGGATCGTGCATCGCCACTGGGCATGAAGCTCGGTCGCGGAGCGCTTGCCAAACAGCACCCCGTCGCGGGTGATCGTGTGCGGGTAGTACTGGATCCTGCCGAGATTGAAGCGCGAGAAGCCCCATGAGCCGATCGAGGCAAGCTCCAGGATCACGAACCGCGGGTCGGTGCGGATCTCATCCAGCCCACCTTCGAGGCGGTGCAGGTAGCCGTTACTGTGTGGCGGCTCGATTCGCCGCGGCCTGTCCACGATGAAGGTCTCCGACGAGCCCGGCGCCTCCGCGAACCGGCCGTCGATCGTCACCGACCTGGCCGACTGCGAGCTGTCCGCGATGCGGAGCTTCTGGCCGCGCAGCGGGCCGGTCAGGCAGTGCAGCTCGGCGCCCGCCCAGTAGCCGTCCGGCTGGTCGAGCGAGGGTGACGTGACCGTGTCCTGCGTGCAGCCCGAGCCGGCGGTGAACCGCAGCGCGTCGCCGGGGAAATACTCGTGCGCCCCGACGGCCACCTGTGCGCCGATCTGCGCCGGGGCCTCCGCCACATGAACGCCCACGCGCAGCGTCATCGGCGGCTGCGGCGCGGAAAGCCACGGCGCGAGCGTGCTGCCGACCGACTGCACCACGCCCGAGGCGATGATCTCCAGCTCCCCGTGGTCCTCGTGGTTGGTGGCGTTCACCTGCCCGCGCAGCCCCGGCGGGAGGACCGCCAGCACGGGCACGCGGTCGTCGTCGCTGCCGTCGTGCGCGGGCGTCCCGATGCGGTAGTCGAAGCGCTTGCCCCGATGGCGGCTCCGCCGGTCGAGGCGGCAGTACTGATCGGGCTCGCCGAGCATCGTGGCGCTCCCGTCGCCCTGCGCGATCTCAGCGTCGAACTGCTCGTCCCACGAGGCGCGCAGCAGCAGCGTCCCGGTCCCGTCGGCCTCCTCGTGCAGGTGTTCGTGACCGGCCGCGTGCAGCTCGGCGACCTGCGCGGCGCTCATGACGCCGTCCCGGATCGCGAGGTGATCGTAGGTGGCGTGCGACATCGCGCGAGTGTTCTCCACGCCCGGCCCGATCGTCAGCAGGTCGGGCAGGCCGGTGGGTGCCGAGACGCCGGTGAGCGGCGATTCGGGCACCTCCTCGCCGTCGAGGTAGAAGCGCAGCACGCCCTGGCCCGGCCCGCCGGTGAAGTCCCACGTCACGACCACCGAGCGCCATGCGACGGCCGGTGAGTTGATGCTGATCGTCTGCGAGCTGCCGCTGCTGACCGCGCGCCATCCCCAGGCGTTCTGCACGCGGAACAGCCACAGGGAGTCGCCGGTGTCGGTCGTGATCTTCAGCACGTCACACCACTGGTCGGGGCTGATCGGGTGGTACCACATCGCCAGCGTGCCCGAGCAGCCGTCGGTCATCTCTATGTTTCCGACCGCAGGGTACTGCAGTGCTCCCTGCTTGCCGATGTAGAGCATCTGGGATCGCGCCACACTGTGCACCTCCAGTTCCGTCTACGCCCGCCATCTTCGTCCGATCGCGCCCGCCGTTTGTCGTCGCCGTTGTCGGCCGGAGCGACGCGTCTTCAGATGCGTCGGCCGTTGCCGTCCCCTGCCTCTTTCACCAACGACGACAGGCAGGGATGCCTGTCCTACAAACGACAAACACCAACCAACGCCCGCCGTTGCTGTAGGG
>JBMNNW010000008.1:0-82014 GCA_050942735.1 Armatimonadota bacterium
GTATCTTACCGCATTGCGCCTGCATGCGTCAAGCTCAATCGTGGCCATGTCATCCGAGCACGCCGACGGGCTACCCCAACTCACCCATGCGGTCGAGGCAGATCGCGGCCGCCACCACGGCGGCCGGCTCAGTCCGGAGGATCCGCGGGCCCATCGTCACCAGCGCCACGCCCGCGTCCCTCGCCGCAGCCTCCTCGGCGAGGTCGAAGCCGCTCTCCGGGCCGATGAAGAGGCCCAGCGATCGCGCGCTATCCTCCGCCAGCCCCCGCGCCCACTCGCCCAGCGACGGCGCCTCGCTCCCGGCGAGGCCTGCTGATGGCATCACACCGGGCGCCCCCGTGGCGCGGGAATACTCCAGCGCCGCACCCCACGGCATCGGCGGCGCGACCTCCGGGATCCGCGAGCGCCCGCACTGCTTTGCAGCCTCCGCAACGATCCGCTGCCAGCGCTCGCGCTTCCGCTCAACGGCCTGGCCTTCGATGCGCACCACGGACTTCGCCGACAACACCGGTACGAAGCCACTCACGCCAAGTTCGGTGCACATGCGCAGCGAGGTCTCGTAGCGGGAGGCGCGGGGAAGGCCGTGGTAGAGGACGAGTTCGACGACCGGCTCGACAGGAACGCGTCGCGGCTCACCGAGGCTCGCCCGGAGGCGTTCGCCCCCGGCCTCGGTGATCGTCGCCTCGCGCTGGACCCCGCGCTCGTCAACCACGGTGAAGCTGTCGCCCGGCCCCATCCGCAGGACGTGCAGCAGGTGGTGAGCGTCCGATCCGTTCACCGTCGCGATGTCGCCAGAGATACGCGTGTGATCGAGGAAGACGCGCGTCACGACTCGTCGCTCCTCGCGGTCGTGCAGACGAAGCCGATCCACTCACCGGTCGGTCGTGGGACGATGCCGTCGAAGCCCGCATCGCGCAGGGCCTCGAGGACGGTGCCCTCGCGCTCAATCGGGATGCCGGTGCAGATGTAAGTGCCTCCCGGCCTGAGAAGCTCCGTCACGCGGCCGGCCTCCTGCATTACGACCACCGGGTTGATGTTCGCGACCACCACGTCCCACGGGGGCTCGATGGCGCTGAGGTTGTCGATGACGCGCAGTTGCACGGTGTCGCCGACCTCATTGAGCCGGACATTCTCGTCGGCGACCCGAACGGCGGAGGGGTCACAGTCAATCCCAAGCACCTCGCCTGCGCCGAGTTTCACGGCCGCGATCGCGAGGATGCCGGAGCCGCAGCCGAAATCGAGCACGCGGTCCCCGGGGCGCAGTCGCTCCTGGAGTTCCTGAAGGCAGATGCAGGTCGTAGGGTGCTGGCCCGTCCCGAATGCGAGGCCGGGATCGATCTCGATGATGATGTCGTCGGGGCGCGGCGGCAGGTGAGGACTCGGCCAGCACTCCCACGTGGGCTTGATGACGATCCGCCCGACGCGCGCGGGCTTGTGGTGCGCGCGGAATGCCTCGAGCCAGTCCTCCTCGGGGACGACCTCAGTCTCGATCTTCGCGTGGCCCTGCAGCATGGCATCGGGCAGCACCGCGAGCGCGCGCACGCGGCGCGTGGCGTCGGCGGTGGCGTCGGGAGAGAGGTAGGGGCCCATGTACCCGGTGATGCGCGTCTCGCCATCGGGCTCGGCGACCTCCTCAACGACGACGCCGTTGGGCGAGATCGGAAGCAGCGCCGCGCTCACGGCATCTGCCGCCGCCGCGGGACAGCTCACCGTCAGGCGCACCCAGAGGCGACCGTGTGGTTCGGGAGACATCTCACGCCTCCCCGCCCAGTACCTTCCGGATTCGGTCGAGCAATCCGGTCTGCTCGGCCGGCTCAATGCTCTCGCCGCGCCGCAATGCCAGCTCCATCAGGAGTCGGCGCTGATCCTCGTCGAGGTCGGTCGGTGTCACGACGCGGAGATTGATGATCTGCCTGCCGCGCCGCCCGCCGTGAAGCGGAGGAAGGCCGCGGCCGGCAAGCTCGATCGTCTCGCCGGTCTGGGCACCCGGCTGGACAGTGACGGTGGTCTCACCGTCGAGCGTCGGGACGGTGATGGTGTCGCCGAGGGCGGCCTGCGAGAATGACAGGTCGAGGTCCGTCAGCAGGTCGCGATCGTGACGCGTGAACCGCCTGTCGCGCTGCACCCGCACGGCGATCAGCAGATCTCCGGGGATGCCGCCGCCAGCGGGGACGTCACCGTGCCCGGCCATGCGGATGCGCTGCCCGTCGTGGATGCCCGGTGGGATCGCGACGAGGACCTTCTGCTTCGACTGCGTGACGCCACGCCCCCGACAACTCTCACATGGGTCGGTCGCGATCGTCCCGCGCCCGTCACATCGCGGGCAGACGCTCGTGGTGGCCATCACGCCCAGCAGCGTCTGACGCTCGCGCGCGACAAATCCGCGCCCGCCGCACATGTTGCAGGTCGAGGGGGCGGATCCCGGAGCCGCACCGCTGCCGGTGCAGTCGTCGCACTCTGCCTGGCGGGAGACCTCAAGCTCGGCCTCGAAGCCCTCCAGCACACCCTTGAGATCGATCGTGACCTCGTAGTGCAGGTCGGCACCGCGCGCCTGCGGCCGTCCGCCGAAACCGCCGAAAGGGTTGCCCGCTCCGCCGAAGACCTGACTGAACAGGTCGAAGATGTCGGCCGGAGAGCCTCCGCCGCCGCCGTTGAGACCCTCCTCGCCGTACATATCGTACCTGCGCCGCTTCTCCGGGTCGGAGAGCACGGCGTAGGCGTTGCTTATCTCTTTGAAGCGATCCTCGGCTCCGTCATCCCTGCACACGTCAGGATGGTAGCGACGCGCGAGGCGCCGGTAGGCTCGCTTGATCTCGAGCTGATCGCAGTCCCGGCTCACACCGAGGAGCTGATAGTAGTCGTCTGGCACGAACTGGCTCTCCTCCCCGTGGCCGGGCTTAGAGTTCGAACTCCGGCTCTTCCTCGTCCGGCGCTTCGTCCTCGTCGTAGTCCTCGTCCTCGAGGTCCTCACCGATGTCGTCGTCGGAGGCGATGCCGAAGAGGTCCCCGCCGAGCAGGTCCTCCTCGCTCAGTCGTGGCTCCTTGCGCTTCGCTCCGGGCTGCACCTCAGGCTGATCGCCCGGCTCACCGGGCTGCTTGACGATGACCTTGCCGGCGGCGATCTCCGCCAGCGCGATGGTGAGAGGGTTGTTGGAGCTGATCTTCACGAGGGGGACGGCTCCCTCTTTGAGTTGCCGGGCGCGCTTTGCCGCGGCCACGACCAGCGGGAACCTGCCACCGACGTTGTCTGAAAGCTCTTCGATCGAGAAGATCTCCACCTGGCAGACGCCTCCCCTTCTGAGACTGATGCCGCGCGACCTCCGCGGATGTTGTTAGCGATGTACACCAACACAGCCCGCTCCGTCACGGACGTCCTCGAGAGAGCGGGCGGGAGTGAGTATCCTCAATGTGCCTGCAGTATACGACCGCCGCCGCCTTTTGTCAAACGATCGCCGCCTCCGACCGGGGCACGGCGGTCCGGCATCATGCTTGACATCACGCGTGTGACGGACTACCCTCACCTCGGGCCGCCGGCAACCGTGCCCATCGCCTTCGCGACCGTGTGAGACTTCAAAGCAATGACAGTCATCGAAGCAGTTGACCTGACCAAGTCATTCAACGGGCCGGACGCGTCTCCGGTGCTTGACGGCATCAACCTGAGCATTGAGGCCGGGGAGGTGTTCGGCTACCTCGGCCCCAACGGCGCCGGAAAGACGACGACCATCCGCGTGCTGCTGGGGCTCATGGCGCCAACCCGTGGCTCGGTGCGCGTCTTCGGCCAGACGCCCACTGACAATGATCCCCTGCGGGCTCGCCTGGGCGTGCTGATGGAGAACAGCGGTCTCGACGATCGAATGACGGCCTATCAGAGCCTCGCCTACCACGCGCGACTCTACGGTGTGGCCGATCCGGGACCGAAGATTGACCGTCTCCTCGAGTTCGTCGGGCTCCGCGACAGGCGTGACACGAAGGTCGGGACCTTCTCGACCGGGATGAAGCGCAAGCTCGGCCTCGCCCGCTCGATCGTGCACGATCCTGAGGTGCTCTTTCTCGACGAACCATCCGCCGGCCTTGACCCCGAGGCACAACTGATGGTCCGCGAACTGCTGCAGGAGCTCGCGGAGAGCCGCAGGATCACCGTCTTCATCAACTCCCACCATCTCGACGAGGTGCAGCGGCTCTGCTCCCGCATCGCGATCCTCCATCGTGGCCGGATACGCGCAAACGACACCGTCGAGAGCCTGCGCCACGGCGGCTCCCCCGCGCGACTGCAGGTGCGCCTGCGTGGGCCCGATCAGGCATTGCGGGCCGTCGAGGTCCTCGGCGAGCAGGCGAGGCCTCCGGCGGTGCGGGCCGAAGGAGCGACCGCCGTCATCAGAGGCAATGGGATCAGCACACCCGAGGTGGTGGCGACGCTCGTGCGCGCGGGACTGGAGATCGAGGAAGTGGTGCGGCCGGTGAAATCCCTCGAAGACGTGTACTTCGAGATTGTGCGGGCCGAGGGGGCGGAGGCATGACCACCCTCGAACACATCCTCATCATCGGGCAGAAGGAAGCGCGTGAGATACTCACCAACCGCGGCCTCGCGTTCTCGGGCATCTTCTTCGCCACGTGGTTCAGCATCATGGCGGGGCTTGGGATCACCGAGGAGCACATAACGCAGCAGGTGCAACTGGACAACTCGTTGTTTTACATGGGCGCGTTGATCGGCCTTTTCGTCGGGTACATCTACTCCGGGCAGACCTACCTGCGGGAGAAGCAGAGCGGAATCGTGGAGACACTTCTGTGCTCCCCGGTCTCCCTCCGCAGCATCTGGATCGGCAAGGCCCTCGGCGTCGCGATCCCGTCAACGATCCTCTCGCTGCTCTCCGCGACCGCGATCACCTTCATAGTGGGCTACCGCGCCTCGGCGACGATCGTCCCCGGCCTGATCGTCTTCGTCCACCTGCTGGTTGTGGTCCCGATCTTCATCGTCGCGGCGGTCGCGCTGATGGGGTTCGGGCAGCTCATGCTGGGGATGCGCGAGAACATGGTGGTCAACATGCTGACGATCATGCTTCTCTTCGGCGCGCTGGCGGCGACGCGGCTGATCGTCGAGGAGGCGGAGCTGGTCACATGGACGGCCGTGGGAGCGCTGGCCGGGGCCTCGCTGGGCCTGCTGGCGATCACGTGGGCGCTTGGCAGGCTGCTCAGCCGCGAGCGGATCGTCAGGACGATCTCGTAGCGGCCGGCGGGGACTCGGGCAGTTCACACCCTCCTGTCTTTGTGGTATCATCCTTGCGGCGGGCGCTCACGGAACATTGGGCGGCCGCGAATTCGTTCTTGTATATGTGCGAGACAGCTTGAAGAAACGAGTGATGAGTTCGTGGCCTCCGAGATAGACGCGATCGCCGAGCGCATCGAGGCGACAAGGCCCTTCCTCGACGAGATCCGCGCGGAGGTCGGCCGCGTGATCGTCGGGCAACAGGGGATGGTGCATCGCCTGCTGGTGGCGCTGCTGGCCGACGGGCATGTGCTGGTCGAGGGCGTGCCGGGTCTCGCGAAGACGTTGACCGTCCGCACCCTTGCGCAGACCCTCAACACGGGCTTTCAGCGGCTGCAGTTCACCCCCGACCTCCTGCCCGCGGACATCGTGGGGACGATGGTCTACGACGAGCGCGATCGAACATTCTCCGCCAAGCAGGGCCCGATCTTCTCCAACCTGATCCTCGCCGATGAGATCAACCGCGCGCCTGCGAAGGTGCAGAGCGCGCTGCTTGAGTCGATGCAGGAGCGGCAGGTGACGATCGGCGAGCGAACCTACGACCTCCCCGAGCCTTTCATGGTGATGGCGACGCAGAACCCGATCGAGCAGGAGGGAACCTACCCCCTGCCCGAGGCGCAGGTCGATCGCTTCATGCTCAAGCTCAAGGTCGGGTACCCGAGCAAAGACGAGGAGCTTGCGATCCTGCAACGCTGGACGGTTGGCAGTGTCCCCTCCGCGCGGGCGATCGCCTCGGTGGAGGAGCTGGAGGCGGCGCGCGAGGTGGTTCTGCGCCTTTACATCGACGAGCGTGTGCAGAGATACATCGTTGACCTTGTCTGCGCGACGCGTGACCCGCGGGAGTACGGCCTCGAGCGCCTCGAACCGCTGATCGACTACGGCGCATCACCACGCGCGACGATCTTCCTGACACTGGCGGCGAAGGCCAACGCGTTCCTCGAGGGTCGCGGGTACGTTACGCCCGACGATGTGCTCGTGATCGGCATGGACGTCCTGCGCCACCGCGTGATCGTAAGCTATGAGGCGGAGGCGGAGGAGGTCGCGGCCGAGGATGTCGTCCGCGCGATCTTCGACAGTGTGGAGGTGCCGTGAGATTGCTCGCCGACAGGCGCCCTGAGCGTGATGAGCAGTCGGTGGCGATGATCCGCAGCCTCCTCGGACAGGTGCGGCGGCTTGAGATCCGTGCCCGTCACCTTGCCGAGGACATGTTCGCGGGGAGCTACCGATCGGTCTTCAAGGGCTCAGGGATCGAGTTCGCGGAGGTGCGGCGTTACTCGGCGGGCGACCCGATCAGCAACATCGACTGGAACGTGACCGCGCGGACCGGCTTCCCGCACGTCAAGCAGCACGTGGACGAGCGGCAACTGACGGTACTGCTCGCGGTCGATGTCTCCGGCTCGGTCGAGTTCGGCAGCGTGGACCGCCGCAAGCAGGATGTCGCGGCGGAGGTCGCGGGACTGCTGGCATTCTCCGCGATCCGCAACAATGACAAAGTCGGCCTTCTGATGTTCGCGGATGAGGTGGAGATGTTTATCCCGCCGGAGAAGGGCCGCCGGCAGGGCCTGAGGGTGATTCGCGAGATGCTCCACCACCGCCCGCGCACCCGGGGCACGAGCATCGGCGGTGCGCTGGAGTTCGTCAGCCGGGTGCTCAACAGGCGCGCCATCGTCTTCCTGATCTCAGACTTCCACGACGAGGGCTACCTGCGGCCGATGTCCGTCGCTGCGCGGCGTCACGACCTCGTCGGGGTGCGGCTGATCGACCCGCGGGAGCGCGACATTCCGCCGGCCGGGCTGGTGGAGATGGTGGATGCCGAGGACGGCGCGCACGTGCTCGTGGACACCTCGTCCGCGCAGTACCGGCGCCATCTTCTCGGGGTGATGGCCGCCCGGCGCGCCGAGCAGAGGCGTGAGATGATCCGACGAGGCGTGGACGTCATCGACATCCCCACAGACGGCAGCGCGATCGATCCACTCGCACGGTTCTTCGAGCTGCGCCGGAGGCGTCTGCGATGAGTCGCCTGCTCACGGTGCTCGCGTTGCTTGCCGTGGCCGCGGGCGTTCTCGCACAGGGCGACCACGACGTGACACTCACGCTCGACCCCGAGACCGTGACGATCGGGGAGGTATTCCGCGCCACGGTGGAGTTCACTCTGCCCGCCGACCGCAGGCCGATCGTTCCTGGACAGGACGCCGACTTCGGCGGAGCCGAGGTCCGGTCGGTCGAGCAGACCGCCACTGCCCTGCCCGACGGCTCAATGCGTTACGCGGTCACGTATCAGCTTGTGCTCTGGGAGGTGGGGGAGAGCACCCTGCCCGGCCCGAAGATCACATCGCTCGGAAACGACGGGAGCACCACGGAGATCGAGCGCACTGAGGCGAAGATCACCGTCCTGAGCGTCCTGCCCGAGGGCGCGACGGAGATCCGCGACATTCGCGGTCCGCGGGCGATGCCGCTGCGCTGGCAGCACTACGTGTTGGCCGCGCTGCCGGTCATCGGGCTGCTGGGCATGATCGCGCTGGCGGTGTGGTGGATTCGTTCGCGTCGGTCCGCCGGCGCGTCGGCAGAAGCGGCGGCTCCGCCGCTTTCGCCAGCGGAGGAGGCTCTGAGGGCGCTCGATGAGCTTGAGAGTGCCGATCTGGTCGGCGAGGGGCTCATAAAGGATCACTACGTGCGGCTGAGTTGGATCCTGCGCAGTTACGCCGAGCGCCGGTGGGCACTGCCCGCGCTTGAGGAGACCACGGGGATGCTGCGTCAGACGATGGCAGGCTCCGGCCGCGTGCCTGAGGGAGCGGTCGAGCAGATCATCGCGGTGCTGCGGAGGGCGGATCTCGCGAAGTTCGCGAAACATCGGCCGGAGGCGTCGGTGGCGCGCGCGGACATCACGCGGGTGCGGGAGATCGTGCGCTCGACGCGGCCGCGTCAGGAGGTGGCCGGGGACGCGGCGGTGGAGATCGCGGTCGCGTCCCCGGCGAGTTGATGGAGTTCGCGGAGCCGTGGTGGCTGCTGCTGCTGACGCTCATCCCGGCCGTGGGCTGGCTGCTGCGGCGGCCCGGCGATGTGGGCAGCGGGGGGATGAGCTACCCCGACGTCGGAGCGCTGCGGCGGAACATGACGCCGCGGCTCCGCGCGGCGCGAGCCCTGCCGTGGCTGACCGTGATCGCGCTGACTCTGCTGATCGTGGCGATGGCGCGTCCGCGCCAGTTGCAGGAGATCGCGCGGGTCAGTGCGGAGGGCATTGACATCATGCTCGCGCTTGACATCTCCGGCAGCATGCGAGCCCAGGACTTTCAGGGGACGAGCCGCTTCGCGGGCGCGACCGAGGTGCTGCGCCGGTTCATCCGTGGGACCGAGGGAGACCGCCTCGGGCTGGTGGTCTTCGCGGGGAAGGTGTTCACTCAGTGCCCCCTCACGCTCGATCATGAAATGTTGCTGCGTCTGCTCGAGGACGTTGAGCCCGGGATGATCGAGGACGGGACTGCCATCGGGATGGCGATCGCGACCAGTGCCGCGAGACTCGAGAAGTCCGATGCGGAGAGCCGGGTGATTGTCCTGCTCACCGACGGCCGCAACAACGCCGGGGCGATCGACCCGGCGACCGCCGCGAAGGCCGCCGGGGCGCTCGGGATGAAGATCTACGCGGTCGGGGTGGGGACGGCTGAGGGCACGCCGGCTGCGCTCGGCCCCGGCCGCGAGGTCGGGATCGACGAGGGAGCACTGCGGGAGATCGCTCGCCTCTCGGGCGGGCAGTACTTCCATGCGGCCGATCCGGGCACGCTCGAGAACATCTACGAGCAGATACGCTCGCTGGAGAAGAGCCGCTTTGAGACGACGGAGTTTCGGCGTTACGAGGAGCTTGCCGGGAAGTTGATCGTGCCCGCGGTCCTGCTGCTGGCGCTGCAGGTTCTGCTCTCATGCACATGGCTGAGGAAGATTCCCTGAGTTGATGCACGAGTACATTCGCTGGGCAAATCCGGGGATGCTGACACTGCTGTGGTTGGTGCCACTGGTGGTCGGGTTGCACGTGTACGCGGCCCGCGCGCGCCGGGCGGCTCTGCTCCGGCTGGCCTCGCCGCTGGCGCAGAGCAGGATCGTCGCGGCGCGCATCCGCAGGCGGCGGCGGCTGCGCGCGACGCTGATGACGGTGGCGATCGCGCTGCTTGTGGTGGCGGCCGCCCGACCGCAGTTCGGCACGAAGATGGAGCGCGTCGAGCGTTCGGGAGTCGATGTGATCTTCGCGGTGGACACGAGCAGAAGCATGCTCGCTCGCGATGTCAGCCCCGACCGCCTGTCGGCGGCGAAGGAGACCGTCGGCGCGCTGCTGGCGCGGATGCAGGGGGATCGAGTGGGGATCGTGGCATTCGCGGGGGATGCGTTCCTCTACTGCCCGCTCACGACCGACTACGGCGCGGTGCAGATGTTCCTCGACGCGATGGACACCGAGGTCGTCGGCTCTCCAGGCACCGCGCTCGCAGCCGCCATCGAGGCGGCGCTCGATGGATTCGAGGCGGCGGAACACAAGTATCACCATCTCGTCATACTCACCGACGGCGAGGACCACCGCGGCGGGGCGCTCAGGGCGGCCCGGGAGGTCGCCGGGCAGGGGCTGACGGTGCATGTGATCGGTGTGGGCGGAGCGGACGGTGAGCCGATCCCGATCCTCGGCCCCGACGGAGGCGTTGTTGGGCACAGGCGAGATGAGAGCGGTGCGGTCGTCGTCACGCGACTCGAGGAAGAGACGCTTGTGGAGATTGCGAAGGCAGGTGGTGGCGTCTACGTTGCGGTCTCCGGCGGAGGCATTCCGGTGGACCGCCTTCTCGGGGCTCTGCAGCGCGAGGAGGGCCGCGTGGTCGGAACATGGCAGTTCGAGGAGTACACGGAGCGCTATCAGATCCCGCTGGCATTCGCAATCGTGCTGATCGCAGCGTGCGCCATCATTCCCGACGAGAGGCGGCGGAAGACGTGAGACGGCTCGCGCTGGCTGCGGCGATCGCGGCATTGCTTCCGGCCTTGCTGGGCGCTGAGGGAAGAGGCGCGTGGCCCGGCACGATCGAGTGGTTGTGTACGCGCGGCATCAGGCAATACGACGCAGGGGAGTTCACGAGGGCACGGGAGAAGTTCGATCGCGCGCTGGAGATCGATCCGGGCAGTGCGCCGCTGCATTTCAACCGTGGCGCCGCATCGTACCGGCAGCAGCGGCATGATGAGGCGTCGGAGTCATTCGCCGTCGCTGCGGAGACGGAGGACCCTGAGTTGGCGCGCGACGCGGCGTACAACCTCGGCAACACGCGCTTCAGCGCCGGCGACGACGCGGGCGCGATCGAGGCGTACAAGGAGGCACTGAGGGTCGATCCGGGCGACGGTGAGGCGAAGCACAACCTCGAACTTGCACTGCAGAGGCAGCAGGAGAAGCAGCAGCGGCAGCAGCCGGGGGACCAGCAGCAGCCCCCCGACGAAGACGACGACGCGGGGGACGAGCCGGACCGGCCGGAGAGCCCGCAGAACCAGCCGGATGAGCAGCGCGAGGGCGAGCGGCAGCAGGAGCAGTCCGAGCCCGAGGGGACCGATGAGGGCGATCTGACCGAGGCGGAGGCGCGTCGCCTGCTTCATGCCCTGGCCTCCGAGGATGCGGAGATGCAGAAGCTGATCCGCCGGGCGCCGAAGCAACTGCAGCCTCGCGAGGGGGAGAAGGACTGGTGACGCAGCTCGGGCGATGGCTGACGACCGGCGCCGCGCTGATCGTCGCGGTCTTCTTCGCCGCCCCCGCGGTGGCGCAGGTGGACGTCCATGTGTCATTGAGCAGCGACACGGTCGAGGTGGGGGAGGTCGTTGAGTTGACCGTCGTCGTCACCGGCGCGATGCTCGGAGTTGAGGCACCACGTGTGCCGCAGATTGACTACCTTCGAGTCGTGTCCACCGCGTCGCAGAACAACATCAATTTCGTGAACGGTCGCACCGAGCGCACCACCGTCTTCATTTACGGGCTGCGGGCAAGCCGCGAGGGTGCGTACACGATCCCGCCGTTGGTCGTGCCGGTCGGGGACGCGACGTACAACACCCGTGCGCTCGCCCTCACCGTCCGACCATCCACGAGCACCTCTCCGAGACCGCCTGACGTCGCGCCTCCCTCATCCGGGCAGCCGGACTTCGGCTTCCCCCGGCAGGACGATGTGGCGCCCGGCACCCCGGCGAGGGAGATCAACGCGATCACCGAGGTGGACAACCGCACTCCGTGGGCGGGCGAGCAGATCACGCTCACCCTCAAGTTCCTGCAGGCACACACACTGCGGCTGATGGGCAACGCCGAGTACGAGCCTCCCTCGAGCGAGGGTCTCATCGCGGAGCCACTGCCCGATGAGCCGCAGCACTCGGCCGTGATTGACGGCGTGACCTACGAAGTCGCCACCCGGAAGACGGCTCTGATCGCACCGGCCCCGGGGGAGTACACGATCGGGCCGGCGAAGATCAGCTTCCGGCGCGGCTTCATGACCGCCGATGAGATCATCACCACCGAGCCGATCACCCTCAATGTCAGGCCGCTTCCCAGCGCCGGGAGGCCCCCGGACTTCAGCGGGGCCGTCGGGCGCATTCAGCTCGCGATGTCGCTGGCGACGAACGAGGTGCGTGTAGGCGAGGCCGCGTCTCTGCGGCTGGAGATCAGCGGCACCGGCGACCTGCGACAGATCGAGCCCCCGGAGGTCTCGGTCGAGGGCGACGCAAGCGTCTATCAGAGCGGCGAAGAGAGGCAGATCGCTCCACGGCAGACCTCCGACGGCTACGCGATCGGCGGGCGCGTCACTTTCGACTACCTGATCATGCCGCGCTCGGCGGGCACGCTCACGCTCAACCCCGTGGTGGTGCATTACTTCGACCCCGATGCGGCGCGCTATCAGTCCGCGATGACCTCGTCGGCCACGATCACCGTCATGCCCGGCGAGGCGGGGGAGACGACCGCTGAGCCCGGTGGCGCCGAACTGCGCTACATCAAGGAGAACGACCTCGCGCTGATCTCGGACGCTCCCATCACCTCGCGCCTGTGGTTCTGGGTGCTCCAGGCGGTGCCGCTGCTGGGGCTGGGCTGGGCGCTGAGGGAGCGGGCCGAACGCCTCCGGCGCGAGCGCGACCCGCGCTACCGCCGCCGCGTGGAGGCCGCGCGCAGGGCGCACCGATTGCTCGCCGCGATCGATCCGGCGGACACTCCATCTGAGATCTGCCGGCGCGCTGATGAAGCTCTCGCGGAGTACATCGCCGACCGCACCGGCATCGCGGCGGCGGGTGTTACGCCCGAGGCCGCGCGGGAACTGCTGGTGGAGGCCGGTGCGACAGAGGATCTCGCCGAGCGGGCTCGCGATCTCCTGCGGCAACTCCGCGCGGGAGCCTACGCGCCCGGAGCCGCCGGTGCGCTGCGGCACGGCGAGTCCGTCGAGGCGACGCGCTCGCTCATCGCGGCGATCGAGGAGGTGCTGCGATGAGGCACTGCTCGCTGATCGCGATGGTGCTGGCGCTTCTCGTCGCTGCCCCCGCGCCAGTGCGAGCGCAGGACGGCGCTGAGGTGCTCGCCGCGGCGAACGCGCTCTACCGCGAGGGGCAGTTCGCGCAGGCCGCCGGGTCGTACCGAGAGGCGCTCTCGGCCGGCTTCGACGGACCGCGCGTGCATTACAACCTCGGGAATGCGCTCTATCGCAGCGGCGAGTTGGGAGAGGCCATCGCCCACTACCACGCGGCCCTCGCGATGGCACCGCGGGACCGGGACATCCGCGCGAACCTCGACCGGGCACTGGCCGAGCGGCCGGCGGGCCGCCCCGCGCCCGCCGCGTCGGGGCTGCACGCAGTCGCATCCCGGATCGTCGGCGGCTTCACGCTGTCGGAGTTCGCGGCGGCGGCGGCGCTCTGCTGGTGGGGAGCGTTGGCGGCGAGCATCGCGCTGCTCATCGGGGCGGGCCGCCGGCGGACGGTGCGCCGCGTGGCGATCGCGCTGGGGGTGTTGATGCTCACGTCCGCGGGCTTCGCCGTCGCCAGGTGGTGGGCGTATCATGCGGTCGAGCGTGCGGTGATCGCGGCGGAGACCGCGCAGCTTCGCACCGGCCCGGGGGAGAGCTTTGAGGTCGCCCTTTCCGTCGAGGAGGGCTGGATGCTGCGCGTGCTCAGAACGGACGCCGACTGGGCGGAGGTTCTCGGGGAGGGCGGGGTCGCCGGGTGGATTCCCGTCTCATCACTGGTGATGGTGCAGCCCCGCGACGGTGAGATCAGCGCGCCGGATCGTTGACGGACGGGCCCAACCCTGAGCAGACCGAGAGGGCGGACATGGACGGTGCGCCTCGGGTGAACATGCGACCCTACGCCTATGTGCTGGGCGGCGTTATGCTCGGTGGGCTCTCTCCGGTCTTCACCAAGCTGCTGCTGCTGCAGGACGTCGAGGGCCCCACGATCGTCGCATCGCGCTACCTGCTCACGGTCATGATCCTCGTGCCCTTCGGCATCCCGCACCGCCCGCCCTCAAGCGACAGCCCAAGGCCCGACCGCAAGGCGTGGGTAACGCTTTTCCTCGTCGGCGCGCTCGGCTCCGGCGTGGGCGCACTGCTTTTCACGGCCGCCCTCGACCTCGCCTCCGCGGGCGTTGTCAACGCGATCTCCAAGACCGCGCCGATCTTCGTCGCGCTCTTTGCATACTTCACCCTGCGCGAGCGCGTCACGTATCTACGCTTTCTGCTCGTCGGAGTGATGGTCGCCGCGAGCGTGCTGATCGTCGCGGGCGAGTTGACGTTCACCGGCCAACTCGCGACAACCCGACTGCTGGGCGACCTGCTGGCGCTGGGCGCGGGCCTCACGCGGGCGGCCGCCGAGCTGCTCGGCAAGAGCGCTCTGCGGCAGTTCCGCCCCTCGACGGTCGCGCTGTGGCGTTTCGGCGTGGGGCTGATGGTCGCCGGCGCCGTCTCCGTGGGGACCGGCGGGTGGACGACGCTGCTGGATATGAACCTTCGCGGATGGGTCATCCTGATCATGCTCGCGGGCCTGAGCACCGCGCTTTACATGGCGCTTTACTACCGCGGGCTGGCTGAGATCCCCGCGCACGTTGCCGTCAGCCTCAAGCTCGTCGGCGCGGTCGTCACCGTGGTCGTCTCGTGGTTCGTGCTCGCCGAAGTCCTCACGCCCTATCACATCGCCGGCATCGCGGTCCTCATCTCCGGCGCCTACCTGCTGGTGATGCGCTCCGCCCGGCCCGAGGCGGAGGAAGAGACGCAACCGCCACTGCCTCCGCGACGACCGTGGGCGCGTCTGCGTCCGCGCCTGGTCGGACTCGTCGTGCTGCTTGTCGTGTCATCGGTCGGCGTTGTGTGGTTCCTCTCCGTCAGACACAGCGTCCACCTCCTCCGCCAGCAGGTGCAACTGACGGTGGGGGAGATCGCCGCGGTGCTCGTGGAGTTCGGCGGGCTCGAGGAGCGGCCGTCGTGGCAGGCCTACCAGCAATACCTCGAACGCGTGGTCGGTCATCGCGTTGAGGGCGAGCTCTACGCGCTCGAAGTCGTCTACGTGGCGGCGCTCGATCCGCGCGGCAATATCGGCGCGTACGCCGTCGCCCCGGAGCTCCAGGTCACTGATGCCGAGGGCCGCGACCTGCAGGTTCGCGACCGGGCGGCGATGAGGCGGCTCCTTGATGAGATGGAGGAACGCGCCGCTGAGCACCGGCTGATCACGGCCACCGCGACGCTCGAAGTGGACGGTCGCGTCGTGGGTGCACTCAAGATGGGGTGTCGTCGTCAGGTAGTTCAAGGGATGGTGGGGGAGATCGTCGGTCGCAGCGCCGTGGCGGCGCTGGCGGTCGTCCTCCTTGCCGCGGCGATCGCAGCCGTCGTCGTCGGGGGGCTGGTGGAGCCGATCGAGCGGCTCACCGCCCAACTCTGGGCCGGCCGAGGTCCCACCGGCTCCGACGATGCGAGAGGCCTCGGTGAGGTCGAGCAGATCCGGCGGGCGCTTGGCGTGGTCGGGCAGGCGATCGGCCTTGAGCGCAGCGCCATCGTGGGGCTGGCCCTGAATCTCGCGCGACGAGCCCAGTTGCAGGGGCCGGCGTTCGCCGACCCGCCGTCGGGGCGCGCGTGGCTGGCGGTCGTGCTCGAGGATCGGCCTCATGTGGAGGCGCTGGCTCTCACCGCCGAGGCAGTCGCGCGGGAGGCGGCGAGGCAGGGCGGGGTATTCGCGGAGATGGCGGGGCGCTCCGCGCTCGCGGAGTGGGGGGGAGAGCGCGACGACGCTCTTCGGGCACTGCTGGCGGCACGCGCGCTGGCCGATGCCCTGACCGGCGAAGCGCTCGGCGGCAGCATCGCGGTCGTCGTGGGCGCGCAGGGGGATGCCGAACTCTGGGAGGGACCGGCCGAGGCGGCCCTGAAACATTCGGAGGCGCCGCTGACAATCATCCTGGGCCGTGGGGCATCGGACGACGCGGGAGATCATGTCGTCACCGAGCCACTGGCGGAGGAGCATCGCTTCGCCGTCGTTGTCAGGATGTCCGAGCCACCCGAACTCACTGGAGTCGCAAGGGATCCGGAGGATTGAGACGCGTGGGTCATGAGACAGCATTCAAACACAACCGCGGACATCGGGCACGCATCACCCGATGCGTGGCGGTCACCGCGGCGGTCGTCGCGCTGCTTGCCGGCTGCCCGCCGCCCGGTGGCAATGATATCCGGGTGACCGTCAGTACCGGGGGAGGCAACGTCCACGACCTCTCACGCGATGAGATCATCGCCCTCGCTCGGCGCGAGGCCGAGGTGTGGTGGTACACGTCGCTGCCGGAGGACCAGGCGCGCGAATACCTCAGCCGCTTCGAGCAAGCCTATCCCTTCATCACCACGCACCTGGTGCGGGGCAGCACGTTTGACATCGTTCGCCGCATCGATCGGGAACTGGCGCGCGGGGAGGTGCGTGCCGACAGCGTTCATGTGCTTGATCCGGCTGTCTTCGACGACCTTCGGCGGCGAGGCGAACTCTACTCACACGACTCCGAGCACTCGCGGCATTTCCCGCCCGAGTACCAGGAGGCCGGACAGTGGGCGGCGATGCGGGCGGTCACCATCTGCATCTCATACGACACCAGCCGCCTGTCCGCCGATGAAGTACCGACTACCTGGCGCGGCCTGCTCGATCCGAAGTGGAGGGGACGCGTCGGCCTCAAGGACGCGCAGACCGGCGGCTCGGCATACTCGCAGTACTACCTGCTGCGCGAGGAGTATGGTCTGTCCTTCTGGCGGGAGATGGCCGCGCAGCAGCCGCGGCTCTACCGCTCGTCCGCCGACACGCTCCGCGCGCTGACCTCCGGGAGCATCGACCTCGCCGGAGGCATCCTCGGGTACAGCGTCTACGGTGCGATGGAGCTGGGCATGACGGTCGTGCCCGTCTGGCCTGAGGACGGCGTCCCGATGACCATCGGCCCCCTCGCGGTACTCAGCCGCGCGCCACACCCGCACGCGGCGATCCTCTTCATGGACTGGGCGCTCTCAAAGGAGGGGCAGGAGGCGATCGTCGAGATCAGCGGCGCATACTCGGTGCGCGACGACGTTGATCCACCACCGGGCCGGCCGCGCCTCTCGGAGATCAACGTACTCGCACAGGACGGCTCATGGACGGAGTATCGCACCAGGCAGGACAGGCTGCAGTCCGAGTACAGTCGCCTCTTCCATCCCGAATCTGAGTAATTCGTTTTTTACAGGGAGGACAACTTACGAGCGCGGAGAATGTCTAACCTCGCAAGAGTGGTGTGGGGTGGCGGTATCCTGGGGATCCGTCACAGCACGCACATATACACAGCCGACGCAAATTGGAGGCAGAACAATGACAGTACCGCGAACAATAGTTCTATCGATCGTCCTCGTGGCCATCCTGGCCATCCCGGCGATCGCCCAGACCCCGCGGATGGACGGGACGGGCTACGGCTTCGCGGCCACGGCCGTTGACGAGACGGCCTCGTTCAACAACCCCGCCGGCCTGCCGCATCTCGAGACCTTCGGCACCACCGTCTCACCGTGGCCGAGCCGGGCCTCGCTCAACGTGCTCGTCGATGGCCCTGGCGACCTCGACCAGTTCTCCGGGCTCTATGCCGCGCGTGAGACAGATCGCGCGAGCGGCTGGGGCGTGGGCTGGATCCACACCGACAACGGTGCCGATATGGATTCGTTTGCGCTCGCCTATGGCCGCAGCTTCGGCGAGGGCCTCTCGGCCGGCCTGGCGCTCAATCACATGACCAACGGTTCCGACGCGACATCGTTTGACCTCGGCGCGCTCTACCGCCAGCAGCTGCCGATGCACAACTGGCGCTTCGGGCTCGTTGTTCAGGATATTGCCGACGAGTATGGCGGCCCGTTCCTCAATGTCGGCGCAGCCGTCGAGCTGCCTGCCGGCGTTGATGTGGGTGCCACGTTCTTCGACATCAGCGACGAGATCGACCGCATCTTCGCGATCGGCGCGGAGTGGAACGTCCCGATGACCCCGCTGCTCGTCCGCGGTGGCGCCTTCGACGGCGACCTCACGCTCGGCGCGGGCTACCGGTGGGGCAACTTCGAAGTCAGCGTCGCGTGGATGGACGCCGACGAGTCAGACATGTGGACCGCGGGCGTGACGGGCAGCTTCTAAGTCTCGCGGCTCTGCAGTGCCTATCAGCCCCCGGCGTCACCGTCGGGGGCTTTTCCTCGTCGGGGCCGGCGTGCACTGCACGGAAGGGGAGTGTCGCCGGACCGCCCGGTGGAGCTTCCATGGCCGGAAATGCCTACTTGTTCGTATAACATACATTATGTCATGTTCCTGGGCGAACTCGGAAGACGGCCGCCGTTGTTGTCAGCCGCGACCCTGTGGTATGATCTGTGCGTCCCAGCGACAGAGCGGGCCGTGCATGGCGGTCACAACGTAGATCAGCCGCCCAGCCGCGCTCCGGACCACTCCGGAACTCGTAGGCCCTGTGATGCGCTTGAAACAACACACCGCCTGACACCGGCACCGCAATCGTCTCTTCAGCCGCACCCGGGAGTCGCAACGGCCGGACATGAGCAACTACTGCGTGGTCATCCCAACTCGGAATCGCCGCGAGAAGCTGCTGGGCGCGCTCCGAACCCTGGAGACGCAGCAACCGGCGGACCTTCTTACTCAGGTTGTCGTCGTGGACGACGGCTCGACCGATGGCACCGCCGAGGCCGTCGGTGGCTACCGGGGCGCGCTGCCGGTCACGCTGCTCGCCAATCCCGGTCGCGGCGCATCCGCAGCCCGCAACGCCGGGGCTCGCGCGGCCACGAGCGAGTGCATTCTGTTCATCGATGATGACTGCCTCGCCGCCCCCAACCTCATTGCCGAGCACGATCGGATGCGCGTGGCGCACGACGGCCCCGTCTGTCTGCGCGGGCGTATCGACTGGCCACCCGACCGTCCCGTTACGCCGTTCATGAGATACGTGGACCGCGACTACCAGTTCGGCACTGAGGGCCTCTCCGGACTCACCCGGCTGACATTCGGCCATCTCGTCTCCGCGAACCTCTCGATCCCGCGGCAAACGTTTCTCGACCTCGGGGGCTTCGATGAGGACTTCATCGTCGGCTTCGAAGACACCGAGTTCGGGATACGGATGATCGACGCCGGCGTGCCGCTGCTCTACGCTGAGGACGCCGTCGTCTGGCACGACCACCCCGCGACGCTCAGCGCTTTCGCGCGGCGACAGGAGCGTTTCGGCGAGAGCGCCGTCGTTTTCGCCCGGAAATGCCCGGACTACCCCGACGTGGTCGCTCTCGGTCGCATGCCGAGATCCGGCACTCTTCGCGGGGTGCTCAAAGCGCTCTTTCTCAACGCCGCCACTGTGCCCGTCCTCATGGCGCTCAGTCGCGCTTTCGAGAGTCTGGGACTGCGCCGTGCAATGGAACTGGTGTCGTCTCAGGTGCTCTCATATCACTACTACCGCGGGGTTCGCCGGGCCCTCCGTGCGCAGGGCCTCGCGGTCACGGATCTGATCTCAGCCGCCGATCAGGCCCGGGGCCACAGGACCGTGGTCTCATGAGACCGCCCGTGACAGTTCGTACCACGCGGCAAGCGGGCCGCTCGAAGCCCGGCTGGCAAAAGTTCAGCGAGCTGCTCGGGATCCTCACGATCTCGCAGCTCAAAGCCCGCTACAGGCGGTCATTGCTCGGCTTCCTGTGGTCGCTGATCGTCCCGCTCTTTCAGATCGTCGTCATCGGCTTCGTCTTCCAGGGGCTGCTGCAGCACGACATCCCGAACTACACCATCCAGTTCCTCGTTGCCCTGCTCCCGTGGACATTCTTCAACGACACCGTGCTCGCGTCATGCCCGACATTCCTCAAGTTCCGGGACGTCGTCAAGAAGATCTACTTCCCGCGCTGGTCACTCCCGATCTCCATCGTCACCAGTTCACTGGTGCATTTCTTGCTGTCGATGGCGATTCTGTTCGCAATATTCTTGATCATACCGGTCGCGTTCTCCCCCATCTTCCTCTTCCTGATCCCGCTCACACTGATACTCATCATCATGCTCTGCGGACTGTCCCTCGGATTCGCCATGTTGCATACGTACTACCAGGACGTTGAGTACGCGCTTGGTGCGCTCGTGCGCATGTTCTTCTTCGTCACGCCCGTGATGTACCCCACCTCCGAGATACCCGAGCACTATCAGTACTGGTTCCTCTTTAACCCGATGGCGACCATCTGCGAGGGCTACCGCGGCATACTGCTGCGCCACGAGCTGCCGCTTCCCGAGCACCTCGCCGTCACCACGCTCGTGAGCATTGTGTGTCTCGTTGCGGGCATCATCATCTACCGCCGCATGAGCCCGCAGCTTCCGGAGGTGCTCTGAGTTGATCGATCGCGAGGCCTTCCCGCTGGTGGAGCTGCAGGGCGTCTGGAAGCGCTATCGGCGCCATCATGACCGCCCCGCGCGCCTCAAGGACGCATTCCTTGCCCGGTTCCTCGGCCATGTGCACCAGGTCGAGGAGAAGTGGGCCGTCCGCGACCTCACTCTCCGCGTCGAACCCGGCGAGATCGTCGGACTCATCGGCCCCAACGGCTGCGGGAAGACCACCGTGCTCTCCATCGTCGCCGGTGTGCTTGAGGCGACCGGCGGCGAGGTGCGCGTGGATGGGCGGGTCTGCCCCATGCTTCAGGCCGGCGCAGGCTTTCACGGTGACCTCACCGGCCTGGAGAACGTCTACCTCTCCGGCGCCATCCTCGGGATGGGCCGCCGCGAGATCGATCGCAAGCTCGACGAGATCGTCGAATGGGCCGGCGCGCGCGAGTGGATCGACACACCGGTTCGCACCTTCTCCTCCGGGATGCTCATGCGCCTCGGCTTCTCGGTCGCAGCACACCTTGAACCGGACATCCTCATCGTTGACGAGATACTCGCCACCGGCGACGAGGCCTTTCGCGCCAGAGTCCGCGACCGGCTTCGCGCGGAGGCCGAGGACGGCAGGATCGTCCTGTTCGTCTCACACTACATGGAGGAGGTCCAGTTGCTCTGCGACCGCGTGCTGTGGATGGAGAACGGCTCGGTGCTGCGCGCAGGGCAGACCGCCACGCTCGTCGAACAGTACATCGCCGAGGGACGTGCCCGGAGGGCTGAGAGCGAGGACTGAGTTATGAGAGGTCCCGCGCGACATCTGTGGCTGGTCGCCCTCGTACTCGCGGGCGGCGCGGTCTGGGGTCAGCAGCAGAGCGGGAGGCCGGCGGGCGAACTGGCGCCGTCTCCGCCGCCTGAGGGTGCCTGCGCTCAGGATGTGATCAGCCACGTACTCACGGAGCAGGCGGGCTCCTGGGAGCGGGTCGGGCCGCCGGTGTCCGGCGACATGGCGATCACCGCCGACCTGACCGCGCGTCTGGCGCCCGATGAGCGGGAGACGCTCCTCATATACAGCCCACTGTGCGGCGCCGCCGTTACCTACCGCAACACCGAGGGGCCCGGCGTCGCCGATGTCCTGATGATCGCGTTCGAAGACACTCTCTCCGCGATCGGCTTCTTCGCTTCCAGTCGCACCGAGGCAGCCCGGCGCGTGCTGCTCACCTCCGCCGCCTACCGCGATAACGGGGTGCTGCACGTATACTCGTGCACCTCCTACTTCCGCGTCGAGGTGCGGGACGCGCCGCGCAGCGCGCTCCCGGCCGACCAGTACATCGCGGCGCGGCTTGAAGTCCGTCTGCCGGCCCCCGAGCAGCTTCCTCGTATCATCAGGCTCATGCCGCGCGGCTGGGTCAACCCGCTCACCGTCAGCTACGAGCCCACGGACCTGTTCGGCGAGCGGCTCGGGTTCGAGCCGATGGCCGCGGGGGCGAACCAGGCGGTCGGTGACGCGCAGATGACACTGCGCATCATCGAGGCGGCCGACGAGGCCGAGGCCCTCCGCTGGTACACACTCCTTCTGCAACGCGCGCTTGAACGCGGCCGGGCGTGGGAGATCGCCCGCCTCGGTCAGGAGGCGTTCTTCTCCCGCAACGGAGGGCCCGCCGTCATCATGCTGCAGGACCAGTTCCTCGCACACCTCACAACCACCGGTGAGCGCGATGACGCAGAGTCGGTGATGCGGCTGGTGGGTACAGCTATCCGGACCACCAGGCCGCTACCGGATAGTCCGGAGGGGTACTGTCCCCCATTTGAGCCAGATGGCTCCTGACGACGCGTTCAACTCATATTTCCGTCATACGTTGCCTTCCCCGCCGAGGCCCGCGAGTTTCTCTCTCGCCGCCCGCGGCGCCCCTCTGTCCCACGGATATCCGCTTCGCGCTCGTATATCGAGGTACCGGACGGTCTCCGCGGGGCTCCCCACCAGGCCGTTCGCCGCCTCAGTCGCGTTGCGGAAGCGCAGGGCCACGCGGTTCGTGTACGGCTCCCACAGCACCCGAAACGTCGTGAAGCTGTCACCGGGGCTTGGGACATGCTCGTAGAGTATCTGGTGTGACATCACCCCGCACCTCCCCTCGAAGTTGACCGAAGTCGTCCCTCCGTACGCTTTGACTCCCTCTATCAATACCCAGTCACAGTCGCCATCTAACGTTAAACCCGCCGGAATCGACCGCGTCATTGGAGGTCTTCGGCAGGCCGGCAGCGCAAACATCTCTGAGGACCGCACGAGCGCGCCGGGGCGCGCCAGCATGAACCGGAGGGCGAGACTTGATGCTGACGATGAAGAGCGACGGTGAGGGCCGCCGCAGCGATGAGGAGATCCGCGCTGAGGTCCTGCGGACACACAACGCCGATCTCGTCGCGGGCTTCGGTGAGATCTCCGAGTGGGGCCGCGCACACCGCGAGCGCGACTGGGTCGCATCATTCACCGACGCGCGCTGCGCATACTACGTACATCAGGACGGCACCGACCACATGCAGATCTGGACCGCGCCCGTCCCCGCCGGCACCGGCGCGAACTGGGTCATATTCGTCTTCTCTGTCGGAATGGGGATGGGCTCGATGCTCCCGCAGCCCTCGGGACGTTTCGATCTGAGCCTCAATGTCCCTCCCGGTGTCAGGACCGACCTGCTTTCATTCAATATGACGAAAGAGAATCGCGTGTGGCGAAGCGGCGACGTGGCCCTCGCGTATGACATCAAGCGCCACGACTGGGCGTCCGGCAACTCCCCGATGAAGCTGGATGGACACATCACCGAGGAGAGCGCCGCCACGTTTGGCGTCATGACGCTGCGCGTACCGAAGAGTATGCTCGTCGAGGGGCAGCCCACGCGCATCGACATCGTCCCCTTCAACCGCCAGCCCTCGAGGCGCTGGTTCAAGGTCGATGTTGACATGTTCGCGCGCCCCATCTTCAAATCGTACCTCGACCCGGCGCTGGAGGCCTGCGTCAGCGCCCCCACTCCCCCGTCCGCCGGTGACTGGAACGTCTACTTCGGCGACATCCACGCCCACACCGGCGAGGAGCACGGCTCCGGGCGCAGTTGCGGCACCGGGACGCTCGATGAGAACTACGCCTACGGCCGTGACGTTGCCGGTCTCGACTTCATCGGCATCGCCGATCATGACTGGCAGTTCAAGGACCAGGATGACTGGAATCTGCGCATGGAGCAGATGGACCGGTGGGATGAGCCCGGCCGCTACGTGGTGATCCCCGCCTACGAGTGGACCTCGGCGAAATACGGCCATCGCAACGTCTACTATCGCGACACCGGCTGGCCGTGGTTTGACAGCAACCCCGGGCCCGGACACAACGCCATCGGCCCCGACAGCCGCTCTCCCGCCGACCTCTGGCAGTCACTGCGTGAGTGTGGCGCGAAGGCGCTCACGATCGCCCATCACCCGTCGGTGGGCTTCTTCCCGGTTGACTGGTCGTATATGGACCCGGAGTTCGACCGCCTCGTGGAGATCTACTCGACGTGGGGCAACTCCGAGTACTATGGCGCTCCCTTCCCCGGTACCGCGTCTGACCGCCTGCCCGGCCTCGGGGCGCTCGACGCCCTCAAGCGCGGCCACCGTCTCGGCCTGATGGCCTCCAGCGACGGCCACGACGGCAATCCGGGCAACGCGCAGTGGTCGAACCGTCAGCCGCACATCCACCACCGCCTCGGCAGCGGCTTCATTGCGGTGCTCACGGATGAGCTGACCCGTGGCGCGGTCTGGGACGCAATGTACGCCCGCCGCTGCTACGCCACCACCGGCACGCGCATCGTCGTGGACTTCCGTGTCAACGGAGCGATCATGGGCAGCGAGATCGAGGCGCCGGACGGGGGCGTCAACCTCATCGAGGCGGAGGTTACGGGCACGGCACCGCTTGCGCGGATTGAACTGGTCCGCGACGGCGAGGTCATCTGCGCGAAGCCCTGCAGCGGGATGTGCGAGACGCTGGCAGTCGAGGATGCCGGCCCCGACGGCCCCTGCTTCTACTACCTGCGCGCCATCCAAAGCGACGGCGAGATGGCGTGGTCGAGCCCGGTCTGGGTGGACTGAGCGGCACGCGGAGACGGCCGACGCATCTGAGAAGATGCGTCGCTCCGAACGGCAAAGGCGTCCGCGCGGGCGCAGCCTCAGCTCCGCTCGGCCGGGGGCGGGCGGCGGAACTGCTCGAGGTCGCAGCCATCAAGCTCGTCGCGCGGCTCCGGGAGCTGCAGGAAGAGATAGAGCGCCCCCAACGACAGCACGAGCGCGCTGACGAACGCAGGTTGATAGCCCAGCACGTCCGCGCCCCAGCCGTAGAGAATCGGGGCGATGGCCAGTGGCACCGTGAACGCCGTACTGAAGCCGATGTACGACGGGCGCTGGTCCTCAGGCGAGATGTCCATCAGGTAATTGTTGTACCCGATCTGAAGGCTCGCGAGGAAGAGCCCAGAGCCGACGAATGCAGCGCCGAGGATGATAATCTGCAGGTTGACCTGCCATGCGAGGAGCGTCACGGTCGTGTCCCATGTGCTCGCGGCGGCGGCCACGGCGGCTGCGCAGCAGAGGACGATCGACCAGATCATGAAGAGGATCGCGCGGCGGTTGCCCCGGCGGTCGGAGAGCGCGCCTGTGACCGCCGCGCCGAAGAACTCCGCGCAGACCTGAATCGCGATGAATGTGGCCGCGACATCGTCTGAGAGACCCCAGATGTCGGTGGCGAAGACCACGAGAAATGGCCTCACGCCCGCGGCGATCCCCACGAGCAGCCGGATTCGGATGACGCGCCGGTAGCAGCGGTCGCCACGGAAGAGTGTGAGACCGTGCCTCAGGTGCTCGCTCCAGCGAAGCTTGCGGCCCGTCAGGCGTGACGGCGGCTCGGCGGCCTGCGCGAAGAGCAGCCATCCGCAGCCTGTGGAGGCGACGGAGGCCGCGAAGAGGATCCCGAAGTTGCGCGGGAACTCGAACGGGCCCTCAGGGCCGATGATCCACGCCACGAACGGAGTGACCGCGAAGAAGACCACCACGAGGGCGCCAAGCTTGCGCCACATGTGAAGACTCCCCCGCCGGGTCGTCGGGACGGATTTCGTGAGGATGTCGTTGAGAGTGAGGCCCGAAAGCGCCAGCCCGGCCCGGTATCCCAGCAACGCCACGACGAAGACCAGAAGCACGACCGTGTCGGGGATTGCGTTGGCGAACCACATCACCAGGGCGACCGTGACATAGGTCAGCGACTGCGTCAGCGATCCGAGGATATACGCGGGCTTCTTGCGATCCTTGCTGTCGAGGCTGCGGGCGGCCACCACCTGCGCGACGGCCTCGACGATGCCCTTGAGTCCGAGCACGAGGCCGACGATCCATGCCGCGCCCGAGAGCCGGTGGATCAGCAGCGGGACGATCGTGTTGGGATCGGCGAGCCGGCTTCCGGTGTAGCCGAAGACACCGTTGGCGATCCCGAGGCGGTACGTCCGCTGGTTGAACGGGACGAGCATGTCCCTCGAGCGGTCGTTGTGCTCATCTGACACGGTCTACGCGCTTCCCCTCTGGTTTATGAGTGCGACGGCGTTCGCTGAACGCTCACAGTCGCTCTGCCGGGTCAGTTCACCGGCGACGCACGAATCCCTTTCGTCGAGACGGTGCGTCCCCGGGCAGAACGCGCGCTGTCTGGCCCCCTCCGAGGAACCCCGGAATGTTTCACGTGAAACATTTGTTCGCAACGCCCCGTGCGCCGACACCAATCACCGCCATGACCGGCCACCAGGAAGATATGGCCGATCAGCGGTTGTCCCGAGGGGCATCACCACCGGGTGGGTGGCTGAAGTACTCGAGGTCGCACTCATCGAGCTCATCACGAGGCTCCGGAAGCTGGAGGAACAGATACAGCGCGCCGAGGGCCACCACAAGGGAGGTAACGAAGACAGGCTGATATCCGAGCGTGTCGGCTCCCCAGCCATAGAGCAGCGGGGCGGTCGCCAGCGGAAGGGTGAAGGCAGTGCTGAAACCCATGTAGGAGGGCCGCTTGTCCTCCGGGGCGATGTCCATGAGGTAGTTGGTGTACCCGATGGTGAGGCTGGCGAGGAAGAGCCCCGAGCCGATGAAGGCCGTGCCGAGGATGATGATCTGCAGGTTCATCTGCCACGCAAAGAGCGTCAGCGGCACGTCCCAGTCGGACGCACCGGCCACGACGGCGGCGGTGCAGCAGAAGATGGTCGAGGCGATGACAAGCAGAATCGCGCGGCGATTCCCCAGACGGTCGGAGACCTGCCCGACGACCAGCGCGCCGATGAACTCCGCGCCGACCTGAATCGCGAGGAAAGTCGCGGCCACGTCGTCGGAGAGGTTCCAGACGTCCGTGGCGAAGACGATCAGAAACGGCCGGATCGCGGCGGCGATGCCGATCAGCAGGCGGATCCGGATGACACGGCGGTAGCACGCGTCACTGCGGAAGAGGCCGACGCCCCGGCGCAGGTGCTGGTTCCACGTGAGCTTGCGTTCGCCGGCGCGCGATCTCGGCTCCCTCACCTGTGCGAAAAGCACCCACGCCGCGCCGCTGGCGGTCAGCGAGACGGCGAACAGCACGCTGAAGTTACGCGGGAAATCGAAGGGGCCGTTGGGGCCGATCATCCAGTGGACGAAGGGCGTGACGCCCGCGAAGATGATGACGAGAGCGCCCAGGCGCCGCCACATCTGCAGGCTCCCGCGCCTGAAGGTAGGGACGGACTTGGCGAGGATATCGTTGGAGGCGAGCGTGGAGAGGCCCAGGCCGGCGGCGTAGCCCAGCAGCGCCACCACCACGACGGCCAGCACGACGGCGTCGGGGACCACATTCGCATGCCACATGACCGCGACGATGGTGATGTACATCACCGCGCGCAGGATCGATGAGGAGATGTACGCGGGCTTCTTGAGTTCCTTCGTGTCGAGGCTACGGGCGGCGGCGACCTCCACCACCGTGCGAACGATGTCACGCAGGCCCAGCACGAGGCCGACCATCCACGCCGCCCCCGAGAGCCTGTGGATAAGCAGCGGCACAATGATGTTGATATCGGCGAGCCGGCCGCCCGCGACGGCAAGCATGCCGTTGACAATGCCGAGCCGGTAGTTGCGGGCGTTGAACGGGACAAGCATGTCCCGTGCGCGATCATTCCCGTCATCGGACACTGTGCATGCGCATCCTTTCCGACCGGTGCGTGCGATGGCGTTGCCTCTGCGACCATGTCCCGGCCCCTGACCATCTTCAACGTGAAGCCGCCGAATCCTCTCACGACCGGCATATGCAGGCCGCGAACCGGCCACTGTTCGGCCGCGACGCTCCCCTGAGGCAAAAAATGCACAGGGGTTGACAGAGCTTGCGTATTTAGCTATTATGCTAAGCGAACAAACACGGCGAGGTATGGCCCGGCGCCTCGCCGGTCGTCATTTCGACACCACAGGGAGTTGCCGACGTGGACCAGGCGGTCTATGAATCGCGCGCTGAAGTCATGAAGGCCCTCGCGCATCCGTCGAGGCTGATCATCGTTGATGCGCTGGCCGACGGCGAGCGCTGCGTCTGTGAGCTGCAGGAGCTTGTTGGCTCCACGATGCCGACGGTCTCACGGCATCTCTCGCAGATGAAGAACGCCGGCATCGTGGAGGGCCGCCGGGATGGCAACCAGGTGTACTACCGTCTGCTCGTTCCGTGTGTATTGAAGGTGTTCCCGTGTCTCGACGCCGTCCTGCGCAATGAAGCCGAGCGCATGGCCGAGGCGCTGGAGGCGTAGCCACACTCTCTCTCGCAAGCGTCCGATTACTTCATGACCCGCCGCAAGGCGCTGTTTCGGATCGCCGCTGCAGCATCCGGATCAGTGAAGGGATCGCATCACACTCATGTCCAGTCGTCAGAAGCTCGCTCTCTACGTGGCCGTGTTCCTCGTCGCATACCTCGTCCCCCTCCAGAACCCGCGCGTTCAGACAGCGCTCTGGGACATGTGGGTCATGCTCCAGGACTACGCGCGGGCGCATGTGCTGTTCTGCCTCGTGCCCGCGTTCTTCATCGCGGGCGGCATCGCCGTCTTCGTAGGGAAGTCCTCGGTGATGAAGTACCTCGGGCCGAAAGCGAATAAGGTCGTCTGCTACTCGGTGGCCTCGACATCAGGCAGCGTGCTCGCCGTCTGCTCCTGCACGGTGCTGCCACTGTTCGCGGGGATCTACTCGCAGGGCGCGGGGATCGGCCCCGCCGCTGCGTTCCTCTACTCGGGCCCGGCGATCAACGTGCTGGCGATCATCCTGACCGCGCGCGTGCTGGGGCTGGAGCTTGGACTTGCCCGCGCCATCGGTGCGATCATCTTCGGCGTGGTGATCGGGCTGGTGATGGCGTGGCTCTTCCGCAAAGAGGAAGAAGAGCGACTTGCCGAGTGTGAGGCCAACGGCATGGGGCTGGAAGAGGAGGAGGCCGACCAGCCGCTGTGGCAGGTGGCCTCATTCATCGGCGTCATGGTCCTGATCCTGATCTTCGCGGCATGGGCGCGGCCGTCCGACGAGGCAGGGCTCTGGTGGGAGGTCTATCAGATCAAGTGGTGGATCGTGATCCCGCTGCTTGGCGTGCTCGGGCTGATGCTCTGGCGGTGGTATGCGCGCGATCAGATACAGGATTGGCTTGACGAGACCTGGACGTATACCGAGCTTATCATGCCGCTGCTGTTCGCCGGCGTGCTGGCGGCGGGCTTCCTGCTGGGAATGCCCGGCACCGACAACGGGATCATCCCCAATGAATGGGTCGGGCGCCTCGTAGGCGGCAACTCGCTGCTGGCGAACTTCGGGGCGTCGCTGATCGGGGCGCTGATGTATTTCGCGACGCTGACGGAGATCCCGATCCTCGAGGGCTTGCTCGGCAGCGGGATGGGCAAGGGCCCGGCGCTGGCTCTGCTGCTTGCCGGGCCGGCGCTGTCGCTGCCGAACATGCTGGTGATCCGCAGCGTGCTCGGGACGAAGAAGACGCTCACGTTCATCGCCATCGTGGTGCTGCTGTCCACCATAGCGGGCGTCACCTACGGCGCAATCGCATAGATGAACCGACCGACAACGGAGGTGCTCAGATGAAGGTCCAGATTCTCGGAACGGGTTGCCCGAAATGCAAGAAGCTCGCGGCCAACGCCGAGGAGGCTATCGCCAACGCCGGTGTGGACGCGCAGATCGAGAAGGTCGAGAAGCTGACGGAGATCATGAACTTCGGCGTAATGTCCACGCCCGCGCTGGCGATCGACGGCGAAGTGAAGTCTGCAGGCAAGGTCCTGTCGGCCGAGCAAATCCAGCAGATCCTGGAAGGAGAGTAACACGATGGAGAGCAGTTGCAGTTGCGGCGGCGCGATCACGATGCTGTTCGCCTGTTCGGGCGGGTCGAATGTCGGGCAGATCTCCAACGAGGTCGCGCGCAAACTCACGGTTGACAACAAAGGCGTCATGTTCTGTCTGGCAGGCCTCGGAGGGGACATCGAACCGCTGATCGAGCGCACTGAGGCGGCGGAGCGGATCCTGGTGATCGACGGCTGCCCGGTCGCGTGCGCGAAGAAGACGCTCGAGCGGCATGGGATCGAGCACGAGTGGCTGGAGATCACGAGCCTCGGGGTGGACAAGTGCCCGGACCTGCAGTTGGACGCCGCGCAGGTGGAGTGCGTGATGAACGCGGCCGAGAAGATGCTGGGCGGGTAAGTTCGCGGATGGGAGGCTCGCGTTTCCGGGGGAGGACGCATCTGTGATGCCGCGGGGCCCTTTCCTGGCGGTTTACGAGGGCCCCGTGGCATGCGCGTTACCGGGGCCGGCGGGGCATGACGTCCCAGGCCGTTGCGCGCGAATCTACACCAATCCGATCATGCATGATGACACGGATGGCAGGAGGTTGTGAGCGTGCCCGACAGGAGAAAGCTGTTCATTGTTCTGGCGGTTGTGGTCGCGGTGCTGCTGGTCCTGGCCTATAAGGACGACCCATCGGCCGGGACGTCTCAGAGCGGGTCCGCCGGGACAACGATCGAGGAAAGCGACAGTGGTCTCCCCCGCTTCGTGGAGGTCGGCGCGGAGAGCTGTGTGCCGTGCAGGATGATGCAACCGATCCTCGACGAGATGCGGACGGAGTACGACGGGCGGCTTGAGGTCGTGATGGCGGACGTGCACAGGAACCCGGAGCTTGGTCGCAGGTACGATGTGCGCTCGATTCCCACACAGGTCATCTATGACGCTGAGGGCAACGAGGTCTTCCGGCATATCGGTTTCTGGCCGAAAGATGAGATCGACGCGAAGTTGAAGGAGCTTGGTATCATTGATTAGCAAAGGCGTAACCGCACTCGCCGCGGCGCTGACGATCGCCGCGCTCGTAGCCATGGTGACGCTGGCGGGCTGCCGAGCAGCCGGAACGCAGGCCGAGGCGCAGCCGGAGGCGGCGACGACCGGGCAGACCGTCGAGCAGGCGTATCTGGGCCTGAGCAGCGGACCGCTGGCGAAGGCGGCTATCGGTGACCTGGCGGGCGGTGTCGTGCTTGAGTCGGGCGAGCTGAGCATCACCCGCGACGAGGTTGATGCGTTCATCGAAGAGCTTGCCGGCAACCCGGAGGCGGTCGAGGGTCTGCGGGCGGAGGCGTTCTTCGTGCTGGAGCAGATTGCCATTGAGCAGTTGCTGGAGCAGGACGCGATCCAATGGGCCGAGGAGCAGGGCGAGGGCACCGATGCGAGCATCGACACGCACCTGCAGCACATCGCCGAGAAGGTGACGGCGAGTGACGAGGACGTGCGCGAGTTCTACGACCGCAACGCCGAGATGTTCGGCGGAGCGACCTACGAGCAGATCAGCGAGCAGTTGCGGGCGATGGTTCTGCGCGAGAGGCAACAGGAGGCGATCACCACGCATATCGACGGCCTGAGCGAGCGTCGGGAGGTCGTGGTGGATGCGGGCTTCCTCGCCGAGGTGGCTCCGAATGCGCTCGACAACCCGGTTGATCGCGCGCGGCGGTCGGGGAAGCCGACTTTCGTTGACTTCGGCGCGAAGGGCTGCTACGCCTGCGACATGATGGAGCCGATCATCGAGGAGCTTGAGGCGGAGTTCGGCGACCGCGTGAACGTTGTGCTCATCCAGGTGGACGAGGAGCAATACCTTACTGCCCGCTACGGTGTGCGGTCGATTCCGGTGCAGTTCATCTACGACGCGGAGGGCCGGGAGGTCTTCGACCACATGGGCTTCCTGAGCAAGGACGCGATCCTCGAGGAGCTGGCCGCGCTGGGGGTGGACTGAGCGTGGAACAGCTCTTCGTCACGCTGACCCAGGCGGTGGAGGGGGCGCCGATGGTGGCGCTGGGGGCGTCGTTCGTATGGGGCATCCTGAGCATCGTGCTCAGCCCGTGCCACCTCGCGAGCATCCCGCTGATCGTCGGTTTCATCGACGGACAGGGGCTCATCACGACGCGACGGGCGTTCTGGCTGTCGGTGGTCTTCGCCGGCGGCATACTCGTCACGATCGGGGTCATCGGCGTGATTACCGCCGGCCTGGGGCGGCTGATCGGCGATGTGGGCCCGTGGGGCAACTACTTCGTGGCGGTGGTGTTCTTTGTGGTCGGGTTGCATCTGCTGGATGTGATCCCGCTGAACTTCAAGGGGGCCACGCCGGGCGAGACTCAGCGCAAGGGTCTGCTGGCCGCGCTGATTCTCGGTCTGATCTTCGGGATTGCGCTGGGCCCCTGCACTTTCGCGTACATGGCGCCGATGCTGGCGGTGACACTGCGTGTGGCGACGGAGAGCTTCATCTACGGCGCGCTGCTGTTGCTGGTCTTCGGAGTGGGCCACTGTGCGGTGATCGTCGCGGCCGGCACCTCCACCGAGGCGGTGCAGGGCTACCTGGACTGGACGGAGGAGTCGCGCGGCGCGATCATTCTCAAGCGGGTCTGCGGAGCGCTCGTGATCCTCGGCGGACTCTACATGCTCTACACGGCATGAGGGTGGGGGGTTGACGTGGAGACGCTGACGTGCTATCGTCTTTTTACGATGAATAAGAGAGAGCCGGTCGTACGAGGTGGCGAATGCTGCGAGGAAGAGCTCGCAGCCGCGGCGGATACCGTGTGGCGCGACGAGGACGAGGAGCTTGCGGCGCTGTCCAAAGCCCTCGGACACCCGGCGCGGGTGCAGATCGTCCGCTTTCTGATCGAGCAGGGAGAGGCCCGGTGCATCTGCGGGGACATCTGCGAGGAGATACCGCTGGCGCAGTCCACCGTCTCTCAGCATCTGAAGATGCTCAAAGAGGCCGGAGTGATCCGGGGCGAGGTGGACGGTCCGCGCATCTGCTACTCGATCAACCGGTCGAGCCTCGCGCGTCTTAGTGCGCTGATCGCAGCGCTTGAGTCGCGCTGAGATTTGCGGTCGTACAATCGTATTTCGTCGAAATACCAAAGGAGGCGCAACCACAAGATGGAAGACATCAAGCGACGTGTTCGTGAGAAATACGGGAACATCGCGCGCGAGCGCCGATCGAGTTGCTGCGGGACATCCTCACAGGCCATCGGGTACGACGCCGCGGACGGTGAGGCGGTTCCAGTGGGCGCAGACCTCGGCCTCGGCTGCGGCAATCCGACGGCGATCGCGGACCTGCGGCCGGGAGAGACCGTGCTCGACCTCGGCTCAGGCGCGGGTTTCGACTGCTTCCTCGCGGCGAACGCGGTCGGCCCGGAGGGCCATGTGATCGGAGTGGACATGACCGAGGATATGATCGCGCGCGCCCGGGAGAACGCCGAGAGGGGCGGCTACGCCAACGTCGAGTTCCGCTTCGGCGAGATCGAGGATCTGCCGGTTGAGGACGAGTCGGTGGACGTGGTGATCAGCAACTGCGTGATCAACCTCGTGCCGAGCAAGCAGCAGGCGTTTGCGGAGGCGTTCCGGGTGCTGAGGCGCGGCGGGCGGTTGCACGTGTCAGACATCGTGCTGGACGGCGAGCTTCCGGCGGCCGTCGTCGGGAGCACAGAGGCGTACGTGGGCTGCGTGGCGGGGGCGGTGAGTCGGGAGACGTATCTGACGGCGATGCAGGCGGCGGGTCTGAGCGAGATTGAGATCGTCACCGAGAAGGACGCAAGCGCCCTTCTCGGCGGCTGCTGCCAGGTCGACGGAGGATGCGCGTGCAGTTCGGGGGCGAACCCGCTGGAGGGGCTGGTGACCTCGATCACCGTCAGCGCCCGGAAGCCCTCGGCCTGAGTCGCGTCAAGCCACGGTCACTCGGATTGGAGCTGGTGGGTCGTGCAACGATCGGTCGTTCAGAAACTCTCGATTCTCGATCGCTACCTGACGGTGTGGATCTTCCTCGCGATGGGCTTCGGCGTGCTGGCGGGGTATCTCTTCCCGCGCGGCATTCACGCGCTGAATGAAGCCACGCAGATCGGCACGACGTCGCTGCCGCTGGCGATCGGTCTGATCCTGATGATGTATCCTCCGCTGGCGAAGGTGCGCTACGGGGAGCTCGGCGAGGTCTTTCAGAACTTCAGAGTGCTGGGGCTTTCGCTGGTGCAGAACTGGCTGATCGGCCCGATCTTGATGTTCGTGCTGGCGATCGTGTTCCTGCAGGGCTACCCGGAGTACATGTACGGGCTGATCATGATTGGGATCGCCCGTTGCATTGCGATGGTGCTGGTCTGGAACGAGCTGGCAGACGGGGACAGCGAGCACTGCGCGGGACTGGTCGCGTTCAACAGCATCTTCCAGGTGATCTTCTACACCGCGTACGCGTGGGTCTTCCTCACGATCCTCCCGACGGTCTTCGGCATCGAGGGGACGACCGTTGACGTGACGATGCGGCAGATCGCCGAGAGCGTGTTCATCTACCTCGGGATCCCGTTTTTCGGCGGGATGCTCACGCGCTTCGTGCTGGTGAAGCGCAGGGGCCAGGAGTGGTATGAGCACGAGTTCATCCCGCGGATCAGCCCGATCACGCTGATCGCGCTGCTTTTCACCATCGTGGTGATGTTCTCACTCAAGGGCGAGTACATCGTGCAGCTTCCGCTGGATGTCGTCCGCATCGCGATCCCGCTGCTGATCTACTTCGTGGTGATGTTCCTGGTGTCATTCTTCCTGAGCATGAAGGTCGGGGCGACCTACGAGGAGACCGCCACGCTCTCGTTCACCGCTGCGAGCAACAACTTCGAGCTGGCGATCGCTGTCGCCATCGCCGTCTTCGGCATCGGCTCGGGTGAGGCGTTCGCGGCTGTGATCGGGCCGCTGGTCGAGGTGCCGGTGCTGATCGGGCTTGTGCATGTCTCGCTGGCTCTGCGGCGAAGGTTCTTTGCGACAGAGCCGGTTGCGGCGCCACCGGCAAGAGGGAGTGAGTGAGATGTTCGCGAAGGTGCTGGTGGGGACCGATCTGTCTGAGCCGTCGGAGGCGGTGCTGGAGTATGTGCCGAGACTCATGAAGGTCGGCCTGCGGGAGGTGGTGCTGGCGCACGTCGTCTACGTCGCCGGAGCCGCGGGAATGGAGCAGGCGCTGATCGATCAGGCTGAGGCGGACATTGAGGAGCAGGCCGGGCGGCTGCGGGCGGCGGGGCTGAAGGTGACGACCGTCGTCGAGCTGGGCGTGCCCGCCGCGAAGCTGGCGCGTCTGGCCGAAGAGCACGATGCATCGGCGCTGGTGGTCGGCTCACACGGCCGCTCGATGCTTCAGCGGATGCTGCTGGGCAGCGTCGCGATGTCGCTGCTGCATCACGCGACGAGGCCGGTCGTGCTGGTGCGGATGGAGCTGTGCGAGACCGAAGAGGGCATCTCCTGCGAGGTGCTTGGCGACGAGCCACTGACGCACCTGCTATTCCCGACCGACTTTTCGGAGGCGGCAGGCGCGGCCTTCGAGTGGCTTAAGTACCTCGCCGCGGAGTCGGGGGCGACGGTCACGCTGCTTCATGCGCAGAACACGCGCGCTCTCGGGCACCGGGTCGATGACGTCGAGCGGTTCAACGAGGAGGACAGGGCCTCGCTTGAACTGCTTGCGGAGGAGCTTCGAGCGGCGGGCGCGGGGGAGGTTGCGACCGTGGTCGAGGATGCGTCGCCCGCGGAGCTGATCCGGCGCGTCGCGGCAGACAAAGGCGCGTCGATGGTCGTCATGTCCACGCACGGGCGCGGGGCGCTTCAGGAGCTGGTGCTCGGCAGCGTGGCGCTGAAAGTGGCGCGCACCTCACCGGTCCCGGTGCTGATGATTCCGCACCGCTGAGACGCGCACCGCAGGGGCTGCCGACTTGGAGGCGGAGCGCGGAATGGAGTGGAGGACGATGTTCAGGAAGGCCATTGTCGGAACGGACTTCTCGAGGCCATCCAGTGTGGTGCTCGACTACCTCCCGGCGCTGAGGTACATCGGTCTCAAGCACGTAGTGCTCGCGCATGTGGAGAGCCTGGTTCACATGCCGGGGTATGATCCGATGCTCCTGCCTGCCGCCCTGAAAGCGCTGGCTGCCGAGGCAGAGAAGATCCGGGAGGGCGGCTTCGAGGTCGAGACGAAGCTTGACCATGGGTCCCCGGCGGCAAGGCTCGCGGACATTGCCTGCGACTACGGTGCGGATGTGATCGTCGTCGGATCGCACGGCCGGTCGCTGCTGGGGAGGATTCTGCTGGGCAGTACGTCGATGTCCCTGCTGCAACAGTCCAGGGTGCCCGTGCTGATCGTGAGGCTGGCGCTGTGCGAGACGGATGGAGGCATCTCATGTGAGGTGCGCGGCGACCGATCCTCCCGGCACATTCTCTTCCCCACGGACTTCTCCGACGCAGCGACCGCAGCGTTCGAACGCGTGAAAGACCTCCTTGTCGGGCGAGCGTCGCGCGTCACGCTGCTGCATGTGCATCACCGGCGGGGAGAGCCCGCTGAGGACCTCGAGGCGAGCGACCAGCAGGTCTCTGACGACCGGGTGCGGCTGAATCAGATGGCCGATCAGTTGGCGGAGATGGGCGCCGCGGAGATTGAGACGGTCGTCACCGAAGGCTTACCGGCGGCCGGCATCACAACGTACGCGCGGGAGCACGATGTCGCGATGATCGCGATGGCCACCCAGGGGCTGGGCGCGATGCAGGAGTTGGTGCTCGGCAGCGTGGCGCTGAAGGTGGCGCGAATCTCACCGGTGCCGCTGCTTATGGTTCCGCACCGGTAGGGTCGGTCGCAGGCGCAACAGCGTCCGGGCGCGGCGCCCGGACGCCAGACAATGGGCGGCGGGAGGCCATCACCTGAGTGCCCGCCGCCGCCATGAGTCTGTCGGTCGGGACGCCGTTGGGAGGAAGCGGATCCAGAGGCGGACGCGCGAGGGAGTGGAGGAAAATGCTGCGGAAAGTCGTCGTCGGGACCGACTTCTCGAAGCCGTCAGAGGCGGTGCTTGACTATCTGCCGAGGCTGAGGTACGCCGGCCTCGAGCATGTGCTGCTCACGCACGTGGCGCACCTGGTGAATGTCGCCGGTTTCGAGCAGGTGGCGATGCAGGCCGCGCGCGAGTCGCTGGAGGAGCAGGCCCGAAGGCTTCGTTCGCACGGTCTGCAGGTAGAGACTGAGCTTCTGACGGGCGCTGTGGCGGTCGAACTCGCGGACGTCGCGGAAGACCTCGGAGCGGGCGCGATCGTGGTCGGCTCACATGGCCGCTCGCTGCTCGGGCGCATCCTGCTGGGAAGCGTCTCGATGTCACTGTTGCACCAGGCGCGTGTTCCCACGCTGATCGTGCGGATGGAGCTGTGCGAGACCGACGAAGGCATCTCCTGCGAACTGCAACCCGAGAGGCCATTCGACCACCTGCTCTTCCCCACCGATCTCTCTGAGGCGTCCGGTGCCGCGTTCGAGCGCATCAGGCCGCTGGCCGCGGCCACCGGGGCGCGCGTAACGCTCTACCATGTGGACAATCCACCGGCATATGATGAGGGCGCAGCAGCGGACATGGACGCGCTGCACGCTGAGGCGCGCGGAGAGCTTGAGCGGATGGCCGACGAGCTGCGCGAGAGTGGCATCGATGACGTGCGGACGATCGTCACCACGGGTGCTCCGGCCGTCAGCGCTGTCAGATACGCCGAGTCAGAGGGCGTTACGATCATCGCGATGGCGACGCAGGGCCGGGGGGCGATGGAGGAGCTGATGGTCGGCAGCGTTGCGCTGAAGGTCGCACGGACCTCCCCGGTCCCGGTGCTGATGATACCGAGGCGCCGGTGATCGTCGTCCGATTGGGGCTCCGTGGAGGTCCCGCTCGGGCTTGAGACGAACACGGGCGCGTCGGCATCCGGCGCGCCTGAGGTGAGTTGTCATGTCTCTCCGCCTGCACTTCCCGAAGATCTCCCGCCTCGACCGCATCGCCGAACCCACCACCTGCGCCGTCCCATTTCCCGAAGGCCGACTCTCCCCCGAGCGGCCGGTGACGCTCCGCCGCGACGAAGCCCCCGTCCCCACGCAGACCCGGGCGACCGCGCTGTGGCCTGACGGCTCGGTGAAGTGGCTGCTGGTGGACGCGCTGGTTGACCTGCCCGGCAACGCGGCGACCGACTACGAGGTGATGGTGGGTGAGCCCTCCCCCACTTCCGCGTCTGAGGCGCGCGTCATCGAGGACCTTGCGGGTGTGCGGGTCGAGAGCGGTCGACTCGTGCTTGAGTTGGCCGGACCGGGCGAGCCCGGCCTGCTGCGCAAGATCGCGATCGACGGACGCGAGATTGCCTCCGGCGATGAACTGGTCGGGCCCGAGATCACCGTCGGAGGCGTGACGCTGTGCGCGGCAGTCGGCGACGACGGCTGGCGCGTCGTGGAGCCGGGGCCCGTGCGGCTGGTTCTGGAGGCGAGCGGCGTTCACCTCGCGGAGGATGGCGCGGAGGCACTGGACTTCACCGTGCGCCTCACCGCCTGGGCGGGGAAGCCGTGGTGTGAGGTGCACTACCGCGTCATCAACCGCGAGCAGGCCGAGAGCACGCTGGTCGAGGCGATGCGCTGGAGCGTGTCTCCCGACGCACTCGCTGAGGGCGTTGAGTCTGCGATCACTGTGTCGAACTACCGCTCGGTAACCGAGACGGGTGGCGGAGAGCAGCTTCGACGGCTGATCGATGCCGAGCACCTGCTCTACACCTCAAACGAGCAGACCCCCGAGGTGAACTGGGGGACCTTCACCGCGGACTGGCGTCACCTCGACCGCGGCGGCCTCGCGGCGAGCGTCCACCAGGCATATCAGAACTTTCCGAAAGCACTGAGCACGGGGCCCGAGGGCCTCAGCGTTGAGCTGGTGCCGCCGGACTCTGAGGGCCTCGCGCTGCTGCGGGGGATGGCGAAGGGCCACCGCTTCCTGCTGCACGCGCACACCGGCGATCTCTCACTGGAGGAGCTGATCGTGCGCGGCCTTCAGTACCAGATGCCCGACCGCGCGATCGTGCCCGCGGATGTCTACCGGGACGCCGATCTGCTGCCCGATCTCTTCGTTGATGAGCCGGTGCGGCGGGTGGAGCGCAGGCTGCTCGACCTTGCGGACAACAGGACGCGCGCCTTCGGGATGCTTCACTGGGGCGACGCGCCCGAGGTGGGATACACGCACCAGGGCCGCGGGCGCGGGCGGCTGGTCTACTGCAACCTCGAGTACGACCTGCCGCGCGCCGCGCTGATCATGTTCGCCCGGACCGGTGAGCGGCGGATGCTCGACTACCTGCTGGTCTCCGCCGAACACTGGATGGAGATCGATGTCTGCCACGACAGCGACGAGCCGCTGCGATATGAGGGGATGATCGCGCACTCGGCCTGCCACGCCACGGGCGGTATCACGATCTCGCACGAGTGGGTCGAGGGCATCCTCGACTACTACCACCAGACCGGCGATCGGTTCGCGCTGGAGACCGCCGTGGGCGTCGGACGCAACGTGTTGCGGCACCTCGAGCGGATGATGGAGCGTGGTGTAGGGGCCTTCGCGGCGCGGGAGACCGGCTGGGCGATCCGCACGCTGGTGGCGCTCTACGAGGAGTTGCACGATGAGGCGTGGCTGGCCCCGGCAGAGACGATCGTAGGCCACTTCGAGCAGTGGATGGACGAGCACGGGACGTGGCTGGCGCCGTACACCGACCACACGCTCGCGCGGGTTCCGTTCATGATCGCGGTGGCGGTCAGCGGGCTGATGTGCTACTACCGGGCGCGGCCCGAGGAGCGCGTGGCGCGTATGGTCGTGCACGCGATGGACGACCTGATCGAACACTGCCTGATGCCGGACGGGCGCTTCTACTACAAGGAGCTTCCGAGCCTGCAGCGGCGCGGCGCGGGGACGCACGTGCTGCAGGGGCTGGCGCACGCGTACATGCTCACCGGTGATGCGAAGTACCTTCGGGCGGGGATGGACAGCTTCGAGCTTTCGTTGAACCCGAGCTCGCCGGGGTGGTCGGGCGGGAAGTACGCGGACGAGGATGCCGTGATCGACCCGCAGGGGCCCGGGCCGAAGTCGTTCGCCGCCTGCCTCGAGCCGATCGGAAGTTTCTACCGCTGTGCGGTTGAGGCGGGGTTGCTGTCGGAGGAGCGCTGAGACTCGACACAGAGGAGCCGACGCTATGAATCTCGTGCTGATATGCTCGGATACGTTCAGGTGGGACTACCTCGGCTGCTACGGCAACGAGTGGATCGAGACGCCGAACCTCGACGCGATGGCGGCCGAGTCGGCGCTCTATGAGCAGGCGTTCGGCGAGGGTCTGCCGACGTTGCCCGCGCGACGTGTCATGGTGACCGGGCGGCGCATCATCCCGATGCAGTACCATCACCAGCACAGCGACAAGGTGAAGGTCCCCGGCTGGCATCCCCTGTTCTTCGAGGATGTGACGCTGGCCGAGCATCTGCTGGCGAAAGACTACGCCACCTGCATGGTGACGGACGTCTACCATATGATGAAGCCGGGGAAGAACTTCCACCGGGGGATGGAGTACTGGTACTGGATCCGCGGGGTTGAGGATGACCGCTACAACTGGCGCGACCCCGAGCGGGTGCAGGACGTCTGGCCGACCGTGTCCGACTGGAGCGGCGGGCCAAAGGACCCGCGGCACTGGCTGGTGCAGCACATCAACGGGCGCGTGCAGTGGCAGGATGAGCGCGACAGCCTGACGGGCCGCGTGATGACCCGGGCGATGGACTGGGTGCGGGGCTTCCGCGGCGACTACCCGTTCTTCATGTGGATCGACATGTTCGACCCGCACGAGCCGTGGGACGCGCCCCTTGAGTACGGGCGGAAGTATGACCCGAACTTCGACCCCTACATGGCGGCCTTCCCGCCGTCCACCACCGAGAACATGACCGAGGAGCAGTTCCGCTGCGTGAAGGCCGGGTACGCCGGCGAGTGCTCTCTGGTCGATGCATGGGTCGGGCGGTTCATGGACACGCTGGCCGAGCAGGGCCTGCTCGATGACACGATCGTGGTCTTCACGTCGGATCATGGCGGGATGATGGGTGAGCAGGGCGAGATCCACAAGGGCGCCAGCCGGCTCCGCAACCAGGTCACGCAGGTTCCGCTGCTTATCCGCCACCCAGAGGGTGAGGCCGCCGGGGCGCGAGTGCGGGGCTTCGTGCAGCACCAGGACATCATGCCGACGGTGCTGGCGATGATGGGCGAGGATATCCCCGACCGCTGCAACGGCGAGAATATCTGGCCGCTGGCCGTTGAGGGCCGCGACAGTGACCGAGAGCAGATCATCACCTGCTTCGGCTGGCACGCCTCGGTCCGCAACCATCGCTGGAATTACATCGCACCGTGGGCCGATGTGCCCGCGAAGCGCGGTGAGGGCCGGACGGAGCTTTACGATCTTGAGAACGACCCCCAGGAACTGGTAAACGTCATCGACGAGCACCCCGAGGTCGCCTCTGAGATGCAGGCGTGGATGGAGCGCTATATGGAGGACCATGCCAAAGAGACCGACGGCGATCTCGGCCCCGGGCAGGCCGGTCCTGAGCACGATCAGGCCTATATCTGACGGGTGTTCATCGAGCTGCTGTGGGGTTCCCGGAGCGTCTCCTCGATCTGGAGGCGCTCCGTTCTCTATTGGGCATGCTCAGCCGCGAAGCAGACGGTTGTTGACGTTTCTCCCCGAAATGGGTAAGATGAACGTCGTATGAACGCAAGGGCGCCTCATTGGTTCTACGGATGGTGCGTGTCCATCTCTGTGTCAAAGAGGAGACGGCGTTGGGTGGCTTCGCCGATGGTTCCCTCGCTGAGAGCGCATTTCACCTGCTAACGGTCATCGACTTTTTGTGTCTTGCCGCGGGGACCTACCTTTTGCTGATCCTGTACGACCGCAAGCGGCGGAGCGGCTATGTTCTGATAGCCGCCGGGCTGGCGGTCCTGACACTACAGATAATCCCCGAACACCTGGTGGCTGCCGCCCCGTTGCTGCGGCATGCGGGCGCGACACTGTCGCTGGCTATCGCGTGCATCCTGATCGCGGTTGGCACACTGGTCCTGACGGAGGATGGCTCCGACAATCAGAGGGCGGCCGTGCACCGGGCGCTGCTGGTCTTTGCGGCGACGTTGATGGTGCTTGGGACCATTTTCGTGTGGGCGATGCCCTTCTATGAGCCGCTGCGGACGCTCATCAGGAGTGCCGCGTCCGACAGCGCGTTCGTTGCATTCCAGCACGGATTGCGCGTCGCGATCGCCTCGGCGTTTCTGGCCTGCACCTGGATCACCTGGGAGCGACGGGTCCTCGGTGAGGACATCTCCCGCATGTTCGGCGTCGCGTATCTGTGCTGGGCCGGCTTCCTGCTGCTTGGAGTGACATCGGGCATCGACGCGGACAACGCGTTCTGGGTGGCCAAGAGCGTCAAGGTTCTGGGGAGTCTGTTCATCGGTAACGCCCTGGTGGTGCACGTCTATCAGGCCGAACGTGCGGCGGCGGAGAGGCAGCGCCGCCTGGCGCTGATGGACCGCGTGACGGGGGCCGCCATCGCAGCGGCGAGACTCGAGCCCATGATCGAGGCTGCGACGGGGGAGCTGCGCAAGTTGCTCGACGCGCGAGTCGCGGTAGTCTACCTGCTCGACGGCGGCGGCGAGCGGCTGCAGTGCCGATCGTGCGTTCCGGTGGACTGCCCTGGCCTTCCGAAGGAGATCTCCCGCAGTGATCAGCACGCCATTGCGAGGGCCCTGGTGGAGGTGCGGCCACGAGAGTTCAGGCTTCCGGCATCAGGCGGCGCTGACGCGTCCGCTGAACTGGCCGCGGTTGCGGTGCCGCTGAGGGGCATGCCTGAGACGGTCGGCGTGATGGTGCTCGGGATGGACGCCGGCTCGGCGTTGTCTGATGGCGATGTGCTCGGCCTGGAGAAGACGGGCGCTCAGCTTGGAGTGATGCTGCAACACATGATGCTGCTTGAGGATACCCGGCAGGCGAGAGACCGCTGGCGGCAGACCTTTGACAGCATCACCGAGTTGCTCACCGTCCACGACGACCAGTTGCGGATAGTTGCCGTCAACGAGGCCGCGCTGAGACTGACGGGCATGACCGAGCAGGACGTGATCGGGCGCAGTCTACATGGGCTTTTCGGGTCTGACTGTGAGGATCAGGAGGAGATGCTGCGGTCCTGCATGGAGACCGGAAACTCTCCGGGCATAGCCATGCATCGTGTTCGCGGACGGGTCTATCACGTGCAGGTGACGCCGCTGAGGGACGGCGATCACTGCGTGTCGGGCTGTGTGCGCGTTGCGCGGGATGTGACATCGCGCTGGAATGCGGAGGAGCGTCTGGCCCAGTCAGAGCGGCGCTACCGTGAGCTGGCGGAGAGCGCGAACGACATCATCTACGCACACGATCTGGAGGGGAACTTCCTCTACGTCAACCCGGCTGCGGCGCGGGTGCTCGGCTACTCGGAGGATCAACTGGCGCGTATGTCTTTCTGGGACGTCGTGGCGCGTGAGTCGATGGCGAGGGCGCGGGCGTACATTCAGAACCTGCTGCGCGGCACGCACCAGCCGGAGCAGATCGAGACGCGGATGACCTGCGACGACGGACGTCTCGCGGTGGTTCAGCTTCGAGCAACCGTGCTCAGGCGGGAAGGTCAGGCAGAAGTGGTTCACGGGATCGCGCGGGACGTGACGGCAGAGAAGCAGTTGACGACCCAGCTCATCCAGGCCGACCGCCTCGCCTCGGTGGGGATTCTCATCGCGGGCGTCGCCCATGAGTTGAACAACCCGCTGACGGCAATCAGCGGGTATGCGGATCTGCTGAAGGAGCGGCTGGTGGACGACGACAGCGCGCTGGCGATCAGCACGATCGCCGAGGAGGCTGAGCGCTGCCGGGATGTCGCGCAGAATCTGCTGAACTTCGCCCGGCAGACCGACGACAGGCTCACGGAGTTCGACCTCAACTGGTTAGTTCGTGGCGTCTTCGGCCTGCGGGCGTACGATCTTCGCGCCGCGAAGATCGAGGTTGTGACCGACTTCGACGAGGAACTGCCCTCGATCGTGGGTGAGTACGGCCAGATCCAGCAGGTGATCTACAACCTCGTGGACAACGCGTATTACGCGATGCAGGGGGAGGGAGGAGGGGTGATTGAAGTCGCGACGTGGGCGAGCGGTGACTTCGTCCACCTGCGAGTTGCCGACAGCGGTCCGGGCGTGCCGGAGAAGATGCTGGGCCGAATCTTCGAGCCATTCGTAACGACGAAACCGCGCGGGGAGGGCACCGGCCTCGGGCTTAGCATCTGCCGCCGCATCCTCGAGGACCACGGAGGACACATCACGGCACACAACGGCGCGGCCGGAGGGGCAACCTTCCGCGTCACCCTTCCCGTCGGTGGAGCGGAGCCGGACACAGTGAGCGCGACTGAGGTGCTGCAGGAGATGACGCAGGTGGAGCCACGAGACCCGGACACCTCAGCCCGCGTACTGGTCATCGATGACGAGCCATCGCTGTGCGCGCTCGTGAAGGAATACCTGACTCGACAGGGGCATTGCGTCACGGTGGCCAGGACGGGCGAGAGCGGCCTGCAGAAGGCCCTGAACGAGCACTTCGACGTGATCCTCTGCGACATGCGACTGCCGGGGATGAGCGGTGAGGACGTGTGCACGGTGCTTCTGGAGGAGAAGCCGGAGGCCGCGGAAAGGGTGCTCGTGGCGACGGGAGACATCCTCAGCCCACAGACACAAAACTTCTTCGAGCGGACCGGCCTGCCTCACATCCACAAGCCTTTCAAGCTCGGCGAGTTACGGGCCGAGATTGCATCTCGGCTGACGGACCTGGGCGGGCACCCGGTGCACGGGGCGTGACCGGGCGCCCGCCACGGACTGCGAACCGCGGGCCGTCATCTCGCTCTGAACTCGATGCTCCTCGTCTGTTGCACCACCCCAGCGGCATCAAGCAACTCCACCGTTAGCGTGTAGCGGTCCGCCATCCCAATGAGAAGCAGCCGCAGGTCCACCTGATCGGCGGCCTGCCAGTTGCCTGCGTCATCGGCGGTGACGGTGGCGGAGGCTATGTCACCGGTGAGGATGAACTCCTGATAGCTGATCGTCCACCGTACGGTGCTGCCGGGAGGCGCGGTCCCCGCCGGTCGGATACGCCGGCCGGTCTGCTCGCCCTCCGCGGGAGTGGTGATCGCAAAGGGCACGTCCGGAGCGGTGATCGTGAGCTGCACGGGGGCGCTGGCCTCATACTGCGTTCCGTCGGCGGCGGTGAAGCGGGCGATGACGGTGGCCGCGCCTGCGGTGTCGCCCTGTGCCACGGTGTATGTGCCACGGTAGGTGTTGGTGCCGTCCACCTGCGTCATCGGGACATCATCGACTACGCCGTTGATGCTGAAGCGAGCGGCCTGTCCGGGAGCATCGACCTCGATCGACACTGTGAGGCCGTCACCGGGGGCGAGGGCCGCCTCGGCGTCGTGAGAGACCGCGAGGATGCCTCGATCGGGCGCTTCGATGGTCCAGCTCCAGGTGTGCGAGGCTGTGTTCCCAAGCTCATCAGCGATCGACGCGGAGGCCGTGTGCTGCCCCGCGGCGAGCGCGCCCGCCGGGGCGTAGACGATCCTGCTGGCCTCAACCGTCGCGTGCGCGGTCACATCGATTCCGTCAAGCGTAAGCGCGGCGGTCTCAAGGTCCACGCCCACGCCCTCACCGTCATGGAAGCCTATCGAGACAGTGGTGTTCGCGTGCGCGATCGTTGACTGATCCTGCGGCACGGGCGTCTCAAGCACCGGCGGCTGTGCGTCGATCGTGACCGTGCGATTGCTCTGAACCTGGGAGGAGGCGGCGGCTCCGAGTTGAAGCCGCGCGACGAGATGCTCGTCGGCGAGCAGCATACCGGCCGGGATGGTCATCACGCCCGCGTACACGCCGGGAGCGTCCTCGGGAATGTTGACGGTGGGACCGGTCGCGCCGAACTGAACGGTGGCGTTGGTGCCGGCGCTCCCGACGATTCGTATCTGCAGTTCAGCGCCTTCCGCGAGCGGGAGGTCGTAGAGCGGCAGCGTGAACGCCGCGAGAGTTGGTACGAGGGTCGGCGGCGGAGTCGTGGTCCCGCGGCGCTGAGCGAGGATGTGCCAGACGGCGTTGGACCCGGGGTTGAGCGTGAGGATCGCGCCCTGCCCCACCGCGGCGAGCAGGTGCAGGGTTGCGCCGTCTGAGCCCACCGCGCGCACGCCCTCGCCGAGCCGGAACGCGCGCCCATCATCAAGCGCAAGCTCGTTGCCCTGGATGGAGGCGATGGTACCGAGCGTCTGCGCGTAGCGGGCGATCACGCCGATGCCGGTGCTGGTGTCATCGAAGACTATCTCGAGCTGATCGCCACTCTGCAGGTCGGTAAGCGGCGCGGTGGTCGTTTCGCCACCGGCCTGTCCGCGGTGGATGACGACGTCGGCGGCAAGCGGGACCTCCCCGACCTGCCCGGTGTCATCGACACGGACGAGCAGGGACGGGGCATCGCCCTCGGTCACCTCGAGGAGAGTCGCGGCGATGGTGGGCCCCTCGGGCATCACGGTCGGGGTTGAGATCGAGAGCGTGAGGGTGGCGTGATCCCACTGGACGTCGAGGCCGAGCAGTTGCGCGGTCTCCGGCCCGGGAACGTAGGGCACCTCGCTGAAGGTCTGAAGGCCGAACTGAGTGTCTCGCCGCGCGCCGTCGAGCGTCACCCAGGGGCGGCCGACCCACATCTGAAGCTGACTGCCGTCGCGTCGAACGTCAAGCCGCTGTGCGGCCGCATTCCAGTCGCTCGTAGCGCCAAGCGCGGCAAGGAATGCGTCGGCGGGAAGCAGCGGGAGCTGCATGTCAACCATCAAGAGCGGCGCTGTGAACGAGACCGGGTTGCCGTCAACTCTCACCTGCACATTGGCAGGTGCGTCATCCTGAGCGTAGGCGCCGGTCGTGATGAGCGCGATTGTGAGCAACACGGTCGCGATCGAGATCTTTGGTCGCATGGTAAGCTGCCTCCCTGCGCGGTCTGCCTGTCCGGTGGGTTTTTTTCCCCATGGGAAGATTCGTTCCCGAGCCGCAATGACCTGCCCGGGCCTGACCCAGCATCAACCGGCGCGGTGTTGACGGCAGTCGGGGCGTCGGCGTCGGGACAAAACGAGGTGTCGAACGGCTTGACGCGCCCATTCCGCTGCGGTATACTGCGCACCAGATTGGCATTTGCGCTCAATCAGCAACGCAGCAGGCAGTGTTGGAGGTGTTGGGCGTGCGCGCTCAGCTTATCGCAGCATCAGTGGCAGCACTTCTCGTTCTGTGCATCACCGCGTCGTTCGGTCAGGGTTGGGACGCCGGTGACACCCTCTGGGACGCCCGGTCGGTCGCGGCCACGCAGACGCAGAGCTGGTTCGGCGGCACGGGCATGATCGTCATCCCGACCGCATACGCGGTGCCGCAGGGCAGCATCACCGCCCACTATCACACCATCGACATCAGCTCCGCCGATGACTGGCAGGATGTCTGGGGCCTCAGCGCCGGCATCTACTCCGGCTTCGAGGCGGGCATCACGCACCTCGAACGCGGCTTCACCGGGACCGGCAGCAATGAACTGGTCTACCAGGCGAAGTTCGCGCAGAGCCTCAACGACCTTCTCAGGCTCGGCCCGGAGGCGCCCAACATCGCGATTGGCGGCCGTGACCTCTCCGACCGCATCAACGACACATACTACATGGTTCTGAGCAAGGACTTCGACATCGATGAGCACGGCGGCCACAAGGTCGGCGTCTCGCTTGGCGTCGGCAACTCCAGCGGCAGTGGTGTTCCGCTCGATGGCTTCTTCATCGGTGTGGACTTCACCCCGTTCGACTTCGCCCGGCTCCAGATCGAGCACGACAGTGAGAACCTCAACGCAGCGCTTCGCTACTGGTGGAGCGAGTGGGCCGTCACCGAGATCGGCGTCCTCGACGGCGACATCGGCTTCGGCGCAAGCGTCTACACCGGCTGGTGATCGCTGCATTCGCAGGCACCTGACAGATGAGACAGCGCCCCGCTGATCGCAGCGGGGCGCTGTCCGGTTCTCAGAGACGGGCTGCGGTCCCCGACTACGAGATCTCGCCAAGCACCTCCGCCACCAGATCGACCGCCCGCTCGCACTCCTCCGCGCTGACCGTCAGCGGTGGTGCCAGGCGCAGCAGGTCGGTGCCGATGGCGTTGAGGACCAGCCCGCGCTCGAAGCAGGTCGCCGCCAGTTCGCGCGCGAGCGGTTTCGTGAGCTGCAGACCGAGCAGCAGCCCCCTGCCGCGGATGTGGTCGATCGCCTCCATCTTCGCGGCGAGCCGGCCGAAGCGGTCGATGAGCAGCCCGCCCATCGTGGCCGCGTTCTCAACGAGCCCCTCATCCTCGATGATCGCCAGCGTTTCGAGAGCCGCGGTGCAGGCGAGGTGGTTGCCCCCGAAGGTCGAGGCATGGTCGCCGGGTTGGAAGACCGTCGCGACATCTCCTGCGGCGACGCACGCGCCGATGGGGAACCCACCGCCGAGCGACTTGGCCAGCGTCATGATGTCGGGCTCGATGCCGAAGTGCTGGTAGCCGAACCACTCGCCGGTGCGACCGATGCCGGTCTGCACCTCATCGAGGATCAGCAGCAGGCCACGCTCGTCGCAGAACCGCCGCACTCCCGAGAGATAGCGTTCTCCCGGCACGTTGATGCCGCCCTCTCCCTGGATCGGCTCGAGCATGACCGCGCAGACGGTGTCATCCGCCGCCCTCTCCAGCGCCTCGATGTCGCCGAAGGGCACGTAGCGAAACCCCGACGGGAGCGGAGCGAATGCCTTCTGATACTTCTCCTGCCCTGTGGCGGTAACGGTCGTGAGCGTGCGGCCGTGGAACGACTTCTCCGCAGTGATGATCGTCCGCTGCTTCGCGGTGAGATTCTCAAGCGCCCACTTGCGGGCGAGCTTGATGGCGGCCTCGTTCGCCTCCGCGCCTGAGTTGCAGAAGAAGCTGCGCTCAGCGAAGGATATCGCCGCGAGTTTCTCCGCGAGTCGCGCCTGCGGCTCAATGAAGTAGAGGTTGGAGGTGTGCATGATCGTCAGCGCCTGCTCGCAGATGGCCCGTGCGAGGCGCGGGTGCGAGTGTCCCACCCCGCAGACGGCGATTCCCGCGACAAAGTCGAGGTATTCATTCCCGTCGGCATCGACGAGCATCGTGCCCTCGCCGCGCACGAAGGCAACCTCCGGAGGCGCGTACGTCGGCATGAGATACTCGCGTGCAAGCCCGGCAATCTCGTGATTGTTCATCTCAGTCGTCCTCTCACCCGCTCATCGGTCTGAAGCGCTCGCAGCCGTCCACCCGGCTCAGCCGGGAACGATCATCGTGCCGATGCCCCGCTCGGAGAAGAGCTCGATCAGCAACGAATGAGGGCGCGAGCCGTCGATCATGTGCGCGCGCTCAACGCCACCCTCGATCGCCTCGATGCACGATTGCAGCTTCGGGATCATCCCTGAGCCCACCACGTCGGACTTGAGCATCTCCCGCGCCTCGGTGAGCGTGAGTTCGCTGATGAGCGTCGAGGGGTCGTCCCTGTCGCGCAGCAGACCGGGAACGTCACTGAGCGTCACCAGCTTCTGCGCGCCGATCTTCGCGGCGAGCGCGCCCGCGACGTGGTCGGCGTTGATGTTCAGCGGCGCCCCGGACTCGTCGCGGCCGATCGGCGAGAGGACTACGATGTGCCCTGCGTCGCTGAGGTCGTTGATCAACTGCGTGCGGATGTCGGTGATCTCCCCCACGTGCCCGAGGTCCGCTCCGTTGGGCCCCGCCAGACGACAGGCGCCGAGAGTGCAGCCGTCGCGGCCGGAGATCGCCACCGATGGGACCCCGGCGGCCTGGATGTGTGACGCGAGGTCCTGTGCGATGGTGCCGACCAGTACCATCTCGGCGACCTCCATCGTCGCATCGTCGGTGACACGCAGGCCCTCGATGAACCGCGGCTCGAGGCCGAGGCGATCCATGACCTCGCTGATCTTCTTCCCGCCGCCGTGCACGACCACCGGCTTGAGGCCGACAAGGTGCAGCAGGGCGACGTCCTGGCAGACGCTCCGCTTGAGGTCCTCGTCCACCATCGCGGCTCCGCCGTATTTTACGACCACCCGTGCGCCGCGGAACTTCTGAATGTAGGGCAGGGCTTCAATCAGCACCTGCGCGCGCACTTCAATGTTGTTGCGCTCGCTCATGATTCACGTTCCTCCGACCGGCCGGGAGCCCAGCCGCTGTCGCCTGGACGGCCGTCAGCATTTGCGCTACGCGTTCAGTTCCACGAACTCCGGGGTCATGTCGCAGGTCCAGCAGGTCGCATTCTCAGCGCCCATGCCAAGTGAGATGTCGATCACCAGTTCGTCGCCGCGCATGACCGCGGCGGCCTGCTCGGCGTCGTAGTCGGTGGGCTCACCGGCGGCGAAGGCCGTGATGCCGCCGATCGCGATCTCCACCGTCACCGGGTCGAGATCCACACCGGCGGCGCCGATGGCGCCGGCGATCCGTCCCCAGTTGAAGTCCTCGCCCCAGATGCACGTCTTAACGAGCGTGTACCGGGTAACTGCGCGGCCGACGGTGTATGCCTGCTCGTAGCTTGCGCCGCCGGCGACGTTGACGGTGACGAACTTCGTCGAGCCCTCACCATCGCGGGCGATCTTCCTCGCGAGATCCTTCGTGACGAAGCCCAGCGCCTCAGCGAATGCCTCGTAACCGGGATCCTCGACACTCTCGATCAGAGCGGTGCCCGCCGCGCCGTTGGCGAGGGCGATGACCGTGTCGTTGGTGCTCATGTCACCATCGACCGAGATGCAGTTGAAGGACCGCGCGACGGCCTCGCCGAGCGCGGCATTGAGGACGGGCGGCGCGATCGCAAGGTCGGTGCAGATGAAGCAGAGCATCGTGGCCATGTTCGGGCAGATCATCCCGGCGCCCTTGCAGATCGCGCCGAGCCCGACGCGCCTTCCACCGACTTCGAACTCCACCGAGCACTCCTTCGGGAACGTGTCGGTGGTCATGATCGCGCGAGCGGCGTCATGCGCGCTGTCGCGGCCCAGCGACGCGCAGCAGTCGGCGATGCCGGCCTCCACGTGATCCATCGGAAGCTGCACGCCGATCCGACCGGTGGAGCAGACGAGCGTCTCTTCGACGCTGACGCCCGTCCCCCGCGCGGCGAGTTCGGCCATGCGCTCGGCGGCGCGCATCCCCTGCGTACCGGTGGCGGCATTGGCGTTGCCGGAGTTGACGATGACCGTGCGGGCGGAGCCGTCCGCGACATGTCGCTCGGTGACGTAGGTTGGCGCGGCGCGGAAGCGGTTGCTCGTGATGGTCGCTGCTGCTGAGGCGGGCCGCTGCGAGTGCAGAAGCATCATATCAAGCCCGTCGGGCTTGATGCCGCTCGCACCTGCGGCGGCAACGAACTCCTCGGCGACCAGCAGGCCGCCCTCGATCTCAGTGAACTGCGCCATTGTGATCCCTCGCCTGTCTGCAGGGGCTGTCGAGCCCGCCCCTGCGCTGCGTTCGTTGTCGGTTCAAGGCCAGTAAGGATATCTTCCCAGCGCCGTGGTCTCGTCGCAGCCGATCATCAGGTTCATGCACTGAACGGCCGCGCCTGCGAGGCCCTTGATGAGGTTGTCGATCGCTGCGACCGCGATCAGCCGCCCCGCGTTGGCGTCGATCGCGAGGCCGATGTCGCAGAAGTTCGATCCGGTCACATGCTTGGTGGCCGGGACGAGACCCTCGTCGAGGACGCGCATGAACGGCTCGTCGGCGTAGAAGTTGCGGTACACCTCCAGCGCCTCCGCGGGCGTGATCTCGCGGGTCAGCCGGCCGTAGCAGGTGCTGAGAATCCCGCGGTTCATCGGGATCAGGTGCGGAGTGAAGGTCACGGTCATCTCGGGCCCGAGGTTCGAAAGCTCCTGCACCATCTCCGGCGTGTGGCGGTGCTTCGCGATGTTGTACGCGGCGACGGACTCATTGCACTCGGTGTAGTGCGTGGTGAGCGAGAGCTTCCGCCCGGCGCCGGAGACGCCCGACTTGCTGTCCACGATGACATCCGGCTCGATGAGCCCGGCATCGACTGCGGGCGCCAGCGCGAGGATCGCGCTGGTTGGGTAGCAGCCGGGGACGGCCGTGAGGCGCGTCTGCGGGATCTCATCCCGATGCAGCTCGGGCAGCCCGTAGACGGCCTGCGCGAGCAGGTCGGGGCGCGGGTGGGTCTCGTAGTACTGCTCGTAGACCGCGACGGACTTGAGCCGGCAGTCGGCGGAGAAGTCGATGACCCTGCCGCCACGCTCAAGTGCGTCGGCGACGTACTCCGCGCCGACCGCGTGCGGGAGGCAGAAGAACATCAGATCGGCGACCTCAGCGGCTGCGGCGACGTCGATCTCCTGGATCTGCATGTCGAGGGCGCCGCCGAGATGCTGGTAGAATTCGGCAAGGTTCTCCCCCACAGTGCTGTGGCCGGCGAGGTACGTCAGTTCGACCTCGGGGTGTTCGAGCAGGATGCGAACCAACTCCACCCCACCGTACCCCGTTGCTCCAAAGATCGCTACCCGTGTCATCTCAGCACACCTCGTTCGCGTTGTCTGTACGGCCGGCGTCCATCCCGCCGGTCGGTGCCGTCGTGTTGTGGCGGCACCGGTTTCCCGTCGTCCGGCCTTTACGCTGCACAGATACGAAAAAAGCCGCCCCTGACGTCGGGCGGCATCACATATGCCTTGCTGAAGTGGCGCGACCTTATGTGACCTGGCGCCTGGCGCGCGGGCTCGCGATGGTCGGCCACAGTTGGTCGTCGGCGGGGCTCATCTGTGTTGCTCCGTTTGAACATGTCGCTGACTGGAATCGTCGGTAGCATATCACATTGCCCCGCGCGCGGTCAAGCGGGGTGATGTGAGGACGTTTGCATGTTTGACCTGCGTTTTCCACAGCGTTATAATTCCCGGCAGTGTGACATTGGCTACTTTCCCCCGGGACAGGGTGAGCTGACAGAGGGTATGATGAAGGCATCGCGGTTAACGGTCCTTGTGACCGCACTTACAGCACTCGTGGCCATCACGACGGTGGCTCCCCCCGCCGACGCCGGGAAGGTCTACCCGGCGTGGGTGATTCCAGACACGCTGAACGTGCGCTCCGGCCCCGGCACTGACCGTGAGCTGATAGGGGCGCTCACGAAGGGCACCAAGGTCCACGTGACCGCGTTCTCGAACAACTGGTGCTGGGCCAAGCTGCCCGATGGCCGATGGGGCTGGATCGCCGAGTGGCTGCTGCAGTTCTCCGCGGATAAGGGGCGGGCGCTGGCCGCACAGGCCGGGAACTCGGGCTCCTCATCCTCGACCTCAAGCTCGGCCTCAAGCCATCCCCCCGCGTGGATCAAGTCAGCCACCATTAACGTTCGCTCAGGACCGGGCACTCACTACGAGAAGCGCGGGCAACTCACGCGCGGGACAAAGGTCTTCATCATCAAGCGTGACCGCGGCTGGAGTCAGTGCCGCACACCGGGCGGCTACGGCTGGATCCGCGACGACCTGCTCGAGCGCGACCTCGAGGCCGGGCGGGGGCTGGCCGGAGGTCAGGGCGGTTCCAGCAGCCAGAGTTCCAGCAACCGAAAGGGTTTCGTGGACGGTGATGGCGTCCGGTTGCGCTCCGGTCCGGGCACGAATCACTCCATCAAGGCGAGCCTGACGAAAGGGCAGACGGTCTTCGTCAGCGAGAAGCGCGGGGACTGGCTCTCAGTGCAGGTTCATGGCGGCAATTCCGGCTGGATACATGCCGACCTCGTCAAGTATGACCCGGGAACGAGTTCGAGTCAGACCGCCAGCAGTTCGACCTCAAGCTCCGCGACAGCGGCGGCCTCGACGGACGTGCGGCTCAAGGGCTTCGTCAACGGGAGTCGGGTGCATCTGCGCTCCGGGCCGAGCCTCAACGACCACATCCGCGCGAAGGTCGTCAAGGGTCAGACCCTTTACATCACGAAGCGCAGCGGCGACTGGTACTACGGCAACGTGCATGGCGGCGAGAACGGCTGGATCCACACCAGCCTTGTGAAGCTCGCCGGTGAGGATGACACCGGAGAGTCACCGACCGCGAAGGCCTTCGTGGCGGGCAGCCGCGTCAACCTGCGCGCCGGCCCATCCACCTCGGAGCGGAGCAAAGCACTGGTCATCGAGGGGCAGACGCTCTACGTCACCGACCGGCAGGGCGACTGGTACAGGGTCCGCGTGCACGGCGGGGAGGATGGCTGGATTCACTCCAGCCTCGTCAAGCTCCCCGGTGACGCCGGCAGCGGAACCGCCGGTCCGACACCATCGGTGTCTCCGACACCGACGCCTCCCTCCACGCCGAGTACGCCGGCCGTCGGGCGCACGGTCGAGGACCTGACCGCGTGGATCGGCGAGGACCGGGTCAATGTGCGCTACGGTCCCGGCACCGATCATGACATCAAGATGAAGCTCGGCCAGGGCGAGAAGGTCCAGGTGCTCGAACTCAGCGGGCACTGGTGCAAGATCAAGGATTCGGACGGCAACACCGGCTGGGTCGCTGGCTGGGTGATGAACTTCAAGGGGCCCGGTCAGGACCCGACCGCGATTGAGGGCGACCAGGAGGTCAACGTCCGGACGGCATGGGTCGCGCGGCCGGAGGTCAACCTCCGCGCCGGGCCCGGCACCGATCACGAGCAGATCGCGCAGGCGGTGCTCGGCACAGAGGTGATCATCCTCGATCGAGAGGGCGACTGGTACAGGGTGGTGCTCGACAACGGCAAGACGGGGTACATGGCGAGCTGGCTGCTCGACACGCGTGCCCAGCGTCGCGTTCGGCAGGGTGAGGAGCAGAGCGCTCCCCCATCCCCCGCCGGCTTCGGCCAGTCCGTCGTTGCGACCGCGAAGAAGTTCATCGGCTCCCGCTACGTGCGTGGCGGGGCCAGTCCTGCGGGCTTCGACTGCTCGGGCTTCGTGCACTACGTGCTCGCTCAGCACGGGGTGAACGTCTCGCGCTCGAGTCGCACGCAGTTCAGCCAGGGGACCCCGGTTTCACGGAATGATCTGCAGATCGGCGACGTGGTCTTCTTCAAGAACACCTACCGATCGGGCATCTCGCATGTCGGGATCTACGTTGGCGGCAATCAGTTCATCCATGCGGCCAACAGCCGCACCAACGTCAGAATCAGCGATCTCAACTCTGCGTACTATGCCCCGCGCTACGCAGGCGCGCGACGCATGCGTTAGCGCGGAGGGCATTCGCGCCGTCCCGGAGGCTCCGCCTCATGCTCTCACGGCTCACTGGGGCCCGTGCCGCACTGCTTGCGGCAATCACGCTGTCCTGCGCGTTGCTGCTGTCCGCGGTGTTCATCGCGGGCTGTGGTTCGGAGCAGGCTGATGAGCCCACGGTCGAGGTCAACGTCGATGAGGTGCCCATCGTCCGCGAGGGCGAGGAGGTCGAGGAGCCGCAGGAGGCTGACGAGGAGAGCGCCCCGGCGGCCGATGAAGGCGATGAGGCGGTCGAGGATGCTGAGGCAGTCTCCGAGGACCCGGCGCTCGCCGACCTGCCAGAGGACGAGGATGGAGCGGAGGACGAGTCGGCGGGCTTCTGGACGCGCACGGGCCGCGCCCTGAAGGCCATTGCGGGCTTCCTCGGGAAGCTGATCTTCGTGCTGATCCTTCCGGCCGCGATCGCAGGGACGCTGGTGGGGATGCCCGGCAGCGCGCTGGTGCTCGCGGACGCGGCGATCTTCTCGGCATTTCACGGCTGGGCCGCGCCGCCGTGGTGGGTCCTGCTGATTCTCCTCACGATCGCGGTGCTCGCGGAGACCGTGGAGCATATCCTGTCGTTCTCCGGGGTGAAGAAGGTCGGCGCCTCGAACACCACCGGCGTGTGGACGATGGTCGGGGGCTTCGTCGGCGCGATCACCGGCGGTATCATAGCCCCTCTTCTCGCGACGATCGGCGCGCTCGCCGGGCCGGTAGGCTGGATCATCCTCGCCATCGTTCCTCCGATCGGCCTCGGCATGTTCGGGGGCTACCTGGGCGGGTATTACTACGAGTTGAAGCAGGGCCGCGACCCCGAGGACGCGAAGAAGGCGGGCTGGGCGGCGCTGCTGGGACGCCTCGCTGGCTCATTCGCCAAGGCGATGCTCGTCGCGGTGATGGCCGCGATCGTGCTCATCAGCACATGGGGCGCGTTGTTCTGAGCCGTCCGAGGTCGCAGACCTGAATGCGGCTTTCACGTGATTGCTTTCGCTTCTGCCCGCCGCCGGGCGAAGGTGTCCGGCTCCCGGGAAGCGAACGTCCCGCCATGGACCTCACGCAGATCGCCTTTCAGGACGCCGCCACCCGCTCATACCTCGGCAGCCCCAGCCTTGTGCGACTTCCCAACGGCGCGCCACACGGCGGCGAGATCATCGCCACCCATGACTACTTCGGACGCGGCTGTCCGCGTAACCACGAGAACGAAGAGCACCTCACCGCCGTCTACCGCTCGAGGGATGACGGGCTCTCGTGGCGATCGGTGACGCTGATCGCCGGGGCGTTCTGGAGCAACCTCTTCGTCCATGGCGAGGCGCTCTACCTGCTGGGATGCTCGCAGCAGTACGGCTCGATCGTTATCCGACGTTCGGACGACGGCGGAGATACGTGGACCCATCCCGAGGACAGGACCAGCGGTCTGCTCTTCGAGGGCGGAGAACGACGTGAGCCGCCAAACTATCACTGTGCGCCGATGCCTGTGCTGCAGACCGAGGGGCGGCTCTACCGCGCCTTTGAGGACTGCGACCCGTGCGTCTGGGGCAGCGGCTTTCGGTCCCTGGTGATATCGGCGGACGCGAGCAGCGACCTGCTCGACGCCGGTTCATGGACGATGAGCAACCGGCTGCGCTTCGACCCGGACTGGGCGCGACACTTCCCGAAGCGGACGGCCTCCGGTCCGCTGGCTCAGATGGCGGCGAATGTAAGGGGGGCGCCGCATGGGTGGCTGGAGGGCAACATCGTGCAAGCGCCGGACGGCAGGCTCGTGAACATTCTTCGCGTCAACTCCACGCCCGCCGTTGACATCGCGGCGATGGTCGAGGTACACGACTGCGGGCGGCGAGTCTCCTTTGACCCGGATGATGGCTTCATTGACCTTCCCGGTGGGATGAGCAAGTTCACCATCCGGCGCGACCCGCAGACGGGCCTCTACATCACCCTGAGCAACAACAATACCGATCCGTCGCGAGCGAATCAGCGAAACGTGCTGTCGCTGCACGCCTCGGAGGACCTGCGGACATGGCGTCACCTCCGCACGATTCTACGCGACGATCTCGCGCACGCGTGGGAGGCCTCGCTGCGACAGACGGGCTTTCAGTACCCGGACTGGCAGTTCGACGGTGACGACCTCATCGCGGCTGTGCGCACGGCCTACCGCGGCGCGCACAACTTCCATGACGCCAATCGCGTGACGTTCCACCGCATCCTCACGTGGCGCGACGTGCTCTGAAGACCCGCGTCGGCAGTCCCGATCCGTCCGCCATCCCGCGTTCGATCGGTCACGCTCCGCCGCATCGCACACGTCAGTGTCGGCGAGAAGAGTCTGCTGGCCTGCCAGGATGCCAGCGCTCAGGCTCGCGCGCGGCCCCGCCTGTAGGCCCGAATCTGGACCGGGAAAAGGATGGATTTTGCTGGACATATGCGTTAGTAATGCGTTAGTATTACTGACGAGTGGGGTATGCTACAGGCAGTATTTGAACGAAAACACCGATAACAGGGCTCGAATGAGACCTCAGGGGCACGACAGAAAGGAACCTTTAGTGACGGCCATGGCGAAGCGCGCGCAAGCTCGATCACACAGGCAACCCGTCCGGAGGCGGGACGGTACCGTCACGGTAGAGCTTGCGTTGGTGCTCCCGCTCATCCTCTTCCTGCTCTTCTCGATCGTGGAGATGGGCTTCATGGTCAAGAACCGGGCTGAGTTGGGCCAGGCGGCGCGTGAGGCGGTGCGTCTGGGGGCGGTAGGCGGAACGCCCGCTCGGATGACGGAGGGCGTGAACTCCGCGCTGGCTACCATCCCACATGGCGACATCTCCGTCGAGCTGCACTTCCGCCCCTGGAACCAGAGCGCCGGAACATGGGGCTCGTGGACGACGCTCGGGACCGATGGTACGGAGAACAATGCCTCCAAGGGCGACCAGCTGCGCGTGCGTCTCACCTACGCGCATCCGATCCTCGTGCCCGGCCTGATGGGGCCGGTGTTCAACGCCGGAGAGGACAACACGATAAGCCTCTCAGCGGCAACGGTCATGATGCGTGAGTAGATTGCTCCGATTACGAGTGCGCCTCTCAGCCGCCACGTGACCCTGCCACGCCTGAACGCCCGCCGCCGTCATCTCTGCCGGACTCCCGCCGCTCTGCCCCCCAACACGCTCTCGGCTGTTCTTATCCTCCGAGTGGTTCGAGCTGCAGTTCAACCAGCCCCTGGTCACCCGGTTCAATCGGCCCGACGGAGTGACTGGCGCGAGTCCTCGTGACGCTGTCGTGCGCGCTGAGGGAGTACGTGAGCCCCGGGATGAGACCCTCGAACCGCCATCGACCTGCTGCATCACTCTCGCAGGACATCTGGGTGGAGACGACGTCCGAGATGGAGAGCCCGGACCAGCCCGCACGTGCGAAGACACGCACCCCGGTGGCCGGACTTCCGTCGAGTGAAAGCAGCGTCCCGTGCAGCGTCCCCGGTTCGGCAAGCACAAGCACGTGCTCGCCCTCCGCCTGATCACCGAGCCACAACCCGCGCGAGAGCCGGCCGTCACCGGATGCTGCGATGAGTCCGAGCTGTCCCCGCCCTGAGCCGCTCGGCTGGATGGTGAAGCGACCATCTGCGCCCGTCGCGACGGTATCAAGGCTCAGGAGCGAGGGGCTGGCGAAGACTCGGGCGCCCTCAACCGGCTGCTCCTGGCGGTCGAGGACCCGACCGGTTAGCTGCGGCGCCTGTGGGGGGGAGACTGCGAGGCGCGGCAGATCCACGGTCTCTCCCGGCCTGAGAGCAAGCGTCATCGGTCCCCACCACATGCGCGTGCCCCCGGCCATCAGATCGGCCCTGAAGATGAGCGGCACCGCCGATGGGAGTGGCCCGAGCACGAGGGCCTCACCATCATCGCGCGCCGCGGCCTCAAGTGACTGCATCTGCTCTCGCGGGAACCTCATGAAGGCGGAGAGTGAGACGCTCTCAGGCCCGCGGGGTGTGCCGTCGACCCACTCGACGGGTAGTCTCGCGTACGCAGGCTCGTTTACACGGACATCAAGGTCAGAGAGGGGCCTGGCGGGTATGACCCTCGCGGCGATCAGCGAGTCATCGGCGGAGGTGAACTCCAGCAGATAGAACTCCTCGAGAATCCTCAGAACCGGACGCAGCTCGAAGGTTCCGTCATTCCCGGCGATCACCGCGTTCCGCGGTTCTTCCGTCCTCTGCATGCCGCTCCGAGTCGGGAGCCTGACCGATACGCGCGCGCCTGCGGCAGGAGCGTCATCGGGGAGTCGCACCTGGCCGGAGAACACGATATCACCGATCAGCCACGGCTCGACGGCGAAGTCGATGTCCTCGAGGATCTCCCCCTCCCTGAGGCTGACCGCGTGTGTCGGGCGCGGGTCGTAGCCAGGGGGGGCGCCCAGAGAGCCATCGAAGGCGTAGTTGATGCCAGGCCCGGCGACCAGTGTCAGGACGACTTCGCCGGGGAGGATCTGGAGGCGGTATTGCCCGCTCTCATCCGTCCTGCCCGTCCGCTGCCACCGTACATAGCGCGCGCCGATGGATACTCCCTGGACCGGCTCGCCGGTGTCCGTCCGGGTGACGGTGCCGGTCACAAACGAGGGCTTCACCAGCTCGATCTCGACGTCCCTGATGATCTCCCCCGCCCCTACTCTCATCTCGGGCACGGAGGACATCTGGACCAGCCCGTCGGGCGGACGAACCGACAGCCGCACCGTACCGGGAGGTAGTCGCCGGATGTGGAAGGTCCCGTGACTGTCGGTGACGCGTGTCCAGTCATCTCCGCGTCGGGCAGAGACCTCCGCGCCGCTCACGGGCGCGCCCCGCCATGTAACGCGTCCGCTGACGGTCGCTTCGGGGACCATCAGTATCTGCAGCGGAGGTTCGGGGATGGCCACCTCGCTGCGAGTCTCAGACACGCCAGGCCCCGTCTTCAGCTCCTCGACGACCGTCCCGAGGCCGGTCTTGCGGGCCTCCGCGGTCAGTTCCGTCCACGCGGGCAGGCAGCGGATCTCGAAGCTCCCGTCGTGGCCGGAGGTCGCACGGAGAGCGTCAATGACGTGCTCGGCGTGGAGTGACACCGCTACCCGATCGCCAGGACGCTTTATGCTCGTCACCGCGACCTGCGCGTCGCTGACGGGGTTGCCTTCCGCATCACTCACGCGTCCACGGAGCGGGTAGCCGCCGTGTTCGAGGCGCACGTCGATCTCGTACTGTCGTTGCGGCAGGTCCACGATGGTGGTGACCCGTCCGGGGTGTGAGACGATCAGCCTCGACGGACGCCCCTCGACGACCAGCACGAAGCGGCCTCGGGCGTCGGTCTCAGTGCCCGCACGACCTGCGCTGTCGCTGACGAGCCCGAGGCTGTGTACCAGCGCGCCGGAGACCGGGCCGTCATTGTCGGTGACGGTTCCGGAGAGCCGCACCCCCCATGCCACAGATGACACAGTCAGTGCGAAGACCAGGACCACGCTCAGCCTGAACATGCGCATCATGATCCCCCTCCCGAGTCAGCTTTCTGACAATTAGTGAGACAGTCCGAGTGCCTCGATGGTTCCGATCCATCTTCCGGAGGACCCCGGGGCGTTGATCGGCGGACGCCGCCGGAAGGTCATGACGGCCCTCACTGCGAACTTGAGACTGGGAGGTTGAAGGGACCGCACAGAGGGAGAGGCGACATGCGAGGCCGCCGGCCGGTCGAGATCCTGGGACGTTACGCCTATATCGTCATAGCGGCCACGCTGGCGATCGCGTTGGCCCCCGTGTTCGGGCAGGAGGAGGCTCCGCGCGAGGCACCACGCGGGCCCGCTGCCGCCGGTGAGCGTGAGCGTCCGTCGCCCGAGAGACCCGCGGAGCGTCCTGCCGAACGCGAGGCTCCCGCGCAGTCTCAGCGCCCGGCGGAGCCTGCCGCAAGGGCGGCCGACGGCCCTCCCGGTCGAGGCGCGGGTGAGGCCCGGCCGCCGGTCGAGGCCACCGAGCCGACCGAGTCGCGCCCGGTCAGCGATTCAGAGGCGACCGAGTCGCCGCGGCCCGGCACCGCTCGCGACACTGGCGCGGAGCCCACGGCGGACGCGGAGGGAAGGCAGGTAGGCGCTCCCGAGGGCGATGACGAGTCAGTGCCGGTGGAGGAGACCGAGGCCCCGGAGACCGCGGACGCCCTGACTGAGGCAATCGCCCCGACACCCGGGGCGACCGCGCGCCGCGCCCCGACAGCGACGCCCGAAACCTCCGAGGCGGCGGCGGCCGCGGCGAGACGCGAGGTGCGCGAGCGCCGGAGCGAAGCGATCTCCCAGTCGATCGAGCGACTGCAGGCCGATGACGCCGATGATCTGCCCACGGCACAGAAGGCGGCGTTGATCGGACAGGTTGCCCAGGGGGCGCGTGTTGAGCTTGGCGCGCTCCGGGAGGAGGCGGCGGAGGCGCGGCTGGCGCTGGCGCGTCTGCAGCGAATCGCCGCCGACGTGACGCGCGACCGCCAGACGGTCCCGCGCCAGGTGCGCACGGGGCAGATTCCACGGCTGGGAGCCTCGAACCGATGGGATGCGCTGCAGGACCTGAATGCCGAGTTGTAGGAGGCGATTGACCGCGCGTTCACCGAGCGCCTGCGCCTCCTGTCGGATATTCCCAGCGCTGAGGAGGCCGTGCGCCAGGTTGAGTCATTGCGGCGTTCCTCGGCACACCTCTTCGACGAGTCGCTGAGGCCTGTAGTGGAGGATGCGGAGGGCTTTCTGAGGCAGCGGCTCGAGGCCATGCAGGAGTTGCTGGACCTCTACAACGAGCAGGCGTCCGTGGCCACCGATGCGTATGATGAGAGCTCGCAGTATGCCGAGGAGCTCAGCGCCGCCATCGTCGCCGCGCGTGGCCGTGGGCTGCTGGCGCGCTCCGACGCGGGCATCTCGCTGGAGACGTTTACGGCAATCGCGCGTGAGCTTGCGGCACTGCCCGAGATCGGCGGCACGATCAGACGGAGTTACTACGAACTGGGCCGGCCAGCGCTGACGATGTTCAGCTTCATCGTGCGGCTGATCGGTTCGGCAGTGCTCGTCGGTGCTCTGGTGCTGCTGTGGCTGAGGCTGCCGGGATGGTTGCTACTGGCATTTGTCGGTGGGGATGGTCGCGAGGGGAGCGACCGGGAGGTCGCTGGGGAGGCCTCTCTCGCTGAGTTGCGCGACCGCAGGCATGCCGAGATGGTGACGCCGGTCGCGCGGGCGGCGACGCTCGCTGCGGTGGCGGCGATCGGGTTGGCGGTGTGGGGCCTGCCGCAGGAGTGGATCTCAGCAACCCTGGCGGTGCTGGGGACGTGGGCGGCCTACTTCGCGCTGGTCGCCATCATGCGCCAGATTCTCGCGCCGCATCACGAGCAGTTGCGCGCGGTGCGCATCGACACCGACGCGGCGGCGGCGCTGTACCGACTTCTGCGCGCGCTTGCTCTCTGGTCTGCGATCCTGCTGCCGGTGATATGGGCGCTCTCGGCGCTCAACTACGAGCGGCAGGATATTCTTGTACTGCTGTCGGTGGTGCACGTGGTGGCGTTTGCGATCATCGCCGGCTGGATGATCTACGGCGCAGGCGGCCCCAGTGAGTTCATGGACGCGGCCGAGGGCCACGCGTCACGTCCTCTGCGCCACGCAACGACGGCCGCGGTCCCTGTCATCCTCGGCGTCGCGGCCGCGGTTGCGCTGCTCAAAGCCCTTGGCTATGTCAATCTCGGCGAATACCTCAGCCGCATTCTCTATCTCGATGTCCCGCTTGTGCTCCTGGCCCTGATCGCGGATTGGCAGGTTCGCGCACACCTGCCGCGGGACAGCGCGTGGCGAACGTGGCTGCGCGTCGCCGTCTGGACGGCTCTTGGCATCGCGCAGATCTGGGTATTGCAACTGCGCTGGCATCACGGGCTGGCGGTGCTCGACTTCCTCAAACGCCCGCTCTTCACCGTGGCTGAGACGCAGGTCTCCGCGTTCTCGATCTTCCGCGCGATCGTTGTGATCCTGATCGCGTGGGCACTTGCGAAGGCCTTCGCCACTGGCTCGCGACGTCGAAGCGGATCGGGGCGCGCGTGACGGAGGGCGTGCAGTACGCGCTGTCGAGTCTCACGTTCTACCTGATTCTCGTCGCCGGCATCCTCTGGGCGATGCTGGTGGGCGGCTTCCCGCTTAACGCGCTCACCGTGCTTGCGGGAATGGCCGGGATAGGACTGGGGTTCGGCCTGCAGGACATCGTGCGCAACTTCGTTGCCGGGCTGATACTGCTGCTCGAGCGGCCGCTTGCGGTGGGTGATTACATCGAGGTGGCCGGGACGTGGGGGCGGGTGACATCAATCAGCCTGCGCAGCACCGTGGTGCAGACACTGAGCAATGTGCACATTCTGATTCCCAACGGCGACATCATCAGCGAGCAACTCACAAACCTCAGCCATCACGACCTTACGCTGCGCGTCGATGTCCCCGTGGGTGTCTCCTACGATGCTGACATCGACTACGTCTGTGAAGTGCTCGTGGAGGTCGCAAAGGAGCACCCCATCGTTATCAGTTTCCCCGAACCGAGTGCCCGCCTCGTTGCCTTTGGGGACAGCTCGATCGACCTGGTGCTGATGGTGTGGATCTCCGATCCGTCGGTGCAAAGGCGGGTCGCGGTGGAACTGAACCTTGAGATCTGGCGCGCGCTCAAGCGCGAGGGGATCGAGATACCATTCCCCCAGCGCGACCTGCATATCCGCTCCGCGGAGACGCCGCTGCGCATCGAGAGAGGCCTGTCAGAGCCGGGCGAGGAGTGACCGACCGCCGACACAGGTGCGGCGCAGGGCGGAGCCTCGGGGCTCCGCCCTGCGTTGGTGTCGGAAGCGGGACTCTCTACTTACCACAGCATCCACTGATTGCCTCCGTCGGGTGATGTCAGCACCGTGCGGCCCCATCCTCTGCCGGGTCTGCCTGAGCCCGCGGCCACCGCTCCTCGCTGGTCGTTGCGGTAGAACCACATCGTGGACCAGTAGTCGTACGAGAGGAACAGGTCGCCGTTGCGGTCGACCGTCAGCCGGTGGTAGTAGATGGAGTACTCAGAGAGCGGCGGCGCCACCAGTACTCGCGCCTCCTCCCAGTCCTGGCCGGGGAGCTTGCGCTGATAGGCGAGCGCCGCCCACAGGCCACCGTCAAGGTGTTCCTCCCCCGAGCGCCAGAGGCGGAAGACCAGGTGGAGGGCGTCATCGGCGCCGCAGACGAGGCCGACGTAGGTCTGCCGGAGGTTCTCGTCGCAGGTGCGGGTCTCCTCGGTCCACCCTTCGTACGCATCGTTCGGCTGCAGCGAGCGCAGGTACTGGAAGGGCGCGCCGTGCGTGCCGACGACGACGTGGAGATAGCCCTCGCTGTCCATCGTGATGCTCGGCGTGTTGTGTCCGTCGTTGGGCGGGGGGCCGTAACTCATGAACACGGGCTCACCGAGCGTCTGCGTCTCCCTGTCATACGTCGCGACGTAGGCGGGGACACCGGGGATCTCCTCGCGGCTGGCCTCAGGGTCCGTCGCCTCCCCCCAGACCACATGAACCTTCGAGCCACGCGAGACCACCATCGACGGAATCCCCGAGTGCATCGAGCTTCCGAGGGCCAGGTCGGTGAGGAGCACGGGCTCATTGAACTCAATCTCACCGTCGGGGGTCTTCTCCGCCACGAACAGCTCAAGGTCATTGGTGCTGCGCCAGCGGAGGCGGGTGTCGGTGTCACGATGCGTCCGGGTAATCCGAACGATGGGCGGTGGCCCCTCAGGGACGTTATGCCCGGAGAACTGCTCAAAGTCCCACCCGCGCGATTCACTCTCGCGACCGGGGATCACGTACGCGGTGAAGGTCTCTCCCCCGTCGGTCGAGCGCAGCAGCGCAGCCGTCGGCCCTGAGCCCGCGACGAGGTAGACGTCGTTGTCGGAGTCGAACGCAACCTTCGAGCCGCGCGCGCTCCAGCCCGTCGTCTCGATCTCAGGGATGCAGCGAACGACTGCCTCATTGAGACTCGTCTGCCTCCACTCGCCATCGACCTCGCGATAGAGTCTGCTGCCCGCCACAACGAAGGGGCGATTCTCGAGGTCGAAATACACCTGGTTGTCGAGGGCGTACTCGGGCAGGTAGCCGAACTGGCGGTTCTCATGCGTGTAGGGCTCGATGACCAGCGGCAGGTCGAGCGGCTCGGCGAGCGGTGAATCGCCGCCGCGGGCGGTCAGCGTTGCGTAGGTTGTGAACTCGGGCGCCTCGATCGGTGTTGCCCGTACGTAACAGACGCGCTCCTGGCCGTCGGCGGGCGCCTCGAAGCCAACCGTCACCTCAGCCAGTTGCCTGCCGTCGAGAGTGACCGATTGACTGGAAAGCTCGGCGGGCCACGGCTCACCGGGGAACTCAAGCTCGAGCTGAACCATGCGGGCGTCGGGCGCGTTGTTGTGCACTGTGAAGGCCATCTCACCCTGCTCGCCCGGCGTGGCGTAGACGGTGCGCTGATAGGGACTGATCAGCCAGCGGTGCTGGAGCCACGGGAACCACGACTGTGGCTCGGGAGTCCAGACGCAGTGATCGCGGTAGAGGTCGTCGCCATCCCAGCGGGTGAGGCCGTCGATCTCGACGAACGCCTCACCCTGCGGCAGGTGCAGCCGCCACGGGCTGTCGCCGCGCGTCTCATCGGCGGGGATGGTGACAAGCGCGGAGGCCTCGGGCAGATCGGGCACCGCCAGCCTCAGGTAGCGGCGAATCTCACCGGACTGCTCCCGGGCGACCGGGATCTCCGTGACGACGGCGCCGCTGTCGTCATAGAGCGTGAGCGGTCCGGAATCCGCGGGAAGGCCTTCGACTTCGATCTGGAACTCCCCTGTGCGCGGGAGGAACGTCACGTCGGCGGGCCGCTCCGCGTCGGTCAGCACGATCGGCTCGCGGTGGCGTTCATCGCGGTGCCCGCGTGAGGTCTCCACGACCCAGGCGGCGGCATTCGTGCGCATTCCCCAGGCGATGTTCAACCCGTAGCGGTCGCCTGTAACGGTCAGGTTCAGCGCGTAGATGCCGGGGCGATCGACCTGCGTCCGAAGGACCTCGGTCTGCACCGGGCCGGGCGGATCCGCGGCTGTACCTCCCGAGGTCGGGATCGTGACCTCGGCGAGCAGTTCACGGTCGGGGCCGGCGAGAATCGCTCGAAGGTCATTGCCCCTGTCTCGGATGTTCAGATCGCGCTTGAACAGCTCGATCTCAAGCTCACCCGGCTCCACCAGCAGGTACGCCCCACCCGTGCCCCCGATGGCCCACGGCATCTGAATGTCCTCCTGTGCGAATGTGGTCTGAAGCGAGAGCGTGGTCAGGATCGTGACGACGATGATCGCGCGGATCGTTGCGCCCATGGTCGGTCCTCCCGGGTCGTCTTCGCAGAGAATTGGCGGGTGCGTCTGCCGCCGCGCAGAGTAGATTTGACCGCGCGGGCCCGCGATTCCTTCGCTGGAGCGACGGAGAGTCTCGATCGAGGACACGGGGCGATGTCGCGAAGGTCCCGGCCCCTGGAGCAGCGAAGGCGGATCTGTCGATGCCGCCGCACAGCTACGTAGTTCTTTCGGAGGAACGTCCATGGCCCATCGCATCTACTGGGGAGACATGCACACGCAGTTCAACCTCGCGCACATGCGCATACGGGAGGCCGAGGGGGTGGATCCCGTCGCCGAGCCGCCCGAGGGTCTGGGGGATTGCGAGCGGTACCTGCGCAGGGCCTTTGAGGGCGCCCGGGATTACCTCGACTTCTTTCCGATCGTCTACTATCCGGCGCACTTCATCCGCGATGCGAAGACCGGGTTCCGCTCCGAGACCGTCGGACCGAAACCCTACTTCGCCAGGGACTGGGAGATGGTCTGCTCGCTGGTGAGGGAGTATCACGCGCCGGGTGAGTTGGTGACTTTCGCGGGCTACGAGTGGATCGGCGACCGGACTCGCTGGGGCGATCATAACGTCTTCTATCCCTTCGATGATCCACCGCTGGATCTGTCGATGCACGTCGATGAACTCTACGCGAACCTCCGGGCAGCGGGTGGGATCGCGATTCCGCATCATACCGCGTACGCCTTCGCGAACCGAGGGAAGGACTGGTCGCATTACGATGAGGACGTCTCCCCATTCGCAGAGATTTACTCGGTGCATGGCTCGTCAGAGGGCTGCACCACGCCGTTTTCGATGGTGAGCAACGGGGACATGGCGCCACGCGTGTCGAGCAACACCGTTCAGTCGGCGCTCGACCGCGGCTACCGCCTGGGAATCATCGCGTCCGGCGACAACGGCCTGGGCTTCGCCGGTAAGTGGGGAATCGGGCTAATGGCCGCGCTTGCCGACGACCTGACGCGCGAGTCGCTGTGGGAGGCATTCATGGAGCGTCGTGTCTACGGCGTCACGGGCGACCGGATCAGACTCGGCTACACGCTGGCGGACGCGCCGATGGGAGCGGTGATCGAGGGTGGTGGCCCGCTGATGCTGCGGGCGGCGGTTCAGTGCACCGAGGCGCTCGATCGCATCGAGGTGATCCGCAACGGCCGCGTCGTGCACACCCACTGTCACAGTGGAACATGGGAGCGGCCCGCGGACGGAACGGTCCGCTGCAAGATCCCCTTCGAGTTCGGCTGGGGGCCGACGACAAACTACGGCTTGACCGTCGAGGAGAAGCGATGGCAGGGGCGTCTGCGGCTTACCGAGGGCCGAGTTGTCTCTGTCGAGGGCGCGTTCACCAGGCACGGTAACTCGTGGGAGCAGACCGGCGACGGTGAGGTCGAGTTCACGCTTACCACCGGCCCGAGGCAGCGCGCCGCCGAGGACACCGCCCAGCAGCGGCTGATCGTGGAGGTGGAGGCGCCGGCGGGCGGGCTCTGCGCGCTGGAATGCGACAACCACCGCATGACGTTCACGCCCGCCGAGGCGATGCAGCGCAGCGGACTGATCGTCTACGACAGCGAGTGCCGGGAGCGCATTCGGGGGCAGTTCGGAGACCAGTCGGGCAGGTGGGATGACATCCGCGACGCCGTCTACCACAACTCGCACATCATCAAGCGCCATGTGGCGATCCCGGAGGCCGGGTACATTGCGGAGATCGAGGTTGCGCAGAAGGACTTCGCGCCGGGGCGCAACTACATTTACCTCCGGGTGAGCCAGCTCAACGGCCAGTATGCGTGGTCCAGCCCGATCTGGGTGGACTGCTGAGCGAGCGGAGATGGAGCACGAGGAGAGCGGACACGATGAGACGCACGAGAGGCGTTGCGCCGGCGCTGGTCGCCGAGGTGGGAGACGCGGTGCTGCGCGGGATGCTCAGGATGATCGCGGATGCGACGCTTACGCGTGTGTGCCGGACCTCGGCGCTCGGACGCTACGAGCGCGCGGGCTACCGGATTGCTGAGATCACGGAAGTGCGTGCGCTCGATGTGAGTGTGCCCGATCGGGTCGTGGCCAGGACCTGCCGCATCTGGACCACGGTCGCGGGGGCGGCCGGCGTTGCCACCAGCGCGACGGGGCCGATCGGTTTTGCCGCCGACATTCCGGCGCTGCTGGCGAACAACCTGATGGCCATCGGCGAGGTCGCCAGCGTCTACGGCTTCGACGTCGCCGAGGAGGATGAGCACGCCTACGCGATCGCCCTGCTCTTCGCCCGACGGGAGGCCGGGACGCCGAGGTCAGGGCCGGCGAGGTACCTGCGCGAACTCGCGACCGAGCTTCAGGAGGGGGCTTCGTGGGATGAGATTCGCGACAGGGAGGCCGGGCAGTGGCTCCGAAACGCCGCGCGGGAGCTTGCGTGGTACCTGGTCAAGCGCAAGGTGGCGGGGGTGGTCCCGGGCGTGGGCCCGCTGGTTGCGGGCGGCGTGAACGCGCGCTTCACCTCGCGGACCTGCCGCGAGGCGCGCGAGGCCTACCGGGAGCGGTTTGTGTCAGAGCCGAGGGAGTGAGCGCCTGACGGGTGCCAGCGCGAAGAGCAGGCAGGCCGCGTAGTAGAGCGGGTAGCAGAGGAACGCGTTCTCCGGGCCCGGTGAGACAAAGCGCCAGCGTGCGACAAAGATGTCCGAGATGTAGAAGATGACCGCGGCCGCCACCAGTATGCTCCTCGCAGGAGCATCGCGCATCCCCCACGCGCTCACAACCATCGCGCTGATGACCAGCATGTACCCGACGATCATCGCGCGCTGATCGGCCGGGACCTGGGGTAGCAGCCACCAGCCGATCGCCACGCCCGCGGCGATCGCGACTGTGGCCGCGGCGGGCAGGCGCGCCCGCTCGATGCCGAGCGCCACGAATGCGCCGATGAAGAGCAGGTGCGCGAGGCCGAAGGCGATCACCGAGGCGATGAAGTTGACCGGCCCGAGGTAGTCGCCGAACCAGCAGCCGATCAGGCCCGCCAGCAGCAGGCCCCCCGGCGCCGTCACCACGCCGCCTCTGATGACGCGCACCACACCAGGAAGCCGGTCGAGGCGGCGATCAGCCACGGCCGCGCAGGACCGCCGATGCCGAGCCAGTCACGCCCGAGCATCACCAGCACGCTCAGCCAGGTCAGCACCGCAAGCGCCCACGCCACGCGACCGGCAATGGCGCGCCCGGTCTCGCTACCTCGCGCCGAGGTCGTCAGCGGGTCGCTCACTGCCGCGTCACCACGACCACCCAGGGCCCCTCGCCGGGCGCACTGAGTTGGCGAGCAGCCCCTCCTGGAAGGTCGAACTCCGCGCCCCACGCACCGCTCGCGACGTCGATCCACCGTCCGGTGAAGCGGCCGTCGTGCTCACTGAGGTCGAGCGAGACAGAGCCGCCGCTGGAAAAGAAGAGCACGTATGCGTCGCCCGGGCGCGCCGCGAGGTAGGCCTCGTTTTCCTCGCGGTCGCTCAGCAGTTCCATCGCCGGCTCGATCTGCCAGAAGCGCACATGCTCCTCAACCATCCGTGCCGACCGGATGCAGGCCTGCGCAATCTCGTTGATGCCGATGCCGGAGGTGGGCCGGTGGAACCGCGAGGAGGCCGAGCCGGCCAGGAGATTGCGCCAGAAGCGCTCAATGCCGTCCTGCGGGGTGCCCGAGCCGAACCCGGTCTCGCCCGCGGAGTAGATCTTCGTGTGATTGACAGGGCGGGGGGTCTGCTTCGCCTGCTCGACCACCCAGTGCAGCCGTCGCCAGTGGTCCTCGCCGAAGTTGCGGCTGTTCACCTGGGAGATGTCGATGAAGTCGTAGAGGTCGGGGCTGTCGAGGACAAGGCGGACGCTGCGTGATTCCTCAGGCCGCCAGCCGTCGTCGAACATGTCGGTCACGAAGACATCGACGCCCGCCTCCGCCGCCCGGTCCTTGATGAATGCCATCCAGTGCTGGCCCCAGAGCGCTTCGGTGTTCGTCTCGTTGTTCATGCAGTAGAGCACGTTCCCGTAGGGCAGACTGTGTGAGAGCATCCTGGCGACGAAGCGCTCCTGGTAGCCGCGCAACATGTCATACTGCTCGCGGTACTTCTGCATGCCCGGGATGCTGTGATAGAAGGGCTGCAGGTCGCGCCCGGGGTGCTCGGGGTATGCGTCATCGAGGCCGGTCTGCTCGCCGGTATAGTTGATGTTGTTTGCGGGGCGGTAGGGATGCCGCTGCCAGTTGTCCCTGCTGAGGTCGAAGCGATCCCAGACCTCTATCTGCACGATGATGTCACGTTCGTGGGTGAGCCGCAGGAGGCTCTCAAAGCGCTCCCAGTACTCATCGTTCCAGCGGTCGAGATCGTAGCGGCCGTCGTCGAGGCGGGCGTAGGGGTACGCGTCGCCCTCGTCGCGGTCGCTCATGGTGTTGCGGATGTAATTGCCGCCGACGCTCGCCAGCAGGTCAAGCTGCTGCTCGAGGTCGGGGATCTGAAAGAGGTTATCCTCGCGGGAGCCGCCGATGAGCAGCACGGGCTCTCCGCGGTACTGCCAGTAGCGTACATCCTCCGACCATGGCCGGATGCGGTCCTGATTCGGGATGACGGGATCGCGCTGCATGCTCTGACCTCCTGCGAGCGTGAGCCCCGCGGTCAGCGCCACGATCGCGAGGGCGGCGGTTCGTGCTGAGTGCCGGGCAAAGGCAGACATCCTCGGATCACGCTCCTCACGGGGAGTAGTAATTCCAGACCTGCTTGCTCCGCGTGTAGTGCGGCTGCGACCAGAGGCGCGGGCGGTCGGGCCGGGGGTTCGGAGCGAGGTTCTCATACACCCGGAGTTCGTCATTGTTCCAGACAACGATCTCCTCGCGCCAGTCACCCAGGACGTCGGCGACGTAGATGCGCGACGCGGTCTCCTCCATCCGCACCACGAACTCACCGGTGATCGGGTTGAACACGCAGACATCGCCCTCGGTGTGCCGCTCCTTGGCGGCCGCAAACTGCTCCTCTCCCCCGCTCCAGTCGATCGTCCAGATGACCTCCACGCCGCTTGTCGTCCAGCCCTCCGGCGCGACGTCGTCCATCTCCCAGTGCGCGATGAGTTCCCCGTGGGCATCGAAGACAAACGGCTTCTGGTGCTGGTTGTATCTGCTGCGGCACCACACCTGCACACCGTCGCGCTCGGCGTCAAAGTGACCGACGGCCGCGTTCTGCGGCTCCTGGTTGTTGAAGTGCGTGGAGACGAGCAAATCGCTGTTTGCGCTCAGCACGAAGACGCGGTTGCGCTCCTCGCCCGAGCCACCCTCCTCAAGCGCCACGATCTCCAGGCCCGGGAGGTCCGGGCGCACGTCCGCGGCGTAGATCGAGTCGACGTGCCCTCGGAGGGGGAAGCGGCCGATGATGCTGCCGTCGTTGTCGAGGACGGTGCCACCGAGCACCTCGTCGCGGCCGTCCCCGTCGATATCCGCCAGACGCGCCCCGTTGTGCGCGCAGGCGAGGAAGTCGTCGCGGCTCCAGAGTGGCTCAATGCGGCCCTCGCGCAGGGCCTCGAGCGCGAATGCCGCCACATAGCGGCCCATGCGGTAGCCCTCGGCGTTGGTCGCCTGGAGCAGCACGTCGCGGTCGCCCTCGCCGCGGAAGTTCGCCACCGCGAGGTGTTCCCAGCGCTCGGCGCCATCGGGATGAGGGATCGTGACCGACCACAGCGGCTCACCGGTCGGGCCGGCGAGCACATGGAGCGTACTGTCCTGCGTGAGGAAGAGCACCTCAGTCGCGCCGTCGCCGTTGATGTCGGCGGCCTGCACGCCGGGCCCGTGGTGACCGGGCAGCCCCTGCGACTCGGACTGGCCGCCGACGCGAATATCCACCTCGCGCGACCACATCAGCGAGCCGTCAACCGAGTATGCGCCGAGGTAGCCGGGGGCGGTGACGAGCAACTCCAGCGGCCACTCGCCGTCGAGGTCGGCGGCGATCAGCGAGCCGGCGGAATCCTCCGCCACCGGGATCTCCAGCGGGATTACGTGCCGCGCGACATCCGGCGGAAGCTCCTGCGCGCAGCCGGCCGCCGCACAGAGGATGCATACCAGCACGATCAGCACTGTGTTGGACATGAATCAATCGCCTCCTGGTCCCCGCGATTCTGTCGCCCCGGGTTCATCGGCGCAGCGCCACCACCCGCCCGTCCTCCAGTGCAGCCACGACCTGATTGCCGGTGGGTGTCCGCGCGGCGCTCACCCAGTTCACCCGCCCGCCGACCGGGAAGCGGCCGACCTCGTTGAGCCCGTCGTCCAGCAGATAGACCGTCCCCGAGAGCGTCCCTGCCGCGACCATCGGCCCGCCTTCGGTCTCCACGATGGCGAGATCGAGCACCGCCGAATCAAGGTTGCGCACCGCGAGCGTCTCCCCCGCTGCGTCGATCGCGTAGACGTAGCCGGTGTCTGAGCAGCCGATGACCTCAAGACTGCCGTCGCCCGTCAGGTCGGCGGTCTGAATGTCTCGCCACGCGTAGCCGAAGTTCGGGTAGTCCCAGAGGACCTCACGCGAGCCGACCTGCCCCACCCGCAGCGCTCCGGTCGCGGACGCGTTGACCATCTCGAAGGTCCCGTCACCATCGAGGTCGGCGACCGCCATCTGCACGTCGCCAAGCTCCGACCCGCGATTGCCGATGATCGTCCCATCCTCGGCGCTGAGTACGAAGAGCTTGCCGTAGCGGTTGCCCACCGCGATCTCCTCGACGCCGTCACCGGTGACGTCAACCGCGGACAGCTCGGTTGTGCCGTGGTTGACCTCTCCGAAGATCCAGCGCTGCGAGAAGTCGGAGTTGATGACCTGGATGAAGCCGTCCACGGTTCCGAGCGCGGCCTCCCACTCGCCGTCACCGTCGAAGTCGCCAACCAGCACATCGTCGAGCCGAGGCTCGTGGATGGTCGTTCGCGAGACCCGCCAGTACGTCTCGATCGGGTGCTCTCGCAGCAAAGCCCCATCGGCGTCGAGGACGTAGAGCATCCTGCTCTTCCCACCGGTGAAGACCTCAAGCCGGCCGTCGCCGGTGATGTCGTAGGCGCCGACCGCGTAGAGTTCGTCGGTCCCGTCGAATTGCCAGCGCACCGAGCCGTCGGCGTTGATCGCCGTCAGGTAGCGCCCGCGGATGGCCAGCGTCTCGTCGGAGCCATCCGCATCGAGGTCGTGCGCCTCCATCTCGATCGCAGGCTGCGGGACGCCGTCATGCCGGGCGGCCTCGATCTCCCACGCCCGCACAAGGCCCTCCGCCTGAGCGACCGCCGGGGCCGCGCCGTCCCGGACCTCGGCCGTGGCCGCGCTTGAGGCGATCGCGGACGACGCCGCGCGCCGCAAAGCGGTCGTCTCCTCCGGACCGAGCACTCCCGTGCCGGGCAGCGAGCAGGTCATCTCTCCGGTATAAAGGTTCACTTGCAGGTCCGCGGGCTGAGCGAAGCTCAGCGCATCTCCCAGCCGCGTCGCGCCGCCGAGCACGATCTCTCGGCGTCCTATCCACACCATCGCCGCGTCCGTCGCCAGCGCGGCGGGCAGGTCGAGCGCGTCCGCGCCCATCGCGAGCACCGCCGCGGACCGACCGTCCTCAAGCAGCAGCAACGCACGGTCGTTGACCCGGCGGACCTGCCAGTCGGCGTTGTCAACCGTGTTGGTATTGAAGAACACCGCCTGATTGCTGAGAGTTTCACCTTTTCCGAGTCGATCCCCGAACTTGTGGTGCACGTAGCGGATCGGGAGTCGGGCGTGGTTGATCCGCGTGCTCTCCACCACCCTCGAGTGCCCTGAGTTGCGGATGTGGAAGACCCTGTCGGGCAGGTCCGGGATCGGCTCCTCGGCGTTCGGCGCATCCTCCGCCTCGATCGCCGCGACGACCTCCTCGCTCCCGACATCCACGAACTCCACCCGGTCGAGCATGGTGCCGGGCTTCTCCCGCAGCCAGACCTTCACGAGGTGCACGCCATCGCTCTCGATCTCGATGCGGGGCATCGGCCCGGACTTGGGGTTCACGCCGCTCGCGTAAGGCCGGCCGAATTCCTCAAGCGGCAGATGAACCTCCAGCGGCTCGCCGTCATCGATAGACAGGAAGAAGCTGTCGGTGCCGCTGTCGAGGCCCATCCCGATAATCTTCGCGAAGTACTCACCGGCGGGAATCTCCAGGGGGAAGCTGAGCGACGAACTCGCGCCCTCAAAGCGCACCGCCGCCGCGACGCCGGGAGCCGGATCCCTGACCACGGTCAGCCCGCGGGTGATCGCCGCCCGTCGCGTGAGCGAGAAGTCGCGGCCGTCTGACGCGACGTCGCCGTGGTCGATCATCTTGAAGATGCACTCGAGCGAGTACTCTCCGGCCTCGGCGGCGGTACAGTGGTCAAGCAGCACCACCGGGCCGCCCTTGAGCCAGAAGATGTTGCGCCGCCAGTCGAGGCCGTTGTACCCGTACACCGCAGTCTGTGTCATCCCGACCGAGGGAAGGTCGGCGAGGTGTTCGAGCCCGGCGCACGGCGGGATCACTCGGTCGGCCCGGCCGTCGCGCACCACGGAGAGCATCGTGTGATCGGTGGTGTTGCGGACGAGGTAGTCCCCGTCCATGAGCCAGTCCTCGCCGTCCGCGAAGTACCGGGTGATCGCGTTCCCGTCGTAGTGCATGTGCGTGCCGCGCGCGTAGCCGTCCAGCAGGAAGTGCTGCGCGTTCGTGTCGAGGCTCTCGCGGAATGCGATCTTGTCGAACGCGTTCTCCAGCGGGACATTCGGCCGCATGATCGACGGGCCGCGGGCGTTGGTCTCACCCGTCCATCGGTAGACGCTCTCGGTGAGCGGGAAAGCGGTGATCCCGGCAAGCTCCTCCCACGGCTCAGACTGCAGGTCGGGGTTGAAGGGGTTCGCCCAGCCGCCGCGCGAGACACGGTCGAGCCACCACTGCAGCTTCGCGTCATCGTAGTACCAGACCGCCCAGTCGAGTTCACGGGTGTACACTCCGCGCCCGTAGCTATTGTCACCGAAGCTTGCGGCATCGCCGGTGTTGTCGCAGATCCCGACCGTGTAGTCGGCATACATGCGCATCTGCCCGGTCTCGAAGAACGAGTAGTCGCCCTCGCTCAGCGACCAGTAGATCGTGTGACGCGGGACAATCGAGTAGTACCCGGTCGCGTCCTCGTTGGGCTTCCATGACTGCACCTGCTTGCTGAAACCGTTCTCGATGCGCTGCAGGTAGTCGCTGATCCGACCGGAATCGACCTCGGGGTAGAAGCGGTCAAAATGCCTGGCGAGGTAGTACATGCCGATGAGCGGGAAGGTCTGATGGTTGTGCAGCACCCGCCACGTTGTCTCCGGGCGGGCAAAAGAGTCGTAGAGCGAGACGTGTCGGGGCAGGTCGTGCAGCGCGTTGAGCATCGAGTTCGCGCCACGCCATCGCTCCTCCTCGGTGAGCACCGGCGCCTTCTCGAAGAAGTCCCACATCGTGCCCAGCCAGTCCGAGGACGTCTCCTCCGGCCAGTAGATCCGATGGGTGGTCGCGGAGGTCGGCTCCGGCCAGTACTTCAGCACGTCGGGATCGTGCGCGTACTGCAGATAGCGCTCGCTGATCCTCCGCAGAACGAACCTCGCCCGCTCCGCCCACGCAGGATCGCCCGTGTCGCGGTACTGCTTCACCGCCGAGTGGAAGTCACGCAGCCAGAACTTGGTCAGCTCTCGATTGACGAGCGCCTCCCGCTGCTCGTCATCCATGTGCTCGACGCCGGAGACCTCCAGGATCCACTCGTCCAGCGAGAGGGCATCGTCCGTCGCCTCGCCCAGCATCTCAAGCAGTCGCTGAACACCTCGATCGGCGCCCACGGCGTCGGAAGCGCCGATCAGCAGCACGTTCTTGCCACGCGGGCAGTCGTGGGGCTCGGGGATGGTCTGCAGGACATATTCCCCTGCGCCGGGATGGTGGGCGTTGACCTCCTGGTAGCGCTGCAGCCACATCCGCTCAGCCACGAAGTTGTTCCCGAGGTGGCCGATCGCGATCGTCGTCGCTGGCGAGCGAAGCGCCGTCCAGTCGCGCCCCTCGCTGATGATGATGTCGAGCTGCGCGCCCGTCAGCGCTTCGACGGCGTCACGAAGCCGGATGCCGGCGTCATGCCACTGCCTGTCATTGGGCACTACGATATGCGCGGCCGGCTCCCCGCCCGTGACCAGGGGCGTGTGCAGGTGCGGTTGCGGCATCTGCTCGGGCGCGATGCCCTCGCTGCCGAAGGGGAAGAGGGCCAGCCGCTGGTCATCGTCGCTCGCAGCGGCGGTGGTCAGGACGAAGTCATCGACCACGTAGCGCGACGCGGCCATGTGCAGCGTCTTGATGTACACCTCCGCGTGCGTGGTTCCCTCCGGCGCCTGCCCCATCGCGGTGAACTGGCGCCACTCGCCGATAGGCGAGTTCAGGTGCGTGTTGGCCAGCTCGTCGGAGGGTTTGAAGCGAAGCTGCAGCCACGCCGCGTTCTCGCGGTCACGTTCGAGGCACTTCGCCCACGCGGTGAGCCTGTAGAACACCCCCGGCTCAATGCTCTCAACGCGCTGGACGATCCCCGAGGAAGCCAGGCGGTCTGACATGCGCTCCTCGCTCGCGTAGTCGTCGATGATCAGCAGCGCCCGGTCACCCGAGAGGGCGTCATCGACAAGGTGCCGCGCCAGTTGCTCGCTGACGCCGCCGTGCACACCCCAACCGGCGGGCATCGTCTCGTCAGCCGCATCGGCCTGCTCGAAGCCCGGGTTGACGAGCATGTTCTCCTGCGCGAAGACGCAACCGACACTCAGAAGCACGGCCACGGTGATGGCCAGAAACCGCATGAGAGGCACCTCCATGGCGTTCGCCGGTCCCGCGAGGGTCACCCGCGGTAGAAATTGCGGAAGTAGTTGGCTCCGGAGAAGACGGTCAGGGCCAACGCGACGTAGAGTAGCACCATACCCAGCGGGTTGAGATCGAGGCCGAAGAAGGGGACATGCCAGATCAGGATGCCGATCGCGAACGACTGCGTCAGCGTCTTGAGCTTGCCGAACCTGTCGGCGGAGATAACGACGCCCTCGTCGGCAGCCATCGCGCGCATCCCTGTGACGGCCATCTCGCGCGCCACGATGATGATGGCCACCCACGCAGGCGCCCAGCCCATCCCCACGAGCATGATCAGCGAAGAGCCGATCAGCAGCTTGTCCGCCAGCGGGTCGAGGAACTTGCCCATGTTGGTGATCGTGTTGTACGATCGCGCGATGTGCCCGTCCACGAGGTCGGTGATGCACGCCAGCGCGAAGACCGTGCAGGCGACCTGGCTCGCCCACGTCATGTCGTAGAGCAGCACGAGATAGAGCAGCACCACGACCGCGGGCGTGGCCGCAATGCGGGTCAGCGTGAGTATGTTGGGCACGTTGAGATTCCTGCGCATCTGCTCCTGACGTCCTTCAGCCTGAGTTTGCTCCGCTGTGACGCTCAAAGGTTGCTTCCCCGATCGCTCACTATCGTCCTCCACGCCCGGCGGTCTCCCGCCCGGGTACTCACGTCCCCTGTTGTCATGCGACTCATGTCCGCCGCCCTTCCAGGCTCTTGATTGTCCTGACGAATGCTGCGAGAGCAGGCTGCTGCGACGCCCTCACGACGAACGTCATCCGCCGCGGGGCGATGCCTCGGCTGCTCAACCTCGTTGCACTACTGCCGGTCCCTGACGCCCGGCACCGTCGCCCCCAGCCACACAACATTATTCCCCTCGTAGATCTCCTCGACGGCGCCCTCGTGGTCGATCACAACCCGCCACCCGGCCGCATCCGCCGCCACGGCAGGCACCCCGGCCAGCTCATACTCCACCCGCACCGGCTGCAGATCCTCCCCGATGCCGGGGATCTCCGTCAGCGTCTCGCTCGCCACGACCTCGCCGTCTGCGTTGAGCAGCGCCAGCACCACGCTCTCCACCCCCGCGCGGCCGATGTTGTGCACGGTTCCGCGCACCACGCCGCCCTCAACGACGGTGTTCAGCTCAGAAAGCGCCAGGTCGGCGCGCTCGAAGACCGGATCGAGCCGCTCGATCTGCTCGATCTCGACCAGCGTCACCTGGCCGGGCTCCAGGGTGACCGGCACGAGCGAGTGACGCCGCAACTGCAACTCCCGCGTCTCGACCGGGCGGTCGAACGCATCGTCGCGGTCCTCATCGATCCCGACCGCCACGCGGTAGCGCCCGTTCTCCAGCCGCCACACCCGCAGCGCACCCTCCATCGGCTCATTCGCGAACGAGTAGACCGCGGCCTTCAACCGGTCGTCCCCGGCCTCCAGCACCAGCGCCGCGAAGTCCGTGCCGAAGCCCTCCCAACTGACCGAGAGCGGGTGGGCGTACTTGTTCCGAGTGGTGTACGCGCCGCAGTACGCCTTCGCTGCATTATACACCGACGGCAGGAAGATCCGGTCGGTGAACTGCTCCGCCTCTGTGTACATATACTTGAAACGCTGCAGATGTGCAATGTCGTTCCGGAGTGCCTCGATCAGCGGCCCGCGATCGCCCCGCGTCAGCACCGGAAGGTAGGCATCCCGCTCCTCCAGCGCCAGCATCGTCTGCTCGTCGAGGTGATCGAGCAGTCCGCGCTGGTAGAACTCAGGCAGGTAGTCGGCGACGCGGAAGCTGGCCCTGCCCCGCTCCAGCATGTCCATGAAGGGCCGGGCGTATCTCGCATCGCCGGTGTGCTCGATCATCGAGTAGAATGCCGATGCCTGCCCCCCATAGCCGCCGTAGACGGGGCGATCCTCGTAGACCTGCGTCGGCTCCTCGGTCGCGACATCAACGCTGGTGGCGTACGCGCCCTGCTGCTGATGCTCAAGCCAGCCGTCGGCCCACTCGCGCAGGAACTGCTCCACCCGCGGATGGCGGTTGTACCAGAGCACCTCGAAGGCCGGGTGCAGCATCAGCGGGTGTGCGTGGCCGTCCACGCCCAACTCGCGGTCGATCCGCAGATCCTCGGCGCCCAGCGTCTGGTTCTTGAAATGCCGATGACCGCGTTCGGTCGTCACCGTCAGCGCCGGCAGCGATCGCGCCGAGGTCAGCGCGCGCTCGAAATACACCGGGTCGCCGTGGTGCCACCACGTCATCATCGCGAGATGGTTGAGGCCCTCCTCATACGCGTGCAGCGGGTCCATACTGCGGCGATTCAGCCCCTGCTCAAGCGTGTTCTGCTCGGCGTGCAGGGCCAGCGCCGCCGTGGCCTCAATCAACGCCCGCGCGACCGGATCGTCGCTTATCATCGGGAACATCGCGTAGTTCTGATACATGCACGTGTCATCGTTCACGCGGCCACCCATCTCACCGGTGGGGACAAGGCGGTGCTCCAGCCACCACCGAGGGACCTCCCGCGCCTCCAGCCAGGCCTGGCGCAGCACCACCGCCCACTCCGGCGCGCCGGCCACCTCGTCGATCCCCGGCTCGAATTCAGGCAGCCCCGCGCCCTGCCAGACCCACAGGTCATACTGCTGCACGAGTGGGTGCCCGGGGGCAAGCTCCACCGCGAACGCGATCTCATCGAGCAACTCCACGACCTTCTCTCCAGCGTAGGCGTCCTTCGCCCACGCATCGAGGTCAACGTCGCGGCTGCGCAGGCTCAGCCATGGACGCGGCTCGCTCAGCGCCGCGAACATCGTCTTCACGATCCACAGGCGGTACTCCAGCGCCTCCGTCAGCGCCTCGGCGACAGGCGCATAGTAAAGCTCCACTCGCGGCATGTTCAGGCGGACGTCCGCACCGGTCCGGAGCGCGACCCACACGGGCCGCCCCTCCGGCACGATCTGATCGAGGTGATCGAGAACCACGTGTGACACCCCGGCGCCCTCCACGGTCAGTTCAACGTTCATGACGCGATGCGCCGGGCTGAAGGGGTCCAGCACCGCGACCTCCAGCGGCAGCCCGGTCGGCGCATCCGGCATGTCCAGCAGCAGCCCCACCGCCAGCAGGCCGGTGTCCTCGGCCATCGGCTCGGTCACGAAGTGCACCCAGTCACCCTCGCTCTGCTCGAGGGCGACCGCCATCTCGGTGGCCGCGAGCCCGCGCGCCTCGCCCGGCTCAGAATCGAACTGCCCGGCGGCCGCGGTGAGTTGCGCCGGGAGGTCGATCTGCTGCTGCACATTGAGCACCGTGGGCTCGGGCAGCGGATCATCCTCCCCGAGGCGGAAGAAGTAGAGGTCGGAGATGAAGCCGTCCTCAAGGTCAAAGAAGCTGAATCGATCGGTCATCACACGCTCACCGAAGAGCGCTCGCGATGACTGCGCGTTGGCCTGCCAGTCCCAGAGCAGTTCGCCCTCGCCCGGCTCGTGGTAGGAGGTCGCGTCGCGGTAGAGCTTGACCTTTGCACCGCCTCGGAGTTGGACCGCATCCACGCCCGCGGTGTCCGCCAGCCGCAGGTTCAGGCCGTCGCCGTTCGCGAAGTCGTAGTACACCCCGGCGCCGGCGCTTGGAGCGCCGTACTCCCAGACCGAGCCGTTCCACGCGACTGAGTCGAGCCGTCCGTCCATCGGGGCACCGACGAACCCGCGGAGGGAACGGCACTCCGCCACGTCGATGTCCGTGATGCGCAGCGTCTGACCGGGGATGACCGGGATCGCGGGGCCGGCGACCTCCATCCCCGCCTCGCGCACGATCGCCAGTCCTGACAGGTAGACCGTTCCCGCGCCGAGGTCCTCGGTGTTGCCGAGGATAAGCTGCGCGGTGCCCTCCTCGCCGGTCGGAAACGTCACCGAGTGGTACGCGTAGTCCTCACTCGGCCTGGTGTTCACATCGTATCTGTCGGTGCCCTCCTGATCGGCCGTCTTCCTCGTACGCGCTCGCAGATAGATTCCCGCGTCGCCCCGCGTCCACGCCTCGAGCCGGTAGAGCGCCTTCGGCTCAAGCCGGAGCGAGCGCTGGATCGTCGCGTATGACCCGACTGTCTCCCAGCGAAGCGCCTGACGCCCCTGATCCTCAGCGACCTCGATCCTGCCCTCAACCAGCTCATGCAGCCCCCAGCCCGCGGGCTGGCCCCCGGCGTTCATCTCGGTGAAATCGGCGTTCGGCAGCAGATTGCTGCTCACGAAGTACGCCCGCCCGTAGCCCTCGCTCGCTCCGTAGGGCGCGCGCGGGGGCCAGTGCGAGAGAGTGGTCTCCCGGCCCGACGGGTCCTCGCGGCCGAACTTGAGCTGGATCATCGTGCCCGGCTCCGGCGTCCCCTCAAGCCCGATCTCCTCGTAAGCGATGAACAGCTCCACGCTCCAGTGGTCGTCGCCGATAGCTGTGGCGGCCGGGAACTCCGGCGCGGGCGTCTCGTGAGAGCCGACGCGGCCGCGGACGCGCTGCCGCGCGCCTGCCGCGTTGACGATGAACTGATCGAAGTCCGCTCGATTGCCGGAGGTGCGCACCCACACCTCCAGACAGTCATCCCTCCACACGTCACTGCCACCGTCCGGAGCCTCCATCTGCAGCGTCTCGGGCTGCGGCTCCTCAAAGCGCGCGCCGACGTAGATGCCGCTGTCGTCGAAGCCCAGACGCACCGCGCAGTCCTTCGGTGGCGCCTGCGTGGTGAGCGGGATCGTCCAGTTCTCCAGCGCCGGCGCGCCCTGCCACGCGGCGTCGGAGAGGTCGCCATCGATCGTGGGTGCGGCAGCGAGGCGCGGCATGACGACCTGATCGGCCGGCGCCCCGCCCTGCGCCAGTGCGGGAAGGCAGATTATCAGGGCAACGATCGCGGCCGGCAGCACTCGGCAGAGCTTCATCACGGGCACCTCACAGGGCATCAGTCTCTCCTCAGATGCACATTCTCTCTGTCGCCTCTCACGACCTCGGTCAGGGCGGCTCCGTATCAACGATTAAGGGTTGGGGGGATTAAAGGGAGCTGCCCGTTGTTCCCGGAAGGTGGGTTTGAATCAGAAACTCACATTCGGGAGGGCAGCTCCGATGAACAGACTATCGGTCGAAG
>JBMNNW010000084.1:0-24268 GCA_050942735.1 Armatimonadota bacterium
CCTCCCGAATGTGAGTTTCTGATTCAAACCCACCTTCCGGGAACAACGGGCAGCTCCCTTTAATCCCCCCAACCCTTAATCGTTGATACGGAGCCCAACACAGACTTTTCTTTTTCTTTTTTTTTGACTCGCGACGGCCCCAGCCCGCGCCACTACCTCACCATCGGCCGCCCGAACCACTTGAGCGCCGGATGCGGCCGCTCGATCGCGCCCGCCACCGCTTCAACCGCGCTCGCCATGCCGAAGTCATGCTCGATGACGAACTGCCACTGGTCACGCGCCTCGACCCGGCTACTGCTTTCGACGAGCGCCTCGCCCTGCGTGTCCCAGGTGATCGCCTCGATGCGGTTCTCGGCCGGTATGAAGCGCAGCAGGCGGATGTTGCGCCCGCCGCCGTAATCGAACACCATCTGATGCACGATGTTTCCGTGCTCCCCCTCGGAGTGCATGCGAATCGACTGCGTCCGGCTCTGATCGCCCGCCTGAACGATCAGGATGTTCGGATGCCTGCTGAAGAGCTTCTCCCAGAGCTGCTCGGGCGTATTGCCGCGCTCGCCGTGGATCTTGCGCCAGAGCATCCGGCCCTTCGGGTCGTCGTACCAGCCCTCCGCGGTCGTCGGGCGCTCCAGCGGGCCGAGATACATGTGCGTGGTGATGAACGCCGGCCGATCCGAGTGCTCCTGCAGCACCTCCCCCGCCCACTCCAGCACATCATCGGGCGCGTTGCACTCAAGGTGCAGAAGGATCAGGTCCACGCCCTCGGCGCTCAGAAGCTGGTAGCTGTTGGCGTTGTTGCCCGAGACGGCGGGTCCCAGTTCGGGATGGCCATCATAGGCGCCGCCGTACCACTCGAACCGCGCAAAGCGCTCCGCGCCGAAATACTCCTGGAAGAGCGAGGAGTCGCCGCCGGAGGTCATATCGTGGTTGCCGACGGAGATCCCGTAGGGCACGACGCCGTGCAGGTGGTCCATGCACTCGCGGGCGATCTGCCACTGGTCGTGGTTATTGATGTCCACGATGTCGCCGACGTGCGTGACGAAGACGATCCGCTGTGATTCGAGGTTGTCCACGATCCACGGTGTGAGCGCCGAGAAGTTGGGATTCGTCACGTCGTCGGTGCTGTCGGGCTGCGACTTGGTGCCCCGGCCACGGTAGCCCTGCGTGTCGGGGATCACGGCGATGGTGAAGCTGCCGTCAGGCGCCGGTTCAAGCTCGGCTGTGGCGACCGGCGCGAACGCCATGAGAAGTACAAGCGCAATGATAAGGACCGCGTGTCGCTTCATCGGGTATCCCTCCGTGCGGGCCATCGTGTGATCCGGTCGATGGTTGCCGGTGTCACAGTTCCCCCTTCCCCGCGCATCACCTTGCTGCGGCGAAGACGAATCGGCCGGGGAGGAGCGCTCGCCCAGTCATCGGTGGTGCCCGCTCTGTCATCGTCATTGCGCGTGGCCCGTCTGTGCCAGGCAGACTGATTCGCGGTGCCCGCCCGCCCCCCGCCCGCCCCCCGCGCTACCGCCGCGTCAGCACTCGCGTCTCCGCGCCGTAGCCCGGCAGGTTGATGCGGAAGGTCGCGGTGATCTCCTCGAGGCCCTCCCCGCGGAGGTCGCAGATCGAGCAGGGGCCGCCCGGATCGACCGTCGCGGTCACCGGCTCCTCCAGCGGGTTGGTCAGCAGCAGATACGTTCGGCCCTCATGCGCCCACGCGCGCCAGTGCACGACGTCGCCGGGCGACTCGACCGACACGCGCTCGCCGGGCTCGCCCACCATCACCGGCATCGACAGCTCATGCAGTTCGGCGTTGATCGCCGGGAACGCGTCCCACAGCGGCGTCTCCTCCAGTCGCCAGTTCGGGTCGCGGAAGGAGTACCAGAAGATCCCCTTCGCGCCGTGGATCAGCGAGAGGTAGACCATGCTGCGCGCCTGCTCGGGCGTCGGCTGGTTCATCGGCTCGGGGATCCACCCCGACTGCAGCACCGCCGTGAGGTTCTGCCACGGCTCCAGCCCCTCCATCGCCAGCGCCACCCAGTCGGAGACCATCGTCAGCGGCTGGCGGGGGATCGGGTAGGGGTCAACCTGCATGATGTCGCAGAACTTCGCCCAGTACGAAAAGCCCGGCGGCTGGCAGAGCGTCAGCTCGATCGGCGTCGCCGGATCGGCGGCCTTCAGCGCCATGTACACCTCGGCCACCTCATCGGTGATATCCGGGCGGATGTCCGGCTCGTCGATGATCTTCCAGCACATCACCGCCGGGTGGTCGGCGAAGGCCTCGATCGCCGCCAGCGACTGCGCGAGGTTGTCCTTCACTTTCAGGTCCGCGTAGAGCGGCACGTCCATCATTATCCCGTGCTCGACGCAGGCGTCGAGCGCCGCGCCGAAGCGCTCAAGGTCGCTCGGAACCACGCCCTGCACGGCGTTGAACCCCGCCTCGGCGATCATCGGGTAGTGGCTCGGCGAGACGTGGTAAAGGCCGATCGGGAAGAATGGCTCGCCACCGACGAGAATCGTGCCGGTGTCGCTGAGGTTCGCGGGCCTGCGGTCGGTCATCGGCACATGCAGCCACGCCATGCCGCCGGGAGTGTACCCGAGGTTCGCCTCGACGCGGTACGAGCCCGGCTCGAGCGGCTCGGCAAAGGTGACCGTGACCTCGAAGATGCGCTCATCCACGCGCGTATACGTCGCCTCGGTCTCGATCTCGTCGTCGGGATCGTAGACGTGGATGTTGATCGGCGGCTCGGTGGCGTCGAGCGGCTCGGCGAGGCGCGCGGTGAAGGTGACCTCCCGCGCCCCCGGCTCCGGCGCCTGCCGCTCCGGGCCTATGGTGACGACAGGCGCGGGCGCGGTCTGCTCGAAGCTCACGTCGTCAAACCACACGGTTCCGGGGCCGAAGAGCCGCAGCAGCAGGCTGGCGCGGTTGACCTCCGGCGGGAACTCGGCGGTCAGCTCGATGAGCTGCCAGTCGCCGAGCGCGTCGGTCAGCCGCTCGCGGGCGTAGCGCCCGAGTGGGTTGGTGCCCTCCTCGGTATACCCTTCGATCTTCAGCGCGGCCTGCGCGCCCGCCCCGTGCGCCTGCCCGCGGAACCACGCGCGGAGGGTGTACGTCCCGCCGCCCTCAAGGTCCCGGGCAACCTGCGCGACGTAGGCGTTCGAGGCGCCGGTCTCGTCGCTCAGCAGCAGGGCGGCCTCGCCCGAGTGCGTGGCCTCGGCATCCACCGAGGTGACGTCCGGATGCACGACCGACCAGCCGGAGAGGCCGTCCTCGAAGCCGGGGTTCACAAGCTCGATGGGCACCGGATCGGGTGGGATCGCCTCCTGCGCGAAGCAGGCGGCGGAGAGCAGCACGAGTGCGGCCAGCGCGACTCCTGTGCGGTGGGTCATGATGATCACCCTTCGGTCAGATTGTGCGATTGTCTCAGCGCCTCGTCTCCGCTCTTCACGGCCGCTCCGCCCCCGAGCGCCGCGTACTCCCCCAGCAGCCGCAGGTAGACGCGGTAGTCGTCCAGCGAGACGCCCGGCGGGGTCTGGTGGTCCACGCTCGGGACGAAGCGCCCGGAGCGCATCAGCGGCAGCAGGCGCTCGAACTCGCCCCGAACGGCCTCCTCGCCCCGGTGCATCACCATCTTGTCGTAATGCCCGATCAGGATGAACTCCGGGTGTGCCCGGCGCAGCGCCATCCCGTCCACGCCCGCCTGCCGCTCCAGCGGCAGTACGCCGCGTATCCCCGTGCGCTCCAGCCACGGGATCATCTCCGTCACGTCGCCGTCGCTGTCGCAGATCGCCACCGAGCCGATCTCCTCGATCACCGGCACGACCTCCCGGTGGTAGGGCTCAACAAACTGCGCGTACATCTCCTCCGAGAGCATCGGCCCGTGGTTGTAGGACATGTCCTCGGCGAAGGTGACGAAATCGGGCGCGGCGATCTCTCCCATCCGCCGCAGCAGGCCGATCGAGTGCTCCGCGAGGTCGGCGTTCATCCGGTGCATAGGCTCCGGGTGGTCGAAGAACGCGTAGAAGTGCTCCTCGATGCCGAAAAGGCGGCGGGGGAACCAGAAGAAGCCGTCGATGACCATCCACAAAACGAAGCTCTCACGGTCATGCGCCGCGAGGTGCTCTTCGAGTGCGGCGAACTGCGCGTGGTTATCGGGGAAGAGGCGCTCGCGCAGATCATCGTACTGCGACGGGTCGTCCATCCGCGGCGCGCCGTGATGCGGGGGCGGCGGGCAGGACGGGCCCAGCGGGTCTGAGCGCAGGCAGTAGACGGGGTCGAGCCCGAAGTGCTCCTGCACCTCGTAGCGCGAGAGGCCCTCAGGCAGCCCCTCGGCGACCCAGCGGTCGAGGGTCTGATCCCAGTAGGGCGCCCACTCGACGATTGGCAGCCGATCCGCGCGCTGTCCGTGGATGACGGCGCGGAAACGCTCGGAGATGGTCATCGCAACTCATTCCTCCGCCGGGCGCGCGGCGTGTGACGGATCAGAGCAGATCGGGATCATGAGCGCTCATCACGTCGAGCAGGATCTCATCGACCGATCTGTCTCCGTTCTCGGCGAGCAAATGGAGAATAGCACTCATCGCAACCACCTGGAGGTCGGCGAACTCTGGCGTCTCGGAGATCGTCCGGGCCCAGCTCATCGCCTCTGGATGGGCCGCCCACGCCTCGCGGATCAGACCGGCCCAGACGAGTGCCTCCGTCACGTCACCGGGTTCGAATGAGTCCACCTCGTCATTCGCATCACTCAGTGGCGTCTTCGTGGTGAGCATCATCATCAGCCCGGGATTATGCTCCGCCGCCTCAAGGAAAGCTCTGCGGGCCTTCTTCCCGGGGCCGGAGCGGAGGAACTCCACCAGCGCAGAGGCCCACCGCGACGCACCGATCTGCTCATCAGGGTACGCGCGCAGCAGACGGTATGCCTGTCCGGTCGCATCCTCAATCAGATACCAGTTCACCAGGTGCCAGCGCATCCCGGTGTTGTCGGTCGGGTTCAGTGCGATGACCCGCTCGGCCATCCCACATGCCTCGTAGCGATCGCCCCGCGCCCACAGTGTGAACGCAAGGGCGGCATGAGCCCTCACGAATCCGCGGCAGCCTGGCTGGAAGGTCCAAAGGTCGTCGATGCCGCGCCGCCAGTGCGGCAGGCGCTCGATCTTTGCCTCCGCGACCGCGTGCGCCCGGCGCGCGAGCGTCAGGGCCTCGTCGGACTCCCGCCGCTCGAGGCTCCACAGGCAGAGCATCGCATCCACGCAGGCCTCATCGAGTTCGAGAGCCTCCCCCGCAACCGCGCGCGCGTCGTCGGGATCATCGGGCAGATAGTCGAACGCCTCATACGCCAGCAACTGCGCATGCTCCTCGTCGGTCAGGTCTGAGGGCAGTTCCGGCTCCTTCTGAAGGTTCTGAAGCTCCTCGGGCTCCAGCAGTCCGCGCTGCGCAACGAGCACGGACTTGTAGAGGAACAACTCGGTCATCCGGGGTGCAAGCCCGACCTGCAGGAGTAGTGTCGGCGCCATTCCACGTCTATCGTCAGGTCGCATGTTGTCTTATACCTCAACCTCTCCGCTCCGAATCGCGTACTCCAGCGCCTCGTCGCTGCGGATGTCGTAGGGCTCGCCCTTGCAGGGCAGCTTCCCGGCGAGGATCGCCTCATCGAGTGCCGATTCGCGCTTCTCAAAGGGCGGCTCTATCCGCCGGTGGCTGATGGCCGACTCGTAGATCGCCATCAGGATCTGCTGCGCCTGAGGGGCCTCGGAGGCGACGTTGCGATGGACCGGGCCACCGTCCATCCACGCCAGCAGCTCCTCGAAGTAGCCGCGTTGCTCGATCGCGAGCGGATCGTGGAGGCCGTCGGCGTCCAGCAGCACCGCCTGCTCGCGGTTGAAGGTGATGACGCCCTCCGGTCCGACGAACTGGTGGTTCTGGTTCTTGACGCCGTCCTCCATGTCCATCGACAGCGTCATCTCGTTGCCGCCCTCGAAGCGGATGAGCGCGTGGGACATGTCCTCGGTGTAGGAGCCGCGCTCGAAGCGGTTGGTGATGCGCTGGAGCCAGCCGACGACGAACTCCCAGGCGGGGTCCCCGATTACCCAGCGCATGTTGTCAACGAGATGACAGGCCATGTTGAGCATCCCGCCGCCACTTCGCACGTTCACGGTCACGGGCGCGCCGATCGCTCCGTCGGCCAGCAGCTTCTTCGCGGCGTTGTGCCCGGCCGAGAAGCGTGTCTGGTGGCCGATCACGAAGTAGCAGCCGAGTTCTTCAGCAAGGGCGACCGCGTCCAGCGCGCCGCCGAGGTCGTCGCCCATGGGCTTTTCGGAGATGACGGCCTTCGCGCCGGCGCGCATCGCGTCCATCGACAGCTCCATGTGCGTGGCGTTCCAGGTGCAGACGCTGACGATGTCGGGCGTGATCTCCTCGAGCATCTGCCGGTGGTCGAGGTAGCGGCGCTCGATGCCGTGGGTGTCGCAGTATGCGTTGAGCCGCTCGTCGCTGATGTCGGCGGCGGCGGCGAAGTCGACACGGTCGCTTTCGGTGTAGTAGCCGGCGTGCCTGCGGGCGATGCCGCCGGTGCCGATGACCGCGGCGGTGAACTCACTCATGATCGGGGCCTCCCGGATGACGAATCATGGGGCTGGCAGCAGTACCAGCGTATTCCCCGGGGGAGGCGCGGGACCTTCGCGCCGGTCATCCCCCGCCTGCGCCTCAGCCGCCGCCCTCTCACCAGTACCCGGGCGCGTTCGGGTAGCCGTCCACCTGCGCCTGGTTCGCGTACGGCTGGTAGCGATAGCTCTCGCTCATCTCGTCGATCCGCTCCATGTCCGCGGGATCGACCTCCATCTCGAAGACCTCGTACATCGGCTGGAAGTGCTCCCGCTTGCTGCCGCCGAGTATCGGTGTGGTGATCGCCTCGTTCTTGAGCACCCACTTCATCGCAAGCTGATGGACCAACATCCCGTTGCGCTCAGCGATGTCCTCAAGCTCCTCCACCGTGTCGAACATCTCGTCGGTGAAGTATTTCTCTCTCGCGCGCGGATGGCTGAAGCGCGATCCCTCAGGCGGCTCCTCGCCGCGCTTATACTTGCCGGTCAGAATCCCCCCGTTGAGCGGGCCGTAGCCCATGATCGCCACGTTGAACTTCCGGCAGAACGGGATGCTCTCGCTCTCGATCACGCGGTCCATGATGTTGTAGCGGATCTGCGCCGAGACGATCGGCTGCAGATCGCGCAGCGCGGCCTTCCCGAGCATCTCCGCCATCTGCCACGCGTAGTGGTTGGCGACCCCGACATAGCGGACCTTCCCGTCCCTGATGAGAGTGTCGAGCGCCTCGAGGGTCTCCTCAACGGGCGTGATCGGATCGGGGTGGTGAAGCTGGTAGAGGTCGATGTAGTCCGTCTGCAGGCGCTGCAGCGAGCCCTCGCAGGCCTCGATGATATGCCGGCGCGAGCAGCCGCCGCCCTCCCTGCCGCCACCACCGGCGCGGTCGAACATCTTCACCCAGCACTTGGTGGCGATGATCAGGTTCTCCCGTTTGACGGAGGTCTCCGTGAGCGCCCGGCCCATGACCTCCTCGGACCTGCCGCGTCCGTAGGCGTCAGCGTTGTCGATGAAGTTGATGCCCGCCTCAAACGCGTCCTCGAAGGTGCCGACGGTCGTCTCGAAGTCGCAGTCGAGCGGGAAGTTCATCGCCCCGAGGCAGAAGCGCGAGACCTTCAGCCCTGTGTTGCCGAAAACCACGTACTCCATCTGTCTCAACCCCTTCACGAGGATGGTCGGCGACGCGGCCGTGTGGTGAGGACTTTCGGCGCGAGGCGGTCAGGGGCCTGCATGAGGGATAGCGGGAGAAGCGCGCAGTTGTCGTTCTCCCCCCCGTCCCGCCTGCGCGATGTCGTCTGTCGCAGGGGGTGAGGCCCGGCCTGCCGCTGCAGCGTCGGCCTCAACCCCTGGAGGTTGACACGACGCCCTGCATGAACGCGACCCGGACGAAAGCGCGTTCGCCCGGGCCGCCGTGGGTCGAGGATCTGCGCGCTCAGTGGTGCCAGCCGGGGATGGTGCGGTCGATGTTGTGCAGGCCCGGAAGCTGAGGCTCGAGCGTCTGCTCCCAGCGGTACCACTTCGCATGGCCGTCCACGAAGCCGTAGTTGGTGCCCTCGTTATGCACGTCGTGCCCGATGCGCGCCTTGAACCAGTCGTTCCCCGTGCTCGAGCTGACGTAAAGCGAGAGGTCGTCCCAGCTCGTGTAGTCATTCGGCCACGGGTGGTAGCCCAGCGCGCCGCTCCCCTCGGCTCGCACCGTGATCGCGATCTGGTCGGCGGGCCGATCGAAGCTCGCCATCGTCTGGCCGTGGAGGATCAGCCCGTTGATCAGGTAGTCGCTTGACGCTGTGGCGTCGTCGATGTAGGCGGGTGTGCGGAAGACATCCTCGTTCTTGACGTAGGGCATCAGCGGATGCCACCACGCACTCCCTGTCCTCGGGTAGGTCTCGTCGTTGTCCTGAGCGTACATCATCAGTGCGAGACTGATCTGCTTGACGTTGCTGAGGCAGGCCGTCTGGCGGGCCTTCGCGCGCGCCTGGGCGAAGACCGGAAAGAGGATCGCCGCGAGGATCGCGATGATCGCGATGACGACCAGCAACTCAATGAGCGTGAAACCGCCCGTGCGGCGGTGCGTAGACATCATGAGTGCGACCTCCCATGTGATGAGATGATGGTGCGCGGCGCCGCGGCGTATGCGACGCCGTGTGGCCGAGCTGTGCGACACCATGGGGTCTACGCGTGGGCGGGAGGGCCTCTGACGGGCGGGAGCGGATGAGCGGTGGATGCGCGCGGACGGGCCTCAGGGGCTGGCGCGAGGAACGCCACGCGATGCAGCGCCACCGGGGGGCTCGACGGGGCCGGGGCCCATGAGCCGGTGGCGATGATCGTGCAGATCGGGCAGTCGTGGGGATTGTGCGGCGCCTCGTGATGATGAGTTGCGGGGGCGACGGAGATGGCGTTGAGCAGAAGCAGTCCGACGCCGATCGCGAATGCGACCGCGATCGTGCCTGCCCACCCCCTGCCTTCGCATCGCAACCTGCCGCGCATTATGACCTCCTGTTAGAATCAACGAATCCGCGCGTGGCGGTGTTCCCGTGCAAGGCCCGAGACGGTGGCTCTCCTCAGAGCTTACCCGCCTTCCGCGGGAGGACAAACCCCGGGGCAGGTCGTCGCGCGCACGCCCTGACGCTTTGAAGCCCGCGAGGTCCGCCGCCGGCTGAGGCCCAATGAGCGGGCCCCGGACGGGGAGGTAGTGTCGTCCGGGGCCCGGTGCGCCGGCGCGCAGTCCGCTCAGCGCAGGTCGTGGAGGTTATCCGCGTACGACTTCACCGTCTCGCTCCAGCGCATCCACTTCGCGTGCCCGTCGAGGAATCCGTAGTTCGCGCCACCGTTGTGCCGCTCGGTGTCGAGCCGCTCCTCGAAAACCGGCGGCCAGGTGATCGTCCCGGCGCTCCAGCTTCCGTCCGGCAGCCAGCAGTCGTAGCACAGGTCGTAGTAGGGGCTGTAGTCATCGCCCGGGTCGTTGTCCGGAAGGTTCCGCCAGTTGGCGGCGCGCTCGGCCATCAGGATCGTCTCGGCGGGCTTCTGGGCGACGTGCAGCGGCCTACCGCCCACGGTGAGCAGTCCGTTCATCAGGTAGCTGCCCCACAGATTCGGGTCATTCCCGACGTCCCGGTCGGAGGGGCACCAGCGGATCTGCTCGTTCTTCACGTACGGGTTGAGGCCGCTGAACCAGATGTGCTGGACGATCGAGCCACCGTGATCGTCAGGCTCCATGGTGATCGGCAGCCTCTCGTCGTAGTCCTGGGCGTACATCATGATCCCGAGGCTCCACTGCTTGACGTTGCTGAGGCATGAGGTCTGCCGGGCTTTCTCCCGGGCCCGTGCGAAGACCGGGAAGAGGATGGCGGCCAGGATCGCGATGATCGCGATGACCACCAGAAGCTCGATGAGCGTGAATCCACGTCGCGGACTGAACATAATCCGTCCCTCCTGCTTGTTGGCGCAGGGGAGACGTGGTACAATCGCGGTGGTTGGCGTGGCGATTGCCGCGTCTCCGGCCCGCGGCGCGCTGCAACGCGCCGCGGGCTTTTTCGTGCGCGCTGACCCTGTCGGTGTGGCCGCGATGTTCTCGCACGCAGCCGCGTCCGATCGCGAGCCGGACCAGCTGCCTGGAGTTAGGCGGCACTAAGTTAGAGCTGCCTAACAATACCGGACGCCGCGATCGGAGTCAAGGCCATTCGGGAGAAGTCACGCGCCGGACCGTCTCTGGTGGAGGAACTCCGCTGGAAGGTCAATCTCTGATTTTGTGCGGCTGGTCTCCCGGATCAGACAATCGGCGTCACCTCGATGGCGTCCACAGGACAGGCCTCCGCTCCGCGCTCCGCTGCGTTCAGCGGAGCGTTCCCGAGCAGCTCCGCCTTCCCTGCCCCGTTCATCTGGAAGGCTTCGGGCGAGACATTGACGCATCGTACGCAGCCGATGCAGCGTTCGGCGATGACCGTCACGCGCCCGGCGGCCAACACCGAAGGTCTCGCGCATCCGGGGATCGTGGCCAACACCCCGCCGATGGATCCCAGTCCGGCGAGGACACCGGAGAGAATAAACGCCCGTCTACTGCACGTCATCAGCAATCGCTCCGAATCGTGCGGCAGTGGTGGGAGAAGCTATTGAACACGACCGGCAGATCACGGGCCCCGGTGCCCATGCTGGTGGCCGGGGCCCGCGCCGCCACCGACGCGGTTCAGCGCCAGGACGCGTCACCGCGCCCGTTCCACAGACCGTTGTCGGGAATGCCGTCGCCATCGGCGTCGTCGAGCGCGCCGAGCGTCATGGCCCCGGCGTGGCCGTCGGCGAAGACGACGTTCACAAGGCCGTTATGCCTCTCCGCGGGCACCGACCGGCAGCCGTGAGGCCCGCCGCCATCTTCAGTCCTCGCGTAGAAGCCCGATTCGCCTCCACTTCCATGACTGCTCGGCAGCGGCGGATCGACAACGTACTCGCCGGCAATGCCACCGTTGACACCGGCGGTGTCGGCGACGACAACTGTCCGGGCAGGGTCCGTGATCTGCGCGTCACTCGCGGTGAAGCGCACGATATCTCGACTGTTCCCAAGATACTGGTAATTGTACCCGTAGCCGCCGAAGAACTGCCCCGGGTCGTGTGCGAAGACCTTCGCGAACACATCCCCCCCGGCGCTCGGGCAGAGGAAGAGCTGGGTGTTTCTGGTGTACGGGTAGATGTAGTCGGGCCAGCGAGTCCGTGGCGACTGGCCCGAGAGCGACGAGTGCATCGGATATCCGTCGAAGTCCTCCACGTACATTCTGACCCCGAGGCCGATCTGCCGGACGTTACTCAGACAGCTTGTTTGCCGTGCCTTCTCACGGGCCCGCGCGAAGACCGGGAAGAGGATGGCGGCCAGGATCGCGATAATCGCGATGACCACCAGAAGCTCGATGAGCGTGAACCCACGTCGCGAACTGAACATGATCGTCCCTCCTGCGTGCAGGCGCAGGGGAGGCGCGGTGCCGCCGCTGGTTGGCGTGACGATCGCCGCATCTCCGAACCGCAGCGCGCTGCAACGCGAGGCGGTCCTTCTGCATGCGCCCTGGTGTCAGAGACCAGTGTCTCGGCCTCTCCACTTACATGAAACCTGATAGTGCGAGTTAGACGCGGCTAACAATAGCGCACGCGAGCGGCGGAGTCAAGGGGTCAGGCGAGGAAAAATGCGGGGATGGCGTTCGTGACGGATGAATCGGTACCTCGTTTGCAGGTTTTCTCACCGGCACGGCGTGACGTCCGCGCTCCAGAGGGGGAGGGGTGCCGGGAGCCGCGGCGGAGGGCCGGGGCTTTCGAAGCCACCCCGGCCGCCTCTCATCGCTCAGCGGCGGGGCAGCCCGCGCACGCATCGGCGCTCTCCAGCAGTTCGGACAGATGCACGTAGAGCCGCGCGAGCACCAGCGCCTGCAGTAGAAGCAGCGCGTCGCGCACCACGCCCAGCAGTGGTGAGTACCACGCCGCCCAGCCCCCCGCGCCCTGCGCCTCGAACAACGCCGCCGCCGCACCAAGCACCGCAAAGAGCAGCGTGAAGCGCAGCCCGAACGCGATTACGTCCACCGGCTTCTGCCGAAAGAGCGCCCAGCTTCGCCGCAGGCCCGCCGGGAGGGTCGCCCGGCGGTCGAGGATCGCCCACGGCGCCAGCGCGAGCAGGACAAGGAGCGCCAGCCACACGTAGCCCGGGGCGCTCATGTAGCCACCCGCGAGCGACGCCACCGGCCGCAGCGCGCTGGCAATGACGATCAGCAGTGTGATCGGCAGCCACGACTCGGCCAGCGCGCGCATCGACGAAACGAAGCTCCAGACGCCATCGCGGGCGATCTCCAGCGCCAGCCGCCACAGCAGCGCGTAGGCGGGCGCCAGCAGCGCGGGCAGCAGCACCATCGTGCCGATCGTGAAGGCAACTCCGCCCGCCCCGAGCGCGCCGGCGTCGCTCGCGAGGCGCTCGATCATCCCGCGCGGCGCGGCCACCATGGCGATGCTCCCCGCGAGGCCCGCCACCACCAGCCCCACCGGCCAGCGGAGCTTCCGGGCGGTCTCCTCACCGATCTGCTCGGGCGGGTCGATGATGATGCGCACCATCGCGGCGATCAGCAGCACCGCAAAGAGCATCGCGCCCCACGTCCCCAGCGGCACCTCCACCAGCCGCGGCAGGGCCGCCGGGAGTTCGCGGGCGAGCAGCGCGGGGACGGTCGCGCTCAGCGGCAGCGCGCCCGCGATCGGGGCCTGCGGGGCGCTGAGCGTGGGGTCGGCGCCGACGCGGAAGAAGTAGCCCTGCACGCCCGCGACCGCCGCGCCGATCAGCCACAGACACAGCAGCGCGAGCATGAAGCTCTTGTTCCGCCACAGCTTCGGCAGCACGTCGGCGAGCACCCGCATCGGCGCGCGCCGCATCGGCAGCCTCTCGCCGTCCTGGCGCATGAACGCCCAGTCGATCACCCACCAGAGCGCGACGAATGCGGCCGCCCAGATGACGATGTCAGTCGCCTCAACCATCAGAGCAGATGTCCCTCACTTCACACCGGCGTCGGGGTCGTCCGAGGGCCCCTTCGCGATCGGAGGGCAGATTCCCTCGCGCAGATGGAAGTAAAGCACTCCGACCGCCAGCGTGCCCAGAAGCTTCGGAGGGGCGTGCAGCGCCGCGCGGGCAATGGCGACCGGGTGCGAGAGACCGACGAGGTGCGACGGCGCCACGATCTCAACAACCACCGCCAGCGCACTCATCGCGGCGGCGTAACGCAGGACGAATGCCATCAAATCGGAGGCATGTTCGGTCGCCGCGGTCCACTCCCACGCCAGCGCAGCACGGAGCCCGACGCGGCGATCGATCATGATCCACGGAACGAGCACAAGCCCCAGGTGCAGGACCGGCCACGCGTTGTTCATCAGCACGAAGAAGCCGGCCGGCAGCACGGCGTGAGCATCGATGGGGATGAACAGCAGACTCGGCAGGTACACCACCAGCAACATCGGCACGAAGAGCGGCCAGCTATCTGACGCCGCGACCAGTGCGCGTCGCGGATTCCAGTGCTCTGCGCGCGCCACCTGCAGCAGGATGCAGAAGGACGCCGCCGTCGCGGGCGCGCCCCAGATGAAGGAGAGTTCGGAGATCCCCCATACCAGCCACGCGGCGATCGCCGGTTCGCCGGGCCACTCTCCCGTCGGCCGAAACCAGAAGAGGTGCTGCTGCATCGCCACCAGCGCCATGAGGACGGTGAGGCGGAACGGCCACGCCATCCGGGCCCGCCGGGCCGGCGGGAGCCAGGAGCCGAACCGGAGGCAGCCAAAGCCCACCGCCATCGCCAGCACCGCGAACTCCCAGCCGCCTCCAAGTTCACCGGAGGCGGACGGGAAGCTCACCCCGATGGTGCCCACCAGCGCTTCCCCCGCGGCCTCGACGCTCAGCCGCTCGCGGAAGCCGTCGAACGGCGACTCAGCCAGCCGCTGGCGAATGTGCGCGCCCATGTCTGGGTCGCGCCGGAAGTGGGCCGCCCATGTGAGGCTGGCGACCACCGTCGACAGCAGCCACATCGCGAGGAAGATCGCCAGCAGCCATCTGCTGCGCCACAGTCCCCGGGCGGCGGCTGCTCCGTAACGCAACGGATCACGCACCAGGCCGGGCGACTGCTTCAGCGCGCCCAGCGACTCGGCCCCCCACCACGCGATGACCGCCACCACGGCGGCCAGCAGCCACGCCTCCCGCTGCGGCGCAAGCGAGACCGCCGCCAGCGGCGCAAGCAATGCTGCCAGCAGCGGCCAGTGCCGGGACAGGCGCCCGCCGATGAAACGGCCCAGCTCGTCCCGCTCGTCCCGCTCGACGCGCTTCCACGCCACCGCCTGCCCCACCAACCAGGCAGCGATGATCGCGGCGGCGAGGATCAGCGTCCCGGGTTCGGGCTTCATCGCACTTCCCCGCGTCGGTCTGCGGTCTCACCCGCCAGCGCCCTCCGAGCCACCGGCGACGGAGGTGGCGAGGCCGGCTGCACAAGGGCAGTGACAACGGGCCACGGGCGAGACGACCGTGGCCCGGTAAGGACGATTACCCCTCCAGCCCGAAGATCTTCGCGGCCGTCCCGCCCATGATCAGCGCGCGGTGCTCGAAGGACATGTTCACGTGATGGAAGAACGCGCGGTGGTCCTCCATCACATCGTGCATCAGGTCCGCCGAGACGTCCGTCCCGAAAACGATCTTCTCATACGGGTGCTTGTCGCCCATCGAGCCGTACTGCTCGTTGTCCGCCCACCAGAAGACCTCCGAGAGGAACTGCGGCGACTTCTTCTTCATCGTCGAGCCGGTCAGGTCGAAGTACACGTTCGGGTGCATCCGCGCCAGCTCCCCCGCCTCGTCATACCACGGGTTCCCAAGGTGCGCGCCGATCAGCGACAGCGATGGGAACTTCCGCGCGATACGGTCCAGATGCGCCGGCCGCATCCTGTCGATCGACACGTCGCGGAACGGATCGCTCCGCCGCGACGCCGCCACGATCCCGAGATGGAAGAGCACCGGCATGTTCAGCAGCGCGCAGCGCTCGTAGACGGGCATCGCGACGTCGTCATCGTAGTCCACGGTCGGGCGGATGACCTTGATCCCGTGAAAGCCCATCGCGTGCAGCCGATCCACCGCGCCGGGCCCCTCCTCGCCGATGCGCACGTAGCCCAGCGCGAGCATGAAGTCACCGTGCTCCTGCAGCGCCTCGTAGAGCTGAAGGTTCCCCGCGCCCGGCGGACCTGAGGTGCAGAGAGCAACGCGGTCGACGTCAAGCTCAGCACACCGCTCGCGCAGCTTCGGCATGTACTCTCGCCAGTCTCGTGGCAGGTGGTGGTGGATGTCGATGACCATGGATCTTCCTCCCAAGTCGCGCGCGTTGACCGTCAGGGGCTGTTTCCCGATCTGCCGGAGAGCTCCTGCCTCCGATGACAATCGGCGGATGCCCGGTCGCCGAGCCGGGCACGGCGGGTCCGGCCTCAGGCGTACTTCCCGTACCTCGCGCACGCGCGCCAGTAGGCGTCGAGGTTCTCCGGCGGCGTGCCCTCGCGGAAGCTGTCGGAGGAGCCGATGATGAAGCCCCCGCCGGGCTTGCCGACCTCCATCGCCTCCCGCACGGTCTGCTCGACAAGCTCCGGCGTCCCGTGCTTGAGCACGTAGAGCAGGTCCACGTAGCCCTTGAGCGTGACCTCGTCACCGATCCTGTGCTTCGCCTCGGCAAGGTCGAAGTCGCCGACCGGCGGCGGGGTGCAGGTCTCCAGCACATCCACCCCCGCCGAGGCGATCAGCTCCATCGAGTGCATAAGCTTCCCGTCATCGTAGTAGTCGTAGAGCGCGTCGTAGGAGTGCGCAAGCTCGACGTGCTCGCGGATCTGCGGCACGAACACCTCCTCGAAAAGCGCGGGCGACCAGCCCGAGGAGAGCGAGTTGTAGTACCATGAGCCGAAGATGAAATCTACGCCGCCTTCAAGGCACGCCTTCGCCTTCGCGAGCGAGCGGCGGTGGAAGAGATCCATGACGCCGTCGAAGAGCGCGCGGTCGGCGTAGTAGTCGATCATCAGGTTCTCCATCCCGCGCGCGTCGCCGGCGTTGTGATCGAGCGCCGACCGGATGCAGACCATCACCACGCCCCGGTCGCCGAGAATCTCCTCGTGCTCCCGGTGTCCGTGCCACGTCTCGGGGATCGGCGGAAGGATGTACTCCAGCGCGGGGAGGTCGTCGATGGACCTGACGAGGTGCTCGATCTTCACCGGGTTGGGCGAGACCCCGTACTCGCGCCCCGCGGGCGGAACGCGGGTGACGTCCGAGATCTCGCCCGCGGGCGTGCGGAAGGTGCGCTCGAGGATGTAGCAGTCGCCCTCGTCATGGCGCGTCAGATCGGCCTCAACGTCGGGCAGGTCGTACTGCGTCTGTGTCCCGTAGACGTAGTTGACGACCGGCTCGCCGATGATGTGCATGAAGTCCATCTGCGGGAAGACGTCCATCTGCCTGACGAGGCTCGCATCGCCGTGCTCGGCCACCATCCACGCCGCCACGCGCGGTGAGATCGGCACGCGATCGGGCTCCTCGTGGCGGATCGTCGTGAGGATGCGCTCACGCCCGGTCATCGTTGCGCGTGGCATGGCGGGCCTCCCTGCCGGGTTGACCGGCCTGGTTCATTGCACGTCCGCGATGGTGCGACCGGCCCGTCGGCTCTCGCCTCAGTTGATCAGCTCATCCGACGCCATGCCGCCCGCAGCCGGGACGGCCGCTTTCTCGACGACCCCGCCCGCGGCCTCATACTCCGCCAGCAGATCCGCGCCCTCGCCGTCCGTCCAGTAGTCCTGCACGCGGAACCCGCCCGGCCAGCCGTCGATGTCCGTGATCAGCCGCGGCGCGCGGAGCGAGCCCTCGGCACTGAGCAGCGCACTGCGCAGGTAGCTCGCAGGCCATGTGATGCGCGTGTCGATGACCGCCACATCGCCCTCGCGCGCCCGCACCTGCTCGGCGACCTCACCGCTCCACGTCAGCAGCACCGTCGCGCCCGCGGGCACATCGGCCTCGCCGTAGTAGAAGGGCTCGTCGGCGACCTCGAGAGTGCCGGCCGCGCGCGGGGGCGCGGGGACCGTGACCGCGAGCGTCTCGCCCTCCGCCAGCGTACCTCGCTGCTCGCGGACGCGAACCGCGATCGGCTGCGCGGCCTCCTCGCAGATGACCCGCACGGCAAGGTCCTCCCCGGCCGGTTCCACCTCAAGCGTCAGCTTCGCGTCTGCCACGCGCAGATTCCGCACCGTCATCGTCTCGGTGCCGCGGGGCAGCCGCGGGGCGAGGGAGACGGCCCGGTTCGGCGCGTCGGGCTCGAAACCCGTCAGGTACTCAAGCACGGCGCTCCCGTTGATCCCGCCCTCCCACGGGCGGACGCGGTGCATGCCCCAGACCTCGCGCGAGGGCGTGTCGTCGGGGCGGTTCATCTCCGCGAAGCCGCCCGAGGCCTCCGCGGCCGTCAGCAATCCCTCCAGCGCGTGTGAAGCCTCCGGGTGCTCGATCACGGTCAGCGCTGAGAGTACCATCCCCGGCGTCATTCCGACGGTGTACGCGCAGGTGGGCGTGAGGTTCGTGGTGCCCGCCTCGGGGCGGTAGAGCCAGCGCAGCGCACTTACGACGTTCCGCCGCTGCCGCTCGTCCGCGCCCGCGTAGCCGATCCACGTCGGTCGGGTGTTGATATTCGCGAACGGGTAGCGGTAAAGCTCGCCCGAGACCGCGCTCATCGCCGGCGCGTAGTACCCGCGGTCCTCCTGCCAGTACCACCGCTCGGTGGCCTCTCGCACGAACCGCGCGGCCTCGCGATAACGCGCGATCTCATCGGCCGGCCGACCGATCCGCGCGGCCATCTCAGCCATCGCCTCGGCGGCGGCGACGTACTCGAAGCCCGAGTCGGCGGAGCACAGCGTCAGGTGCACGTAGTCGGAGACGGCCTCGGGCTCCGCGGTGAGGAGTTGGTAGCCGGGGAAGCGGTAGGTCTCGTCGCCGTGGAAGAGCAGACGCCCCTGCGCATCGATCTCATGCCCGTCGAAGACGCGCTGGAGGTACTCCCAGCGCTGCTCGAGCTGTCCGGTCTCGCCGGTGTGCCGGTAGTACCACCAGTTCTGCAGGATCACGAAACTGGCGCTCTCGGCCTTCTGCGTCGGAACGTCGCTCCAGTCGATCTGCGGCGGGTCATCGAGGTCCACGTCGAGGTTCAGTTCGATGTTGTTGTAGATGTCCCGCTTCAGCGCGCAGCCGGCAAAGTGGTACGACAGGTCGCGGTCCACCGAATCGAAATCACCGACATCGAGCAGGAACTTGATCGGCCCGTTGGAGTCGCGGATCCAGCGGAATGAGTACTTGTGCATCGGCGAGTAGCCGCCCGCCTCGGCCTGCTGCACGCGGCAGAGGTACTTCTGAATCGCCATGAACTGATCGATCTCATCGCCCGCGCCCTCGACGATCAGCGTGCGGTCGTGCCAGTCCTGCCACCACCGGTGCGCGTCCTCGAAAAGCTGCCATCCCTGCTCCTCGACGCCCTGTGCGATCACGGCGGTGTCCTCCGCCGTGCCGACGGCGACATACGCGATCTTCCCGACCGACTCGTCGGGGGCGACGGCCCCCAGCCGGCAGATGACCGACTGCGAATCCATCTCCAGCGCGGCCCGGCTGGTCGGCAACACCCGCTCGGGCAGCTCCGCGGGGAAGTGCGGGATCACGCCCCGGTTGACGACCGAGGTCTTCGCCCCCGCGAAACCGCCGCGCACGACGATGTCACCGCGCGTGCACAGCAGATCGCCCGAGTCCGCCCTCTCCACCGGCAGCGACGACTCCAGCCCCAGAGAGACGTCGATCGCTCCTCCACCGACATTGGTCACCAGGATCAGCGTGGCGATCACGTCCAGTTCCGGCGGCACGGTCTGCAGCAGGTCCACGTGAACGCTCTCGCCCTCCCAGCGGGAGTGCACGATTCCACCGGGAGCGATCCACCGCGTCGATTGCCGCGCGACGGCGATCGACTCGCCGTCCACCAGCACCGCCGGGACCCATGTGCCCAGCAGCCCCGCGACTTTCTGGTAGGTCGGGCCGATGATGTCCTGCACCGTCCCGACCGGCATCGACAGCCCTACCACGCCGAAGAGCCGCCCGTTACCGACCGGGTAGGCGCCCAGATCCGAGTACGTCGGCATCGCCTCATTCAGGTCGATCTCATGCCGCCAGGCGTCGTAGCCGTCCGAGGCCCACTCGGCGGCGAAGACGTCGGCCTGCGTGTACGTGACGGCATCGCGGTTGCGCGGGCCTCCACAGCCCCCAAGCACGGCCGTGAATATGATTGCGCAGGTCAGCAGCGCCACTCTGTCTCTGATCATGGATGAACCTCTCTGAAGCGGTCTCGGCAGGGCCTCGTCTGCCGCCGGTCTTCGCACGTTGACGACCGCGCCGGCGGGCCCTCGGAATTGCTCGTGATTGCGCGCATCGGACGGGGAGAGGTCGTCGGGGGATGGAGGCGGGTGTGCGAGTTGAACGCACCCGGAGTCGATGCTCTGACCCCGCCGCGGATTTGCAGTCCACGGGGGACACCGGTCCCTGCCCCGCCTCAGTGACCGCCGCTTCGCGCCACTCTCTCCGACGATCGGGCCCCACCGAACGTTTCGCGGTGAGGCCCGTGTAATCCTCCGAGGAAGCAGCCGTGTGCGATCATGCGCCGCCCGGGTGACCGGGAGCGGCCGCCGCGCCAACCGGCCCTCAGAGCAGCGGGGTCAGAAGCTCGATGCCCTTCTTGATGTCCTCGACCTGCCTCTCGCCGGAGATCTCTCGCTCAATCGTCAGCGCGCCGGTGAAGCCGCAGGCCTTGAGCTTCGGCACAAGCACCGGGAAGTTGACCTTCCCCTCGCCCAGCGGCTTCTCTTTGCCGAGGGACGCGCCGTCGGTCGGATACTCGCCGTCCTTGGCGTGCACGCCGCGCACCCACTCGCCGAAGGTGTCCAGCGCATCCACCGGGTTCGCCTTCCCGTACATCAGCAGGTTCGCCGGGTCGAGGTTGATGCCCATGTTCTCGCTGCCCACGTCCTGGATCGTGCGCAGCAGCGTGATCGGCGTCTCCTGGCCGGTCTCGAACCAGAACTCGACGCCCAGCGCGTCGCAGGTGCGCATCACCTGCTTGAGCGCCACGACGGTGCCCTGGTAGAGCGGGTCGCCGGGGAACTCGGGGATGAAGCCGCAGTGAGTGGTGATCGACGCAACGCCCATCTCCGCGGCGCACCGGGCGGCCTGCTCGAGCGCCTGCACCCGCAGCGCGCGCCAGTCCTCGGGCACAAGGCCGATCGAGGTCGGGCCCTCGGTGAAGTTCCAGATCGCGATCCCCGGCAGCGTCGCCCACAGCGTCGTGATCTCGACGCCGTGGTCATCGGCCATCCTCCTGACCTCGACGCCCTGCTCCACGGTCATATTCGGCGGCCAGCCGAGTTGCGCGGTGGGCACTCCGATCTCCGCGACCTTCCTGATCGCGCCCTCCGCGTCATTGCGAAGATGCATCATCACGCCAAGCTTGAGCTTCGTGTCCGCCATCGGTCAACGCCTCCTGTGTCGGCTGTGTATCGTTCGCGGGACGGGCATTGCCGCCTGTCGGTCGCCTGTCGTACCGCAGGCGTCATCGTGGGAGGCACCGCCTCAGAAGCTGACCTCCGGCGGCGGCGGGATCTCCACCGGCATCCCCGTCTCGATCGAGACCTCCCCCGCCGCCCCGATGCAGGTCGCGTGGCGGGCGTCGAGAGTCATCTGGATGTCCATCTTCTCAGGGTCGCGCACCCAGTCGAGGAACGCCTGCTGGATGAGCGGGTCACCGCCGCCATGCCCGCCGCGTGTCGCGGGTGGGTGCCACTCATCGATATGATCGGTGTGGCGATACTGGTTGCGGATCACGAAGTTGCACTCGTTGTTGTACTGCGCGTACATCTTCCCCACATCGCCGGTGAACCAGAAGTCGCGCGTGTACTCCGGGGTGAAGTGATTCTCCGTGTAGACCGCGCTCTTGCCGCTCTCGTACGTCACGATGACCTGCGAATTGTCGTTCACGTCCGCCTCCTCGGCGAAGACGCACAGGTCCTCCTTCTCGATGGTCACGTCGTAGTCCATCTGGAAGCGCTCGTGGCTGATGAAGAACGGGCACTCATCGGCCTCATCGCAGTCGCGGCAGCGCCTGTCATTGGGCGCGCTCCCGCCGTAGTAGGCCAGCGTGCCGGTCGCGTAGACCTTCGTCGGCGCCCCGGCGTCCATGAACCAGTTCATCAGGTCGATCGTGTGGACGCCCTTCTGCATCAGCAGCGAGACGGTGTACTCCTTCGTCCGCTGCCGGTCGTGGTAGAAGTAGTTGCCGCCGACCGAGACGTTGTCCACCGCGATCCCGGTCATGATCTCCCCGATCGTCCCCGCGTCGATGATCTCGCGCATCCGTCGGAAGATCGCCGAGTAGCGAAGCTCCAGCCCCACGCACAGCACGGTCTTCGCCTCATTCCACGCGCGGATGATGTCGTCGGAGTCCTCCACCGACTGCGCGATCGGCTTTTCCAGCAGCACGTTCTTGCCGTAGCTGAAGCACTGCACGGCGTTGTCGCGGTGCGCGAAGTCCGGCGATGCGATGACGACGCTGGGCATGTCCTCGCGAGAGAGGAACTCGTCGAGGTCCGTGTAGTACTCGATGCGGTCGCCGTAGCGACCGCGGACGTTGTCCAGCGCTTTGGGGTCGGGGTCGGCGACCGCGACCAGCTCGGCCTCCGGATGGTTGTCGTAGTTGCGGGCGAAGTACCGCCCCCGGCCGCCGAGGCCGATCACGCCGAGTCTGACTTTATCCTGCGACATCTGATCTTCCCTCCGAATCGATTACTGCGTGAAGGCACTGCCTCCGTGGCCGCCAGAAGCAGTCGCCTGACGGACTCGAAAGCCCATCCTACGGCGCATCAACCGCCAGATCCTCCGCCGGATCGTCCGGGACCGTGACCCGCAACACCCTGCCATCTCCGACGTCCAGCGTCGCCACGTTCCCCGCCCACCGCGCTGAAACCTCCGGCGGCTCCTGCCCCGTCCGCAGCGGCAGCAGCAGCGTCACGAAGCGCACAACGCCCTCCCCGCGGCGGATCTGGCGCACCGTCGTGGCGGGCTCCGGCTCGGGCCTGTGGAACTTCCATCCCAGAAGCTCCGGCTCATCCTGCGCCGACACGCTCGTCACCTCCAACCCCGCACCGGCCAGCAGCGGCGCCACCAGCAGGTTCGGCGTCGCCTCATCGGCCGTCGCCATCGCGACCCCGTCGGGCAGCGCCACCACGGCCGCACTGTCGAGGTGCCAGCGCAGCTCATACGCGTGCGCCTCCCCGTCCAGTGGTGTGAGCGTGTCCGCGATGACAAAGATGTCCGGCTCCACGAACAGAACGCGACGATGATGGGTGGCCGGCTGCACCCAGCCCTCGCGGAAGGTGCTGTCATCGAAGTACGGGTAGCTGTCCGATGGCCCGACCATCCCGTAGCTGCCGTCGTAAACGCCCGCCGCGTGGTGGTGCCCCTCGGCCGCCTCGAACCTGAAATCCTCCAGCGGCTGGTAGGGCATCTGCGTCGGGTTCGGATTGCGCCACGCCCGTCGCTGCGGCCGCCCGTCCACCAGCGCGGTGTTGTGAGAGAACGTGTCCATCCCGTACATCGAGAACGCGCCCCGATCGTAGGTCCCGCGGCCGACCTCCATCAATACAGGCCGCCCCCACGCCCACATGACCACATTGAGCTTGTCCTGATGCGCGTGGGTCCACCCGATTGGCCCGACGTCGAAGCCGAGGTAGTTGGCGTCGCTCTCCCAGCCCGACCGCATCGCGATGTATCCGGCGTACGGCATCGCGATCGAGCTGAACTCCGGCGTCCGGCCCTGCTCGCCGGCGGTCGCGAGGAACTGGAAGTCCGCGCGGTGCGGGTACCGCGCGAATCCTTCGGCAAGCCGCGACCGGGCGTTCTCCTCCTGCCCGTCCTGATAGCGCGGCATCGTCCCGTCCGGCGCGATCAGCGCCACGTAGGGCTCGTAGAGCCGCTCGCATCGCTCCACCAGCTCCCGCATCCGGGCGTCGTCGTCCCTGCCGACCGTTCCGGCGAGGTCGTGCATGCGGAGGTAGTTGTAGAAGAACGCGTGGTACCCGGGCGACAGCTCGACGCCCATGCCATCGGGCAGATAGCCGGCCTCGATGTCATCGAGCGCGGTCTGCAGCGCGAACTCCAGCCAGTCGGCCGCTTCGCTGAACTCGGGGAAGACCACCCCCGAGGTGTAGAGCCCGACCATCGCGAAGGCGAGCTGATTGCCGGTCGGCCAGTGGTTTTCACGGACGAAACGCGCCTGCTGCAGCAGCGACTTGAGGAAGAGCGTCACATCGTCGTCGCCGAGGGCGTCTGAGCCGATGAACGCCTGGAAGGCGTCCGGCCAGCCCCCGCGCATCCGGATCCCCGCGACCATCCCGTTCCAGTATGCATGGCCGCTGTCGATCGGACACTCCGCCACCCAGCTTCGCAGCACGTCCGTCCACAGGTGAACCATCTCATCCGGGCGGCCGAGCGCGAAGTACGCGCTGGCCATCGACGACCAGAAGTACATCCGGGGCTTGTTCCCGCGGTTGGGCTCGCTCCACCAGTCCAGCGAGCCATCCTCGCGCCAGTCGGCGGCCAGCCCGCCCTCGCGCGCGAGAATGTCCTGGCCCCACTGCCGCATCTGCTCGGCGCGTTCAATGCTCTCCGGCGGGTCATGCGGCCCGAACTGCCAGACCGTCTCGGTGCGGGCGCGGTAATAGCGCGTAAGCTCACGCCGCGCGCGCTCGAAGTCCTCCGCCGCGACGGCCTCGCGGACCTCGTCCAGGCCCTCGCGGTCGAGGTTCAGTGCGGCGAAAAGCTCCGCATCGGTCATCGGGTGCTCCGGCATCGGCACCTCAGCCGCGCCGAGCCGGGCGGTGAAGCTCACGATAATCGCGGTCAGAACGATTCGCGACATGAGCATCATCCTCCGGGAGCGTCTGACGCCAGGCCAGGGAGCCGCGGCACACGCCGCAATACCGAGACCGCCGCGCGCGGCGCGGTCAGGGCCCGCGAGCGTAGCGAGCGGGACCTGAGGTTCCACCCCGGCCCATGTCTTTTCGTGGCGAACGGCAGTGCGCCTGCGGCGCACCCCCGGCGAGGGCGCC
>JBMNNW010000085.1:0-23802 GCA_050942735.1 Armatimonadota bacterium
CGTAGAGCGACGGCGTCCGCGGCTGCGGTGTGTGCTTCATCGAACCACCTCGCAGCCAGATTCCCCCTCCTCACAACCGAACCTCCAGCGATCAATACTTTTTCAGCGGTCACATCATCGCCATCCTGGCGGCGATCCTCTTTCCCGTCTTCGCCCGCGCCCGCGAGAAGGCTCGACAGACCTCCTGCCTCAGTAACATGAAGCAGCTTGGTCTCGCGGTGCTGATGTACACTCAGGACTACGACGAGCGTATCCCGATGCAGAACCACTCCACCACCTCCCCGGACCGGTTAGTGACGCCATCAGGCCGCAGCTTCTGGTGGGTCAAGGTGATCCCCTACATCAAGAACATGGACGTGCTGCAATGCCCGAGCGGCTACCGCACCTACGTGCGCGAACAGGTGGACGGAAGCTGGATCAGCAACTACGAGTACGACGTTGATTATGGCTGGAACTACAACATGGTGTACATTCAGCCGGTGAAGCTGGCGATCATCGATGAGCCTGCGGCTGTGATCATGCTCGTCGAGACAGAGGTCACCTCCTACGGTCGCTGGTTCAACGAGACTGACGGCGGCAGCAATCACTACTGGGACTGGGATAAGCACAACGGGGGCTCCAACTACGCCTTCTACGATGGGCACGCCAAGTGGGTCAGCGGCGAGGCTGTGCCACATGGCTCAGGCGAGCCCTACGCCAAGCGCGATTTCCGCATGGACCCGATCTGGCCGTAGGACCGAGCGACCGGCCTTTCGCCTCGCTCAAAGCACAGCCGCGAGGGACAGGGGCAGGCTCCGAGCCCCTGTCCTCGCACCTTTGAGCGGTCGTCAGCCCTCCGGTCTCACCCGCACCGCGTCCACGCTCGCTCCCGGTGGCAGCACCATCTGCAGGCCCACACGCCCGCGCGGAAGCGCGATCGGCTCGGCGGTCAGTCTCACCCACTCAAATCGCTCGCCTTGCGCGGCGTCGAAAGCAGTCTCCGGCGCCGGATCGGAACTCTCCGTGAGCAGCCGCAGCGTGAACGCGCCCGCGCGGGGCGCGGCGATGCGGGCCTCCACCACGTACCCGCCCTCGCGCTCGATAGTCGTGCGCAGTATGACGCCGCCTCCGGCATCACCGGCGGCCACCAGCGCGCCCCCGGACGCGTCGGGCCGCATCTGCACCCGCGCGGGCGGCAGCACCAGGCCCCGCTCGGCCTCGATCGACGCGCCGGCTGCAGGCACCTCCGCGACCTGGGGCCGGACCGTCCGCAGCCGCACGTACTCCGCCACCGCCGGGATGCGCTCGAGGATCGGCCGCCCCACGTCCGCGCCATCAAGCTCCAGTGGGACGCGGCACGGCTCGGGCACGATCCGCTCAACACCCAGCCACGGCGCGGCCACCGCCAGCTCCACCGGTCCGTCTCCGCCCGCCGCCTCGACGCGCACGCGATCGGGCGACGCATCAAACGTGAGTGGAGCGCGCGCGAACTCCGCCAGCCACGCCGGGACGTCCTCGACGCCGCTGCCCACGCGCACCCACAGCGCCGCGCCCGGCTCCGCGACGGGGCTCTGTGCGGAGGCCGTGTGATCGATGGTCAGCCGCATCGCGTCATGCTCGCCGCCATCCCACACGAGCGCCGCGGGCGCGACCGCACCGTCGAATCCGCGCGCCCACACCACGCGCACCGCCGCCACCGCGCCGCCCTTCACGATCGCGACGGAGATCCCCGAATCAACCGCGTGGGCGAAGGGCTCAGCGCCCTCAAGCGAGATCTCTCGGTCACCGACAAGGCAGGCGTCCACGTCCCGCGGCATCACGAAGTGCGTCGCCAGCGCGCGCGGGTCGCCGATGAGGTCGCCGTCGCGGCAGATCGCCAGCGCGACCGCGTCCGTGGTCCGCTGTGCCGCAGCAAAGAACGGCCGCGAGTGCAGCGCCTTCGAGTGCGGCCCGAGCGCGAACTCATCGACGCCGAACGGATCCTGGCGCGCATCGGGTATCACGTAGCAGCGCACGGCGTCGCGCCCCGCGGCGAAGTCCACCGTCAGCGGGACATCATCGGGGCCGAAGTGCGCGCCCGCGGTGCTGAGGGTGATGCCGGGCAGTAGGTAGTGTGTGCGCGCCTCCGCCTCGCCGATCCCCCAGCTCTGCCGCACAAGCCGCGGGAGGCGGCCCTGCGCGATCTCCCGGAGCCCGAGCGGCGGCCGCCACGCGGCGATCGCGGGCGCGAGCCTGCTCAGACGCGGCTCGTCGAACCAGCCCGCCATCCACAGGTGCCCCTCGACGCCTCCGCGGCCGCGCAGGTAGTCGTTGCTGCGGCTGTGCGCACCCGCGAGCCGCTGTGCGGGCGCGAACCAGTTGAGCGCGACGTCATGCAGGAAGAGCTCGAGGAGCGCCGCCGCCTGCGCCCGGACCTCTGCGCTCCCTGTCAGCGCATGGAGCAGCAGGAGGGCATCGATGTCCACGCCGTAGTAGACGGGGCTGGCGAACTCGTGGACGCCCGCCTCCCATGTGTATACGCTGAAGGTGTCGAGCCGGACGCGCCCCTCGGCGACAGCCTCAGGCCGCCCGAGCGCCTCACCCAGCAGGATCAGGTTGCCGGCGTTCATCAACGTGATGTTGGTGTACGCCGGAGGCACGCGGTGGCGCAGGCAGGCCTCGACGGCGTACTCCAGCAGCTCGCGCAGTTCGGCGCGCGCGGTGTCGGTGAGGCTGTCGCGATGGCGCAGCCAGATCGGGGCCCCGTCGCGCATGGCGAACTCCACCGGGTTGAAGTCGCGGACGGCGGTCTCCGAACGCCGCCAGTGGAAATTGCCGAAGCCGGGGCTGTCGGGGTCGCGGTCCTGCATCGCAGCGGCCGCCGCGAAGATCGACGCGAGCCGGTCGAGGTCGCGATCCGCCTCACAGTACGCCAGTGCGGCGGAGAAGAGGCGGCGCGATTCGAGATCATCCGCACCGGCCTGCAGCGCCTCCCATGTGCGATCTGCGCCACGCGCGGCGGCCTCGACGGCGATCAGCTCTCGCGGCTGTCCGTCCGCGAGCACGCCTGCGGTGGCGATCAGACCGGACATCGCGATGATGGTGAGTGTCTGCACCACGTCCGGCAGCTCCATCACATCATCTCCGCGGGCGGCTCGGGGTGGGCGGCGCCGGGTGGGCCGAAGTCCCGCCGCGCCTGCAGCATCGCCTCGTAGTTCTCCAGCGGCACGCCCTCGAAGATGCAGTTGCTCGTGCAGAAGACATACGCCCCGTTCTCCACGCCGCCGTGCGCGAGGCAGTAGAGCGCGCTGTCGTAGACCTCCTCGGGCGTCCCGGCGTGGACCAGCGCGCAGTTCACGTTGCCCATCAGGCACAGGCTCGACCCCACGAGCCGCCGCACCTCGCGGATATCCACGCCCGCCATCGGGTCCAGCGAGTGCAGGGCGTCGATCCCGGTGCTCACAAGCTGATCGAGGATCGGCATGATGTCGCCATCGGTGTGCTTCGCCGCGTAGAGGCCGAGCGCGTGGAATCCCTCGACCTGGCGCGTGAGGAAGGGCGTCACGAACTCCGCGAACATCGCGGGCGACAGCCACGGTCCATCGTTGAAGCAATAGTCCGCGCACATGAGGATGATCTCCGCGCCGGCCTCGGCGAAGCGCCCGGCGCGGGCGATCGCCTCATCCACGCGTCGCTCGCGGGCATCAATCTCCTCATCGCGGTTGTCGAAGAGCCGCATCGCGGCCTCGACCATGTTGCGGCCGGTGGGGATGCCGACGGTGCCGTCGATGGTGGTGGAGAGCATGATCGAGTCGCCGGCGAACTCGCGGAAGTCGTCGAAGGATCGGAGCTGGTCGTCATCATCGAGGCCCCAGAAGCCGGTGCAGATGGCCCAGTCGAGGCGCTGATAGATCTCCGCCCACATGCGGGCGTTCTCGCGCAGCAGCCGCCGTCGCCGCGCGCCCTCGACCCCATCGAGATCGTCGCGTTCGAGGCGCTTGCGGCCGTAGAACTCCTCACAGCGCTTGAACACCAGCTCAAAGTGCGGTGGCAGGCCCTCGGGCCGCCCACCGTCGAGCGCGACTTTCACGGACTCTCGCGGGGTCATGAACTGAGCGCTCCCTCTGTCGAGATCAGCACGCCGGGCAATTCACCGCGCGATGGTGCGCAACCTGCGTGGCGCCGGGCAGGGATGGCGGGCGCGACGTGGAATTATGCAGGCGTTCACTGACCGATCAAGGAGGTGCACGATCGTGCACATTGTCGATGTGGAGCACTGTGATTGCAGCACCGTCGAGGCCGAGGGCGCGAAGGGCGTCCGGATCCAGTGGCTGCTCGACGAGCAGACGTGCGGCGCGCCGAACTTCGCGATGCGGCGCTTCGAGGTCGAGCCGGGCGGGTGTACCCCGCTGCACACACACGCGTGGGAGCACCAGGTATACATCGTTCGCGGGGTCGGCGAGGTCGTCCACGGTGACGCGGTCACGCACTTCGCGCCCGACACCGCGATTCTGATCGAGCCGGACGAGGAGCACCAGTTCCGCAACACGGGAGTGGAGCCGCTGGAGTTCCTCTGCATGGTGCCGAACGGCCCGGCGACGGAGCGCTGAGGACAGGAAGCGCCGGCAAAGCGGTCAGCGGCGGAGGTCCGGGCGGCCTCCGCCGCAACCATGTACGCGTCTCTGTCGAACGGATCCATCCAACGACATCTGAAGATTCCGTTGGAGGGAATGCCTGGGGAGGTCGCAGGAGGAGGGGGAGGGGGAAGGCAGTAAAGACAGGAGGCGCGACGCCCCATCTAATCCCGGGAGAGGAGGTCGACATAAGGCCTGTGAATGAATCGCCTGTAGCGGCTCTGACCGGTCATCTCCTGCAATATGCCGAGTTCCTCCAGCGAAACGACGAGTCTGCTGGCTGTTGGAAATGCCACACCAAGTGCATCTGCAGCATGATTGACGGACAATACGGGTTTCTCGAAGAGACGGTCAAGAAGCGTGAGCGCATTGCCTGCGGTCATCGGGAGGTTTTCGCTGATCCGCACCTGTGCATCCTCGCGGTAGGCCAGAATCGCGCGAGCCGTGCCGGTGGCCTCTTCGGCTGTTTCACGTACGCCACGCAGAAAGAACTTGAGCCAACCCTCCCAGTCCCCTTCGTCACGAGTGGACTGAAGCAGCGAGTAGTATTCCTGCCTGTGGCGCTTGAAGAAGTACGACGTATACAGCAGCGGCCTCTGAAGCACCCCATGGCTGCAGAGCAGGAACGTGATCAGGAGACGACCGACGCGTCCATTGCCGTCAAGAAACGGATGGATCGTCTCGAACTGCGCGTGCGCCAGACCGATCCTCACCAGATCCGGCATGTCACCGTCCGAGTGGACATATTCCTCCCACTCGCCGAGCACTCCCATCAACTCGTGAGGGGGCGGTGGGACGAAAACGGCGTCGTGGATCCCCGCTCCCTCGGGACCGATCCAGTTCTGTGAGTCACGGAACTCGCCCGGACTCCGATGCTGTCCCCGCACATCCTTGAGCAGCCGTTCATGGATCTCTCGGATTAGACGGAGACTCAGCGGAAGCTCTGCGAGACGGGTCAACCCAAGATTCATCGCGGCAACGTAGTTCACGACCTCCGAGACGTCCTCTGGATGATGGCCGTTCCCGCCCGCCGCCTCGTACTCTATGACATCTTCAAGTGAGGCCTGAGTTCCCTCAATCTGACTGGAGAGAACCGCTTCCTTGCGTACGTACATAGCGACAAAGAGGTCGGGATTGGGCAGAATGTCAGTCGCGCCGTCGAGGCGCCCCAGAGCCCGGTCGGCCTGCGAAAGCAACTGCCACATCTCGGCATCCATCTCGACCGGCGGGTCTGGTGGCAGGGGCGAGGGGATGAACGCGGCGTAGCCCTGCGGTTGCGCAATGTACCGACCCGACCGACCCATCTTCCCGTGAACCACAATGAACACCCCCGTCACTTACAGGGGAGAGTGCGCTTCTAATCAACACGAAACGCGTTTTGCGTTAATTACACGAGGCATGATCAGCCTAATTAACGCCTCTGATAATGTCAAGCACCCGGGACGCGTCACTCACTGATCAGATCACGTTGAAGCCGATCAGGATACCCATCAGGATGAAGAGGCCCGCCGCCACGTAGCGGATGATCTCGGTGGGAAGCTGAGCCCCGAGGACGTGTCCGACGACCACGCCGATGGCGCTGACCAGCGTCAGCGCGAGGCTGGCGCCGAGCAGTACCATCCACGGGCTCTGCTGATCCGCGGCGATGAAGCACGCGGCGATCTGCGTCTTATCGCCCAACTCCGCCACGAAGAGCGTGGTGAAGGCGATGAAGAAAGGCTTCCAGTCCATGTGCGTTCTCCTGTTCAGACTCAGGTTGAGGCCGTCATGTCGAGCAGTGCGAGCAGGTTCCCCGCCGTGACGGCAGCGAAGGTCGCGTCATCGAGGCCCAGGCGCCGCAGACCGTCGAGCGCCTCCCGCTGACTCTGCCACGGGAAGTCGCTGCCGAAGATGACGCGCTCCCAGCCGTGGCGGGAGCAGACCTCGGCGATCAGATCGTCCGACGCATGATTGAACGTGTATGAGAGGTCGAAGTGCACCGGCGCGCCGACCAGATGCTCGCTCACGCCCTCCCACATCTCGTACCCCCCCATGTGCGCGACGATCATGCGAAGCGCCGGGAAGTCGTCGATCAGCCGCGCGAGCGCCTCGCCACCGGGCACGACGTCCTCGATCTCAACGATCTCCTGCCCGCCGTGCATGAGGATCACCAGCCGATCGCCGACGGCCTCGAACATCGCGCGGGTCGGGGCCTCCTCGAAGGTGAAGTGCTGGAAGAAGGGCTGCAGCTTCACTCCGCGGATGCCGCCCGCGACGAGGCGCTCGATCTCGCCCGGCACGTCCTCATGGTGCGGGTGGAGCGTCCCGAAGGGGATGATGCGCGGATGATCGACCAGCTCCAGCGCGAAGCGGTTGATCGACCGGACCTGCTCGGGCCGCGTGGAGACCGGGGCGTAGACCGAGCGGGCCACCCCGGCCTGATCCATCTCCGCGATCAGCTCGTCGAGCACCGGACGGCGCACCGGCGTCGCGCCGTAGATCGCCTCAAGCTGCTCCACGGCCCGGTCGGCGACCTTCTCCGGGAAGATATGAGTATGCGCGTCGATGATCTCGGGCATCATTATCACACGCGTGACGCCCGGCCATCGGGGCCGGGCGGGAGTTCGGCTCGGCGCGTCAGGAACTCAGGTTCGTGCCTGCGCCGCCGGTGGCTTGCGATCTGATCGGCGGCGCGGATCTCACATCCGTGCGGTCGCGGTCTCGAGGATCTGCAGGACAAGCTCGTCGTAGGAGACGTCCTCAGCCTCGGCGGCGTGCGGCAGGTCGGAGGTCTCGGTCATGCCGGGCACCGAGTTGATCTCATGCACCCAGCAGTTGCCGTCGCGGTCGATGTGCATGTCCACCCGCCCGAGGCCCTCGCAGCCCAGCGCCACGAATGCCTCCAGCGCGATCCGCTGACTCTTCGCGGTCAGCTCGTCGGAGATACGCGCGGGCGCGATCAACTCCGTCATGCCCTTCGTGTACTTCGCCTCATAGTCGTAGAACTCGCGCTTCGGCACCAGCTCCAGCACCGGCAACGCGCGCATCCTCTCCCCCACGCCCACCACGCCGATGGTCACCTCGACCCCCTCGATGAAGCGGTCGATGAGACCCTCGCCCCAGTCGCGCTGCATTGAGTCGGTGGCCGCGATGAGCTGCTCGCGCGTCTTCGGGATGGAGACGCCGAGACTCGAGCCCTCGTCGCGCGGCTTGATCACCACAGGCAGGCCGAACCGCTCGATCGCCTCGTCGGCGAAGTCGTCGGCGCCTCGCGAGCCGTCGATGTGCAGCCACGGGGGTGTGGGGATCGCGCACGCGCCGAAGATGCGCTTGGTCTGCACCTTGTCCATCGTCAGCGCGCTGGCGAGCACGCCGCAGCCGGTGTACGGGTAGCCCGCGCACTCCAGCACGCCCTGGATCGCGCCGTTCTCTCCGGCGCCGCCGTGCAGCACGTTGACGACGACCTCCGCGCGCGCCTCCTCAAGCTGCGCGACGAGGTTCCTCCCCGGGTCGATCTGCACGGCGTCAAAGCCCTGCCGCTGCAGCGATGCGAGCACTCCCGCGCCCGACCGGAGCGACACCTCCCGCTCTCCCGACTGTCCGCCCATCAGCACGGCGATGCGTCTGTCCCTGAGCAGGTCAACCGACATCTTTCACTCTCCCGCGTTCTCTGCTGCGTCGCCGGCTGCGTCGTCTGCCGCTGGCCATGCCGAGAGTCGCCCGTCCTCATCCATGCGCGCGGAGATGGGCACGTTGATGTTCGTGTGCAGCGCGTCCTCCGTCACCTCAAGCGGGGCGGGCCTGGCCTCCCCGCGCAGGTCGTCAACGCCGAAGAAGCCCAGCATATCCCCGGGGCCGAGTGCGCCGTCGCCCGCCGCGTCGATGGTGACGCGAAGATAGTACGTGCCGGGCGCGACCACCGCCGCGAAGAGGCCTGCCGGGTCGGTCGCCAGTGAGAACGCTTCATCGCGCAGCGCCGGGTCGGTGCAGAAGGCCACCGATGCCCGACCGCCCTCGGGGATCTGCGCGCCGGTGACGACTCCCGCGATCAGCGGAGGAATCCCCTCCGGCGCCTCGCCCAGCGGCGCAAGTGTCAGCGGCCCGATCACGGTGGTGCCGCCGGGATCGACGGGCACCGGCTCGTCATCTCCGAAGCCGCGCAGGGCCGCCAGGTCGCCCGCGGTGAGCGTGCCGCTGCCGTCCTCATCGACGATCACCGCGATGCGGTGCGCGCCGGGAGGCACCTGCAGCTCGAACTCGTAAGGACCGATCGCATGCACGATCGGCCGCGCCCCATCCGCGGCGGGCAGCACGACCAGCAGCCTCGTCCGGGTGGTGTCCGCGCCCTCACCCTTCTGAAAGCTGCCCTGAAGCGTCCCGACGGTGCGCTCGACGGCGGACGGCAGCGGCACGAGCCGCCCGTCCTCGGCGAGGACCATCAGGATGCTGATCGTGGCGAGGTTGGCCTGCCCTTCCTCCACTCGCAGCGGCATCGGCTGGGACGCCGCGTCGAGGTCGGTGACGCCGTGGAAGCCGAAGCCGTCGCCCGCGTCCACCTCGTTGTTCCCGTTCGCGTCAACCACGGCCATCACGAAGTACTCACCGGGCTGCAGGAGGATCATCGCCTCGCCGTCGGGCGCGGGGAGAATGTCCATCAGCACGCGCATCTCCCGGTCCCCGAAGAGCCGGAAACTCGTGTTGCTCAGATCTCCCCCCGGCCAGACGGCGCGCATGACCACGACCTGCCCCCTGTCCTGATCGGCGTCACCCGCCGGCGGCTGCGCGGGGGCCTCGTCCACCTGTGCGAACGCCACTGCCAAGCCGGCAAGCGCCAACAACACGACCGTCATCGCTCTGATCATCGGTCCTCCCCTGCCTCAACTGTGCGGCCGTCCGCAGTGATGTACTGCTCGACCTGCATGCTGATCGCGCCGATGGTGCGTCCGGTCGCAAGACTCGCGCGGGCGTACGACGCCTGATCCAGCGAGCTGGCGTACACCTGCATGTGCCCCGCGTCCACCGTCATCTGCCCCCACGAGGGATCCATCTCCACCCAGCGGCCCACGTAGACCTCGGTCCACGCGTGGTAGCCGAACTCGCCTCGCACGTAGGCGAGGCCGGTCACGAACCTCGTCGGCAGACCGACCGCGCGGCCAAGCGCCGCCATCAGGATCGCGTGCTCGGTGCAGTCACCGCGCATCGACTCGACGACCTCCAGCGCGGTGATCGGCCGCGGCTCGCTCGGCACCGCGCGCATGTTCGCTCTGACCCACGTGCAGAGCTTCTGCGCCGCCGCCCACGCGTCGGTCTCATCGCCGACGATCTCCCTGGCGAGGTCCACGATGCGCGGATCATCGGACTGCACCTGCGTGGTCGCCGCGAGGTACTCCCGCATCGACTCATCGGTGATCGGGAGCGTGAGGGTCTCGTCCGGCGGGGTCTCGCGACTGATGGTGACGATCGCATCATCGCCGTCGGGGGTGACTGTCTGCCGATGCGTCTCCACGAGCAGTTCCGCGGCCGCCCCCACGTTGCGCTTCACGCGCAGGCGAATCTCCTGCAGAGAGCGGACCAGCGGCAGGTGCTCGGCCACCTCAATGCCGCTGCTTATCTCAAAGGGCGCGACGCTCGCGAGCGCCTCCTCCTCGCTCACGCGGTCGAGGCTCAGGTCCATCATGCCCGGGACGGACTGTCGCAGCAGCCGCCCTCGCTCGTCGAGCCAGCTCATGACGGTGACGCCGAGCTTCTCGCTGGTCGCCTCGACCACGACCGTCTCCGTGTCGGCGACGGTCTCACGTCGATCGACCCGCACCCGATGGCGGTCGATCACGTCGATCTCCGCGTCGTAAACGGCGTAGCTGAAGCTGTCGCCGGGGGCGAGTTGCCCCCGAAGCGCGCGCACGGAGATGAGGATGTCGGATGCGAAGTCGTCGGGAAACTTGAGCCGCCGGACGCTCTCAGGAGGCGCGCCTGGTTCGAGGCCCGCGGTGCGCACCACCAGCTCGCCGCCCTCGATGCGGGCGGAGAGGCGGGCGCTGCGGCCCAGCTCATTCTTCGCCATCTCGATGCTCGACGGCCGAAGGTGCTCGTCGTAGACGGTCACCTGCGACTTGCTCGCCTCAAGCTCGTTGCCCGCGAGGGCAATCAGTATCCTCAGTTCCTCAGTGACACGCAGACGCGGGCCCTCGGGCGTCTCGATCAGAACGCCCTCGATGCGGGCGTAGCCGTTGGGCTGGCCGAAGATGCTGACTGAGTACCAGTCTGTGCCGACCAACTGCTCAAGCTCCTCCGCGGTGAGCGGGACCTGGTCGATCATTGCCCCGTGAGCCACCGCCAGGATCGCGAAGATCACCGGCAGCGAGATGACGACCTTCAGAAGGCTGCGCATCAGCTCACTCCTCAGCCGAGCCCTCGGGCTCCTCCCCGTCCTCGCCGCCCGCGCGGGAGAGGGCGCCGTTGAGCGCCTCATCGATCATTTCCTCGATGTCGAGCGGGTCGTCGTCGATCACGACGCCCTCCTCGACCTCACCGGCCTCGATCTTCCGGCGCATCATTCGGGCGAAGGCGGCGACGATCTCCGGGTCATACGCCGTGCCCGAGCCACGCAGGATGCTGCGCAGTGCCTCCTCGGGGCTGATCGGCATCGGCGACTCGGTGGGGTTGACCGCCCGCTCATACGAGTCCACCACCGCCACGAGCCGCGCGGTGAACGGGATCTCCTCCCCCTCAAGGCCCTCAGGGAAGCCGCGGCCGTCCCACCGCTCGTGGTGATGCACCACGATCGGCAGGAACTCGTTGGCGAAGCTCACCGGGTTGAGGATCGAGCGGCCGATCAGCGGGTGCATGCGGTAGAAGACGTGCTCGGCGTCGGCGGTGTCGCGCGCGTCCATCATCCGCTCGTCGATCCCGATCTTGCCGATGTCGTGAAGGATGCAGCCGAAGCGCAGCATCTCCCGCTCCTGGTCGTTGAGTCCAAGCTCCCGCGCGAGGTCGCCGGCAAGCTCAGTCACATGCTCGGAGTGTGAGTACGTCGCCGAGTCGCGCGCTTCGATCGCGATCGTCAGCGCGCGGATCGTCTCGAAGTACCCCCGGCGGCTCTCCTCGTAGAGCTTCGCATTCTCGATCCCGACGGCCGCCGAGTGGGCGAAGGCGCCCAGCAGGTCCACCTCGGCCTCGCTGAAATGCCGCTTCCGGTGAGCGTAGATGCGCATCACGCCGAGGATGCTGTCACGCGCCTGAAGGGGCAGACTGAGCACCGAGGTCAGGCCCTCGCGCTCGGCCGCCTCGGGGTACTGCCAGCGCTCGTCGGTCTGCACATCGTAGACCTCCACGACCTCCCCGCGCAGCACGCGTTCGTCAAGCGCGCTGTCGGGGACGGTCACCGGGCCCTTGTCCCAGTAGTCGTCACTGAGCCCTGATGACGCCGCGCGCTCAAGCTCGCCGGTCTCCTCATTGAGCAGGCGGATCGAGCAGGCGCGCGCGTCCATCGCCGAGACCGCCTGCGCCGCGATCGTGTCGAGCACCTCGCGGATGCGCAGCGATGAGGAGACGGTGCGCGCCACCTCATAGAGGTTCTGCATCTCCCGCGCGCGTTGCGAGATCGCCGCCGAGACGCGTGAGGCGAAGATCCCCATCACGTAGAAGACTCCCGTGCGCACACCGATGTCCCACCACGTCTGAGTCACCGCGTGCGTCTCGCTCCCCTCAACCACCAGCTCGGCGGGCATCCACGGCCCGCACGCCGCGGCGGCCAGCACCGCAGTGAGGATCGCGCCCACGTCGCCGAACACGAAGCCCGCGTAGACGATCGGGAGGTAGAAAAAGTGCACTGCGATGCTGTTGGTGCCGCCAAGCGCCACCAGCACCGTGATGATGCCGATGGAAAGCACGACCGGCAGCATCCGAAGAATGATCTGACGTTTCTTCATTGGCTTCAAGCGAGTCCCCCTTTGCTGAAGCATGTCCACATCAGCGCACCCTCTCGCCCGGCTCCACGTCACGATCGGGCACTATCAGCGCCAGCGGCCGCTCACCGCCGGCCGCGAGGATCATCCCCTGCGACTGCACACCGCGGATCGTGGCGGGCTCGAGATTCGCCACCAGCACCACCGTCTCGCCGATCAGTTCGCGCGGTGAGAAGTCCTCGGCCAGCCCCGCAACGACCTGCCGGGGCTCATCATCCCCGGCGTCAACCGTCAGCTTCAGCAGCTTGTCGGTGCCCTCCACCGGATCGGCATCGAGCACCTTCGCGATGCGCAGGTCGATCTTCATGAAGTCATCGTAGCTGATCATCTCGGCCTCGTCCTCTTCTTCCTCGGTCTCGGCCGCGGTCTGCGCGGCGACCCGCTGGCGAACGCGCTCGAGATCGATCCGCGGGAAGATCGGTCGGCCCCGGCGCACCTCCGCCCCGGCCGGCAGCCTCCCGGCGCGGCAGTCATCCCACGTCATCTCAACGCCCATCGCCTCAAGCCCGAGCTGCCGCCAGATCTCCTCGGCCACCGCAGGCATCACCGGAGCGATCATCAGCGCCACGACGCGGGTCGCGTCGATGATGTCGTAGAGCACTGCGGTCAGCTCGACCTTCTTGCCCTGCTTGTGCAGGTCCCACGGCGCCCGCGCATCCACGAACTTGTTCGCCGCGGCCAGCAGATCCCAGATGCCCTCGAGCATCCCGCGCAGATCGAGCGTCTCGAAGCTCCGCTCGGCGCGCTTCACCGCCTCCTCGATCTGCTCCGACAGCTCGCCCGCCCCCGGCCCCGGCTGATCGATCCTTCCGTCAAGGTAGCGCTCCACCAGCGGCAGCGTGCGGTTGAGCAGGTTCCCGAGGTCATTCGCGAGGTCCGCGTTGAACCGCGCGAGCAGCCCCTCTGAGGAGAACGCCCCATCGAGGCCAAAGGTGACCTCGCGGAACATGTAATAACGCACCGCGTCCACCGCGACGTCGGTCGTGCAGCCCGACTCCTCCACCAGCAACTCGACCTCGGCCCACGGGTCAACGACGTTCCCGCGCGACTTGCTGATCTTCTCCCCGCCCGCGGTCACCCACCAGCCGTGGGCGAAGAGCATCTCGGGCAGCTCGATCTCAAGCGCCATCAGCATCGCCAGCCACAGGCTCCCGTGGAAGCGGGTGAGGATATCCTTGCCCATGATCTGCACGTTCGGCGGCCACGTCCGGGCGAACTTCTCATCATCCAGTGTCCAGCCCGCGCCGGTCAGGTAGTTGACCAGCGCGTCGAACCAGACGTAGATCACGTGCTGCTCATCGCCCGGCACCGGCACGCCCCAGCCCTGGTTCGCCCGCGTTACGCAGGTGTCCTGAAGGCCGCCGCGGATGAATGAGAGCACCTCGTTGCGCCGGCTGTCGGGCATGATCCGCTCAGGGTGCGCCTCGATCTCCCGCAGAAGGTCGTTGCCGTAGGCCGACGCCCTGAAGAAGTACGCCTCCTCGGTCAGCCGCTCGACCTCGCGGACACAGTCGGGGCAGAGGTTGCCGTCGCCAAGGTCCTCCTCCGGGAAGTACGTCTCACACGGAACGCAGTACCAGCCCTCGTAGCGGTCTTTGTAGATGTCTCCGCGTTCGAGCAGCCGACTGAACACCTCGGAGACAACCTGCTTGTGCTCATCCTCGGTAGTGCGGATGAAGCGGTCGTAGTCCACGTGCATCTTATCCCACATGTCGAGGAACGCGGTCATGACCCGGTCGGCGAATGACTGCGCGTCGAGCCCGGCGGCCTCAGCCGCACGCACGACCTTCTGCGCGTGCTCGTCGGTCCCGGTCAGAAAGAGCACATCGTCTCCGCGCATCCGATGGAAGCGCGCGACCGCGTCCGCCGCCGCGGTGGAGTACGTGTGCCCGATGTGGGGCCTGTCGTTCACGTAGTAGATCGGCGTCGTGATGTAGAACTTGTTGGTGCCGTGCTCTTCCGTCGCCATGTGCTTATCTCCCGCTCCCGTCGGAATTACTGCCTGCAACCCGCGCAACTCGCGGCCGTGCAGCCTGCGCACGCCCCGCCCACGCTGGAACTCTCACCGTCACCGGAGGCCGCTCGCCCGAAGAACCCGCTCATGATCCTCGCCGTCTCCGGAGAGCCGCAGTGCTCGCACGGTGGACTGTCAGCAGCCTTCGATCGACTCACCAGCAGATCGAATACTCTGCCGCATGAGCCGCACTCGTACTCGTAGATAGGCATCTCTCAGGTGTTCCCTCCGTCTTTGCCGCCGCGCCGCCCGCTCCTGCGCGATCGCGGCCTGCGGCTGGCGCCGCGCCTGCGCGACGCATTCGCCTCGGCGTCGGAGCCCGGCTCGGCGCCCTTCTTCTCTCGTGTGTGCGAACCATCCCCGCGCGGCGCCTCACCGCCGCTGTCCCCGCCCTCGGGGCGCCGCCCGCCACCTGAGCCACGCCGGCGGCTCGGGCCCTCCGCGGGCGAGGCCGCCTTCTCCGAAGTCTCGGGGGCCTCGGCGCTCGGGGCAGCCCCGCCGGGCTGATCGTCGCCCGCGGGGGCCCGCTGCTCATCCTCGCTGAGAGGCCGCGCCTTGCAGGCCTTCACCGTGGTCTCCGTGCCATCGTCAAGGTGCACCGTGATCTGCTCCTTGAGCAGCAGCACATCGCGCACGGTACCCTGCCCCTGCTCGGTCATCACGCGATCGCCGCGCGAGGGCATCTCGTTGCGCAGCGCGCAGTACGTCTCGTGCTCGAAAAGCAGGCAGCACATCAGACGGTCGCACAGCCCGCTGATCTTGTTGGGGTTCAGCGCCAGCCCCTGGTCCTTCGCCACGCGAATCCCGACCGGCTCGAAGTCGCGCATGAACGTCTTGCAGCACAGCCGGCGTCCGCACGGGCCCAGCCCGCCCAGCAGCTTCGCCTCATCGCGCACGCCGATCTGCCGCAGCTCGATCCGCAATCGGAAGGTCTTCGCGAGGTCGCGCACCAGCTCGCGGAAATCCACCCGGCCGTCGGCGCTGAAGTAGAAGACCAGCCGCGTGTTGTCGAATGACAGCGAGGAGTCTATCAGCTTCATCGGCAGCCCGTGAGCCTCGATCTTCTCCGCACATATCCTCAGCGCCTGCTTCTCACGCTGCTCCTGCTCCTCTATATGCGCGAGATCCTCCGCGGTCGCCTTCCGCACGACGGGCATCAGCTCCTCGGCCCGCTCCTGTGAAACGCGCCCCCGCAGCTCTATCACCTCGCCCATGTCCACGCCCTTCTCGGAGCGAACGAGGACCCTGTCCCCGATGCTCAGGCGCACACCCTCCGCGGCGAAAGAGTATACCTTCGGATTATGACGAAAGCGAACGCCAACTTCGATGCTGCCGCTCGCAAGGTTCCTGTCGGCATCAGTCATGCAGTCTCACCCACGGCCCGTCGATCGCGCCCCCGCGCCGTCTGCTCCCGGTCGCGCAGTCTTGCGATGATCTCGTGCAGCCCGGCCAGCACCTTCTCAGGCTCCCGCGCTGAGTACGTGAACGTAATCTCCGTCGCGTCGAAGGTCGGGCGGTCCAGCGCGGGTCGTTCCGATTTGCGCCTGCCCCTGACGGTGTCGCGGTAGAGCTCGGAGAGTATCATCCGCTCGCGTCGCCCCAGCGCGATCTGCCTGCTGAGCCTGATCCGCACCCGGTTGCGCTGGGCGCGCACGTCAACGATCCCGAGGTCGCGGCAGGCGATCCGCAGCCGCGCGATCTCGATCAGATTGCTCACCGGCGCGGGCATCGGTCCGTAGCGATCGACGATTTCCTCCTCCAACGCGCTGACATGCTCGTCCTCCCACAGCGATGAGAGCCGTCGGTAGAGTGAGATGCGCTGCCGCTCCCCCGGCACGTAATCCGCCGGGATCACCGCTTCCAGCGGCAGGTCCAGCGCGGGATGCCCCTCCTCCTCATCGCTGACCGCCTCGCCCTTGAGCGCCTTCACCGAATCGGCGAGCATCTGTGCATAAAGGTCCAGCCCCACCGCCGAGACATGCCCGCTCTGCTCTCCGCCGAGGATGTCGCCTGCCCCGCGTATCTCAAGATCGCGCAGGGCCACCTTAAAGCCCGATCCAAGCTCAGAGAACTGCTCAATCGCCTGCAGCCGCTGCTCCGCCTCCTCGGTCATGCGGTCGGGATACTTGTAGAGCAGATACGCGTAGGCCTGCCGGTTGGAGCGGCCCACCCGGCCTCTGAGCTGGTACAACTGCGCCAGCCCGAGATTGCCGGCGTCATCGACGATCATCGTGTTCGCGTTCGCCACGTCCAGCCCGTTCTCGATGATCGTCGTGCACACGAGCACGTCGAACTCCTCGCGGTAGAACGCCATCATCACCTGCTCAAGCTCGTCCTCGTCCATCTGCCCGTGCGCGACCGCCACCGTCACCTCCGGGCAGAGCCGCTGCACCTCCGCGGCCACGTGGCCGATCGACTTGACCCGGTTGTGCACGAAGTATACCTGCCCGCCGCGCTCGGCCTCCCGCATGATCGCCTCGCGGATAAGGTCGGTGTCCCGCTCGCGCACGAAGGTCCGGATCGGCAGCCGCCCCGCGGGAGGGTCGTTGATCACCGAGACGTCGCGGATCCCCGACAGCGCCATGTTCAGCGTCCGGGGGATCGGCGTCGCCGTCAGCGTCAGCACGTCCACCGTCGTGCGCAGCTTCTTCAGCCGCTCCTTCTGCTCCACCCCGAAGCGCTGCTCCTCGTCCACGATGATCAGCCCGAGGTCGTGGAAGCCGATGTCCGAGCCGAGCAGTCTGTGAGTGCCGACCGCGATGTCCACCGTCCCGGCCTTGAGCTGCTGGATCGTCTTGCGCTGCTCGGCGGGCGTCCGGAAGCGACTGAGCATCCGGATCTCCACCGGATACTTCCCCAGCCGCTCGCGGAAGCTGTTGAGATGCTGATGCGCCAGGACCGTCGTCGGGCACAGCACCGCAACCTGCTTCCCATCGAGCACCGCCTTGAACGCCGCGCGGATCGCCACCTCCGTCTTTCCGAAGCCCACGTCCCCGCAGATAAGCCGGTCCGCCGGGCGCTCAAGCTCCATGTCGCGCTTTATGTCCTTTATTGCCTGCCACTGCCCGGGTGTTTCCTCGAAGCGGAAAGATGCCTCCAGCTCCTTCATCCACGGCGAATCGGCGGCGAACGCGTACCCCTTCGCCCGCTCCCGCTCGCGGTAGAGCTTCATCAACTCGCGCGCGAGCATCCGCGTGGACGCGCGCGCCTTCTTCTTCGCGCTCGCCCAGCGCTTTCCGTTAAGCTTATCGACCGACACGCCGCCACCCTGCGGGCCGACATAGCGCTGCACGCGGTCAAGCTGCGTCACCGGCACGTAGATCCTGTCCCCGCCCGAGTACTCGATGACGAGGTAGTCGCGCTCCATGTCGCCGATCGTCTGCTTCGACAGCCCCGCGTAGCGGCCGATCCCGTGGGTGATGTGCACCACCAGGTCGCCCTCGTCGAGATCCTGGATCGAGGTCAGCGAGAACCCCCGCCGGTACCTGGTCTCCTTCGGCTGCCGCACCTTCCGCCAGCCGTAGATCTCCGCGCCCGTCATCACCACCAGGTCCGCCGACGGCAGCTTGAAGCCGCCCGACAGCTCCAGCGGCGCAACCTTCACCTTCCCGGCTTCGAGCGCAAGCTGCCCGTTGCTCAGCGAGACATGCTCCAGCCCCCGGCCGTTGAGCGCCTCCGCCGCCTTCTCGGGCTCACCCGAGCAGATCAGCAGATACTCGCCCTGCTGCTGCCACTGCCTGATCCCGTCCACCAGCAGATCGAACTTCCCGCCGAAGCTGTCCACCGGGGGCGTGGAGAACGTGGCCGGCTCGACACCCTCATTCCACGGGACATCCCGCCGCAGCATCCCGAGATAGACCACCCGCCGCTTCTCCTCAAGGCTCGGAGGGATCGACAGGTGCGTCGCGGCAAGCTGCTCGAAGGGGATGCAGCCTGTCTCCGGCAGGCGCAGATGCCGCCCCAGCTTCACTCCGCTGCGGTACGTGTCCTGCACATCCGCATGGAATCCCTCCCCGTGGCTGGCGACCCGCACCGGCTCATCAACCACCACGAGGCAGTCGTCGGGCAGGTAGTCGCCGAGGCTCGCCCGCCGGGAGTAGACGTAGGGAAGGTAGTGCACCAGCGTCTCGGCCGGACGAAGATTCTCCAGCAGTTCGAGGTCCTCGTCGCGCCGCTCCCGCAGCCGGTCGGCCTCGCGCTTCTTCTCATCCTTGATCAGCCGGTCGAGTTCCCGCCGGTAGGCCCGCTTGATCTGCGGCAGCGCCGCCGCCACCGCGTCCTCGGTCAGGAGGATCTCCCCGGCCGGGCCGAAGCCGGCCCGCTCGATCTCCCTCAGCGACACCTGCGTCTGCGCGCTGAACAGCCGGATCGACTCGATCTCGTCACCGAAAAGCTCGATCCGAATCGGCGCGGGCATCGTCGGCGGCGAGACGTCGATGATCCCGCCGCGCACGGAGAACTGCCCCACGTCATCGACGAGGTCAACGTTCTCATACCCGAGGTCCACCAGCGCGCGGGCGAGGTCGTCGCGGTCGATCGTCTCACCGACCGCCACCTCACGCCGCGCCGCCTCCATCGCCTCGCGCGGGATCGTCTGCAGCATCAACGCCTGCACGCTCGTGACGACGATGATCCCGTCGCCCGCGGAGAGCCGCTCGAGCACCGTCAGCCGGTCCGCGACCTCGCCGCGGTCGGGGGTGACGCCATCGTAGAGCGCCGACGCGATCGAGGGGTAGACAAGCACCTCGCGCGGGCTCTCGGCATCGTCGCCGATCAGCGCCCGGATGTCCTCGGCGATCCTGCGCGCGCGCTCATCGTTGTATGTGACGACCATGCAGGTGCCGCCGCCCGCCGAAAGCCCCGCGACCAGCAGTGCTGAACCGGCGCCGCTGACCCCGCTCGCCGCGACGGGAACGCCCGTCTCGACAAGCTCGGCCAGCGCCGCGAACTCGTCCGAGGCCTTTAGCCTCTCGTCAAGCCCGCCTGCTATCTCTCGTGTCATGATGTCGGGACGAAAGCTCCACCGCGGAGCCGAATCTCTGCCCTGGTACGCGCGCTCAGGCCGCCACTACCGTTCCCACTCCGGCAGCCGCAGCGCAGCCGATCACCCTGTTCCTCTGACGTTCGGCCGAGACCTTTTGTGCGCTGCTACTGCTCCGGGAGCAGCTCAGGATGCTCCTCCCCAAGCGAGGCGAGGAGGCGCGACCGCGAGGATCTCCGACGGTCTCACGACTCGTCGGACTCCGGGCGCGCCCGCACGCTGTATCGGCCTTTCACGCCATCTCGTCGATGATCAGCGCCGCGGCGCCCATCATCCCCGCGTTGCCCGCAAGCTCCGAGGGCACGATCCTGCTCGCGTCGAAGCCGCTGATCATGCTCCGGTGATGGACCGTCCGTCGGATCGGCTCGAAGAGCACCGCGCCCGCGTTCGCGATTCCGCCGCCGAGGACGATCAGGTCCGGATCGGCCAGCACGATGCACGAGCACAGCGCCACGCCGATGTAATGTCCGCAGGTGTTCATGACCTCCAGCGCCACCTCGTCGCCCTCATGCGCGGCATCGGCGATCATCTTCGGCGAGAGCGTCTCATGTCTCCGCCCGCCCCGCTCGGCGAGCACGCTCGGCCTCCCGTGCTCGAGCAGCCGCACGGCCTGCTCGACCATCCCGTCACGACCGACCAGCGCCTCCAGGCAGCCGTGGTTGCCGCAGCCGCAGCGCCGGCCGTCGGGCTCGACCACGATGTGCCCGACCTCGCCCATGATCTGCCGGGGCCCGCGCCTGACCTGGTTACCGAGCGCCACTCCACCGCCGACTCCGGTGCCGAGCGTGAACATCACGAGGTTCTCGACATCGCGACCGGCGCCGTAGCGCAGTTCGGCGAGCGTGTGACAGAAAGCGTCGTTGCCGATCCGCACCGCCACCCCGGTGTCGTCGCCGAAGTCGAGGCCCTCCCCGATCACCTCGACGGCGTTCACACCGTCAAGCTCGTGCATGTTGGGCGCCTGCCTGATGACGCCGGCGTCCGGGTCCACCGGGCCCGGGATGCCGACGCCCACGCCGAGGAGCTGGTCGGGCTTGACCGTCGCCTGCTCCATGATCCCGCCGACCGCCGCCGTGACCGCCGAGAGCGCCACCGGCTCGTCGCTCGAGCGCGGTGTGTCGTAGGACTGCTGCGCCAGCAACTCCCCCGCCGGGCTGAGTATCCCGACGTTGAAGGTCGTGCCACCAAGGTCAACTCCGACCGCAACCATCTGCCTGCGGGCCATCTGCCCTTCTGCCTCCGCCTGATGCGCCTATTGGTCGCCGAACGGGTCTTCTTCTTCGTCCATCGTCCAGTCGATGTCCGGTCCGCCCTGCTCCTGCGGCGCCGGTCGCTGCTCCTGCTGGGGCGGGCCCTGCTGCTGCTGGGGCGGGCCCTGCGGAGGCCGCTGCTGCTGATATCCGCCACTCTGCGAACCCTCTCGCGCCTCGCGCTCCTGCCGGGACTCGAGGAAGTGCACACGATAGGCGTTGATCTCGACGCGATAACCCTTGCTGCCATCGTCTCGCTGCCACGTACTCGTCTGGACGCGCCCCTCTATCCCAACACGAGCGCCCTTGCTGAGGTACTGCCCGCTGTTCTCGGCGGTTCGGCCGAAGCACACGATGTCCAGCCAGTCGGTCTCCTCGCGAGGCGCTCCCCCGGTACTTCCCGCGGTTCCACCGCTATCATTACCATCATAGTCGCGGCTGTAGGTGCAGTTCGGATAGTTGGTGCAGCCGAGGAACTTGCCCCGTCTGCCCTCTCGGATCTGCAGAGTCCCACCCTCACACTGCGGGCAATTCTCTGAGGTGTCAACTGGCGCCGCACGTTCCCCCGACTGCCCCTGGTCCGCCCCCCGCCGTGGCGGGCGATTCACCCCCAGTGGGAACTTGCAGATGGCCATGCCGCTCTGAGTGTACGTCAGCTCAGGGTCCCTGCCAAGATTCCCAACCAGCACCACGCTGTTGATCATCGGTCTTCGCCCTCCCTGATCGCGTCGATCATTCGCCTGCTGCGGGCGCCGTCGCCCGCAAGGCGCCGGTTAAGCCACAGCGGAGGGCCGGAGCCCTCCGCTGCATGTGCGCGCCGTGCGCGCGGGTATCCGATCACCGCCATCGCGGGCGGGTCACTCTTCGGTCTCCGTGGCCTCTTCGGCCTCCGACGCCTCATTCTCAGCCGCCGATTCGCCGGACTCCTCCGACTCCTCGACCTCCTCAGCCTCACCGGCCTCGGTCTCTTCAGCGGGCGCCTCGTCGGTCTCAACCGCCTCTGCTGCCTCGGGGGCGGCCTCCTCAGCCACCTCCTCAGCCACCTCCTCAGCCTCTGCTGCCTCCGCCTCGACGGCTTCGGCCTCGGCGGCTTCCGCCGACTCAGCCGCGGCCGCGGCTGCCTCCTCGGCCTCCTCGGGCTCCAGACCGCCGATGATCGCGTGCGGATTCGCCACGAAGATGCGCGAGCGGATGACCTGCTGTCGAATCGACATCTCCTGCCGCAGTTCGTCGACCACCGCTCCGGTGCCGAAGAAGTACAGGAGCTTGTATGTCCCGTGTGTGTGCTTGTCGATCGGGTACGCCAGCCGGCGGGTGCGGAAGTCGCGTGTGCCGACCATCTCGCCGCCCGCCTCCTCAACCGCCGTCTCGAAGAACTCGATGATCTGCTCGGTCTCTTCGTCAGGCAGCGACGCGTCCAGGATGTAGATCGCTTCGTAAAGGGTAGGCTCGCTCATGCGAACTCACCTCCTTCCTCTGGTCTGATGGCTACGCGCTCCCGCACGCAGCAGGAAGGGCCGACTATCCTGAAGGCGCCTCCGCCCTCGGCGAATCGGCCGGTCACGTGATTATAGCACACGCCCGCAACGAAAGCAAAGACAGCGTTCTCCGACTCTTCCAACAGAAGGGTGGCGCTCCTGCTTGCCTCCCGGCAGTCTAAGGACGCACCTGCGCGGCGTGGGTGTGAACGCAGGCTGTCGGTGCGCGATGCAGGTTCACCGGGGATGCACCGACAACCTGTTGCCTCCCTCCGCGAACCTCCCGGCCTGAGCCTGGAGTCGAGGCGCCCCCGCGGTGAGTTCGGGCCAATTGGTTGCCTGCAGTCTTCGCGGCTGCTGCGCCGACCTTCAGAGGATACGCCCGCAGCGGCGGCGGCTTGCGTTTTGGGGAGGGCTGTCGTATAATCGCGGGTGTTGCCGCGCGTGCTCCGGCGGCCCCGAAATCGTAGTTCTCTGAGAAGTCGAGGATGGTCGCAGAAGGGGCTGATTGACCTTGAGGCGTCTGCTGCCGATCTGTTGTGCCGCAGCGCTCATCGTGCTGGTGGGCTGTCAGATCACCTCCCCCACCGGCTCACCGCTGGTCCCCGGCACGGACCCCGGACAGGCGATGGACGGTCAGGACACCGACGCTATGAGCCCGCAGCAGCAGCAACTGCTGAACAAGCTCGAGGCGAAGCTCGAGGCGATCGAGCAGCACGGCATGACGCTCGAGGACGCGCTGCAGCGCCTGCAGGAGCAGGAGCGGGCGGCCGCCGGGCCGCCGGCGCTGGTCAAGGACCTCTGGCCCGCGCAGCGCGTGCTCAACGCCGCCATCGAGGCCGCGCGTTCCTCGAAGACCGAGGAGACGCTCGCGACGCTCAACCGCCTCGAGACGCTCATCGCCGCGGTGACCGGCGATCTGCCCGCATCGGAGATCATGGTCCACTGTGAGCGTGCGCTGGCGTACCTCAGCCAGAACGCGCTTGATGAGGCCGGTGTTGAGATGGCGCTCGCGTATCGCGTCGCCGACGGCACCAAGTTCTCCACGCTCGTCCCGGCGAATGTCATCTCGCTGATCCAGACGACCGCGCGCAGTCAGATCCAGGCCGGTCGGCCGCGAGAGGCTGCGGACGTCGTGATGACGATCCTCAAGGCCTCCGCCGACCATGAGAGTCTCGCGCGAATGGAGCGGATCGAGAACGCCGTCGCAGGTGCGCGCGCGGCGGTCGCCCGGGGCGCGTGGGCGGTCGTCGAGGCCGAGCTTTTCGAGGCGCACCGCGAGCTGACCGATCTCTCAGAGGCCATCCGGCCCGAGCGTTGGAGTCTGACCGGCGAGATCGGTGAGGACCTCGACGCGGCCGCAACCGAGGCTGGCGAGGCCACGGAAGAAGCGCCAGGCGACGTGGAGGCCGACGAGACAGCCGCGACTGAGTCCGGCGACGCCGCAGCGGCGGAGGCCGACGAGGGCGCGGCCGTGGAGGCGG
>JBMNNW010000188.1:0-4592 GCA_050942735.1 Armatimonadota bacterium
CGGAAAGATCGTCGCGCGAATGACAGACGGCAGAAACGGCAACGACAAACGGCAGGCGGGGCACAGGTCCCCGCCCTACAACGACAAACGACTGCTTCCCGGCCTCGCCTTCTGTAGGGCGCGGACCTGTGCCGCGCCACGCCTTTGTAGGGCGCGGACCCGTGCCGCGCCACGTCTTCTGTAGGGCGCGGACCCGTGCCGCGCCACGTCTTCTGTAGGGCGCGGACCCGTGCCGCGCCACGTCGTTCCGCAGGGACGGGAGCCACGCTCGCCGCGTTTGATTCGGAAAGGAGCCATCACGATGTCCCGACCCAATATCGTCTACATCATGGCCGACGACATGGGCTTCGGCGATCCGGGCTGCTACGGAGCCACGAAGATCCCCACGCCGAACATGGATCGGCTCGCACGCGAGGGCATGCGCTTCACCGACGCGCACTCCGCCTCCGCCGTCTGCACCCCGAGCCGCTACGCCGCGCTGACCGGTCGCTACTGCTGGCGCACGCGGCTTCAGTCCGGCGTGATGTGGGGCTACTCACCGCCGCTGATCGATGACGACCGGCCCACCGTCGCGACGATGCTCCGCGACACGGGCTACGCCACCGCCGCCGTCGGGAAGTGGCACCTCGGCCTCGGCTGGAACTGGCGCGAGCCGATGCCCGATGACCCGGTCGCCATCCGCACCGAGTTCGGCCACAACATCGACCATGAGCGCCCCCTCACCCACTCGCCCAACGACTCGGGCTTCGACTACTTCTTCGGCATCCCCGCCTCGCTCGATATGCAGCCCTACTGCTTCGTCGAGAACCGCGAGCCGGTCGGTATCCCCAGCGTCGAGAAGGACCGCTACAACCCGCAGCAGCGCGAGGGCCTGATGGTCCCCGGCTGGGAGGACGACCAGGTCGATGTGATGCACGCGCAGAAGGCCTGCGAGTTCATCGAGCGCTCCGCGGGCGCCGACAGCCCGTTCTTTCTCTACCTCACGCCCTCAGTCCCACACCGGCCCTGCGTCCCGCCGGAGTTCATGGAGGGCGCCTCGCAGGCGGGGCTGCGCGGCGACTGCGTCGCGCTCTACGACTGGGTCGTCGGCGAGGTTCTCGACACGCTCGACCGGCAGGGCATCGCAGACGAGACGCTCGTGCTCGTGACCAGCGACAACGGTGCTCGGGCGACAGATTACTTCGGCAACGACTGGGGCCACAAGTCCTGCGGCGACTGGCGCGGGCAGAAGGCCGACATCTGGGAGGGCGGCCATCGCGAGCCGCTCCTGGCGCGCTGGCCCGGTCGCGTCGCGCCCGGCTCGGTCTGCGATGAGACCGTCGGGCTGATCGACCTGATGGCCACCTGCGCGGATGTGGCGGGCTGCGGGATCCCCGAGGGCGGCGCGCCCGACAGCGTCTCGATCCTCCCCGCCCTTGAGGGCGAGGAACTGCGCGAGCCGCTGCACGAGGCCACCGTCCACCACTCGCTCTCGGGGATGTTTGCGATCCGACAGGGTGAGTGGAAGGCCGTCTTCGGCCTCGGCTCGGGCGGCTTCACCGATCCGCGCGAGGTCGCTCCCGAGGCGGGCGGACCGGAGGGGCAGCTCTACCACATGATCGACGACCCGCGGGAGACCACGAATCTGTGGCAGAAGGAACCGGTGGTGGTGCGGCGACTGTCTAACCTGCTGAACACCTGGCGCGTGGAGGGTCGGTCGGTGAACCGGTAGGCGGCGGCGTTTCGTGGCGTTGCCGTCCGGAGGGGCCGGCCCGAAGGGCGGGTTCGAGGGGCTTCGCGTCGTCGGTGCCCCGCGCCACCCACGCGATGTCGTACACTGAGGATTTCGCCTGATTGGGGCGGGACCTGCTGGGTGCCGCCACAACGACGGGCCGGACAGGCGTCCGGCCCCTCCGGACGACTGCCGCGCGTCGAGGGGAGAGATCATGATGATCACGCGCATGCCCACCACAGTCCTCACCACCGCGCTGCTGGCGGCCGCGCTGGCTGTCGCGCCGGCGGTGGGCCCTGCCCTCGCCGCCTCCGTCGTCCTCGACGACTTCGAGGCGGGCGTCGGTGCGTGGCGCACCAACGACGCCGAGGCCGCCGGTCAGCAGCCCTCCGAGATCTGCGGCATCTACACCGTCGCGCGCCAGGCCAACGGCCGCACCGAGCAGGCCGCGCTCATCGAGTTCCTGCAGGCGCGCAACACGTGGGCCTCGGTCAGCCTGCCCGTGAACGGCACCGTCTGGGTGCGCGAGAACGTCGGGCAGATCAGCATGTGGCTGCGCGGCGACGGCTCCGACAACACCGTCGATCTCATCCTCCGCTCCCGTGTCGGCGAGGACCGCCGCGATGTCTCCTACGTCTACAAGCTCCCGCTGAAGGCCACCGAGTGGCAGCACCGGGCGATCCGCCTCTTCGCCTTCAGGGACGCCGACGGCAACTCCCCCGGCGCCGAGGCGGTCCGCAACGCCTACCTGCTGCAGTTCGTCAGGACCGGCTCGTGGCCGACGATCACGCTCTACGTCGATGAGCTGATGGCCGAGCCGATCCCCGGCGCGGTGGAGCTTCCGCCTGAGGAGCGGCCGCTTTCGGTGCGGCTCGACTTCACCCGCACCGTCGGCCGCATGCGGGGGCAGGTCGGCGTGAACCTCGGGGAGGACGTCGCGCCGATCCTCGATCAGCCCGCCGCCTCGGCCGCGCTCGCGCGCGCCCTGGAGCAGCTCACACCCTGCGTGGCGCGCATCCGGCTCTCAGACTTCTACGACCGCCGCATCGCCGACTACGACCTGATCCGGCTCAACCGCGCGATCAACTGGGTCACCGACACCGGCGCCCGCGCCCTCGTCTGCCTCGACCCGGCCCTGCTGCCCACCGGCGACGACGGCCGCCTCCGGCCCGACCCTGACTTTGAGGCGGTCGCGCTCAGACTCGTGGCACTGCGCCGCGGTGGCCCGCACCTCCGCTACTACGAACTCTTCGACCGCCCGCTGCTCAGCGGCCAGTTCGAGTCCGTCGAGGCGCTCACAGCGGCGTATAACAACCTCGCGCAGCGGGTCCTTGCCGCCGATCCGGAGGCTCGCGTGGGCGGCCCTGGATTCGCGGCCGCGTGGGAGGACAACGTCCGCGAGTTCGTACGCGGCGCAAGCACCCTGCATTTCCTCTCGCTTCACTTCAACGCCGCGCACAACCCCGCCGTCGGCGGCCAGACGCTCTTCGACGCGGCGCTCCGCGGCGCGAGTGCAGACCTTCCCGAGCAACTCACGCTCACGCAGATCCGGGCGCTGGTGGACGACCGCCGGCCGATGCCGGAGCTCTTCGTCACCTCGCTTGCGATGAACTCCGCCCGCAGGCCTGACGGCACCGCCGCCGACGACCGGATCCTCGACAACTTCGGCGCGGCGTGGACCGCCGCGGCGATGCTCGCCTCCTCCACCCCGGTGGACAAGTTCCTGCATTACAAGCTCTTCGGCACCGGCTGGGGGCTGACGAATCCGCGCGGGACGCCAAACCAGGCATATCATGCCGCGTGGCTGGTGCATACCTACGCGCCGCGGGGCGCAACGCTCGGCCAGCTCCTCAACCCGACCGATGATCTGCTGATCGTGGCGGTCTGGACGCCCACGGCCTCGAACGCGTTCGTGGTGTATGCGGGGGAGGATGCGCGCGCGGTCGTCATTGAGGCGGTCGGGGTAGGCGATCCGCTGCTGGTCCGCGAGCGCCGCCTGACCTCTGACGGCAGGCTGAACATGGTGGACCTTCCCAACTCGCGCTCGCAGTCGATCCAGTTCGAGGGACCGGGCGTCTCAGTCATCCAGTTCGTCCACGCGGACTGAGACGCGCCTTTGTAGGGCGCGGACCTGTGCCGCGCCACGCCTTTGCGCCTCACCGATGGACATCAGCGAGAAGATCGTCGCGCGAACGCCGGACGGCAGACCACGGCAACGACAAACGGCAGGCGGGGCACAGGTCCCCGCCCTACAACGATAACGACACGACGGAACGACAGTGCGCCTCCGGCGCACCCCCGGCGAGGACGCCGGGGCCACAACGACAACGGCTAACGACGGACGGCCGACGCATCTGAAGATGCGTCGCTCCGGACAACGACCCGGCGGGGCACAAGTCCCCGGCCTACAACGACAAGCGGCTGCCTCCCGGCCACGCCTTTGTAGGGCGCGGACCTGTGCCGCGCCACGCCTTTGCGCCTCACCGATGGACATCAGCGAGAAGATCGTCGCGCGAACGCCGGACGGCAGACCACGGCAACGACAAACGGCAGGCGGGGCACAGGTCCCCGCCCTACAACGATAACGACACGACGGAACGACAGTGCGCCTCCGGCGCACCCCCGGCGAGGGCGCCGGGGCCACAACGACAACGGCTGACGACGGACGGCCGACAAGCCCGGCGGGGCACAAGTCCCCGGCCTACAACGACAAGCGGCTGCCTCCCGGCCACGCCTTTGTAGGGCCGGGACCTGTGCCCGGCCACGCCTTTGCGCCTCACCGATGGACATCAGCGAGAAGATCGTCGCGCGAACGCCGGACGGCAGACCACGGCAACGACAAACGGCAGGCGGGGCACAGGTCCCCGCCCTACAACGATAA
>JBMNNW010000088.1:0-23117 GCA_050942735.1 Armatimonadota bacterium
CGTACGCCATCTCGCCGGCGGGGAGGTCGAAGCGAAAGCGAGTCGCCTCCATGCGCATCCGCTGCACCTCAACGGCCGCCTCGCTGATCTGCCGCGCGAGGACCTCCGGCGGCTCCCGGCCCTCGGGCGTGAGCACCGGGTCGCCCACGAGCGCCATCCCGCCCGAGGCCTCCCCCGGCCGCGCCTCGATCCGCACCACGCAGGCGCCCGGAAGCGTGACGTCGAATGCGACGGGTGTTCCGCCGGGCTGGACCATCGCGGCGAACGCCTCGACGCCATCAACGCTGATCGCGACCTCAGCGCCGGGCGTGTCGGCGAATGCGCAGGCGCCCACCTCGCCGGTCAGTCGGCCGAAGCCCGCGGGGACCTCGAAGCTCACCCGGCCCGGCGCGCGCAGCCCCACCCCGCGCTCGTAGAGACGGCTCCCCGCCATCAGCGGCATCGTGCGGTCGTCAATGCCGCGCTGAGTGTCAACCCCGACCTCGCCGGTGGCCTGTGCCGCGTCAAACGCCTCGAAGTCGGTCAGCAGCGTGACCTCACCGGGCGCTCGTCCGGTGAACGCGTGCAGCATCTCCTCGTCGGTGCGGGCGACCGAGGAGATGCGCAGGTCGTCGATGACGACGGGCCCGCGGCCGATCTCCAGCCTCGAGGGCGCCTCGATCATCGGCGAGTTGTTGTTGACCTGTCCCACCCGCTCGCCATCGATGTAAAGACGGACCGCGCCGCCCTCCCACGCCGCCGCGACGTGATGCCAACTGCCCGCCGCCCACTGCGTCGGGTCGAAGTCCACGCGCTGCCAGACGGTCGCGCCCTCCGGGCCCCCGTTCATCGCCACGCCGAGCCGTCCGGCGTTGACGAAGTTGATGCGCACGTAGTTGTTCGCGGGCGTCCTCCAGCCCGCGAGGACGCTCCTGACCTCCTCGTCCGCATCCCACCAGCGCTGCATCCACAGCTCGATCGTGCCCTGCTCGACTTCGATGAGCCCCTCGACCGGGTAGGCGACGGTCTGACCGGCCTCAACGCGCAGCGCCTGTCCGAAGCGTCCCGGCACGAGCGTCCAGCCGTCTCCGGTGACCTCATCGGCGCCGATCTCGGCCGCGGGCCCGGCGTCGAACCGGGCCATGAAGACGGTCTGCTCGTCCACCGGAGTCTCCGCCGGCGCCGCCGCCGCGAAGACGTTGAGCGCCGCGAACGCCGCCAACGCCATGCTCGGCACTCTGCGCATCAGTCTCACCTCGCTCACATTCCCGACCCGATCTGACCGTTTCGGGACTCTCCGCTCAGGCCCGGCTGAAGCTCGTGTACTCCGCCCCGCTGATCCGCTCGATGTAATTCTTCTCGCGGTACTCCGCGACCATCGCCTCATCGAGCGGATACGTCCCGAACTCACGCGCCGTGTCGATCATCGCCCGGTAGTTCTCCGGCTTCACCGCAGGGTGGATCGAGTTGCTGGACGCGAGGATGTGCCCGCCGCCGGGGGAGGCCTTCGCGATCGTCTCCTTGACCGCCTCGACGACCTGCTCGGGCGTCCCGCGGGAGAGCAGTTCGCCGCAGTCAACGTTCCCGCACAGCGCGACGCGGTCTCCGTAAGCCTGCTTCACCTCGCCGATGTCCATGTGCGCGATCGGCTCGAGCGGGTCGATCGCGTCTATCCCTGCGTCGATCATCGAGTCGAGGATCGGCCAGATGTTCCCGTCGGTGTGCTTGACGAAGGGGGCGCCGGCGGCGTGCGTGACCTCGACGATCTCCGCGAGGTAGGGCTGGATGAACTCATCGAAGTGCGCCGGCGACATCATCGGCGCCTGCCGGTGGCAGTAGTCATCCCCCGTCAGGCCGATGTCCGCGCCCATCTCCAGCGCCCGCTGCATCACGCGCTTCTTGTAGTCAATCACGATCCGCGACAGTTCGTGCACCTTCTCCGGCTCCATCACGTAGTCCATGAAGAGCCGGTCCATCCCGCGGAGGTAGTGCGTGAACTCGAAGCTGTCGTGGCCGAGGAACACGATCGCCTTTCTGCCCTTGAAGCGCTCGATGACCTCGGCCAGCCGCTCCAGCCGGTGGTCGGCGTCGGGGTCGGGCGGGCTCCAGCCCGTCATATCATCCCAGCCTTGCAGCGGGTGGCCCGCCGGGTAGGGGATGCCGTCGTCGCCGTAGCCCCAGACGATCCCCCACTCGTCGCGCCTGTGCCTGTCGTCTATCTCCTCCATCACCTGGTTCTCGCCGACGGTGATCGCGTCAAGCTCAGCGTCCACCAGGTCGTCATATGTCGCGTCGGGGCCCATCAGCGCGTGGACCACCGGATCGTTGACGATCAACTCCCAGATCGGCACCCGGTCGGGCTGCTCACGTCGCAGCGCGGTCATGCACCGCTCGCGTCCGCTCATCTCGGGCATCAGATGCACCCCTTCACCCGGCACTTCTCCGCTGTTGTCCTTCGATGGGCAGTTCCATGCCCGCCCTCCGGACTCCTGTCGGCAGGGCGCAGAGACGCAAAAGGCCCGCGGCCGGGGGCCGCGGGCCTGTGTCGGCTCACGTCGTCGTGCGTCAGCCTGCCCTCTGCGCATCGCGCTCCGCCTGCATCGAGGCGGCGAGGTACTTCAGCAGCACATTGGCGTTGTTCACCGCCGCGCCCCGCTCCATCGCTGCGCCGATCGGGCTGACCCCGCCTGCCAGCGACGGGATGAACTGCCCCGGATCGGCAGAGATGCTCTTCGAGGCGGCAAGCGCAAGCGCCGCCTCACCGTAGCCCGCGCCGGTGCTTCGCAGCGCCCGAACCTGCGCGTCCGGGACGAGGAAGAAGTGCGCGACCTGGGCATCGTAGACCCTCTGCCGGGCGGGCGTCGCGCCCGAGCCCAGCAGATTCAGCCGCGCGACCAGCGCGTGGCCGCTCGCCTGCACGCTCTGCCGCTTCGCGCGATTGACCGCCTGCAGGGCCTCGTTGGCTCGCCGCTGCGTGTGCGCGGCGGCGGACTTGAGTTGCTCCGCGGACAGGTCATTCGGATCGTTGATCCGCACCACCAGCTCCATCAGTGATGTGACATCTCGAGCGGATGACTGCACGCTCTCCACCTGTTGGATCGTCTTCGGCGCTTCGACCATCGCCGCATCGACCGTCGAGATGGCGCGCCGCAGCTCCTGCACCGCGGTGCGCAGCGCGGGAATGTCCTCAGGATTGCCCTCGCCCGCCTCAGCTCGCTCCAGCGCCGCCTGGCTCTCAGCAAGCAGGCTCTGAATCTCGCTCGACGAATCCTGAAGGTCCTCGGTCACGCGCTCCAGCACATACGCCGACTCGACCGCTCGCGACACGGCCCCGTTGCCCAGTTCGACGAGCTGCCGGGTGCCCTTCTTCACCTCGGTGTTGGTGTCGGCGAGATTGAGCAGCCGCTCGTTGATCCCACGGACGGTGCCCGCCACGGACGCGACCTGTGGCTCGGCCTGCGCGACGTAGCGCACGGCTCCCGCCCGTGCCGCCTCGGCGGCAGTGCGCGCCCGATCAAGCTCGGTGAGCAGTTGGCCCGCCTGTCTGCGACCGTCGCTGTCGATCCCCGGCAGCGTGTTCGGCGGCAACTCCGGCAGTGCCGCCAGACGCGTCTGTGCGTAGCTGATGCGAGAGTTCAGGCCCAGTGCCGTCCGGTAGGCCGTCTCGGCCTCGGGCAGGTCGCCGCGCATCGCCAGCGCGTCGCCCAGCAGGGTGTGCGCCTCGGCAAGCTCCGGTGCGAGCTGGAGGCCCTTCTCCAGCAGATTCGCCGCTCGCGCGGGCTGCCCCCGCTGGAGATACCCACGGGCGATCCGCAGCAGCGACTCAGGCCGCTTTTGGTCGAACTCATCGCGCCTGAGCTGCCTGTTGACCCGGTCCTCGGTGCGCGGGTGGGTCATGAAGTACACTTCCCACCGGCTCGGGCGTCGCTTCTCAATGTCCGAGGCCAGGCGGTGGAAGAACTCAATGCCCTGGTGGGGGTCGTAGCCCACTGCGTAGGAGTACTCCGTGCCGGCGTCGTCTGCCGCGTACTCTGCGTCCCGCGAGTACTGCAGCGAGAGCAGTCCGAGGCCGATTCCGGCGATGTCGCCGGCGGTTCGCGACTCGCCGGTGATGATGTTGACGGCCAGCCCGAAGAGCAGGCTCTTCTTGAATGAGTGGATCGAGTCGCGGTTGACGATGTGCCCGACCTCGTGGGCCAGCACCATCCCGACCTCATCCTCGGTCTCAGCGAAGTTGAGGAAGCCGCTCGTCACGTAGACGTGACCGTAGGGCGCTGCGAACGCGTTCACCAGGTCCGTCTCAATGACGCTGAAGCGGTAGGGGATATTCTGCCGGCGGGTGTGACTGACAATCGTGTGCCCCCTGTCATCGATCCAGTCGCTGATGAGGGGGTCGCGATCGATCTGGTAGGCCGCCTCGATGGAGGCCGCGGAGATGTCACCGAGGGCCTCCTCCACGTCCCTCTCGCTGCAGCCGGTGCCCACCACGATCAGCGCAGACAGGACCGCGGCGATCATCACAAATCTGACAGTTCGCGGTACACGCGCCACGTCGTCCACCTCCGTGCACACAGCTTCGCTGCAGACCGTGGCAGTCGGTCCCATCTTGCCTGACGCCGACCCGTGCCACGCACAACTCCCGTCCGTCCGCCGCCCGCGTCAGGGGCGCCGCTCGGCCACGTAGCGGTAGGCGCTGTGAGCTGCGATCGCCGCATCGCCGACGGCGGTGGCCACCTGTCGCAGAGGAGTGTCGCGCACATCTCCCGCCGCGAATATGCCCGGCTGTGATGTGCGCATCTGTTCATCTGTGACGATGAACCCATGGTTAAGTTCGATGAGGTCGCCGAGGAACCTCGTGTTCGGCTCATAGCCGATGGCGACGAAAAGGCCGTTGATCGCCAGTTCGGAGTCCTCGCCCGTCTTCCTGTTGTGCAGCGCCACGCCCGTCACACCGCCGGCGTCGCCGAGGACTTCGGTTGGTACCGTGTCCCAGATGAACTTGAGGTTGTCAACCTTGAACGCGCGCTCGGCGAGGATCTCCTCCGCCCGCAGCTCATCGCGCCGATGCACCACATAGACCGTCTCCGCGATGTCCGAAAGGTAGAGGGCCTCCTCGATGGCGGTGTTCCCGCCGCCGATGACCGCCACCGTCTGGCCCTTGTAGAAGAAACCGTCACAGGTGGCGCAGTATGAGACGCCGCGGCCGAACAGGTCGCGCTCGCCGGGGATCTTCAGCCGGCGCGGGCTCGCGCCCACCGCCAGAATGATCGCGTACGCGAGTATCTCGCAGCTGTCGCAGACCAGCCGCCAGCGATCACCGGCGGGCTGTATCTCCTTCACCTCGGAGTTCTGAAAGGTAACACCGAAGTTCTCCGCCTGCTGGGTCAGGCGCATGATCAACTCGGCGCCGGTGATTCCGTCCGGAAAGCCCGGGAAGTTCTCGATGGTCGTGGCGGTGGCGGTCTGCCCGCCCGGCGCCCCGACGGTGAGCATCACAAGCTCCAGCCCGTAACGCATCGCGTAGATCCCGGCGGTGAGCCCCGCGGCCCCACCGCCGACAATCACAAGCTCGTGTTCGTTAACCTCAGGCACGCGTTCGTCCCTCCCGCATCATGTTGTGATCGAGCCGGGAACGGTCAACTCAGCCCCTGCGGCCTCATCCTGATACCGCCGTCACCGAACCCTCCGGGGATGCTGATCCGCCCTCGCCGGTCATGCATCTCAGTCAGCACGCCCCGCCGTCGCGTCCCACAATACCAGATGCGCACCACATCGGCAACGACCGCGCCTCATTGCCCGGCTGAGCCTCCCGCCTACTTCCGCGGCACCTCGGTCGTGTAGATGAACTCGACCGGGCCGATGATGACGGTGTCGCCCTCCTCGACGCCCGCGTCGCGAAGGGCCTTGAGCACGCCCTGCTCCTCAAGCTGTTCCTGAAACCACGCGACGGCCTCGTCGGCCTCCATGTCCACGGTCGCCGCGAGCCGCTCGATCCGCGAACCGCTGACCTCCATCGTCTCGGGATCGACCCGCCGGGCCGACATCTCGCGCCACGGCAGCGGCGGGATCTCCAGCTCCATCTGCTCCTCGGCCGGCTCCTCGGGCTCGACCTCATGACCGTGCGCGAAGAGCCGCTCGCGCAGATAGTCCAGCAGCGGGCCAACCCCCTCGCGCGTCGCCGCGGAGATGGCAAACACCCTGTACCCCTCCGCCTCCAGCGCCTCGCGCAGCTCCGGCTCGCTCTCGCGCGCCTGCGGCAGGTCCATCTTGTTGAGCGCGACCACCTGCTCGAGTTCGGCAAGCGTCTCGTCGTACATCTCAAGCTCGTGGTTGATCTCAGCGAAGTCCTGCAGCGGATCGCGACCCTCCAGACCGCTGGCGTCAAGCATGTGCAGCAGCAGCTTGGTGCGCTCGACATGGCGGAGGAACTGGTCGCCGAGGCCCACCCCCTCGTGTGCGCCGACGATCAGCCCCGGAAGGTCCGCGATCACCATCGTCGTGAAGTCCTCGAACTGCACCACGCCGAGGTTGGGTTGAAGCGTGGTGAACGGGTAGGCCGCGATCTCCGGCTTCGCCGCCGAGACGGTGGAGATGAAGCTGGACTTGCCGACGTTGGGGTAGCCGACGATGCCGATGTCGGCGAGAAGCTTCAGCTCCATTCGCAGGTGGCGCTCCTCGCCGGGCGCGCCGAGCTGGCAGAAGCGCGGCGCCTGGCGGCTGGGCGTGGCGAATGCGGCATTGCCGCGCCCGCCCTTGCCGCCGCGGGCCACGAGCATCCGCTGGCCGGGGAAGACGAGATCCGCGACCTGCTGGTCGAGGTCGAGATCGTAGACGGTCGTGCCGGGGGGCACGGGGATGATCGTATCCTCGCCGCTCTTGCCGCGGTGTCGCTTCGAGGTGCCGTGCCTCCCGTGGCGTGCCCTGAAGATGTTGCGGTACTTGAAGTCGAGGAGTGTGCGCATGTCGTCCTTGACCTCAATGTACACGTCGCCGCCGTCGCCGCCGTCGCCGCCGTTGGGGCCGCCTCGGGGCTCAAGCGCCGCTCTGCGGAAGCTCACAACGCCGTTGCCGCCGTCACCGGCGCGAACCGTGATCGTCGCCTCATCGATGAACGTGTTCATCCTGTCTCCCTCTGATCAGCGCCGCGTCGGTTGCGGCTCTGATGAAGACGCTCGCGATCTCTCCCGTGGGGCCCCACACGTACGCAAACTGCCGGCACCGAGGGTGCCGGCAGTCGGATAATCTCACTGTGCCAGGACGCTCCTACGACGCCACCTGCGCCTCTTCAGGCCAGACGTGGACGAGCTTGTTGGCACCCTTCTGCTCGTACTCCACGAAGCCGTCGGCCTTCGCGAAGATCGTGTCATCCCTGCCGATGCCGACATTGCGGCCCGGGCGGAACTTCGTCCCGCGCTGGCGCACAATGATGCCGCCGGCCTTCACCTGCTGGCCCCCGAAACGCTTCGGCCCCAGTCGCTTGGAGCGACTGTCTCGGCCGTTCCGAGTGCTTCCCATTCCCTTCTTATGCGCCATCTGTGCCAGCTCCCGTTGTGCGGAAGAATTGTGTGTGCGTTTGCGCCGGCTCTCAGCCCTCGATCGAGAGGATCTCGAGAGCGGTGAAGTGCTGCCGATGCCCGACCTTGCGGCGGTAGCGCTTCTTCGCCTTGAACTTCACAACCGTGATCTTGCGGTCCCGGCCCTGCTGGACGACCCGCGCGGTGACGCTCACGTCGTCAAGGTAGGGACGGCCGACTCGCAACTCACCGTCGTCGCCCTTGATGGCGAGCACTTTGTCCAGGGTAATCTCTTCGCCGGTCTCTTCAGCCCGCCGATCGACCTTCACGGTCTGATTGGGCTGCATCATATGCTGACGCCCGCCAACTTCAACTATCGCGTACATGGCGCTGCTCCTCTGTCCTGCTCCTCGGCCCCCGGGGCCAAAACAAACAGTCGACGGCACGGAGAAAGTCCGCGCCATCAACTGACGGACAGGTATTGTATCCGATGCGTGGATTCACGTCAAGGTGATTCGGCGCGAAAAAGGCCGGCGCACAGCTCTGTGCGCGGCGAACGACATCCGGGCGGCGCAGCCGGACTCCGACGGCGTCGACCCACGAGCACGCGCTTCGGGGCCCTCGCCTGGAGAGCCGTCATACACACTGCGGCCGGGGTGCCCGCCGCTACTGCGTCCCCAGCGCCTCCTCAAGCTGCTGCATGCGCTTCTCAAGTCGCGACTGCCGCAGGGCGTTGGTCAGGTCGCCCCGGGTGCGCTCGACCGCTCCACGCGCCTGGTCCGACCGCGTGCGAAGCCCCTTGGTCACAGCCTGTGGGTAGTCGAAGCTCATGATCGTCTGGTAGATCTCGTCCATCATCTCCAGGTACTTCTCCGCGCTGTCCACCTCATCGTGGCGGATGAGGTCCAGCACATGGCGTCGCAGCTCACCGACCGTGTCCCCGAGGCCGTTGAGCCAGTCGGCGTGATCGACACCAACGTCCCCCGGGCCGGGCAGCTCATCCTCCGCGATCAGCGCCAGCACCAGTGCGGCCTCGGCGTACTCCCGCGCCGCATCGCCCACGAAGCCCGAGTAGCCGATCTCCGGGCTCGCCTCGACCGCCGCCATCATCTGGTCGTGCAGCTCGCGGGTCCGCTGCACCTGCTCGCGGGCGATGTCGAACTCCCCGCGGTGCACCGCCTTGATCGTCGCAGAGGCGGCCTGCACGACCTCGCGCGAGGTCGTGTACGCCTTCTCGCGGTCGGCGTGGATCGACTCGAGGTGCTCGCGGGCGCGGTCGGCGAACTCGTCAATTCGTCCGAGCATGGGGGAGGGGCTCCTCTCTGTACCTCAAAGGCGTGTCGCTGCGGGCGAGAGCGCCCGCGTCATCCGGCGTCGCGGGCGATCTGCGCTCCGCGTTCAAGGGCGGCCTCGTTGTCGGGCATGTGCACGTGATGTCGCTCGGGCAGCATCTCCCGCAGCGCCCGTGCGACGTCGGCGACGCTGAGTATCTCCGTCCCGGCCGCCCACGCGCCGATCAACGCCATGTTGACCGTGCGGTCATTGCCGATCTCAGCGGCGATCGCGTTCGCCGGCACCTCGATCAGTCGGCAGCCATCGCACCGGGGCGTCTCGCGGGCAAGCGAGCTGTTGACCACCAGCAGGCCGCCCTCGACGATGCGCCCCGCGAAGCTCCTGACGGCCGTCGGGTCCATGAGGACCATTGAGCTGGGCTGATCGTAGATGGGACTGCCCACGCGCCCGTCGGTGAGGACGATGGTGCAGGTGGAGCTGCCGCCGCGGACCTCGGGGCTGTAGATGGGGACCCACGAGACGTTCAGGTCTCGGCCCATTCCGGCCCTGGCGATGAGCTGGCCGGCGAGGTTAACGCCCTGTCCGCCGATCCCGGCCATGAAGAGCTCCTCACGCATCACCATCGCCTCCATCGGCCTCGCCACGCTCGGCGAGGCGGTCGCGGAACACGTTCAGCGGATAGTGCTCGATCATCACGTCCTCGATGTGATAGACCGCCTCCACCGGCTCCATGCCCCACCACGCCGCGCAGGTGCTGAGCAGCTCGACGATCGAGAAGCCCTCACCGGCGAGCTGGTGGTCGAATGCGCGCCGGATCGACCGCTTCGCGCCACGGATGCGTTGGGGCGTGGTGAGCGCCTCCCGCGCGATGAACGCGGGGCCGTCGAGGGTGTCGAGCAGCTCGCAGATGCGGATCGGCCATCCCGCCTCCTCTGCGGTCCGACCGCGCGGGGTGGTGGTGGTCTTCTGCCCCATCAGCGTGGTTGGCGCCATCTGTCCCTGCGTCATGCCGAAGACGGCGTTGTTGACGAAGATGACGGTGAAGTTCTCACCACGCGCGGCGGCGTGGACGATCTCGCCCATGCCGATCGATGCGAGGTCGCCGTCGCCCTGGTAGGTGAAGACGACCGAGTCGGGGTGCACGCGCTTGATCCCGGTGGCAACGGCGGGGCCGCGACCGTGCGCCGCCTGCACCGAGTCGGTGTTGAAGTACTCGTAGGCGAAGACCGAGCATCCGACGGTGGCGACGGCGACCGTGCGGTCGCGCACGCCGAGTTCGTCGATCACCTCGGCCACCAGTCGGTGCGCCGTCCCGTGCGTGCAGCCGGGGCAGTAGCGCATCTCGACCTCCGTCAGCGCGTCCGGATAGGGGTTCATCAGTTTCGCTTGTGCCATCAGTACCAGTGCCTTCCTGCGGGCCGCTCGTGCGGGGCGGCGCTCACCCGGCGGGGATGCCGGCCCTCCTCGCGACCTCTCGCACTTTCGTCAGCACGTCGCCGACGGTGGGCATGTTGCCGCCTGCCCGTCCGAGCAGTTCCACCGGGCAGCGCCCCTCCACGGCCAGCCGCACGTCCTCGACGAACTGTCCCATCGACAGCTCGACGACCAGCGCGGCATCGACGCGTTCGGACCACTCGCGGATCGGCGCGGTGGGGAAGGGGAAGACGGTCTTCGGCCGGACAAGCCGCAGCCGTACGCCCGCCTCCTCCGCGCGCATCACCGCGCTCTCGCAGATGCGGGCAGAGATGCCGTACGCGCACAGCAGCACCTGAGGGTCGTCGGAGCCGAACTCGTCCCAGTCGGTGATCTCCGCGGCGGCGCGCTCGTAGCGCTCCTCGATGCGGAGGTTCACCGCCTCCATGACGTCGAAGTCGATCCACAGGGAGTTGATGATGCTCCGCTCGCGCTCGCTGCGGTCGTGCGGGCCGACCGCGTAGTCGCGCTCGGGTGCGGGCAGCTCGCGTCGCGGGATCAGCTCGCACGGCTCCATCATCGACGCGAGGATCGCGTCGGCGAGGATCATCACGATGTTCCGGTAGCGGTCGGCGATCTCGAAGGCCCCGGCCGTGAAGTCGTGCAACTCCTGCACGGAGTAGGGCGTCAGTGTGATGCAGCGCCCGTCGCCGTGGCCCGCGCCGCGGGTGGAGAGCCAGTAGTCCGACTGCGCCGCCGCGATGTTGCCCAGCCCCGGCCCGCCGCGGACCATGTTCACCAGCACCGCCGGCAGCTCGGAGCCGAGCATGTACGACAGGCCCTCCTGCATCAGTGCGATGCCGGGGGACGACGAGGTGGTCATCACGCGGGCGCCGGCGGCGGAGGCGCCGTAGACCATGTTGATCGCAGCCACCTCCGACTCGGCCTGCAGATAGACGCCGCCGATCAGTGGCAGATGCTCGGCCATGTACTCAGGGATCGCGTTCTGCGGCGTGATGGGGTAGCCGAAGAAGTGCCGGCAGCCCCCGGCGATGCCGCCCTCGGCGGTCGCCTCATTTCCGCTGATGAATACGCGCTGGCGTTCCTCACTCATCGGTACACCTCGATGCAGACGGCCGGACAGACGAGGGCGCACCGGCCGCAGCCGGTGCACCTGTCCTCGTCGCGCATCACGACCGGATAGAAGCCCCGCTCGTTGGTCTCTTCGCCGACCTTCAGCGCGTCACGCGGGCAGAATTCGATGCAGAGCATGCACTGCTTGCAGCGCTCCGCATCGATCTTCACTTTCGGCATCAGTATCATCTCTCACTCAGGCTGAGCTGCTCGGTCGAGGGACCTCGGACACGGTCCCGGGTGCGCGCGGCCTCGGCGAGCATCTCAGCGGCGTTCTCGCGCGCGGTGGCGGTGTCGCTCTGTCCCATCATCCGCGCGATCTCCGACACCCGCTCGTCGCCGGTCAGTTCGCGGAGGGCCACGAAGGTTCGATCGCCCTCCACGGATTTGCTCACCGACAGTTGTACATCGGCGTGGCAGGCGATCTGCGGCAGGTGCGTGATGCACAGCACCTGCGCCCACGCCGAGACCGCGACGAGCTTCTCCGCGACCGCCAGCGCGGTCCGCCCCCCGACGTTCGCGTCAACTTCGTCGAAGACGATCGTCGGAATCTCAGTGCCCGCCGCGCAGATCGACTTGAAGACGAGCATCACCCGCGAGAGTTCCCCACCTGAGGCCACGTTCGACAGCGGCCTGAGCGCCTCTCCGGGGTTTGCGCTGAGCATGAAGCGCACGCGATCGATCCCGCCCGCATCAGCGGCCCATCGGCGCCCCTCCGCGTCGGGCAGGCCGTCCTCATCGGCGTCGGCCTCGACCGCCACGTCAAAGCGCGCCCGGTCCATACCGAGCGGCCGGAGTTCCTCCTCGACGCGCCCGGCGAGCCGCTCCGCCAGTTCGCGGCGGGACTGCGAGAGCGCCTCCGCCCGCCTCCCCGCCTCCTCCTCAAGCGCCGCGATGCGCGTGAGAAGTTCCTCGGCGGACTGCGCTGCGCCTTCGAGTTCGTCGATCTCCGCCTGCGCCTCGTCCCGGTGCCTGAGGATATCACCGACCGTGTCGCCGTACTTGCGCTTGAGCCCGGCGATCATGTTCAGACGCGCCTCGACCTCGTCGATGCGCTCGGGGTCGTCCTGCATGGCTTCGAGGTAGTGACGCATCGCGCGCGCCGCGTCCTCGGCCTGCTCGACGGCATCCACCAGCGCGCTGGCCGCGGGAGCGAGGGTCGGGTCGATCTCCGCCAGCTCTCCCGCAGTCGCCTGCGCGACGCGCAATTGCTCGACCGCGCCGGATGCGCCATCACCCTCCAGCGCATCCCACGCGGCTGCGAGGCCGTCGCGGAGCTTCTCGTAGTGCATCAGCCGCTCGCGCTCGGCGGCAAGCTCGTCGTCCTCGTCGGGGGCAAGCCGGGCGTCGTCGATCTCCTGCACCTGGTAGCGCAGAAGGTCGAGGCGCTGGGCGCGGGTGCGCTCGTCGGTCGCGAGCCGGTCGCGTCGCCCGCGGGCGTCGCGCAACTCGCCCCACGTCTTAGCGTAACGCTTCAGAAGTCCGAGCTGTTCGGCTCCGCCGAATGCGTCAAGAAAGCGCCGGTGGCTGCGCTCGTGGATCAGCGACTGGTGTTCGTGCTGGCCGTGGATGTCGGCGAGGTGCTCGCCGATCTCCCGGAGGTCGGCCATCGTGGAAGGCTCGCCGTTGATCCGGTAGTAGCTTCGTCCGGAGGCGATCGTCCGGCTCAGCGCGATCTCTCCGTGGGCGGTGTCGATCCCGGCGCGCTGCGCGGCGGCGAGGGCCGCCGGGGCGCGTGAGAGGTCGAACGTCGCCTCGACTCTTGCGCGGTCGGCGCCCCCGCGGATCGCCTCGGAGGTGACGCGCTCACCGAGCGCGGCGTTGAGCGCGTCAACGATGATCGACTTGCCCGCGCCCGTCTCGCCCGTCAGGGCGATCAGGCCGGGCCCAAGCTCGATCTCAAGTTCGTCGATGAGCGCGAAGTTCTCAATGCGAAGGGTGCGAAGCATGTGTGCAGTGGCCTGCCGTTTCCGATGGCCGCCGGGTCGGGCGGTCTCCCGGCTAACGCGTATCTCCCCAGCGGAGCTTGCCGCGCAGGCGGTCGTAGAAGCTGCGACGGCCCAGTCGAACGACGCGAGCGCGGTATGCGGCCTGTGAGATCACGACCTGGTCCTCGGGCTTGAGCTTCACCGTCTCCTGTCCGTCGATGGTCAGTGCGAGGTCCTCCTGCGGCTCGCGCGACGGCTCGATCGTCACCGAGACGGTGTCGTCGGCGCTCACCACCAGCGGTCGCATCGAGAGCGTGTGCGGGCAGATCGCGGTGATCAGGATCGCCTCGACATCGGGATGCACAATCGCGCCGCCCGCTGAGAGCGAGTATGCGGTCGAGCCGGTGGGCGTGGAGACGATCAGCCCGTCGGCGCCGAAGCGCGTCGCCTCGATGCCGTTGACGCTTACGTCCAGCATCACGAGTCGGCGGAAGCTGCCCGTCGCCATCACCGCGTCGTTGAGGGCGATCAGCTCGTCCACCAGCTCGCCCCCGCGTGTCAGCGACACGTTCAGCATCAGGCGCTCGTCGATGGTGAAGTCGCCGCTGAGGATCGCCTCAAACTCCCGCAGCACCCACGCCGGCTCCTCCTCGGCGAGGAAGCCGAAGCCGCCGAGGTCCACGCCAAGCAGCGGGGTCCCGATGGGGGCCATCATGCGCGCCGCCGCGAGGAACGTGCCGTCGCCGCCCATCACCAGCATCAGGTCGGGGCGGGCGCCGGCAACGTCCACGCAGGCGTTCTCGTCAAGCTCGCAGGCCTCAACGAGAGCAGCCGTCACCACGACCTCGACACCGGCCTCGTTGAGCAGGGCCACCGCTTCACGGGTGGCCTCCTGCGCGTGTGGTTTGTGCAGCGCCGTGACTATCCCGACGCTCCTGATCGGCTTCGGCATTGCGGTCCTTCCCGTGCGGTGCTGCGGTTCAGCCCGTCGCGGCGTTCTCGCCGAGCTTGTTCTCAATGCGGTCGCGGTTGGTCTTCGCCGGGCCGTAGTCCGCGTCAACCTCCAGCGCCCTGCGGTACTGCTCGAGCGCGCCGGTCAGGTCTCCCTGCTTCTCGAGCGCCACGCCGAGGTTGTTGAGCGCGTAGACGTAGTCCGGGTCGGTGCGCAGCGCATCGCGGAAGTGCACGATCGCCTCGGTCAGGTTGTCGCGCCGCAGGTAGATCAGCCCGGCGTTGTTGTGCGCCTCGAGGTTGTCCGGCTGCAGTTCGAGCGTCCGCAGATAGGCCGGGAGCGCCTCGTCGTAGTTCTTCTGCTCGTAGTAGAGGTTCGCCAGCCCGCAGTGCGCCGCCGGCGCATCGGGGAAGCGCGTCACGGCGTCCTGCCACTGCGCCAGCGCCTCCTCATTGCGTCCCGCCGCCTCGAGCGCCAGCGCGAGGTTGATGTGCGCCACCTGCAGGTTCGGGTTCGCCTCCACTGCCTGGCGGAAGTACGCCGCCGCCTCCTCGGCCTCCCCCTGCTCGTAGAGAGCCGAGCCGAGGTTGTTGAGCGTGTTGGCGTCGCCTGGCCTGATCTCAAGCGCGCTCCGGTACGCCTCCGCGGCCCGCGCGTAGTCGTCCATCGCCTCGTACGCAAGGCCGATGTTGTAACGCGCCGCGAAGCTGCCCGGATCGAGTTCCGCCGCCGCCGACCAGTGCTCGACCGCCGTGGTGTAATCCCCGGTGTTGTAAAGCGCAAGCCCGAGGCCGATGCGGGCCTCAACGATGTCCGGATCGATCGCCAGCGCCGCCTCGTATGCCCCGATCGCCTCCTGCGTCTGACCGTCCTTGACGTGGAGCGTGCCGAGGATCGTCTGCACCTCCGCGTCCTGCGGGTTGATCCGGGCCGCCTCAGCGAACTCTCTGAGAGCCTTCGCCGTCTCGTTGGCCTTGCGCAGCGCGTGGCCGAACGACACTCTGGCTTCGAAGTCATCGGGGTTGATCTCAAGGGCGCGGTTGTACGCGTTGAACGCCTTCTCGTACTGAGCCTGCCGCGCGTAGAGGTTCGCGAGGTTGTACTCGGCGTCGAAATACCGCGGGTCGATCTCCAGAGCCTGCAGATACTGCTCCTCGGCCGCCGCCAGCTCACCCGCGGCGAGGTAGGCGTTGCCGAGGTTGTTGTAACTCACCGCGTATCCGGGATCCTGCTCGATGGCGGCCCTCAGGTGCAGGATCGCCGCCTCGGTGTCGCCCAATTGCAGCGACACCGACCCCAGCCAGACCAGGATGGTCGGATCGTCAGGACGCTCCTCCAGGGCGGCCGCGAACGCATCGCGGGCCTCTGCAAGGCGGTTGCTCTCGTAGAACTCAACGCCCTGGTTGAAGCTCTCCAGTCCTGCGTCATCTGCCTGCGCCCACGCGTACGAGCAGGCCATCGCCATGATCCCCGCGACGGTCAGTACGACGCTCCAGCGCCTCATGATGCCAGGTGCCATCTCCCGACCACTCCTTGTGAGCCTGGTGTTGCGTAATGAGCCCCGCGGTGCAGCACACCGTCCGCCGGGTTCAGCCGGTGGTCTCCCCACCGCACATCTGCCTCACGGTCTCGGCGATCCCGTCCGTGGAGAGATTCCACCGGTCGAGCAGAACACCTGTGTCCCCCGCGGGCACAAACTCATCTCCGATCCCGATTCGCCGCAGCCGCACCGCGTTGAGACCACGGTCCTCGAGCATCTCCGCGACCGCGGAGCCGAATCCGCCGATCAGGCTCCCCTCCTCAACCGTCACGAGAGCCCCGGTCTTCTCCGCGAGCGTGACGAAGAGCTCCTCGTCGATCGGCTTGACGAAGCGCGCGTTGACCACCGCGGCCTCGATCCCCTCCTCCGCCAGCTTCCCGGCCGCCTCCAGCGCGCGATGGGCCATCGTGCCGACCGCGAGGATCGCCACGTCGGAGCCCTCGCGCATGACCTCGGCCCTCCCGACTTCCAGCGCCTCGGGCTCGCGCGCCATCTCGACGCCCTCCCCCTCGCCGCGCGGGTAGCGCAGGCTCGCCGGGCCGTCGAGCGCCAGCGCCGTCACCAGCATGTCCCGCAGCTCCGCCTCATCGGCCGGCGCCATCACCGTCATCCCAGGCACCTGCCGCATATACGCGAGGTCGAAGACGCCGTGATGCGTCGGGCCGTCGTCGCCGACCACACCGCCGCGATCCAGCGCGAAGACCACCGGCAGATCCTGGAGAGCGACATCGTGCATGATCTGATCGTACGAGCGCTGCAGGAAGGTCGAGTACACGGCCACCACCGGCTTGAGCCCGGCCGCCGCCAGCCCCGCCGCGAAGGTGACCGCGTGCTCCTCGGCCAGCCCCACGTCGAATGTCCGCTCGGGGTAGCGCCGGTTGAAGCACTCCACGCCCGTCCCGTCGAGCATCGCCGCGGTGATCGCGACCACCCGGGCGTCATCCTTCGCCGCCTCGCACAGCGCGTCGCCGAAGACCGCCGAATACGTCGGGCGCTCGCGCCTGCGCTTCGACGTCCCCGTCTTCACGTCGAAAGCTCCGGCCGAGTGGAAGCTGCGCGGGTCATTCTCCGCGGGCGCGTAGCCCCTTCCCTTCTGCGTGATCGCGTGAACCAGCACCGGCCCGGGAAGCCGCACCGACTGCGTGAGGATGTCCATCAGGTCGGGAATGTCATGCCCGTCGATCGGGCCGAGGTAGGTGAAGCCGAGGCTCTCGAAGAGCATCCCCGGAACGATCATCCCCTTCACGCCGTCGCGGAAACGATCCATCGCCAGCACCATCGACTGCCCCATCGGCAGCCGCTCGAGCACCTTGCCGATGTCCTCCCGCGCCCGGCGGATCGCCGGCGTCATGTTCGCCCGCAGCATCGCGAGGTGTGACGACAGCGCCCCGACGTTCTTCGCAATCGACATCTCATTGTCGTTGAGAACCACGGTCATGTCCGCGCCGAGGTGTCCGGCCGCGTTTAGGCCCTCGAACGCCAGGCCGCCGGTCAGCGCTCCGTCACCGATCACCGCCACGATCCGCTCCGACGAGCCCCGCAGATCGCGCGCCTTCGCAAGGCCCAGCGCCGCGGAGATCGATGTGCTCCCGTGCCCCGCGCCGAATGGGTCGTGGTCGCTCTCGCGGCGCTTGGTGAAGCCCGCCAGCCCCTCATACTGCCGCAGTGTGTCGAACTGATCCTGCCTGCCTGTCAGCAGTTTGTGCGTGTAACACTGGTGGCTGACGTCCCAGACGATCCTGTCCGTCGGCGAGTCAAGAACGCTGTGCAGCGCCAGCGTCAGCTCGACAACGCCGAGATTCGACGCGAGGTGCCCGCCGGTCTCGGCGACGGTCTCGATGATCCGGGTGCGGATCTGCCCGGCCAGTGTCTCCAGCTCGGAGACCTTCAGGCCCTTGAGATCCTTTGGCGACTTTATGTCCTCAAGCTTGATCGGCATCAATATCACCAGCAGAGAAGGGCTCGGTGGTCCCTTCCTCGTCTACGAGTTGCTCTATGCGTGTCTCAGCCTCTGACAGCAGCGCCGCACAGTGCTTACGCAGCGCCATCGCGCGCTCGAAGCGGTCGAGCATGCGCTCCAACTCAACCTGCCCGCCCTCAAGCTCCTCGACGATCTGCTCGAGTTCGGCGAGCGCTTCTTCGAAGCCGAGTTCCTCAGTGTCCCTGTCGTTGTCAGGCATCGTCAGTGCTCTCCGTGGACGTGCCCGTCACCCGTGCGGTGATCTCTCCGTCGGCGACCGACACATGTATGCCCTCATCGGGCTGGACGTGATCGACGCTGCGAACCAGCCGGTGGTCGCTCTGTCGCCAGACCAGGGCGTATCCGCGCTCAATGACCTTCGCTGGATCGAGCGCCCGCAGTGACGCGGACGCCGACTGCAGCCGCGAGCCCACGCGCTCGACGTTCCGCGCCAGCGCAGTCCGCGACCGCCGCTCAGCCTCCACCACGCGCCCCCGGCGCTCATCCAGTGCCAGCAGCCGCCGCCTCAGCCGCGGGTCGCGCGCCCGGAGCGTCACGTCGGTGCGCGCGAGCCGCTCATGAAGCCGCTCGGTCCTCACGCCCATCGCGCGCATCAGGCGCACGGACGCCTCATCGAGGCGCTGCCAGCGCGGCTCGACGATGCTCAGCGGCCGCTCGATCATCGGCCGGCGGCAGACCGCTCCGAGCCGCGAGCCGCCGAGCGTGAGTGTCCGCTCCAACGCCGCCTGTGCCCGCTCGCCCAGCCGGTCGAGAGCGGCGGCGAGGTCGCGCACGTCCGGCACCGCCAACTCGCCCGCCGCCGAGGGTGTCGGGGCGCGCAGGTCGGCCACCTCGTCGCAGAGGCTCACGTCCGTCTCATGGCCGACCGCGCTGATCACCGGCACCGGGCAGGCGAAGACGGCGCGCACGACCCTCTCATCATAGAACGCCCACAGGTCCTCGAGTGATCCCCCGCCGCGCCCGACGATCACGAGGTCGGCCCGGCAGACGCCCGCGGCGAGTTCGATCGACCTGATGATGCTCTCGGGCGCCGCCTCGCCCTGCACGACCGTCGGCACGACGATCAGCCGCGCGGGCGGGAAGCGCCGTGAGATCACGCTGACCAGGTCGCGCACCGCCGCCCCCGTAGCCGATGTCACCAGCGCGATACGGCGCGGGAAGCGGGGGAGAGGGCGCTTGCGCGTTTCGTCGAACAACCCCTCCGCCTCGAGCTTCATCCGCAGCTTCTCGATCGCCTCGGCAAGCTCGCCCGCCCCGTCCGGGCGCATCGAGCGGACGATCAACTGGTACTGACCGCGCGGCTCGTACACAGTGATATTCCCGTGAGCGACCACCTGCTGGCCGTGCTCGGGCTCGAACCCCAGCCTGCAGGCGTCACCGCGGAAGCATACGCAGCTTAGCTGGCTGCCCTCATCCTTGAGGGAGAAGTAAAGATGCCCCGACCGGTGTGCGGTGAAGTTCGAGATCTCACCGCGCACCGAGATCTGACTGAGCACCTCGTCGCGATCGATCAGCCGCTTGATGTACGCGGTCAGTTGTGAGACCGACAGCGCCATCTGATCGGGTGGCGCGCCGCCTGTCACAGTGCTCACGCTTTCTCGGAGACCAGGCCCTCTTCGCGAGCGAGGGTGGCCAGCACGCCGTTGACGAACTTGCCGGATGCGGGAGTGCCGTAGGTCTTGGCAAGCTCCACGGCTTCGTTGAACACCACGCTCACCGGCGTCTCCGGCACACCGAGCAGTTCGGCCGCGGCGACCCGAAGAACGTTGCGGTCGGTGGCGGGCATCCGCTCGAGCGTCCAGTCAACCGCGAGCCGCTCGACATGCGCGTCGATCTTGTCAGCGCGCGAGTAGTAGGCCTCGATCAGCCGAACCGCGAACTGCTCGATCTCCGGCCGCAGCTTCCGGCGCTCATCGTGCGGCATCTCCCAGATCTCCGAGAGCATCTCCATCGTGGGAGCGACCCGGCCCATGGCGGCGCCGGCGCCGAGACTCCCCAGATCGGCTTGAAACAACACTGAGAGCGCTAACTCGCGCCCTCTCCTGCGTGCACCTTCAGGCACGGAAGCACCTCATCACGTAAATATACGACCGAAGAACCACCCGCCGATGCCGCCGATGATCGTCAGCAGCGCCGTCAGAATGAACCATCCCGGGCCCAGCAGCGCCCAGACGAGGGCGAGCGCGAATCCGAAAACGCTTCCCGCGAAGCAACGCCAGAAATCGCGACCGTTGTCATTCATCACTACAATCCACCTCCGGTTGGGATGGGCAGCCGTCTCTGAATGAACTGGGTTGTGACCTCACCGCGTCTGAAGTACGCGTTGCCGAGCAGCCGCAGATGATAGGGGATAGTGGTCTTGATCCCCTCGATCTGTGCCCCGCGCAGCGTCGCGCGCATGCGTTCGATGCATGATTCACGGTCCTGGTCCCAGCAGATGACCTTCGCGATCATTGGGTCGTAATGTGTGGAGACGGTCGAGCCGGCGGTGACGCCGGTGTCCACTCTGATGCCCGGGCCGGAGGGGAAGTTCCACCGGGTGATCTCCCCGGGTGAGGGCATAAAGCCCCGGTCACCGTCGGCGGCGAGGATGCGGCACTCGATGGCGTGTCCGTTGAACCAGATGCCGCCCTGCTCGTGTCGGAGCCTCTGACCGGCCGCGATGCGGATCTGCTCGCGCACGATGTCGATCCCGGTGAGCATCTCGGTGACCGGGTGCTCGACCTGGATCCGCGCGTTCATCTCGATGAAGTAGAAGCGCCCGCGCGAGTCGAGAAGAAACTCCACGGTGCCGGCGTTTACGTAGTCGGCGGCCTGGGCGGCGCGGACGGCCGCCTCGCCCATCCGCCGCCGCAGCGAGGCGCTCACGGCCGCGCAGGGCGACTCCTCAAGGAGCTTCTGATGGCGATGCTGGATCGAGCACTCGCGCTCGCCAAGGTGCACGCAGTTGCCGTGCGAGTCGGCGATGATCTGAACCTCGACGTGGCGGAGATCCTCCATGTACTTCTCGATGTAGAGCTCTCCGTTGCCGAAGGCGTTCCTTGCCTCGGAGGAGGCCTGCGAGACGGCCTCCTTCATCTGCTCATCGTTGTGGATGATCCGGATGCCGCGCCCGCCACCGCCTCCGGACGCCTTGACCATGACCGGGTAGCCGAGGTCGCGCGCGATCTCTCGCGCGTCATCGGCCCCGCGGATGCCGTCGGGGCTGCCGGGGACGACAGGGACGCCCGCCTCGCGCATGGTCTTGCGCGCCTCGGCCTTGTTGCCCACTCGCGCGATGGACGAAGCGCTCGGCCCGATGAAGGTCAGCTTGCAGCCCTCCGCGGCCTCCGCGAAGTTGGCGTCCTCGGAGAGGTTCCCGTAGCCCGGATGGATCGCCTCCGCGCCGGAGACGACGGCCGCGGAGAGGATGTTGGCGGCGTTGAGGTAGCTGGAGGAGTTGGGAGCGGCGCCGACGCAGACGGCCTCGTCGGCCATCCGCACGTGCAGCGAATCGCGATCGGCCTCAGAGTAGATCGCAACACTCGCGATGCCCATCTCGCGGCAGCACTGGATCACCCGGCAGGCGATCTCACCGCGGTTGGCCACCAGTATCTTTTCAAACATGTATCGACTCCGTTGTCATGTCGCTTCGTGAATGTGCGTTCGTCTGCGGAGCATGACGGGGCGAACGCACCGAGTTCGTTCAGAGATACATTCCTCGGGTGCGGCTCACAACTGCTCGTGCCCGGGTGTGACGCAGCGGATCGTCCCGGTCTGTGGCTCATAGACGTAGGGCCGGCCGCTCACAGGGCAACTGCCGACCGCGCCCGACGGGTTGAACTTCTCCGGATAGCGGCCGTGCTCGATGTTGAAAAGCTCGATCTCGCCGCGCAGATTCCGCAGGTTCGCCGCGCACTCGACCATCTTCCCCCGGTCGATTGCCTGCTTCGGGGTCGAGGGCGTGTCGGCCTCGCCGTCGCCGTCATCATCGCCGGTCAGTCCCAGGTAGCCCACGACGACCAGCGCGATGATCGCGATGACGATAAGCAGTTCGATCAGCACGAAGCCGCGCCTGAACCGCACCGCCCTGTCGCACACCCTGCTCACTCCTCCGGGCGAATCGCGAAGAGTCTGTCGCCGAACTGCACCGACTCGCCATCCTCGACGAGCACGTCCCTGATGACGCCACCGCACGGGGCGACGACATCGGTGAGCTTGCGCAGCGCCTCGATGGTGCCGATGACCTGCCCGGCCGACACGCTGTCGCCCACCGCCACGATCGGCCGGTCATCAGGCGCGCGCCCGTGGTGGAAGAGCCCGACCAGGCCCGCGGTCACGTACTCGACCGGGCCTGACGACTCCTCCGAGACCTCGGCCACCTCTACCGGTCCGGCCCCGGCCTCCTCGGCAACCTCCCCGGCCGGCTCCTCCGACACAGAGACGGGTAGTGCCGCCGGGGCGACCGGCCCGCGCGCGACGCGAATGGCCCTGTCGCCATCCTCGATCTCGATCTCGGCGGCGTTTGATGCGCTGAGCAGGTCGATTATGCGTTGAACGGTGTCGCGATCGATCGCCATCTGCCGTCCCTTTCGGCGGGGCCTCGCGTCACTTGTCCACGCGGCCCACGTACTCGCCGGAGTTGGTGTCCACCCGAATCACGTCGCCCTTGTTCACAAACAACGGCACGGTCACGACCGCGCCACCCTCGATCGTCGCGGGCTTCGAGCCGCCCTGGGCGGTGTCGCCGCGCAGCCCCGGGTCGGTCTGGACAACGGCCCGGTCCACCGTCCGCGGAGCCTCCATCTCAACTATCTTGCCCTGGTAGAGGGCGAACTGCACGTTCTCGCCCTCCTTGAGCCACTTAACGTTCGCGCCGAGCGTCTCTTTGTCGAGTTCGCGCTGCTCGTAGGTCTCGGTGTCCATGAAGATGAACGTGTCGCCGGTTGTGTAGAGGAACTGGTAGTCGCGGCGGTCCACGTGTGCCTTCTCGATGCTCTCGTTCGAGCGGAACGTCTTCTGGAAGATGTTCCCGCTTTCGAGGTCACGCAGCTTCGTGCGAACGATCGCATCGCCGCGTCCCTGCTTGTGGTGGTCCGCGGACATGACCTGAAGAACGCGGCCGTCGAGTTCTATCGTCAATCCCGGCCTGAAGTCGTTGGGGGAGATCACTGTGAGCCAGCCTCCTTTACATCCCCTGCAGTCAATCGACGGCTGAATCACCGCTCTGCGGGGGTGAATGGTAGCCTATCAAATGCCCCGATTAAAGTCAAAAGGCACGACGACGGCCCAGCAGCATCGGTTTTAGCTGTGCAAGTTTTTTGGTGGTGGGGGAGGTACTCGTGTATAGGTTTGCGAATACTGACATGTGTGCATCGAGCGAGCCAAGCAGTGGCAGGTCGTG
>JBMNNW010000009.1:0-76420 GCA_050942735.1 Armatimonadota bacterium
CGCGGTCCTCCAGCACGACCTGCCACTGCTCGGCTCGCTCGATGCACACATGTCAGTATTCGCAAACCTATACACGAGTACCTCCCCCACCACCAAAAAACTTGCACAGCTAAAACCGATGCTGCTGCCCGAATTGCAGTCAGAACAAAAGAAGAACGGTCTCGCGGCCACGAGTCGGCTGCTCGACGCCGCAAAACGCCGCCACCGCGCACCGGATTGCCCCGATCAGGCGCATGAGCAGTCCACCTCACCCCTGCTCGAAGGTGTCCGTTGCCGACGGACCAGCGTCCGCCATCAGCGTCTCGAAGAAGGCGCATCCAGAGCAGAGCCGCTTCTTCGCCTCCCAGTCCTCGACCCGGGCCCGCCGCGCACAGCACATGTTTCCGCTGAGCATCCAGCACAGATGCCCCTGCCGCGATCTGTACACCGGGCACTCCCGCCGCGCCTCCTCAGAACACCCCACGTGCTCCCAGCAACTCGTCTCGGCGAGCGCGGCACCCCGCCGGCTGATGATCAGGTGCAGCAGCAGCGTCTTCTCCAGGGCGGCGCTCGGCTGTCGCCATGCCTGCTCACAGCTCTGAATCATGCGCGGGGAGACGCCGAGCAGGTCCGCCAACTCAGACTGAGTCAGACCCAGTTCCTCGCGGATCGCGGCGACATCGATTCTCTCGCCGGGTACGTTCATGACGGACCTCCGGGAGTGCCGGGCGCGCCGTGCGCGGTGTCAGACGCTCCGGCTGATGGTCGTGAGGGCTTCGAGGAGCGCGCCAACCTCCTCCTCCGTGTTGTAGAGGTAGAGGGATGCGCGGCAGGTCTGTCCGGAGCCGAGGGTCTCAAACAGCGGCTGGGCGCAGTGATAGCCCGAGCGCACGAGGATCGAGTAGCGATCGCTCAGGAGTCTCGCGAGGGTGTGGGCGGGCATGCCCGGCCGGGTGATGGTGACGACGCCTCCGCGAAGCTCGGGATCGAGCGGGCCGAGGAGGCGGAGGCCCCTGATCTCGCGGACGCCCTCGAGGGCCATGGAGGTGAGCGCCCTCTCGTGGGCGCGGACGCTCTCCATGCCGATCTCGCGAAGGTACCCCGTCGCCGCGCCGAGGCCGATCGCGCCCTCGATGTTGGGCGTCCCGGCCTCGAAGCGCCACGGGACGTTCGCGAGTGTGTGGCTGTCGGCGTGGACCTCGTCGATCATGTCCCCGCCCATCAGAAACGGGGCCATCCGCTCCAGCAGCGGCGCCCGGCCGTAGAGCACACCGATCCCCGAGGGCCCGAGCATCTTGTGGCCGCTGAACACGAGGAAGTCGCAGTCCAATTCGGCGACGCTCACCGGCATGTGCGGGACCGACTGCGAGCCGTCCACGAGGAAGTGCGCACCGTGCTCGCGAGCGAGCGCCGCGATCTCCCGCACCGGGTTGATGACCCCGAGGCCGTTGCCGACATGCGCGACGGCGACCAGGCCGACATCATTGTGCTTGAGCAGCTTCTCCAGCGCCGCGAGGTCGAGGATGCCCTCATCTGAGACGGGGACTTTCAGGACCTGCGCGTGCCTCTCCCATGCCAGCAGGTTGGAGTGGTGCTCGGCGAGCGTGGTGACCACCGCGCCCTCCAGCGGGAAGCTGTGGGCGACGAGGTTGAGCGCCTCCGAGGCGTTGCGCACGAAGATGATCTCCCGCTCGGAGGCCCCGATGAAGCGGGCCACGGCGTAGCGGGCGTCTTCATAGAGCTCGGAGGCCTCCTGCGAGAGTTGGTGGACGCCCCGGTGGATATTCGCGCAGTGCTGCTCGTAGAAGTCGCAGACCGCCTCGATCACGCAGGTTGGCTTCAGCGATGTGGCGGCGTTGTCCATGTATACGAGCGGCCTGCCGTTCAGGACGCGCTTGAGGATCGGGAAGTCCTCGCGACGGCGGTTCACGTCGTAGCTCATCTCACTGCTCCTCCCATGCGCTCACCGGCCGCCCGAAGCTGCCGAACGACGCGGACTTGACGAAGCGGAACTTCCCCGTGGCCTCGGGGTAGATCGTATCAACCGGGAAGACCTCGAGCTGCTCGGGCCGGTCGAGGACGCGCGCGAATGCCTCGCCGACGGCGTGGAGGTCTGCGGGCGCGTCCGGCGCGGCGACCACCAGCAGATCGAACCTCCCCGGCCGATGCTCCACAAGCTGGAAATGCTCCAGGCCAAGCTCCGAGTAGGCCAGGTTCATCAGGTCCTCCTCAGTGACGGGTGTCCCGGCCCGCGTGACCACGAGCGCCTGCAGCCGCCCGTTGCACTCGATCATCTGCGAGGTGCGCCCGCATGGGCAGCCGGCCCGGTACCATCGGCCCACGTCGCCGACCTTGTACCGGATCAGCGGCATCGCGTAGTTGTCCAGCGAGGTGACTGCGATCTCCCCCAGCTCGCCCTCGCCAACGGTCCGGCCGTCCCTGACCACCTCGACGATGTATGAACTCATCGCCACGTGCAGGTGCCCGCGCTCCTCGCACTGAGCCGAGAACGTACCGAGTTCGCTGGACCCGTAGGTGTCATAGACGCGAGCGCCGAAGGCCTGCCCGATCACCGCCCGCTGGCCCTCCGTGCTCAGAGCGCCCATCGGGTGCACCACGGGCACGTGCAGCCGCTGCCCGGAGCGCTGGAGGTAGCGCGCGAGCTGGTGCAGGTAGGTGGGCAGCCCGCTGAGCAGGTGCGGGCGGGCGCCACGGATCGCCTCAAGGTACTCCTGCAGCCGCGCGTCTGGGATGGCGGTACCGCCCGGCCCGAACGGCGGCAGCGTCCGGTCGTAGATGAGGCCGTGGCGGATCCCCGCGCGCAGCCGCCGCTCGGCGGTGCGCAGCGTGGCCCTCAGCGGGCCGACGCCCTGATCGGTCAGCGACCGCACCTCGTCCGCCATGCCCGGCGGTCGGTCCGTGTCCGCGCCGCAGATGCGCGAACAGGCGTCGGGGGGAATCTCCACTCGACAGGAGCCGAGCGGGCAGCCTCCACCGAGACGGTGACGCCACAGCACGAGTGCGAGGCGAGAGAGCTGACCGGACGGCCCCACGATGACGTCGATCCGATCGGCGGTGGTGCCGCTGGAGTAGAGGTGCTGGGAGCCACGCGGACGACGGCCGCCCGAGAGCATGCGGTCGGGAAAATTCGCGGAGATCTCACGCTTGGTCAGGAACGGGAGCTCTCGCAGCACCTCGAACGGACTCATCTTTTCGAGACCGCCCGCGATCTGCGCGAGCATCTCGGCGTAAAGCGGCACGGAGGCGCCCGCGTGTCGCAGGAGGCGGCCGAGCTTGCGCTCCTGCAGCCGCTCCAGCTCGGACTGCCCCGCGAAATCGGTCGCCAGCAGGCGGCGAAGACCGGGGCCGGCGCATGTGTGGCCCGCCGCCCGCAGGAGGCGATTCTTCGTGCAGGTTCTGCCCACCGGGTCCGGAGAACCGCGCTCCACAGGACCGACCGGGCGTGCGTCAGAGTGCGTCAGTGCATTGCTCCGGGTGTCGCTCACCGTCACATGGACCATCTCCCGCGGCGCGGCAGGTTCGGCCGTCTCAGCGGCAGGGCTCAACCGAAACTCTCGAAGGATGAGGACTTCACGAAGCGGAACTTCCCCGTGGCCTCAGGGTAGATCGTCTCGACCGGGAAGACATCGAGCTGCTCGGGATCGTCAAGCAGGCGGGCGAAGGCCGTGCCGACCGCGGTGAGATCCGCGGGAGCCTCCGGCGGGGAGACGACCAGCAGGTCGAACCTGCCTGGCCTGCGCTCCACGAGCTGGAAATGCTCCAGCGCCAGCTGCGAGTACGCCAGCTCCATGATCTCCTCCTCGGTGACGGGCCGCCCCGTGGAGGTGACGATCAGACTCTGGAGCCGGCCATGACACTCGATCAGGGGCGTATTGCGGCCACACCCGCAACCGGCCTCGCGCAATGTCCCGACGTCGCCGATGTCGTAGCGGATCAGCGGCATGGCGTAGTTGTCGAGGGATGTGATCGCGATTCGTCCCGGCTCCCCGACGGCCACCGGCCGCCCGTCGCGCAGGACCTCGACCACGAAGCAGCCCGCGGCGATGTGCATCCCCCGCTGGGCCTCGCACTCACATGCCACGCAACCGAGTTCGTTCGAGCCGTATGTCTCGAAGACCCGCCCTCCGAGGCTCTCGCCGATGAGGCGCTTCATGGAGGCGGTGGAGAGGCTGCCGATCGGGCGGACGACCGGGACCTGCAGCCGCTCGCCGGTCCGCCGCAGGTGCCGGGCGATCTCCTGCAGGTACGTGGGGAGGCCGCTGAGGAGGTAGGGGCGCTCCCGCCGGATCAGGTCCACGTGGTGGGCGATCGCGCCACCGTCGGCGAGCGTGCCACGGGGGCCGAGCAGCGGCGGGAGTGTCGTGTCGTTGAGGATGCATGTCCGGAGCGCGCCGCGGAGCCGCCGGGCGAGCGAGTCGGCCGCCGCGCGGGTCGGCCTCGAACTGCGGCTCGCCGCCCAGCGCATCTCAGCCACCAGCCCGTCCGGGCGCTCCGCGGCCTGACCGCACACGCGGGAACACGCATCCGGCGGAATCTCGAGCCTGCGGAGCCCCGGCGCGCAGCCGCCGCCCACGTCATCCGCCCACAGTTGCTGCGCGTGACGCCAGTGCTGCGCCATCACCGAGAGCACGACCTCGATGCGATCGCTGGTGGTCCCGGAGGTGCTGACATGCCGGCAGGTAGCGCCGCGGCGCCCTCCGCTGAGGATGCGGTCAGGGAAGTTCGACTCGATCTCCGCCTTCGTGAGCGGCGGCAGCGCGCGGAGCACGTGCAGAGGATCGGCGTCCGACGGGTCGATCTGCAGGCTCGCGAAGAGGTCAGAGTAGTAGGGGACGTTCGCGGCCGCGTGGGTCAGCAGACTCCGGAGCTTGCCTGCCCGGGCCGCCTCGATACGGGAGCGCGGCGCGAAGTCGAGGTCGCGCATCCATCGCGCTCGACGCCACCCGTAGAGATGAGCCAGGAGCCGAACCCACCGATGAGGAGCCGTCTGAACCGTCTCCGCCGCCATCCCCTGCACGCCCCTCTCGTCGCGGCGTCCGCGATGCGCCGCGTGTGAGGTATCACTGAGTGATAGTCGCCGAGCACAGTGTAGCGGATCACTGCCTGCGCCGGATCACATTTACCTCACAGTGCAGATCGGAAAACCCAGGGCGGGGGGAGTTCAGGAGGCGCGGCTAACGTGGACGGCCGATGCACCCGGAGCCGCTCTGATTGCTCGGTATCGATCCGGGATGGCCGGGGAACCTCGACGCCGAAACGCTGAACCGTCTCGATGCGATCATCGCGGCCGGGGAGGCGCATTGCCGGAGCCTGCGCGGCCTCGCGTACGCCCGCGAGCGCCTGATCTTCGCGCGCAAGGGGCGGCCGCGTCGCTGCGGGAACCTGCCGCTCAACGTGGTGCATCACCGTACGGACGCGCGTCAGACGAAGACGCGTGGAGGTGCCTCGACCCTCCGTCACGAAGAGAGCCGTCGGATGGGCGGCACCTGGCAATGCGACAACGGCGATCGCTCTATCCGGGCGATCGAGCCGCGTCTGGACCTCAGCGGAGGAGGCCCCGGCAATGATGGACTTTCTGCGCCGTCTGTGGGGCGGCGAACTGCGGACACACGAGCACGTCGTCACACCGCCACGCGACGATCTCTCGCCGGAGATCGTCAACCCCCGCGATCCTGAGATGAAGCTGATCCACGTCCCCGCGGGCGGCTTCTGGGCGGGCGGGATGCACGCGGATACGGTGAGGAACCCGGGGCCGAACGGCACCTTCGAGATACCCTACCTATCCGACTACTACCTCGCAGAGACTGAAGTCACCAACGCGCAGTACGCCCGATTTCTTAACGAGACGCAACCTGGTGCGTCCGATCTCAGACGGTACATCTACCTCAGCCACCAGAACCATCGCCACGTCATCGTGGAGGAGGGCGGCGTGTACGTCGTGACGGAGGACATGGATGACCACCCGGTGACCTGTGTGAGCTGGTGGGGGGCGGAGGCCTACTGCGTCTGGGCCGACCTGCGGCTGCCGACGGAGCTGGAGTGGGAGAAGGCGGCCCGCGGCACCGACGGACGCAGATTCCCCTGGGGCGATGAGTGGGACCCGGGCCGCAGCCACAACTTCGACAACCACCACGATCAGGGCACGACGCCCGTGTTCGCCTTCGAGGACGGCAGAAGCCCCTACGGGCTGTGGGACATGATGGGGAATGTGCGCGAGTGGTGCTGGGACTACCACCACGACTATGCCTACCGGCGGTACCGCAAGGGTGACATCAGGCCCCGCCGCAGCGGGGTCGAGCGTGTCGTCCGGGGGAGCGACTACGTGAAGGCCATCAGCGAGGACGCCAGGCATCACGCCTGCTCGGCCCGACACGGCGCCAGACCGAACACGCAGAACGGCCACCTCAGCTTTCGCTGCGCCATGACGCCACCGGACTGAGTGTTCCGGTCTCGGCGCAGGGCGTCGCAGGCGCGTGTTTCGGTCACCGCCCCAACCTGCCATCCCCCTCCCGCGATCGTAAGCCACGCATTCCCGATCCCCAGGGCAGGCACGAGTGGACGCCGAGGCGTGTCGTGCTGCAGGGCGTGTGAGGTCTCCGCCGAGCCCGCGGAGTGATGCCGATTTGCCCGTCACGGATTCGAGTGACCCAACGCCCCCATGCTCGCCGGCGTCTCGTCGCGGTTGCGCGACATGCGATGCGGGACATACTCCCGCGTCACCGCGTGGTGGGGTGAGCGGGTCTCGGGCAGCGGCCCTGCCGAGCCCGCACCCGGCGAGTCGGGGCGCAGGCGCAGATCACGCTCCACCGTCGGGTCGGCCGGGCCTGCGCGCTCCTCGGAAGTGGGGAGCGCGACCGGCTCGATCGACACGAAGCCGGGATTGTCGCCGGTGAGGTTGGTGCCTTCGTCCTCAATGCTCCCACTCATCTGTCCGTGCGCCGGCCGCCAGCCATCGGTGAGCCAGTTGTGGCCGAGCACCATCCGACCGGCGTCGGTCAGCAGCGCGAGCTGTCGCCCCCCGGCCGTGGCGTGGATGATGTTGTTGCGCACGACAGCGCTCTCATCGGCGGTCGAGAGGCGGATCAGGACGGTGTTGCCGGGCCTCAGGGAGAGCGCGGTGTTGTTGTAGAAGTAGAGGGTGCCCTTCCGGTAGCGGGCCGTGTCGGGGCTGTCGCCGCCGTAGTGGACCATCTGATTGTTCCCCGCCTCACCCGGGTCGAGCAGCACGTTCCCGTAGACGAAGGTCTCCCGGTAATGCGGGTCGACCTGCTGCGGAGAATCGGCCCCGGCGTCCACGAGGTCGAGCTGCCGGTTGCCGCCCTCGATCCAGTTGTAGCGCACCACCAGCCCCGAGGAGCGGTCTTTGAGGTTGTTGCCGGGGCAGCCCTCGCGCAGGCGGCCGTAGCGGTTGAACTGGAAGGTCAGGCCGCTGGCCTGGGTGTAGCTGTTGTGCTCGTAGATGCTGCCCTCGATGCCGTTACCGTAGATGTGGCAGCCCTCCGCGAGCACCTCGGAGGCGCCGGAGGCGATGAAGAGCCCGTTGCCGCTGTCGTGCAGGACGCAGTTGCGGAGGGTGATGTGCCGGCCCTTCTCGATGAAGATCGGCGCGGCGTTGGAGGCGTAGGTCTCCGGCACACCGGCCCTGCCGGTGAAGGTGAAGCCGGGGCGGGCGCTGCGGACCTCGAGGTTCTCGACGATGATGTGCTCGGGAAGGGTGTCGGGAGGGCGGTTGGCTCCACCGATCTTGATGATCGAGCGCGCCTCGTTCCAGAAGTTCAGCTCCGGCCGCGTGACGGCGTCGCGGCCGTCGATGACCGGCAACTGCCCGTCCGGGCCGGGCACGCCACGCACGGTGATGGGCCGCTGCTCCGTGCCTGCACGGCAGATCACCCATTTCTCGCGGTAGGGCTCGGGGCGGTGGTGAATCAGCACCATGTCCCCCGGCTCAAGCGCCTCCCACGGCACCTCGCCCACCGCCTCGAAAGGCTTCGCCGGCCCGACCTCGTACACCGCCGGTTCGGCCCATGCGCCCGCTGCACACAGGAAGGCCGTCACGACCGCCGCGGCCCATCGTCCCGGCGTCATCATCAATGCAGCACCTCGCGGGGTGTCTACTGCTCCAGCGCGTGCCGCAGCTTCAGCCTCGCGATGAAGTCGGGATCAAGCTCGATGCCCTCATCTCGGGCGTACTCGAGGATCTGGTTGCCCAGCCCTGTGTTGATATGGTAGTGCCGCACCGCACCGTTGAGTTCGAGGAAGCCCGTGCGATCCACCAGATCGGGTCTCGGCTCGCCATTGACGACGGGCGCGTGCACGGTGCAGTTGGTGAAGCGCGTCCCGAGGGTGCTGTCGAGGCTGTATGCCTCCCCGTCAAGCTCCTGCAGCGTGGGCTGGAAGCTGCAGTCGGAGAAGCTCAGCTCGCCCCGGAGGCCCGGTGCGCTGACAATGTTGAGCGAGGAGCGCTCGAAATGCGCGCTGGCGATGGCGTTCCCGAGATGCACGCCGACATCGTCGCAGTCGGTGAAGCGTATCCTCGGGTAGAGGGCGCGCTCATCGGCGTAGTCCTCCGCCTCCCCGCTCCCGATGAGCAGATGCACGTTGGCGGTGTCGCCGGGGCCCTCCGGGCTGAGCCTCTCAAGCTGCACGTTCTCGACGTCGATGGTACAGTTCGCGCTCAGCCGGCTTCCATCGTAGCCGCCCGAGCGGCGCAGGTCGTAATGCTGCGGGTTGGGGATGCGCACGAGGCGCACGCCCTGCTCGCGCCCCTCGACACGGATGTCCCGAAACAGCATACGGTTGGGGAAGAACAGGCGCTCGCCGGTGCTGGTTCGGGAGAATGGCACGATGTCCATCAGCCACGCGGGGGCCTCCGAGCCGGGCGCGGCGGCGTAGTCGATGACCATGTCCTCGATCATGACACTGGTTGCGAAGCCGATGGGGTACTGGTAGTCGAAGTCGGCCATGCGGTAGTTCAGCACGGAGACGGTGCCGGTGCCGGTCGGCCTGAGTGTGCAGCCGCTGAGCCGGATCCGGCCGTCCCACTTCGAGCCGTAGTCACGGCGGAAGCTGATGAAGCTGTTGCCGTCTCGCGTGGTGTCCTCGATGACGAGCTCGCCGGTTCCTGTGACCGTGATCCCCTTGAAGCCGATCCTGGAGTCCTTGATGTAGAGGTTGTGGCAGTGGAAGTGCACGTCCACACGGTTCAACTGGCTGTTCTCGATCCGCAGATTCTTGGTCAGGTTGGTGCCGAAGACGCCCCACGACACCCACCCGGCCTCAGCGGTGAGATTGCGGAATGTGCAGTTGAGCATGCGCGCGCCGCCGATCCCGTAGGTGCCGTGCGGGACCGCGACCTCGGGCTCCCGGCGGCTCTTCTCCCACGGCATCAGTCGGATGTTCTCGAGCGTGACATCGTAGACGCGGCTGAGCGAGTAGAAGCCGTTGCGTGCGGCCAGCGACTCGTCCCGCCGGCCCTCCTGCAGGCCCATCCACTGGTTGCGAATGACCGTTCGGCTGCGCTGAATGGAGAAGCCGTTGTGGTGGTAGCCGGTTGATCCGGTGTCGGGCGTATGCCCCGACATCCGGAATCCGCCGCCCTCGATGATGAGGTAGGAGTCGTTGCACGGGGTGGCCGTCACCGACGTGAAGTCATCGAACTGCCAGGCGATGTCGCCGATGATGCGGCCCTCCTCCTCGACGTAGAAGAAGTCCTCTCGGGCCCATCCGCGATGGTTCTCGTAGCCCGCCCGGATTCCGATCCGGTCCTCGCTGTCCACGACCATGATCAGGTGGTTCGAGTAGCCTGCCAGCTCGGGGATGATCTGCACCCCGGGCCGGATCTTCTCGAGCAGCGTCGCCTTCAACTCGTCATCCAACTCGAGAGTCTCGGTGGGCCGATCGTTGAGGACCCTGAACCGCGGAGTCCCCTGCACGTTGTAGCGCTCGTCGATGTGGAAGGTCGTGTTGCCCCAGTTCACGTTGGTCTGGATCGGGATGTCGTTAGTCTCTAAGATCCAGAACTCGCCCGACATGTTGATGACGGGGATGCCGTGTGTGCGCGCGTACTCGTGTGCGAGCTTGATCTGCACGCCGTCATCGTTCTCGCCATCGCCGACGGCGCCGAACATCCTGTAGTTCACCGCGGTCCGCTCGTGCAACACCGCGACAAGACCGTTCTGCAGCGCGATGACGTCGGCGCCATTGGGCTGCAGGTCTTCGGGGAGCTGCCCGATGCGGTAGAGCGCCCCTCCCCCGTCGCCGGGCTCGATGAACCCGAGTGTCTCGACGAATACTCCATCCCGCGGGTCGGCCGCGGCTTTCAGGGACCGGACGGTGGCGTGCCGCACGATCGGGGCGTCATCGAGAGCGGTCTGCGGTGCCATCGGGACCTCCTGGGCGAGCGCCAGGCCGACCGTGCACGCCATGGCCAGGATGAGAGCGAACACCACCGGCCTGAGCTGTGTGAAGGCAGTTTCGCGCTGTCGGTCTCGCATGGGTCACCTCTTCGGGTGGGCTCATAGGTCCACTCGCAGTCATGGTATGATGTTGCTTCTCCACGATGGCGGTGATTTCCTGCGGTTCGAGCGGCAACGGGTGCCCCTCGCAAGCGGCCCGTCACGAGGATGCGCGATTGCCAGGCGCTCACAGGCCGTAAAGGTCCACGCCGTTGTCTCGCATCATCATCCGCGCGAGATCCAGCGCGGCCTCGCGACTGAGGAAGTCGCGGCGGACCTTCGCCGCAAGCACGTCGGCAATGCATGACTGCGCCATCGCGAGGTGTCCGTAGATCAGCTCCGGCCATCCAACGTCTGAGCCGAAGCCCAGTATCCGGTAACCCGGCACAAGGTCGATCCACTCGCTGAGCGATTGGCGCGTGCCCTCCATCGTCACCACGAACATCCATGCGAGGTTCAGCCACACGTTGGGACTGTGCTTGGCGAGCATCCCGATCTCCCGGCTGAAGGGGTAGCCGCCGTGATAGAGGTTGAAGCGCACGGACCTGTGGGCGTGGATCAGCGGGAGCAGGTGCAGTGGGTTCGAGTCCGGGACACGACCCCAGTTGCTCTGCACCCCTGTGTGTATGTCGAAGAGCAGCCCCATGTCCGCGCACAGGCCCGCGAGGAAGAAGATGATGTAATCCTGCAGACGCTTCAGCTCATCGCGCGAGATCGCGCCGCCGCGCATGGCACGGTCGAAGATCGGGGATGCCTCCACCGCGCTCACGCGATCGGAGTGCAGCGTCCGCTGGTAGGCATGGGCCAGCTTGATCCCGACGGCCCCGCGGCCGCGATACTCGGCGAGGAGATCACCGAGCGCCTGCCCCGCCGAATGAAGGTCTGTGATCGCGCAGTCGAGATGCGCCTCGAGCTGCTGCCGCGTTTCCGCCCGGTGCAGCTCAAGCGCGTCCTCCATGCGCAGGACGGCGGTGAAGTACCGCGGGTCCCAGTCCTCGTACCACGAGATGTTGCGCACCTGCGTCTTCAGATTGCAGACGTCCTCGGTCACGTGGCGGTACCAGTCCGGGGCGGCGGTGCGTTCGCGGATCGTCTCATTCAGAGCCGCCCAGTTCCGATCGGTCAGCTCGTCATCGGCGAGGTCGAAGAGCCGGCGGTAGCTCACGATGTGATGGCGCCAGTACGAGACATTGCGCGCCTTCGCGAGCACCGGCTTCAGGCGCTCCCAGCGCTCCTCGTCGCTCCGACAGCCCTCGTAGAGCTGCAGGGTGGCCGCGCCGGTGACGCTCGCGATGGTGCGGTCGAAGTATGAGGTCACGGTGAAGAGCGAGAGCGGCGCGGCTTCGGCGTAGGCCTCGGGACTGTTGGTGTGCGAGTGTGCATCGACCGTCTGCAGCGCCTGCATCTCGGCGAGCAGCTCGCTGCGCAGCGCATCGCTCATCTGTCAACGCCTCCTGTCGATCGCTGTGCCCGTCCGGTCATGATGGACAGGCGCAGGGCCCGCCCGCTGACTCCGTTCCGTTGACGGTCGCTCCACCGCGCACACCCGCGGCCCCGCCTCACTCAACACCCCCATGCTCGCGCAGCAGCTCCGCGGTCTCATCGTGGCCCGCCCGCGCGGCCCCGTGCAGCGGCGTCCGGCCGTCCTCGTCCCGCGCGTTCACCTCAGCCCCGTGGGCCAGCAGCACCTCCGCGGTCTCGGCCCTGCCATCTCCGGCGGCGATGTGCAGCGGGGTGGCGCCGGTTGCGTTCCGCACATTGACGTCCACCCGATGGCGCAGCAGCAGCTCCGCCGTCTCGGCCCGACCCGCCCGGGCGGCGATGTGCAGCGGCGTCTCGCCGCCGGGATCGCGCGCGTTGACGTCTGCCCCGCGCGCGAGCAGAAGCCCGGCCGTCGCGGTCTGGCCCGTGAGCGCGGCGTGATGCAGCGGCGTCCAGCCCGCGGCGGCCTGCGCGTTGACGTCGGCCCCGCGTTCGAGCAGCAGCCCGGCGGCCTCGGTCCGGCCCTCCGCGGCGGCGATGTGCAGCGGCGTCAGGTCGGCCTCATCGCGCGCGTTAACGTCCGCCCCCCGTTCGAGCAGCAGCCCCGCGATATCGGCATGCCCCTCCTCGGCCGCATGGTGCAGCGGCGTCCGGCCATCTTCGCCCCGCGCGTTGACGTCGCCTCCCTGATCCAGCAACTCTCTCACAGCATCGGCATCGCCGCGCGTGGCCGCTCCGTGGAGAGAGCCGGGCCTGGACGAACACCCCGCCGCAAGCACCACAGCAACAAGCATCAGGACGCTGCGACACCGCCTCACCACCGTCCTCGACACCATCCTCGAACGCCTCCCTCTTCGCCCCTCCGGCTGTGGGTGCGACAGATTGTTTGGGTGCGGCAACGGCGTCCTTCCCCGCCCTCACAGACAACGTTCGGGCACCCCCTCCCTGTGAGTTCGCCGTGCGAACTCCGGCGGGGGAATGAGTCCGCGCTCCGACCTGTCAAAGCCCTTTCGCATCTCCGCTCACGGCTGTGTCGGGGTGAGGCCGACGTGAGCCCCCCGGCCCCGGCAACCTGCACAATACGGTCGGCCCCTCCGGCTGTCTCCGTGTTGACGACGACGCCCGCCGGCGGTAACATCAGCTCTCCGTCCGCATTGTGCGCCCGAGCGAGAGCACGAAGGCCACCGGCCCGTCGCGCCGCCCTCAGTCAGGAGAGCAGTCATGCAGCGCGCAGAGCACCGCCGGTCATTCCGCATCATACCCACGAGGAGGTCCGCAGCATGCGCAACCTTTCACGGCATACCCCACGACTGGTGGTGGCGCAGATGATCGTGGCCATCGCAGCGGCCCTGCTGCCGCTCTCGCACCACGCCCAGGCGCAGACCGCCGACCCATCATCGGAGCGGTGGGAAGCCACGATCGTGAAGTTCGAGGAGAACGATCGGCAGCAGCCCCCGCCTGAGGCGGCGCTTCTCTTCACCGGAAGCTCCACCGTGGTCCACTGGCGCACGCTCGCGGACGACTTCGCATTCGCGCCTGTCATCAACCGGGGCTTCGGAGGCTCGCAGGTCTCCGATCTCCTCGCCTATGTCGAGCGCGTCGTCATCGCCTACAAGCCGCGAGTGGTGGTCGTCTACTCCGGCGACAACGACATCAACGCGGGGAAGACGCCCGAGAGAGTCCTCGCCGACTTCGCCACACTGCAGGCGAGGATCCACGCGGCCCTGCCGGAGACGCGGCTTGTGATCGTCGGCCCGAAGCTGAGCCCGAGGCGCTGGCATCTGACCGAGGCGTTCAGGGCCGTAAACGCGGGCCTCGCACAGTGGGCCGCGCAGATCGACGGTGTTGAGGTGTTCGATATCTGCGATCTGATGCTGGGAGCGGACGGTCTGCCCAGAGCCGAGCTGTACTCGGACGGCCTGCACCTCACGCCCGAGGGGTACGCGGTCTGGACGGCGTACCTCGAGCCACGGCTGCGCGCGGTCTGGCAGCAGGCGTTGGCTGCAGATCCGACGCAGTGACACGGTGCATCCGGGCGGACCGGCGCCCCTGCCATCCGCCCCCGGGCTGAGCGCGACAGCACCTACGGCGCGACGAGCGTTCCGCGCCGGTCGCCGGCTTCGAGGATCAGCACGTGGTCGTCCGGCTGCCGAATGACCTTCCCGCCCAGCGAGTAGGTGAGCGCGTCCAGCGGCGCGTACACAAGCCCGGAGGGCTGCAGCATGGGGTAGCCGGTGGACCACTCCAGTCCGCCGCCCCGACCCACGTTGCGGCGGGTGTCAACGACGAACTCCCGGCCGTCTTTAGCGGCGGTCGCCGTCCCCGTCGCGGGGTCCCAGCTCACGGTCGCCCCAAGCCACCGGGCGATCGCGCGCATCGGCACCCAGAGCTGGTTCTCCGCGAGGTCAACCGGGGCGCCCGGATCGATGATCTCCAGATCCCCCATCTCCTCGCGCACGAGCCCGAAGAGCGCCCGAGTCTCCCCCGCGGCGTCGATCAGCTCAAGCCTGCCCTCCATCACCCGCAGGGCTCGCGTCGCCTCAAGCGCCTGCAGGTATGCGTTCTCAGCCGCCATGAGGTGATCCGGACCGGCCATCAGCGTGCGGCCGATCTCGCTGAACGTCAGCGCATCACGGTCAGCGTGATAGGCCGCGAAGTACTGGTTCACGCCCGCATGGCCGAGTATCTGCTCCTCGGTGAAGGTGGCGGTGATCTGCGCGTCGTCGGGCGGCGGCTCCCCGTCCAGAAGCTTCAGCGTCCACTCGCTCCCGACGAGGTCCGGAGTTGGGTCGGCGGGGGTGAAGACGAGCCGCGTGGTGCCCGCGCCGTCACGCAACTGCAGCGTCCCGTCGGCGATCCGCCACGCACGCACCTCCCGCAGGATACCGAGGTATGTGGCCTCGATCGCCATCAGATGCGGCGGCCCGCCGATCCTCGTGCTCACGACCTCGCTGAACGACAGTGTCTCCCCGTCAACGTCGCAGACGGCGAAGTAGCGGTTGACCGGCGCGCTGCCGGAGACGCGGTCCCCATCGAGGCCCAGCGTGATCTCCACGTCATCGGGCAGGGGCTCCCCGTCGAGCAGCGCAAGCTCCCACTCGGTTCCGGCGAGGGTGGGGGCCTGCTGCGCGGGCGTCGGCTGTGCGGCCATGCAGCACAGCAGCGAGACGGCGGCCAGCGCCGGGAGCAGGTGCGTGGTGCGCATTGGTCATCCCTCCGCGTGTCCGATCATCATCGGCCCCGCGCGTGCCAGAGCGGCGCATTGCCGATCGCGCAGGGTCACTCACGACTCCCCTTCGCTGGCCGCGACGCCCCCTCCTGCGCCGCCCCCGTATCGCGACGCAGACCGGCAGGCCCTGCGGCGCGGGCGGGGAGGTTTCGCATACCCCGACCGATAATCTGGCCGGACAGGAGGCCGCGAGCAGGCGGCAGGAGCCGCGGCCGGGAATGAGCCGGACGGAGCACTCAGAGACGCAGGGGGCGCTTCACCATGGTGCGACGCGCCATCCGTGTGCTGGTTGTCGGCGTCATATTCCTTACGCTCGCCAACCTCTGGGAGCGGCAGGGAGCGCTGATTACGCTCGCCTCGCAGGCCGCGATGGCGGTGCCACCGGTGCCTGCGCTCGCGGCGCTGCTGCTTCTGCTCGCGCTGCTCAGACCGCTGCGGCGGATCGGTTTCGACCGCAGGCAGATCATCGCCGTCTACTGCTTCCTCACGCTCGCGGTGGCGTTGACCTCCGGTGGCGCGATGCGCTTCTTCCTTCCGTCACTGCCCTCGCTCTTCTACTTCGCCGCGCCTGAGAACAACTGGGAGCAGTTCCACGAGCACATCCCCGGGTGGATGGTCCCTCGCGATGAGGGCGTCATCCAGGCATACTTCGAGGGTGCTGAGGCCGAGCTGGTGCCGTGGGGGGCGTGGCTGGGGCCGCTGAGCCTCTGGCTGCTCTTCTTCCTGGCGTTCTTCGGGCTGCAGATCTGCCTTGCGCTGATCTTTCGACCCGAGTGGGAGGACAGCGAGCACCTGATCTACCCGCTGGCAGAGCTGCCGCTGATGTTCACCGGCGAGCGCCATGGCGAGCAGGCCATCTGGCGGGACGGCCTGTTCTGGGTGGGCTTCGTCGCGGTGTGCGGGCATCACGCCCTGAACATCGCGAACGCGTTCAATCCGGGGGTGGCCGCGCTGGGGCTGCGCACCGACCTGAGCGGGCTCTTCGAGGAGTGGCCGCTGTCGGCGATCCGGCCGCTGCAGTTCGCGTATCGTCCTTTCATGTTCGGCCTCGGCTACCTGATGCCCACGGAGATCCTCATCTCGACGGTCGTGTTCTTCCTGATCTACCTGAAGGGCATCGCGCTCGGGGCGGCCGTGATGGGCCTGACGACGCCCGGCCTGCCCTACGGGAACCAGCAGGCGGGTGGAGCGTTTCTGGGGATGGCGCTGCTGCTGGTGGTGGCCGCACGCGGGCGGATCGCGTCGGTCTTCCGGAGCCTGGCGCAGCCCGAGGAGGGCTCGCGGCCGCTGGCGGTGGCGACGATCGTATGCGCACTGGGAGTGGCGGTGTTCTGGCGCATCGCGGGGATGAACTGGCTGGTGCTGTGCGGCTTCTTCGGCCTCGCGTACGCCTTCGCGATCGCACACGCGCGGGTGCGCGCCGAGTCGGGCTTCCCGCACAACTGGATCCGGCCGCTCTCGCAGGAGCGGGACATACTGGTGAACGTGCTGGGGACCGAGCGCCTGGCGATGGGCGAGGGGATGCGCAGCCTCACGCTGATGTCGAGCGTCTTCTACATGGCGCGGGGCTACCTGCCCCAGCTTATCGGCTTTCCGCTGGAGGCATTCAGGATCGGCGGAGAGATGCGCATCAGGACGCGGCACATGGTCTGGCTGATGGTCTTCGCGGTGGTGCTGGGCTCGGTCTTCTCGTGGTGGATGCACCTGTCGGCGTATTACCAGTTCGGTGCGAACATCCTTGAGGGCGGCACGACCGCAGGCGGCTACCGTGTCACGCTGGTGCGGCAGGGCTACGACTCGCTGGCGAACTGGGCGCGGGGCCACGAGGGACCGAAGCGCCCGGAGGCGACGGCGACCGCCGCGGCGTTCGCGCTGGTGCTGCTGCTGGCGGGGGCGCGGAGGATCTTCCTGCGCTTCCCGCTGCACCCGGTGGGCTTGCTGATCGCGCTCACCGAGGGGTACAATGCATGGGGGATGCTGCTGCTGGTCTGGATCATCAAGACCAGCGTGCTGCGCATCGGCGGCATGAGCGCCTACCGCCGGTTGATCCCGATGTTCATCGGCATCGTAATCGGACACTACGTCGCGGCCGGGCTCGTCTGGAGCCTGATCGCCTCCTACGGCGGCGAGGGGTTCGACAGGTACCCGGTCTGGTTCTGACGGCCGCTCGACGCTGCTGGCGCGATGCGATCGAGGACCGGCAATCTGCTTCGGAGGGGTGAGACGGATGCGTGTCTTCGCACTGATGTGCCTGATGGCCCTGATGGCTTCGACGGTCGCGATGGGTGCGGACGTCGGCCTGCGGGATGTGCTCGCGGGCGTGTGGGATCACCCGCTGGTCACGGACGCCGATGTTGTGCGCTATGTCACCGACACTCGGGCGGTGCTGGACAGTGACGGCGGCCGGGTGCTGATCCGCTACCCCGGCATCACCGGCGTGGTGATAGGCGATGCGCCGGTCGAGGTGGCGTCGGTCGGCGAGGATCTGCTCGCGGTTGAGTTGCCCGCGGGGGTCAATGAGATCGCGGTCCTGACCGGCGGCGCTCCACCCGAGGGCGCCCGACCGGCGGACCCGGTGGACCCGGTCGCCGACAGCCCGGAGCGCTTCGCCGAACTGGCCGGGGCGCTGGGGCCGGGTGACGAGCTGGTGATAGCGGACGGGATCTACCGAGACTGGCGCGTGGTCATCGACGCGGAGGGGACCGCCGACCGGCCGATCGTGGTTCGCCCCGAGACCCCCGGCGGTGCGATCTTCCGCGGCAATGTGCGCTTCGTCGTGACCGGCGACCATGTGGTGCTCCGGGGGCTGCGCTTCGAGCACTGCGGGCCGGGCACTACGGTGCATCTCGAAGGGGCGAGCGACTGCCGGGTCACGCAGTGCCAGTTCTTCTACTGCGGCAACCCGACCTCGACATTCGGACACATCGTGCGGGTGGACATGGAGAGCCACCGAAACCGCGTGGACAACTGCTTCTTCCTCGGCAGCAAGTCGATGGGTATCGGCCAGCGGATCAGCGGAGACTACGAGGTGCCGGTCGGGACGGACAACAGCTACGATCGCAACATCTTCCGCGACGTCTTCCGCTACTGGATCAACGGGCAGGAGAACATCCAGCTTGGGCAGAATCAGCGCGACTTCGGCGATCGCGAGCCGAGGGCGCTGGTGGAGGGGAATCTCTTCGACCACGCCTGGGGGGACAGCGAGATCATCTCCAGCAAGTCGTCGCGCAACGTGGTGCGTTACAACACCGCGGCGCATTGCAGGCAGTCGGCGTTCGTGCTGCGCGGGGGGGACTATGCGCGCTTTGAGGGCAACGTGGTGTACAACTGCAACGGCGGGGTGCGCGTGATGGGCACCAACCACGAGATCGTCAACAACCTGCTGCTGAACAATCACAGCTATGGGGTGAACCTGCAGACCGGCACCGCGGTGGGTCAGATGCAGGTTGCCGCCGATGACACGCTGGTGGCGCACAACACGATCGTCGGCTCGCCTCAGGGCATCCACGCGCTCGCGCCGAGCGAGACGCGCCCGCATGTGCCGAAACGCTGCCGGATCATCAACAACCTGATCGCCAACGCGGGTGGGACGCTGATGGACACCGCGGTGCTCGAGGACGAACTGATCCGCCGGAACCTGCTCTGGGGCGGCGGGGTCGCTGAGATCGGCGAGGCGGGCGACGAGGCGATCATCGAGGAGCCGGGGCTCATCGGCGAGGGCGCGTCACTGCGGCCGTCGGCGGAGAGCCCGGCGATCGATGCGGCGCTGCCGATCCCGGAGGTGACGCACGACCGCCTCGGCCGGACGCGCCCGCACGGCGACGGGCCGGACATCGGCGCTGAGGAGGTCGGCGCGCAGGAGCCGGAGTTGGCCGTGGTGCTGCCGCCGATCCCGCCCGAGCCGCTGATCGAGCCGGGCCTCTACCTCGGAGCGGCGCTGCACCGGCAGGATCCGGAGGCGCCACTGGCCGGATGGCGCATCGAGGGCGAGGCCTCGACGGACGGTGAGACGGCGCTGCTTGAGGACGCGCGAGCGACCGTCGGCGAGGCGCTCCCGGCGGAGCTGCTGGTGCAGTGGAGCTGGCGGCCCGCCGCGTGGGCTTCGGCAGGGACACTGGCGCTGGAGGGCCCCGGAGGCGCGGGATGGAGCCTCAGTTGGGGCGGCGAGACCGACGAGGGACGCCCGCGCTGTCTCATTGAGTTGCGTGACGGCTCAGGGGAGTTGCTCGCCACCGGCTCGGACATCGTATACTACGCGGGCGACTTCCGCGCGGGCTACGGAGACAACCGCGGCCCCGATGAGCCGCTGGAGGATCGCTGGTACGAGTTCACGCTGCTGCTGCGCCGCGACAGCCTGGTGCTGCTGCTGACCGGCAGCACCGCCCGGGTGCCCACGCCGGTCATGGTCTGGAATACGCATGGCGAGGCGGTCGGCGGTCCGCTGGAGCTGTCTCTTCGGCAGGATGGGAGCGGCTGGTGGCGGGACCTGAGCGTCTCAGCGGTCGAGTACACAGGCGACCGGGAGCCGGAGACGCCGCCGAACCTGCAGGCACGGGCGCACGGCGGTGGTCGCGTTGAACTGACGTGGGGGGAGCCGACATGGCCCGCGCGTGGCTTCAGCCACGAGATCCATCGCTCCACCGAGGCGGGCTTCACCCCGTCGGCGGCGACCGTCGTGGCCCTCGGTGTTCTCGGCGTCGCGTGGGATGACTTCGCGGTGGAGCCGAACACCACGTATCACTACGCGGTCCGGGCGCGCAACGTCCTCGGGCTGTCCTCCGGTTTCGCCTCGGTTGAGGCGCGCACCGGCGAGGGAGGCCCGCGGTACATGCTGCTGAGGGCGCGAGAACTCGATGAAGTCGCGTCGCCGATGGTGCTCACCGTAGTCGCCGCGGGGGAGGAGCCCGGCGCGTTCATATGGGCGCCGGGGGCTGCGTTCTCGACGCAGGCGCCGCCTGATGAGGGCGTTGCGCGCTTTCGCTTCACGCTCGGCGAGGCGGCGAACTTCAGCATCTGGGGCCTGGTGCTCGCTCCAAGTGGCGCCTCGGATTCGTTCTACGTCGCAGTTGACGACGGCCCGTTCGGAACCTGGTACACAGGCATTCACGCGAGCTGGAGCTGGAGCCCGATCGCCCGAAACGTCGAACTCGACGCCGGTGAGCACAGTATCTCATTCAGGCACAGGGAGCCTGAGACGCGCCTCGCCGCCGTGCTGATCACCGACGACTCCGCGTGGGAGCCCGGCGACCGGTGACCTCCCGTCCCGCAGCCTCCTCGCAACGCGCCGGTTGCCTGAGACAGCAGCGCGGGTGACGTCAGTCCGCAAGCTCCTCGGCGATGGTTGCGCGCAGTTGGGCGTCGCGCACCAGCGTGGAGTAGAGGTAGATCATCACCGCCGGCGCGCCCGCGTCGCCGACCAGCCGCAACTCCCTGCGGAAGCGCTCGGAGGGCTTGTGGTGGCCGAAGTAGCCGGTGTCCGCCATCGGGGCGGCGACCATGAAGTCCAGATGGTCATCGGCGAGGTCAAGGTTGCGCTTCGCCGCCTCATGGACTCGCTGCAGCGACCATGGGCCACCTCTGCCCGGCTGGGTCCAGTGCGCGGAGGCGCGGAATGAGAGGTAGTTGAGGGGGAACTTGTTCGCCCATGTCGGGTGCACATAGCCGTGGAGGATCGCCGCTGGCCGCACCTCGTCAAGCATCTCCCGGACCTCCCAGGTGAAGCTGACGATCTGCTCCTCGGCATGCTTCGCGCGTGCCTGCGCCTCGGTCAGATCGGGATGCTCGTCCCACCACCGAGCGAAGTGCTCCTGCGAGAACGGGCAGACGCACCAGCGGTCGTTCTTGTAGCGAATGTAGTCGAAGCTGAAGCCGTCGATCTCGTAGTTCTCGGCCATCTCGCGCATCAGCGACAGCTCATACTCGCGCACCTCGGGCCGGTCGGGGCAGCCGAAGACGCCGTTCTGATGCTCGCTGATGTCCGGGCCGTCGCCGGGGTTCCAGTTCGCGAACTCCGGATTCTCGCGGATGAACCTGCTCGGCTGCGAGGCGCTGCCCTCGCGGAAGGTGCAGAACTGCACGAGCACCTGCAGGCCCTGCTCGTGGCAGTGCTTCACGACCAGCGCGAGCGGGTCAATCTCCTCGATCCCCGGCGCTTTCTCGCCGATCTGCGTGTCGTAGTAGAGGTAGGCGTTCGGCGGCTTGGCCGCGAAGAGCACCGCGTCGAAGTTCATCTCCCTCGCGTGCCGCGCCATCTGTGCGATCTTCTCCTCGCTGTCGAGGTAGGCGGGCTGATGCACGTTCATGCTCTTCCACTCGAAGCTGGCCTTCGGCAGCGAGTCGGCGAAGCGCGCGTACCCGGACTGATTCTGCACGGTCGCGATCACCTCCGGTCGATCGGAGCCCTCGACTGTGGCAGCGAGGTAGTAGGTGGCGTCATCGAGCGCTCCGGGGGTAATCTGCACCCGTGGCGTTCCGCCGAGCGACAGGGTCAGACCGAACCGACCGATGCCCTCGACCGGCGTGAACTGCTCGTCGAGAAGGCTGATCGTCACCTCGAACGCATCCATCGCCGCAGTGGTCGGCACAGTGCTGAAGGCGATCCTGATCTGATCCTCCGGAGTCAGCAGGGTCACGGCATCCGGCGCGGCGAAGAGGGCGTGGTCGCGCACCTCGTCGGCCCCGGCCCAACGCACCGCGTTCGCAAGCAGCCTCGCCTCGCCCTCGGAGACCGCCGTCGGCCGCTCCTCGGTGTCGATCCCCGGACAGGTGCCGATGCCGACCACGCGGCCGGCGCCGAGTTGCCCTGCGACGGCCAGCGGCTCTCCGCCGGCGTTGCGCATGAGCACCTCGCCATCGGGACCGGGGGAGACGATCCGCGCGTCGGTGAAGGTCGGGCGGATCTCGTCGATTCCCTCGGTCACCGGGTACTCGAAGATCTCGGCGGGGGTCGGGTCGAGCGTTTTGTCCGGCGCACTGAGCACGCTGGGGACGATCGAGGGGCTGAGCGCCTCGGAGGTGCCGGTGGACTGGTGCGTGAGGATCAGCCCGCCGCCCATGCGAACGTACGCCTGCAGCGACGCCCGCGGGTCGCCCGCCCACGCAAGCTCCGGGCGCTCGCGCAGCAGGCCCGGCAGCCCGGCCGCGCCCCACGAGTGAACGTTGGGCAGCACGATGCAGTCGAAGCGCCCCAGCGTCGCGATCGTGACGTCAACGATCAGTTCGCTGCTCACCCCATCGGCCGCTGAGAGCGCCTCGTGGATGCTCTCCGCACCGAAGCCTCTGCCGCCCGCGGCATTTGCGTCGAAGACCCCGACGGTCACCACGTCGGGTGTGCGGCCGATCTCAAAGGCTTCCGGCGCGGGTGGTTCGACCGACTGCGTGGCGGAGATGGCGTCGTACCACACGCTGCCCTCGCTCTCCCAGATCTCGAGGAAGGCGACCGCGCCGACGGCCCCCGCGGGGGGCGTCGCGGTCAGTTCGAAGGGCTGCCAGTCGAAGGGATCGTCGGCGCCGAGCGCCGGCTCATCGCGGACACCCTCGCCCGCCTCGTTGACCCAGCGCAGCACCACCCGCGCACCGATGCCCTCGGTGACGCTGCTGCGCCACCAGCCGGTCAGCGTGAGCGGCTCATCGCGCTTGAGGAGGCCGATGCGCTGCTGGGCGACCACGGAGGCTCCGGGGGCCGTCCCGGTGAGGCGCAGCGACCGCTCGCCCTCGTGCACCTGCTCGGTGTCGATGGCGTGCTCTCCCGCCTCGCGCCAGACCGCCGCATTCCAGCCCGCTGGCTGCTCGGCGGCCTCGAAGCCACCGTTGGTGACAAGCTCGATCTCGGCAGCTCGCGCGTTGACGTCAACGACCAGGCAGCCGCCTGTGAGAAGAGCGATCAGTCCCACTGACAGGAGCGAGCGCATCTCAGGACCTCCCGGACTGTGATGAAGTGCTCACGAGTACATGCGCCGGACGCCGCGCAGGACCTCCTGCCCGTGCTGGCGACGGATGATGATGCGGCGCGAAGTCGCGAGGCCGGGATCCCCGCAGGTGCCCGGACGATCCCACCCTCCACGGGGTCTCCATCTTACACCGGCATCGCCCCGTCCGCCAACGCGGGTCGCACTCCCGCTACCGCTCGATGGAGAAGACCGCCTCCGGGGTCAGGGAGATCACCGGTGACACCCGAGGGTCGAGCCGGATCCAGGTGTCCTCGAGGGTGCCCTCCTCCGCCTCCCGGATCACGACGGACCAGACTCCGGCGCCGTGCCCGGCCACCGTGACGGGGACGTCGATACGGGTCTGCGCAAGTGTGCTCTGCCCGGTTGCGGCCACGTCCCCTCCGGGGCTCTGCACATCAACCCGCACAGTCTCCGGCCCTTCTCCGGCGATGGTGATGGTGAACTCCTCCAACCCCTCCGGCACGTGGAAGTGCAGCGGGATCCGCGCCGCCCGGTCCTCATCGTTGAGGAAGATCAGCCGCAGTCCCTGGACAGCGGACAGGCCCAGGGGCACGTTGGCACCGACCACGGCGTAGGCGGAGCCGCCGGCGGTGAGAGTGACGATGTGCAGGCCGTCGGTCTGCGGGGTGAAGGTGATCTGCGCCTCGGTTCCGGGCGATACTGCGCCTGAGGCGATGGAAACCAGGTCGCGGTCGCGAGCCTCCCACCGCAGAGCGATCGGCTGCGAACCGAGGGAGAAGTGCCGCATGGTGATCGCCACCGGGCGCCCCGCCTCAGCCGCCAGCAGCATGACGTTGTCACGGCGCATGCGCAGGCGGGGGAACTGCTCGTGCTCGCCCGTCACCTCCGGCAGGGTCAGCTCCGCGCCTCCCGCGCCCAGAGGGCCGAGCAGTTGCTCCAGCCACTCTTCCTGCGTCTCCCGGGGCTCCCGCCACGCCTCGAACCGCCCCTCATCCATGGCGCGGTTGGCCCAGGTGAACCACCGCATGTAGGCCGCGTGGGAGGGCTCGGTGTAGACAGGCCCCTCGTAGAAGACCCAGTAGCCGTCCGAGACCTCGGACATCATCAGGGCGTTCCTGCCCGAGAACTCGGGGTCGGCGCCCCGCACCACCGGGTCGATGCCGCCGAGGTAGAGGAACGGGATGCCCAGTTCACGGGGCACCTCAAGTTCCTGCATTACGATGGCACGGTTTGCCTCCAGCGCCTCCGGCTGGGGCAGGAACGCGCCGGGCCGCCCGTAGGTGTGCGGGGTGGTGATGATGATGGGGGCGGCCTCGGTGGACCACTCGGGATAGGCCGCCTCGCGCATGAAGCGCGAACCGACCGAGGGGTACATCAGGAACTGGAACTGCGGGTTGTGGCGATCCACGGCCTCCCGGAGCTCGCGGCAGCGCTCCCGCCAGGACGCGATCTGAAACTCCTCGAAGGCCTCGTGCAGGTCCTGCTCCTCCAGCCAGCCGGCGCGGGCGTCGAGCGCAAGTTCCGGCAGTTCGAGGTCATTGGCGTCGGCAAAGCGCTCCATGATGACGTCGTCGTACATCAGGTCGTAGAGCATCCATCCGCCCCGCGGTCCGGGCGCGTAGTTCTCGTAGTCGAGGAACACGCCCATCAGGTGAGGCATCTCGGCACTGATCTCGGCGTACTGAAGAACCAGGTCGGTGGTCCACCGCCAGAACTCATCGGAGTTGACGCTCCACAGCGGCTGCTCGCCACCGTTGCGCCACACCACACGTTTGCCGTCGGCCTCGGGGCCGTCGGGAGCCGCGAGGGTTCCGCGCAGCCATGGGACGTGGTACATGCCGTGATCGGCGCACCATTGCGTCATCTGGCGCACCCGGTCCATGTCCTCTCCGCCTATGCGCGGGGAGAAGACGTTGAAGCCCGCCTCCGCCGTCTCAATCACCGCCTGCTCACCCCACCCGAGGCCGCCCTCGCCACCTGCGCCGATCACCTTGTCCACGAACACCCTGAGCTTCACATCCCGTCCGAGATCCTCACGAGGCACTGCCTCCTGCGCGCAGGCGCACACGACCGCGCCCAGCAGCACCACGAGGACCACACCGAAGACTGTCGTGAACCGTGCGGAAGACACCATGATCTTACCTCCCTGTCAGCCGGGCTCTTCACGCTCAGCGGATTGGGGCTTCGACAGGCGAGACTCCCGGATCGACGAGTGGTCCATCGGCAGCGGCCTGCCCGTGCGCCCCTCTACTGCGCCCTCATCTCCTCGATGTACTGCTCGATTGCGGGAAGCGCGATGAGCTTCTCGTAGAAGAAGTTATTCACCAGGTTGATGACCTCGGCGCGTGCGGCCTCGGCCTCCGGGATCAGCGCGCGGCCGGCGCGTTGCCGGGAAATGCCGTCGCGCAGGCGCAGCAGATGGCGCACGATCTCCGTCTCGTGCTCCCCCTCCAGCGCCTCGACCACGGCCAGGATCAGCTCATCCGCCTGGTTCAGCACGTACTCCATCGGGATTCCCGAGCCCTCGTGCGTCGCCTCATCGAGCGTCCGGATCAGGGACCAGACCTGGTAGAGCATCGTCGCCGGCTCGTCGAACAGTTCCCTCAGGAAGGCCGCCTCGGGGTAGTGACCGGTCAGGCGGAAGATGTTGTAGAGCCGCTTGGCCACCTTACCGTAGTTGAGATCCCGCGTCAGGTACCTGGTGACCTCGCCCTGCAGCGCGGCCACATAGTCATCGAGGGCATCGGTGGATACGTGCTTGACCAGCCTCGCGAAGATGGGGATCGACGCCGCGTCGAGGTAGACTTCCTGGAAGTAGGGGTCGAGGTAGTCGTCCAGCGGCGTGATCTCACCGCCCGGCGCTTCCCAGGTCACATCGAGCATGTTGCTGGCATTGGCGAGTTGCCGGTGAGCGGGATCAGCAACGACCCAGTCGAGCTTGCACCATCCGGGATCGAGGGCCGCCTCGTCCCAGTGCACTACCGCGGGCTCACCCTCGGGCGTGAACGCCTCGATCAGGCCCGCCTCGATCTCGTGGGGGCTCCATGCGATGGGTGAGCCCTCGGAGATCGTGCGTCCTCCCCTGACGACGCCAAGCGGATAGGAGCCGAACTTGACCTCGATGAGCTGGTAGGTCGGGCCCCTGGCCGTGCTGAGCGCCTTCTCGCGCATGATCTGCGCGAGGATGCGACAGGCATCCTCCCGCGTCTCAGCGTGGATGTTGACCCGCTCGAAGTAGTCGGCATCGCCGGGGTAGGTCTGTATCCTGGACTGCGCCGCGGAGCCGGAAAGCGCGAGTGCCGTCTCGACGACGCCCGGGACATCCTCGAACTCCACCAGGCGCCCAATCTCGCGGAAGTGCGCGAGGTCGGCCGGTGAGAAGTCGAGCATCGCGATGGAGTGCCCGAAGACGCCGGTGGCCTCATCGACGACCACATCCTGCTGCGCCTCCACCGCCGCCATCGCGGTCAGCCACTGCATGGCCTCAGCTTCATCCAGTTCGATGCCGAGCCGCTCGGCGGATTCGACGATCCTGGTCAGCTCGGCGACGGCCGGCCGTTCATCTCTGTCACTCACAAGCCCTTCCTCCTCTGCTGCCTTCGCGCATTCACAGGAGATCAAGTGCCCTCTCATGTCCTGCCCGACTTGAGGCAGCCAGCGCCGTCCGATGCGGTGCCGCGCAGCCTGTCCGTCGATCTCGGCGATGAGCAGATGCCTCACCGCAGGGCGTTGCTGCCCAATGGCCGACATCCGGCATGGCGATGTCTTCGGCACTGGTTCCGCGAATGCCTTCTCGCCTCTCACACTCGACCGTCGGCCGTCACCTGTACCCGGAAGCCCGCACCGGACTACCGGAGGGAGGTGCACGGCCGCGCGGACGGAATTGACGCACTGCGGCAAGCGAACCAGAGAGGTGTATCCATGCCCGGTGCGGCCTTCGACAACGAGAGGTACCTCGACGAGCAGACCACGGCGATCCTCGAGCGCGTCGAGCAGTTTGATGGAAAGCTCTACCTGGAGTTCGGCGGCAAGCTCACCTTCGACTTTCACGCCGCCCGCGTGCTGCCCGGCTACGACCCGAACGTGAAGATGCGCCTGCTGCAGGGCCTCCACGACCAGATCGAGGTGGTGTTCTGCGTCTACGCCGACGATCTCGAGCGCGGGCGCATCCGTGCCGACTTCGGCATGACCTACGACCTCGCCACCCTGCGGGCCATCGATGACCTGCGCGACTGGGGCATCGCCACCTCGGCGCTGGTGCTCACTCGTCACGGCGAGGGCCCGGTCTCCGAACGGCTGGCGCGGCAGGTACAGTCCAGGGGCATCGCGGTCTACCAGCACTCGGAGATCCCCGGCTACCCCGGCGACGTCGAGTTCGTGGTGTCCGAGGCTGGCTACGGGCAGAACGCTTACGTCGAGACGCAGGCTCCCATCGTCGTGGTGACCGGAACCGGCCCGGGCAGTGGGAAGATGTCCACCTGCCTCTGCCAGCTCTACCACGATCACCGCAACGGTCTCAACTCCGGCTACGCCAAGTTCGAGACCTTCCCGATCTGGAACCTTCCCGTGGAGCATCCCGTGAACGTGGCCTACGAGGCGGCGACAGCCGACCTCGGCGACATGGTCATGGTGGACTCATTTCACCTCGAAGCCTACGGTGAGACGGCGACCAACTACAACCGGGACATCGAGAACTTCCCGATCCTCAAGACCATCATCGACCGCATCGCGGCCGACAACGGACAGAGTGTGCGTTACCAGTCACCGACGGACATGGGCGTGAACCGCGCACGCGCGGGGATCATCGACGACGCGCTGGTGCGGGAGGCCTCGACGCAGGAGGTCATCCGCCGCTACTTCCGCCACAGTCGCGAACTCAGCCAGGGTCTGTGTGCGCCACAGGCCCTGCGCCGCACGGAGTTACTCATGGCGCGGCTGGGGGTCAGCCCGACCGACCGCCCGGTTGTAACGCCCGCGCGTGAGGCCGCCGTGGACGCCGAGGAGCGGCAGAAAGGCAATGATGGCTTCTACTGCGGGGCGGCGCTGCAGCTCCACGACGGGACGCTGGTGGTGGGCAGTAACTCGGCGCTCTTCCATTCGGCCTCGGCGGCGCTGATCAAGGGCATCAAGCATCTCGCGGGCGTTCCCCCGCACATCCACCTGCTCCCCGCCGACGTCGTCGGCGACCTGACTGAGCTGAAGGCCAGCTACCTCGGCTCGACCTCCCCAAGCCTGAACGTGCAGGAGGTGCTGATCGCCCTCGGGATCACGGCGGCGAGCAATCCGGCGGTCCAGGCGGGCATCGAGATGCTTCCCCACCTGCGCGGGACGCAGATACACCTCACCCACGAGCCCGGGACCGGCGATGAGACCGGTCTGCGCAAGCTCGGCATCTCGATGACCACCGACGCGCGTCCGACCTCGATGGGCTACTTCCTGCGCTGAGACCCGCAGCCGCGCCGAATCCCGGTAAGTCGGGAGCACTGGCCCTCAGACTCGAGCGGGGGCACAGGACAGCTCCCCTCCACTCCTCTCTGCATCATCAGCCATTGACGCTGAGCCGAAGGTCCGGGCGGGACTCTGGAGGAACCAGTGCCGAAGAAGCGCGCGGCAGGCTGACGGACGCAGACCTGCGAGACGGGACGGCTCCCCACGCGCGGTGATGCACCGGTGTCGAAGAGGCCGCCCGGGGCCGGGAGAGAAGAGGCCATCATGACAGGGAACTACGTCGTCTTCGAGTCAATCGGCGAGGCCGTGCTGAAGCCCTTCGATGTCCCGCTGCCGGGGCCCGGCGAGGTTCTCCTCGAGAACGAGTACACCGTGATCAGCGCGGGGACGGAACGGGCCAATCTTCTCAATCTGCCGAATACCTCCGGCGGCTTCCCCTATCACCCGGGCTACTGCGGTGTCGGCCGGGTGATCGAGGTCGGCGCGGAGGTTGAGAACGTAGCCCCCGGCGACCGTGTCCTCGTGGACCACGGCGGGCACCGCTCTCACGTGGTCCAGACGGCCGCCGACCTCACCGTGGTGAGCGACGACCGCATCGAATCCCTCGAGGCGGCCTTCGTGGTGATCGCGGCGATGGGGCTGCAGGGCGTGCGCAAGCTCAAGCTCGAACTGGGCGAGTCTGCGATGGTTATCGGGCTCGGGCTTCTGGGTATATTCGCCACCCAGTTGGCGAGGATCGACGGGGCGATCCCCGTGATCGTCTCGGACTTCGACCCCGCGCGACGGGACCTCGCCCTCGCGTTGGGAGCCGACCATGCGTTCTCGCCGGATGAGGCGGACCTTCCCGAGCGGATCAGGGAACTGACCGGCGGGAAGGGCCCCGACGGTATCGTCGAGGTGACCGGGGCCGCCGCGGCGCTGCAGGATGCGCTGAGCTACGTGGCCTGGCAGGGCCGGATCAGCCTTCTCGGCTGCACGCGAATCCCCGACGCGAATGTCGACTTCTACCAGTATGTCCACAGGCGCGGCGTCTCCCTGATCGGCGCGCACAACTTCGTGCGGCCGAAGGAGGACTCCTATCCCGGCTACTGGACCACCCGGGATGACTACCGCGCCCTGCTGGCGCTCATCGCGGCCGGGAGGCTGCAGGTCATGCCGATCATCTCCGAGATCGTCCCGCCCGACTCCGCTCCGGCGGTCTACAGGCGTCTCGCCGAGGAGAGGCATCCTCCCCTCGGAATCGTCTTCGACTGGAAAGAGGCGCGATGAAGCCAATCAGGATCGGGCAGATCGGTGTCGGCCACGCACATGCTTCCGAGAAGATGGCGGCGCTCCGCCGCCTCCCGGAGCTCTACGAGGTCGTGGGCGTTGCGGAGGAGTCGGACCCCTACCCGCGCTCGAGCGAGCCCTACGAGGGCGTCGAGCGGATGACGGTGGATGAGCTTCTCGACACGCCGGGCCTGCAGGCCGTGGCGGTCGAGACGAATATGCCGCAGCTTGTGCCGACCGCCATGCGGTGCATGCAGCGCGGCCTGCACATGCACATGGACAAGCCCGGCGGCGAGACGCTGGAGCCTTTCCGGCAGTTGGTCGATGGCTGCAGGGAGCGGTCCGTCGCGATCCAGTCCGGCTACATGTACCGGAGTAACCCGGCGATCGGGTTCTGCTTCCGGGCGCTGCGCGAGGGATGGCTGGGCGATGTCTTCCAGCTCGACGCGGTCATGAGCCGCTACGACGATGACCGCTACCGCCGCTTCATGGCGGATTACCGCGGTGGGGCGATGTACATCTTCGGCAGCCACCTGATCGACCTCGCGATCGCGATGCTCGGTCGCCCCGAGAACGTGGTGTCCTTCCAGAGGGCGACGCGAGACGATGGCTTCAATGACAACGGGCTGGCGGTGCTGGAGTACCCGCGCGCGACCGCGACCATCCGCTCCTGCGTGGCGGAGGCGGACGGGATGAAGCACCGCCGGCTGGTCGTCTGCGGAACGAAGGGCACCGTGGAGGTCTGCCCGCTGGAACACCCGGCCGATCGCTACCGGCTCGACCCGCTGCACGTGCGGCTGACACTGCGCGAGGATACTCCAGACTACCCTGCGGGCACCCACGTAATCAACGTAGGCGTCATGAACGGCCGCTATGACGACCAGTTGATCGAACTCGCCCGGGTCATCAACGGGGAGATCGACAATCCGTACCCGTACGAGCACGAACTGCTGGTGCAGGAGACGCTGCTGGCCGCCGCCGGGTACACGCGATGGGAGCAGACCGGATGAGCCTCAAGAGCAAAGTAGCGATCGTGACTGGTGGCGCCGGGTACATCGGCTCGACGACCGCGAGGCGCCTCGCGTCGGAGGGCGCTACCGTGGTCGTCAGTGACGTGAACCGCGAATTGGCCGCGGAGGTGGCCGACGCGATCGTCGCCGAGGGCGGCAGCGCCACCGCCATCGAGACAGACGTGACGAGTACCCGGAGCATTGAGGCGATGGTCGCGCAGACCATCGAGCAGCACGGCCGGATCGACGTTCTCGTCAACGTGGCGGGGGGCAGCGCGAGGAAGCAGGCCTCCACCGTCCACGGCTCCAGCGAGGAGGTCATCAGGCAGGTCATCGAAGTCAACCTGCTGGGGGCGATCTTCTGCGCGCGCGCCGTCCTTGGCCCGATGATCGAGCAGGGTGGCGGGAAGATCGTGAATGTCGCCTCCATCGTCGCACTGCAGGGAAGTGCCGGACATGCGGACTACGCGGCCGCAAAGGCCGGCGTCATCGCGTTCTCGAAGACGCTTGCCATGGAGGTCGCGTCAGACAACATCAACGTCAACTGCGTTTCGCCGGGCCTCGTGCCGCGGCCGGGGACGAGTGTCGAGCACATCCCCCGGACGAACTACCTCGGGAAGATCGCGACCGCCGAGACGGTGTCCAACGTCATCGCCTTCCTGGTCTCCGACGAGGCCGACTTCGTCGTCGGCCAGAACTACGTCGTTGACGGCGGGCGGAGTCTCGGCCTCAAGGGGTCACGCTGAAGACCCACCGAACGCAACAGCAAGGGAATGAGACGATGCGCGCAATCATTGTCGACGACGAGCAGGCGCTGAGCTGGGCCGAGGTGCCCGATCCGGCTCCCGGTGAGGGCGAGATCGTCATTGACGTTCACGCGACCGCGGTCAACCGCGCGGACCTGCTGCAGCGCGCCGGGAACTATCCGCCGCCGCCGGGCTGGCCGTCGTGGCCGGGGCTTGAGGCGGCCGGGGTGGTCAGCCACGCGCCGGAGGGGAGCCGCTGGACGGTCGGTGACCGCGTCTGCGCGCTGCTCGGCGGGGGCGGCTACGCGGAGCGGGTCGCGCTGCCGGCGAGCATGGCGTTGCCGGTTCCCGAGGGCCTCTCGATGGTCGAGGCCGCGGCGATTCCCGAGACCTTCGCCACCGCCTACCTGAACCTGTGCATGGAGGCCGGCCTCAGCGCGGGCGAGACCGTGCTCATACATGCCGGGGCGAGCGGTGTCGGGACCTCCGCGATCCAGCTTGTGAAGACGCTCGGCGGCACGGTCATCACTACCGTCAGCACCGACGAGAAGGCGCAGTTCGTGCGCGATCTGGGGGCCGACATCGTCATCAACCGCACCACCGACGACCTGCTTGCGGCGATGGAGGAGCACCCGGTTGACATTGCCCTCGACTGCATCGCCGGCCCCGACCTCGGGCGCTGCATCGAGAAGATGGCGACCGGCGGTCGCTGGGTCGTCATCGCGACCCTCGGCGGTGAGCGGACCGGACTCGATGTGCGGAGCTTCTTCATACGAGGCCTCCGCCTGATCGGCAGCACACTCCGCAACCGCCCGACCGAAGTGAAGGCCGAGATACTGGGCGGCCTCGAGGAGACGCTGTGGGATGCGTTCTCATCGGGCGCGGTCAGGCCCATCATCCACGCCACGCTTCCGATCACCGAGGCGGAGGCGGCCCACGCGATCCTCGAACGCCGCGAGAACATCGGCAAGGTGGTGCTGACGGTCCGGTGAGAACAGACCGCTGTTGCGATGGAGGACAGGCTGAGATGAGTGCCCCCAAGCTCCAGGACAAAGTCGCCGTTGTAACGGGAGCCGGACGTGGCATTGGCAGAGCCATTGCCCTGCGCTACGCCGCCGACGGCGCTGCAGTGGCCGTGGACGACATCGACGCGGAGGGCGCAGAGGCAGTTATGGACGAGATCGTGGCAAACGGGGGACAGGCCGCTGCATTCGACGCCGACGTCACCGATAGCGACGAGGTGAAGGCGATGTTTGATGCCGTCCTCGGCCGTTTTGGAAAGGTCGATATCCTCGTCAACAACGCGGGCGGCAGTGCGGCGCTTCTGGGCAAAACTGCCCCGTTCAGGGATCAACCCGAGGACGTGCGGCGTTGGGTGATCGATCTGAACCTCCACGGCACCATGAACTGCATCCATTCAGTTCTGGATCAGATGATCGATCGCAGGTACGGCAAGATCATCAACCTTGGGTCCATTGCAGGCGTCTGCGGTCTGCCGAACTGGGCAGTATACTCCGCTGCAAAAGGGGCGATCATTGCCCTGACGAAGACCCTGGCGATGGAATTGGGCGAGTTCGGTATCAACGTCAATTGCATCTCTCCGGGAGCCATTCTGTCGCGATCAACGAGAAGAGATTGGACGCGCGGTACCTGGCTGCAGCGCGGCGGCGAACCCGCCGAGGTCGCAGCCATGGCCGCATTCCTCGCCTCAGACGAAGCCGGTTACATCACGGGAGTGAACTACCTCGTTGACGGTGGACGCACTCTCGGACCACTGAGATAAGGAGCGTACCATGCGCTTTGCAGATCGAGTCGCGATCATCTCCGGCGCGGCGTCCGGCATCGGCCTCGTGACGGCACAGCAGTTCGCCGCAGAGGGTGCCAGAGTCGTGCTCACCGACATCAACGAAGACGCCGTGGTCGAGGCCGCCGACGAGATTCGCGCACAGGGAGACGAAGCCATCGGCGTCCGCGTCGATGTGCGCTGCTACGAGGAGATCGAGGCCGCGGTGACGCTCGGCGTCGAGCGCTTCGGGGCCATCGACATACTCCTCAACTGCGCGGGCGGCAACTCCCGAAGAGTCTTCGGGCGCTCCGAGCCCTTCCACGAACTCGACCTCGATGTCATTGACTGGGGCCTCGATGTGAACCTCAAAGGCGCGATCTACTTCTGCCACGCGGTGCTCGGCCAGATGATCGCACAGCAGTGCGGGGTGGTCATCAACATGGGCTCGGTGTCGGGCGTCGAGGGCTGCTTCTCGCCGGACTACGGCGCGGCCAAGAGCGCGATGATCGGGCTGACAAAGTCCATCGCCATGATCGGCGCGCCTCACGGCGTCCGGTCCTGCTGCGTCTCTCCCGGCCCCGTGCTGACACGTCCGGAGATGGCGAGGATGAAGACCCTGCTCGGAAGAGCAGCGGAGCCGGAGGAGATCGCGAGCTTCATCCTCTACCTCTGCTCGGACGACGCAGCATTCATCACCGGCTCGAACCATCTCATCGATGGTGGTCGCAGCATAGGGGGAATGCGCTGATGCCACGGACCTGGCGGGTGGGGATCGTCAAGGACACCTCGAAGCCGATGCTGGGGCTCCACGGCCTCCATACGGCCTTCCGCGGACTTCCAGGCGTCGATGTCGTCGCACATGTTGACTCCAACACCGAGGATCTTGAGCGGAAGATGGCCGCCACCGTCGCGCGCCGCCACTACGCGACCCTGCCCGAGATGCTGGACAGCGAGGCCCTCGACATCGTCGTGCTCTGCTCGCGACACCCCTGCGATCATCTGCCGCAGATCGAGGCCGCGGCGAAGGCCGGCTGTCATATCTACTGCGAGAAGCCGCTCAGCGCCAGCCTGCTGGAGGCAGACCGCATCGTCGAACTCGCGGAGCGCGCACGGATCCGCATCTGCATGGCCCACCCGGGGAGGTACGCGCCGGCCTTTCGCACCATGAGGGCGATGCTGGAGGCCGGGGAGATCGGCCGCCCGCTCAGCGTCCACGGCCGGGGCAAGTGCGACCACCGCGGCGGCGGTGAGGATCTGATCGTCCTCGGCACGCATATCCTCGACCTGCAGGTGTTCTTCTTCGGGCCGCCCGAGTACGTCTACGCCGACATCACCTCGGACGGCCGGCCCATCGCCGTGACCGACAGCACCGAGACGGTGGAGCCGATCGGCCCCGCGGCCGGGGACAGCGTCTTCGCCCACTTCCGCTTTCCCGGCGACGTGCGCGGCGTCTTCGAGAGCAGGCGCGGCCTGTATAGCAGGGGAAGCGAGAAAACGCATATGGGGATCACCATCGTCGGCACGGAGGGCGCGCTGTCGATGCGCTTCGATGACGCCGCGACGCGGAGGCTGCGCATCAGCAGGGACGCCGGCCCCCTCGAATACGGCGCCCGCTTCGAGGACGTGCCGCTGACCGAGGACCGCGTCATTCCCGGTGCCGAGCCGCTCGACTACTCCCTCTGCGGCCAGAAGGACATCCCGGCGGCGCGCTACTTCCTGGAGGCGAACCGTTTCGCCGCCTGGGATCTGATCTGCGCCATCGAGGAGGACCGACAGACTGTCTCCAGCGCCCACGACGCGCGCCTCGCGCAGGAGATGATCCAGGGAATCTACGCGGCGCACCTGTCCGGGGGCAGAGTCAACTTCCCGCTCGAAAACCGGCGGCATCCCCTGGGCGAGTATGAGCGAGAGTCCCCCGGCACGGGACTCTGAGCATCGTCGCCGCCTCGCCGAAGGAGCCTCTGCTACGGGCGCGCCCGGTGCAGGGGATCGATCTCCCGACCGACCGCTTCGTACTTCGACCGCGCGCAGGGGTTGAAGGGAAGCCTCTTCACCGCGCTGATGCCCGCGAGACCGCCGAGAAGATCGTCGGCGGCACTCCGGAAAGCATCGTCATCGTTGACGCCCGGGACAATCGGGATGCGGATCTCGATCGCCGCGCCTGATTCGGCGAGTCCGCGGAGGTTCCGCAGGACCAGCGCGTTGTCCGCGCCCGTGAACCGCCTGTGCACCACGGGGTCGGTGTGCTTGAGGTCGTAGAGGAAGAGATCGGTGAGCGGCAGGACCTGCTCGAAGGCCCCCCAGGGCACCGCCCCGCAGGTGTCCACCGCGGTGTGGATGCCCTCCCGCTTCGCCAGCACCAGCAACTCCGCGCAGAAGCTCACCTGCAGCAAGGGCTCACCGCCCGAGAGCGTCAGGCCGCCGCCGGTCCTCTCGTAGAAGGCGCGATCCCTGAGGACCGTGTCGAGGACCTCGTCCGCGCTCATCTCGCGGCCGTACAGCGTCAGCGCCTCGCCGAGACAGACCTCAGCGCAGGCGCCACAGGCGACGCAGAGCGCGCGGTCGAAGACGTGCCGGCCGTCCTCGATGCGATGCGCGCTCTCAGGGCAGACGCGGACGCACTCGCCGCAGCCGACGCATTTCTTCGGCACGTAGCCGATCTCCGCTGCGGTCGAGATGGTCTCCGGGTTGTGGCACCACACACATGACAGTGGGCAGCCCTTCAGGAAGACCGTGGTGCGAATCCCGGGGCCGTCGTGGGTGGAGAAGCGCAGGATGTCTGCGATTCGGGCGGGCATTGGTGACTCCCTGTGAGATGGCGTCGGGTCACATGCTGCGGTGCACCGGTGCGTCGCGTCACCCCAGGGACTGGGCCTGTTCGATGAAGATGTCTTGCTCGACTTCGCTGAGGTTGACGAAGTGCACGTTCCAGCCGCAGACGCGGACCTGCAGGTTCGCGTGGCGCTCGGGGTGCTGCTGGGCCTCCCGCAGCGTCTCGGCGTCGAAGATGTTGAACTGGATGGCGAAGCCGCCCTGCGCGAAATAGCCCCGGATCAGGCCGACCAGCGCCTCGAGGCCCTCCTCGCCCTGCACCGCGCTCGGGTGCAGCATCACATCGAGCACCGAGCCGTTGGGGAAGCGCGTGAAGTCGATCGTGGTGACCGAGTTGATCAGCGCCGTGACACCGTCGCGGTCCATGCCCGTGACCGCGCTGAGGTTCTTCGAGAGCGGCTCGTGGGCCCGCCGTCCGTCCGGCAGCGCGCCGGTGGCCTCACCGAACCACAGGCAGTGGTCGATCGAGTTGAGGCCCGCACAGAAGCTGCCGCCGCGCTCGTTCGCCGTGTTGTTGATGACCTGCGCGACGTGATCGGTGATCTCCCGGGCGAGGCGATCCGGCCGCTCGCAGTCGTTGCCGAACTTCTCCCGGTCGCGCAGGACCCTCAGCCGCAGAAGCTCCTCCCCCGCCCAGTCGGCATCCAGCGCCTCGACCAGGGACGGCAGCGTGATCTCGTCGCGCTCGAATACCCACCTGCGTATGGCGGTGAGCGCATCGACGGTGCTGGCGACGCTGGCCACGCAGACGCCGGTGTTGTTGTACTTCGCGCCCGCGTCGGAGATGTCGCGACCGCGCTCAACGCACTCGATCATCGTGCCCGAGAGTAGTGGAGAGGAGTTCATCCTCGCCCATCGGCGCTCGTACTGAAGCTGCACGTCCATCCCGCTCTGCAGCAGGTGCGTAAGCTGGGTGCGGAAGGCCGCGTAGACGTCCTCGAAGCTCTCGAACTCGCTCGCCGCGCCGGTGCGAGGGCCCATCTGCCGCCCGGTCAGCGGATCGACCCCGTCATGCAGCGCCCATTCAAGGGCCTTCGCGATATTCACCCACTGTGAGCCCGAGCAGGGAACCTCCCGGCCGAGCACCGCGGGTTCATAGCAGCCCATGAGGATGTAGGAGCGGGCCTCCTCCTCGGGTACCCCGCGCCTGATGAGGCCCGCGATGCCGACCTCGTCGTTGGCGAAGACGAAGCTGGTGCAGCCGCCGCGGATCGCCTCCGCGACCTCCCGGAGGAGCCGGTCGGGCGAGCCCTCGTGAACGCGGATGGAGAGCTTCGGATCGACCGTCCGCATCTGCACATACGCTTCGAGGGCGGCGTACGTCAGCTCATTGGTGGCGTCTGAGCCATCAACGTCGATGCCCCCGAAGACGTGGTTCTTGCCGTAGGCAAGGCCGTCGGTGCGGGCGAAGTGCTTGATGAAGTAGTACTTGATGAGTTCCTGCTGCTGCTCGCGGGTGCGCACGCCATTGTCGAGGTCGGCGCGGTAGAAACGCTGATAGAGCCGGTCGAAATGCCCCATGGAACGGACCGACTCGCCCTCCATCTGCATGAGTTCGTGGCAGAGGTAGGCGAGCTGGAGCGCCCCGTGGAGCGTCTCGGGCGGGCGCGTGGCGATCGCGCGGAGAGTTCCGGAGACGGCAAGCATCCGCTCTGAATGCTCCGGATGGACCCGCGCCTGCTTTTCGGCCCCGTCGGCGAGTCGGTGAATGAAGCGCATGAAGGCCGCGTAGACGGTCTCGACCGTCTCGTAGAATGCGCGCTCATCGTCGGTCAGGTCGCCCGCGGTCTCCCGTCGCCGGCGCGTCTGCCGAGCGTGCTCCAGCAGACCCGGGAGTCCGAGGGAGAGGACGCGCTCCCAGTCGGGGGCGGTGTGGCTGAAGTTCGGCCCGGCCCGGTACATGCCCAGCGCGCGGGCGGTCTTCGCTGCCTCGGCGGTCTCGAGCAACTCGGCCTGCGTGACCTCCGCCGCCCAGCGGTTGCGGAGGCTCACGACGAGGTCGCCGTGCTGGAGGCGATCGGCGAACCAGTCGCGCGGGTCCACCTCGATCCGGCCATGGTCGAGGCACAGCTCGAAGACGCGCGCTTTGATGAGAATGCGAGGGTCGCCGCGGCTCTCGGCGACCGCAACAAGACGCCCGGCCTCCTCCTGGAGGCGCTCAAGCGGCCAGCCACTCTCCTCGTCCCACGGCGGATCGTGGTACTGGGCCTCGAGGTGCTCTCGATCGCGGTCGAAGGTTCCGCAGAGCACAGAGATCGGCTCCTCTCATGCGGCTCCATCCTGCGCCGGATCAATGATAGCAGGTGCGCGGCGGGATGCAAAGGAATGCGGGCGTTTCGTGTCCGGCGCGGCGACACCCGTCCGGTTGCAGCATGGCGCCGGTCACTTCACCGCGAGCCGCGCGTCACCGGGAGCTGCAAGGAAGGCCCGGTCCGCCGAACACCGGACATGTGCTGGGGGAGTACGTTCGCGTCGGGCGCGTGCACGCGCCGAATGACCCGCAGGTCATGGAGGCGCATGCCACGGCCGCCGGGAATGTGTTCGCCAATCTCGAGGCACTGCTGGAGCGATCGCGGCCGGAACCGCACCGGGAGAGAGTACCCGGGATTCCCCCCAACTCCACCGCCCACGGCCCGACACTGTCGTGAAGTGGGAGCCAGAACCAGACGAGGTCTGCCACGGAGGCGAAGCGAGAGATGGTTTCACCCGAGGGCCGGGAGTACTACACGCGGTTGCGCGAGACCCCATCATTCGGCGCCTGCGGATTCGACATCGAGGGCCTGCGGCAGGGGATGTCCACCCGCCGACCACCTGGTGATCCGGCCGTGAGGTGCGTGCATGTGGACGTGGCCGGCATCCCCGGAGAGTGGGTGCTGGCGCCGGGGTCCGACCCGGACCTGCGCCTCCTCTACCTGCACGGCGGCGGGTTCGTCTCAGGATCAGGCGCCTTCTACCTCGCGCTCGCCGGACACCTGTCGGCCGCGGGCGGGTGCGCGGTGCTGCTGCCCGATTACCGACTGGCCCCCGAGGACCCGTTCCCGGCCGCACTCGAGGACTGCATCCGGGCGCACGAATGGCTGACGATGAACGGTCCGGGTGGGCCCGGGCCCGCTCGCGCGACGTTCATCGCCGGGGATTCGGCGGGCGGGGGACTGACTCTGAGCGTCCTCATGGCATTGCGTGACCGAGGGCTCTGTCTGCCGGCGGCAGGCATCGCCCTCTCGCCCTTTGCCGACCTGACGCTTGGGGGCGAGTCGGTTTGTTCGCAGGGCGACCTTGACCCCATCATGCACCCGCGCTGCCTGCCGGAATTCGTCGAACGCTACATCGGCGATGGCGACGCGCGCGATCCACTCGCCTCACCGGTCTTCGGCGACTTCGCGGGCCTGCCCCCGATCCTCCTGCAGGTGGGCGAACACGAGGTTATCCGCGACGACAGTGTGCGTGTCGCCGAGCGGGCGCGAGCCGGCGGTGTTGACGTCACGCTGGAGATCTGGGAGGGCATGTTCCACGTATTCCAGTCGCACGAGCCGCTGCTCCCCGAAGCGCGGGAGGCAATCGACCACGTCGGTGCCCTCATTCGCTCCGTGCCGGCGTGATCGTCGGCACTGCGACGGCGGTTCCACTCTACGCCGTCGCGCCCGGGCCTCGCCAACGTGCAGGATGAGCCGACAGTGTCAGCTATGACGCGCTGGTGATCACCAGCGAGCCCTTCCGGCAACCCGGAGACCGCGAGGGCTGAGGGCCGGTCAGCGATACGTTCCCGCGCATTGATGCGCCATTCGGTCGCGCCGCTATCCCTCCGCGACCTCCATGGCCACCTCAGCCCATCGGCTGAGGCGTTGCGGATCGTACCGCACCGTGCTGATGTCTTTGAGGATGATCTCCAGCGGGCATCCATGGCGCGCGCAGATATCCTTCGTGGCCTGCAGGTCATCCCGCACCGCGTCAGCGTCGAACGTGTCGGTCGCCAGCGACGCGGGCGTGGGCTTGCGCGAGAACACGTAGTCGCCGCCGATCTCGCTCGCGCCCAACTTCTGGTCGGTCCACGCGCTCATCGAGACCTTGCGCACATTGGGGATCATCCGCACCTCGTCCATCTTGCGGTCGAGAGGGTCGCAGCAGCCGTAGTAGACGAGGCCGAAGCGCTCGCAGATTCGCGAGACATAGTCCACCTCGAACTCTCTGAACATCGCCGGCGAGACGGTCGAGAACATCTGCGCCAGCCCCATGGTCCAGATGTCCCTGCACCGGGGCCGCTCGGGGTCGTAGCCGGGCGCGGGCAGCTCGTCCACCCACGCGCCGCTGCAGTGTATCAGACTCTGCGGACCGCACAGCAGGCCCTGCTCCTCAAGCTGGTCGAGCATCGAGAGGTAGCCGTCGGTCATCTTCCCGACGAGCCGGTGCATGAACTCCGGCCTGTCCGCAAGCGTCCACAGCGCGCCCTCCACGCTCATCCACGTGCTGATCGGATCCCACAGCGAGACCGACGGGCTTATGCCCCACGCCCGGATCTCGAGGATGCCGCCGAATACCTCATGCGCCACCTCGAGGCGTCGCTCGGTCTCGGCCGCATTGTGGCTGATGCGTGGCATCTGCAGCTTCGCGAGGTCCGCCTCGGTCTCGAACTGGTTGGCGAAGCGGTGCCCAACGATCGAGCTGGTGGGGTCGGTGACCGCGATCTCCTCCTGGCGCTCGACCCCGAAACCGGTGTTGTGGATCGCCTTCGGAACGCGAATGAAGGGCTCGACAACCATGTCCACCGCGAAGTGCCGCCACTGATAGAGTACGCGACGCAGGACGGTCTCGTAGCCCCGGCACTCAGCGTCCTCGCAGCGCAGTGTCAGCTCGTCATCCGCTTCCATTTCATTCCAGCACACCTGGTCGATCATGACCATGGGACGGACCGGATCGAGCGCGTTGAGCGCGCGCCACAGCTGCCGCGTCTGTTCCTGCACGGGCAGTGCCGCGAGTTCGGCCACCTGGGTCGCGAGTTCGCGCAGAACGTTCAGGTCGTGTCTGTTGGGCATGCCGGTCTCCTCTTTCCGGGAAACGGTCCGCCTCCACCAGCCCGTCGCACCCCGCAGCTTCTCCAACTCTGCGCGAGCGCTTGACCGAGAGATTATGTGCTGCACAGGCGACTGTCAAGGACAATGACGGGTGCCGCGACGCCGGACGCGCCTCCAGCACCGCCTCCGCTGTGACGGTGGCTAATTCGACACGACGCCAGACAGGATTCGATGCGCCTCGCCGCGAATGACCCGCCGATGGCTTCCACCGACAGCCGCACACAGCGGACTTCGTCGAGCGGGCCCGATGGTCTGTCACGGCCGGCGGTGCGCGCGCGGGCGTTCTTCATGGCCGCGCTGCTGGCGGTGGCGAATGTGCACTGGGTCGTTCAGGCCGACGGTGTGCGCCACGACGGCGTCATCACGAAGCTGTCGCTCACCTACAACGCGATCTTCACGCTGATGCTCCTCGCCGCGGCGAATGCCGTGGTGCGGCGGATCTCGCGCCGCCTCGCTCTGACGCCCGCGGAGATGGTCGTGATCTACACGTCGGTCTTCATGGCGTCCTCGCTGGCCGGACTGGACATGCTCCAGCCGCTGATGGCCACCATCACCCACGCGTTCTGGTTCGCAAGCCCCGAGAACAACTGGGCGGAGTTCCTCCCCCTGCTGCCCGAGGCGCTGACGGTGCGCGACCCGCTGGCGCTCCGCGACGTCTATGAGGGCGGCAACACGCTGCTGGGCGGCGGACACGTGCGTCCGTGGCTGCTGCCGGGACTGCTGTGGTCGGGTTTCGCCTGCGTACTCTTCGTCGTGATGACCTCGATCAATGTGCTCATACGCAGGCGCTGGATGGACCGGGAGAAGCTCTCGTTCCCGCTGGTCGAGCTTCCGCTGGAGATGTCCACGAACTTCACCGGCCTGTTCGCCAACCGCCTGCTGTGGATCGGCTTCACCGCGGCCCTGCTGATCGGCCTTCTCGGCGGGCTCAACCACTATCACCCGTCGATCCCGCATATCGATCTGCGCTCTTACCGGCCGGTGCAGGTGTTCGACAGCAGACCGTGGAGCGCGGTCGGACGGCTGGAGTTCGGAACGCCACCGTTCCTGATAGGTCTGGGGTACTTCCTCCCGCTGCCGGTGCTGTTCTCGTGTTGGTTCTTCTTCATCTTCGCGCGGCTCCAGGCCGTCCTCACGGTCATGATCGGCCTCGAAGGCGACGCGCGGATGCCCTACCTCGCCGAACAGACCTTCGGCACGTACCTGGGCATCGCGGGGATGGTGGTGCTCAATGCCCGGCACTACTGGTGGGAGCTGGTGAGAGGCGCCTTCGTTGACAGCACCGAGGTGGATGACAGCGGGGAGCCGATCTCCTACCGCTGGGCGGTCATCTCCGGGCTGGCGGGCTTCGTGCTGCTGGTCGCTTTCGCGAGCTTCTTCGGCATGACCGCCTGGTACGCGGTGCTGTTCTTCGCGGTGTACTTCATCACCTCGCTGGTTGTCACACGCATCCGTGCCGAGCTTGGGCCGCCGGTACATGACCTTCCCGGCGCCTCCCCCGGCGAGATCCTGATCGGGCTGGGAGGAACCGGCTGGGTGACGCCGAAGGACCGGGCGCTCTCGGCGATGATGCTGTGGTTCACGCGCGGCTACCGCACACACCCCCAGCCGGTGCAGCTCGAGGGCTTCAAGATGCTCGACCGCATCGGCGCCGACCAGCGTTCGATACTCTCCAGCACATGGATGTCATACCTGCTGGGGATCGCCGCCACCTTCTGGGGGATGCTCTACTCGTTCTACCGATGGGGCCAGGGAACCGCGATGATCCGCGGGGAGAGCGTGCATTTCGGCAACTTCGCCTACCGGATCCTGCAGCGGTGGCTGGCAGTGCCCCAGCCGACCGACTACCGCGGCATCGCCTTCGTCGGCGCCGGGGTGCTCTTCACAGTGCTGCTGAACTGGGGGAAGACGACCTATCCGTGGTGGCCGCTCTACCCGGTGGGATACGCGCTGCAGGGCGGCTGGATGATGCGTCACATCTGGTTCGGCCTGCTGGTGGTCTGGCTGGTGAAGACGGGGCTGCTGCGCTACGGTGGGGGGAATATCTACCGTCGCGCCGCCCCTCTGTTCATGGGTCTGGCGCTGGGTGAGTTCACCATGGCCTCCATCTGGAGCCTCTACGGCATCGCCTTCGGACGCTCGGTCTGGAGCTTCTGGAGCTGACTGCATCACGACCACGCGGGAACGGTAACAGGTGTCCGACGGGAGATTCGGAGGAACCCGATGACGGCCAGGTATGCCGTTACACGCGGATGTACGAAGTGCGGCTGGTGTATCCACGAATGCCGCGCGGGGGCGATCACGTTCGATCGCGACGGAGCCCACATCGATGCCGGGAAGTGCACCGGCTGCGGGCGCTGCTATGACAACTGCGCCTCTGAGGCGATCGAGCGACTCGATGATCACGACGGTCAGGATCAGTAGCGCCATCGGTCAGACCGCGGTTCGACTATCTCAGGCGCTCAGGGAGTGACGGAGATGCTGGAGTTCCAGGAGACGGACAATGGCCTCGTCGAGCCACAGAGGACGTTGCCGGTGGAATCGCAGTACGATGTCGTCGTGGTCGGCGGCGGCGTCGCCGGCGTCGGCGCTGCCATAGCGGCGGCACGAGGCGGGTGCAGCACGCTGGTTATCGAGCAGACCTCAGCCCTCGGCGGCCTTGCCACGATGGGTTTGGTCAACATCCCGCTGGACTACCGCTCCGGGATTGGCGAGGAGATGATCGCCGAGCTGGAGGCCGTGGACGGTCACTGGCACCGCAACAGCGACCCGGAGAAGCACAAGCTGGTGCTCGATCGCATGGTGACCGGGGCCGGTTGCGACATCCTGTTCGTTACCACCGTGGTCGAGTCGATCGTGCGCAACGGGGCCATCTGCGGCGTGGTGGTCGAGTCGAAGTCGGGACGTCAGGCGATCATGGCTCAGCGTGTGATCGACTGTTCCGGCGACGCCGATGCGGCGTATTTCGCGGGCTGCGAGTACAGTGTCGGCCGCGAGTCGGACGGGTACGTCCAGGGCTGCTCGCTGGAGTTCCGCCTCGGTGGCGTGGACTGGGATGCGTATCAGAACAGCGAGTGCAAGGCCGGCGACCCCCGCTGGGAGGCGCTCATCGAGAATGCGCTGCAGACGGGAGACCTCCCCTACCCCATCGACAATCACCTCAACTGGATGACCCACGTTCCCGGCCGCCCGGAGCATTGCGGCATGGACGAGGTCTCGATATGCTTCGCGCACTCGAGGAACTGCAGGCCCCTGGACAATCGCGACCTCACGCGCATGTACCTCGAGGGCCGCGAGCAGTGTGACATCCTCTGGAAGTTCATCCGCAACTCGGTTCCAGGCTTCGAAAAGTCGTGGCTCATTGACACGGCGCCGCTGCTGGGGGTTCGGGATTCGCGGCGAGTGCTCGGGGAGTACGTCCTGACCGGTTGGGATGTGGCGCGGCGGGCCAAGTTCGATGACGTCATCGCCATCACCTGGCGCGGGTTCGACGTGCATAACCCCACGGGACCGGGCAACCAGAAGTGGTTCGAGACGACGATCGACGGTGAGACGCGCTACATCACGGCCGGTCTCGATGGCTACGCGTCCTCATCATTCCCCCCCGGCGGCCCCGACGCGCTCAGTGACTACGCGGGCAGGTCCGGCGACGAGTTGCAGGACGAGCGCCAGAAGACCCACTATGATGTGCCCTACCGCTGCCTCGTGCCGCAGAAGGTCGAGAACCTGCTGGTGGCAGGGCGCTGCCTGTCCGCCGACTTCCCCGGCCAGTCGGCGACGCGGCTGATCATGTGCTGCAACGCCATGGGCGAGGCCGCCGGGCACGCCATGGTTCTGTCGCTCAAGCATGGCGTCGCGCCGCGTGAGGTGGACCGCGTGGAGCTGCAGCACAGGCTGATTGACGCCGGCTGCAACCTCGGTCAGTCCGAGCGAGAGATTCCCGGGGTCACCGGTTGACGCCGGGTCTCCGCCCCGACTGATCCACCCCACCGGGCTTCCCGGCCGGGTCAGCGTGCGTGCCGCGCCTATCGCAGCAGCATGCCGCCGTTGACATCGAGGGTCGCACCTGTGATGTAGCGTCCTCCTTCGCCACAGAGGAACGCGACGGCGAGCCCGACATCACGGACGGTACCAAGCCCCAGAGGGACGCCGGCGGCGAGTTCGGCGACCTGCGAGTCGCCGTGCGTCTGCCGCAGAAGTTCGGTGTCGATGATCCCGGGGGCGACGCAGTTGACGGTGATACCCAGAGGCGCGGCGGTGCGGGCCAGCGTCCTGGCGAAGCCCAGCATGCCGCTCTTGGCGGCCGCGTAATGCACATGCCCGAACAGCGCACCTCGCTGGCCGACGATCGAGCTGATGTTGACGATCCGCCCGGAGCCCTGATCGCGCATGATCGTCATGGCGGCCTTCGAGCAGAGGAAGCAACTGGTGAGGTTGGTGTCGATAATGTGGTGCCAGTCTTCGAGCGTTTCCTCGAAGATATCCCGAGGCTGGCTGGTGCCGGCGTTGTTGACCAGAATGTCCAGGCGCCCGAACTCGGCCTCGATCTCGGCGAACAGGCGCCGCACATCGGCCTCAGAGCTGACATCCGCCTGGACCGCGATGCTGCGTCTGTTCAGGGCGCCGATCCGCTCGACCACCCTCTCGGCCTCTGCGCGGGATGAGCGGTAGTTGACGATCACGTTTGCACCGGCCTCGGCCAGGGCCATGGCGATGCCGCGTCCCAGCCCGCGCGAAGCGCCGGTGACGAGAGCAACCTGATCGATCAGAGACGATGATCGGTCCGAGGGTGTCTGCACGGAGGGGTCATCCTTTCGCGTAGAACTGCTGCGCGTCTCCGGGGCGGATGTCGGTCAGTGCACCGGTGTAGTGCCGGAGGTCTCTGGGCTCGTATGGGTGTTCGGCAATGGCCGCCTCGTTGAGGTCAATCCCCAGACCGGGCGTGTCGGGGATACGCATCCGGCCGTCCTCCAGCACGACCTGCTCGGTGGAGATGTCGGCGCGCCAGGGCACGTCGGTGGCCATCGTCTCGAGCACCTGGAAGTTCGGGATGCAGGCGGCCAGTTGGAGGCTGGCGGCGTTCGCGACCGGCCCGCTGGGATTGTGGGGGCAGATCGCCACATGGTTGGCCTCGGCCTGTGCCGCGATCTTCTTCACCTCCATGACGCCGCCGACATGGCTGACGTCGGGTTGGGCGAAGTCGGCGCAGTGCAGCGAGAAGAACCGCTGGTAATCCCACCGGCTGTAGAGACGTTCGCCCGCGGCGATGGGGACGCGCACCCGGTTCCTGACCTCGGCCAACGCCTCGAGGTTATCGGGCGGAACGGGTTCCTCGAGCCACGTGATGTCGTACTGCTCCAATGCCTGGGCGGTACGGATGGCGGTGGCGACATTGAACCTGCCGTGGGCCTCGATCAGGACATCAACCTGCGGGCCCACGGCCTCCACGACCGCCTCGACGCAGCGCAGGGCGCGGTTCAGTTCGGGTTTGGTGATATCCATCCAGGCCGCGCCGAATGGATCCCACTTCAGCCCGCTGAACCCGGCCTCAACCGCTTCGCGCGCCCGGGCGGCAAACTCATCGGGGGTCTTCGCCGGTGCGAACCAGCCGTTCGCATAGCACGGAACGCTGTCACGGATGCGGCCACCGAGGAGTTGGTACACCGGCACCCCCAGCGCCTTGCCCTTGAGGTCCCACAGCGCCATCTCCACGCCGGAGAGGGCGCTCATCAGCACCGGACCTCCGCGCCAGTAGGCATCGCGGTAGCACTGCTGCCAGATCGCCTCGATCTGATGAGGGTCGCGCCCTATCAGGCTGCGCTCCAGTTCCTTCACCGCCTGAGCCACGGTCAACTCGCGGTACTCAAGGGTGGCCTCCCCCACCCCGTGGAGGCCCTCGTCGGTCCGCACCCGGACGAAGACCCAGTTGGTGCGGTAGCAGTGGCAGATGAGTGTGTCGATCGCCGTGATCTTCATGAGCTTCAGACCTTCCTCAGGTAGTGAAAGCGGATTACTGCGCCGAGATGCGCCGTTGCGGCGGCATACAGGGCGAAGGACCGGGAGAAGCACCGATTGCGTCCATGGTTCTGCGTCTGCGGCGCGACACCTTCCCTGGACCCGCGTTCCGGACATCGATGACGCGCAGGGGCTGTGGCGCGCCGAACGCGTGGTCAACGTAGCCGCGGTCTTCCGGTGAGGCGACGCCGAGCCGGCGAATCCCCGTCCGCACCGGCAGGTCCGGCAGGGCACCGTGGCGCATCTGCGGCGGACGGCAAGCCGCTTGCCGGCACTCGCGATCGCACCGATTCAGGCTCACGCACGAGGACCATCGACAGGAGGCAGACCCATGACCATCACCAACGCTGAACCCATCCCTCTCTGGAGCGGTGTGACGCCCGGGATGGACACAGCCGAGCCGACCTTCCGGCCCACGATCACTCCCTACACCATCGACGGCCCCGCGCCCACCGGTTGCGTCATCGTCTGCCCCGGAGGCGGCTACGGGCATCGCGCACAGCACGAGGGAGAGCCGATCGCACGCGCGCTGAACGACCGCGGCATCGCCGCCTGTGTGTGCGACTACCGCATCGCTCCGTACCGGCACCCGTACCCGCTACTCGATCTGCAGCGGGCCATCCGCTGGGTCCGGGCGCACGCCGACCAACTGGGCATCAACCCGGGGGCAGTAGCCATCCTCGGCTTCTCCGCAGGAGGGCACCTCGTCTCGACCGCCGGCACACACTATGACACCGGCCGGTCCGACGGCGATGAGATTGATCTGCACAGTTGCCGCCCCGACGCGATGGTGCTGTGCTATCCGGTGATCACCTTCGGCGACTACGGACATGCGGGATCGATGAAGAACCTGCTGGGCGATGACCCGCCCGAGGAGCTTGTGCGGTCGCTGTCCAATGAGACGCAGGTCACCGCGGATACCCCACCGTCATTTCTGTGGCATACCGCCGACGACGCCGGGGTGCCGGTGCAGAACTCATTGCTCTTTGCGCAGGCGCTCAGCGCGCATCAGGTCCCGTTCGAGTTGCACGTCTACCGCAGCGGGCGTCACGGACTCGGCCTGGCCGGGGAGTTCCCGCACATCGCTACATGGATCGACCTCTGTGTGGAGTGGCTCGGTGAGGTCGGGGTCTGATGCAGGCCCACTCCCGAGCATTCGCGCCCACCCCGGCGCAGGTCGGATGCCATCGCAACGTTCCCGGCCTTCACGGCAGGATCGGCGGCGCGGTGACACAGGATCGCAGTGCGCGGGCATGCTGACCGCTCGCTGAGCGATGGCGAAAGAGGCTCCCCTACCTCCGCGGAGCAGCTCATCAGTCAACACGGACGATCTCTCGGTTGCATATTATATAGCATCAGTTGTATACTTGAGGCCGCGGGCTCTTCATGAGCTGCAAGCACCACAAGTGCAGATCCTCCCGGAGTGAAGACTGATGCCTGAAACACCGGTCCACCTCAGCGCCAGGCTCGAGAGGCTTGACCGCATCCTTCGCGAGTGCGAGAGCCTCCTTGTCGGCTTCTCCGGGGGCGTTGACAGCAGCTTCCTCGTGGCCGCGGCCTCACGGGCGCTCGGTGAGCGCGTCGTCGCTGCGACTGCCAGATCGCCCCTGTATGCCGAGTTTGAGCTGGCGAATGCACGGGAAATGGCGCGGGCGCTTGGTCTCCGCCATATCGTCTTCGAGAGCAATGAGCTTCATGTTGACGGCTTCGCGGAGAATCCCGTGGATCGCTGCTACCACTGCAAGATCAGCCTCTTCGGAGAGTTGCGTGAGATCGCGGATGAGGAGGGCCTCGCCCACGTGGCCCACGCCGCGCAGGTGGACGATCTCTCTGACCACCGCCCTGGAATGCTCGCGGCGGATGAACTGGGCGTGCAGGCGCCGCTGATCGAAGCCGGCTTCACCAAGGCCGATGTGCGCGCGGCTTCGCGAGACTGGGGCCTGCCGACCTGGGACCGCCCCGCGAACGCCTGTCTGGCTTCGCGCTTCCCGTACGGCCATCGGATCTCGCTGGCGAAGCTGGAGCAGCTCGCCATGGTCGAGGACCATCTCCGCGCCGGTGGCTTCGCGCAGTGTCGCGTTCGGCACCATGGCGACACCGCGCGCATCGAGGTGCCCCCCGGTGACATTCCTGCTCTTGCCGCGGCGGAGGCGCGTGGTGAACTTGCGCGCATCTGCCGAGAGGCGGGCTTTACGTGGGCGGCGCTGGACCTGACCGGCTACAGGCAAGGGAGCATGAATGAGGCGATTGATCTCGACGGAGGGCAGGCCGGATGATCCGCTCGTCTGCCTGGGTGGCCCCTCCCGGAATCTTCCTGCCACAGAGATTCTCGTGCCCGCCCTTGACAGGCGCTGCACGGTGTAGTATAGTCGCTGCAGATAGAGGCATTGACAGATTAGCTGCAACTCCAAAGATCAGAAAAGCACCGGCGCCCGCAAGAGGCGCCGTTGCCTGCAGAGGTATCGAGCAGTGACGATCAAGCTCTGTTTCACACAACGCATGGCGATGCCCCGGCCGCTTTCGCTTCGGGCGATCTGTACCGAGCGCGGAAGCGGCCTCCACGGGTGTCGGCTGCGGCAGCGTGGTTGAGGCAGAGCCCCACAGGCCCTCTCCAGACAGATTGACGTACCCTCCGCAGACCGCCCCACTTCACCCATTGCTGTGACCAACCGGGCGCTGGTGCGCCTTGCACACCAACTGAATCGACGACCGCCGATCTGTCCAGAGGCGAGGTTCTCTGCCCCCGGCCGAGCGCGCGCGCCAGGCGAGGCCCACCGGCACCGTACGTGAGTGCTGAGAAGCCAGCCGATGACGGCTCGGGCGCGTTTGGGAGGCCCGGCCACCCGCGGCCTGTCCCTCGCCCACTGCGGTCGGCCGGTGGTCACGAGTCAACAGCACCCGGCATCAGAGGCAGACACCGCAGAATCGCCATCCGGCGAAAGCAAGAAGCAGAAGGAGAGAATCTGATGACAACTGTCCCGGCCACCGAGCCCATCACGCTGGTCGATCAGCTTCACTTCCAGGAGAAGGTTGACAGAGCACTCGGACTCATCGAGGACGCATGGCACGAGTACGGCGACCGGCTGGTCGTCGCCAACAGCCTCGGGAAGGACTCCTGCGTCGTGTGGCATCTGGCGAAGCGCGTGAGCCCGAGGATCAGAGGCTTCATCGTGACGACCCGTCATAAGCCCGCAGCGACAAAGCGCTTCATGAGGCAGACCATCGCCAGGTATCCCGAACTCAGGGTGTACAGCAATGACGAGCCCCTGCCGGATGATCTGCATCTGACTGATCCCGACCGATGCTGTGAGTTGCTGAAGGTCCGGCCCACGCGCGAGGCCATCGACGACCTCGATGCGCTGTGCTGGGTGACGGGGCTGCGGTGCACCGAAGGGCGGACTCGGACCGATTACCGGGAGATCGAATCGCGCGGCGACGGGCTCATCAAGCTCAACCCGATTCTGATCTGGCATGAGCGCGAGATCTGGCAGTATATCGGGCTCTACAACGTTCCGGTGAACCCGCTGTACGCTCTGGGGTACAGGTCGCTTGGCTGCAAGCCCTGCACACAGATCACCACCAGCGCCAACGAGCGGGCCGGTCGCTGGATCGGCACCAGCAAGTGCGGGGGCGAGTGCGGCATCCACACACGCCCGCTGATCACCGAGGTCGCCGCTGCGGGGACCTGAATGCGCACCCGCATGGAGAGGAGAGCAGTGCAATGGCCGGCACACACAGCCGACGATCTGCGCTCGTGCTGACCGGAAAGGTATGCCCGTGGCTCTTTCGGGAGATCGAGCTGCACCTCAGCGAGGTGCAGGCCGGTGAGACAGTGACGCTCATCACGACGCCGGGCGAGCAGACCGCGACCGTCGCCAGATCGCTTCGGAGCGACGGGCATGCCATCGTGGAGATCGAGCGTCACGAGGATACTGTGAAGTTGACCGTGCGCAAGGAGGCGCCGGGCCCCTCCACGGGCCCGGACGAATGCTGCCCGGGAGGCAAATGCAGATGAGCCAGGAGCCCGCGTACGATCTCAAGAAGCTCAAGAGCACCGGCCTGATGAAGCAGAAGGCCGGTGATCTCTTCAGCGTGCGACTCAAAGTTGTGGGTGGACATGTGACCGCCGACCAGCTTCGCATACTCGCGGAGGCCGCGGATCATCACGGCGTCGGCGACATCCACCTCACGACCCGCCAGGGCATTGAGATTCCCGGCGTGGCCTACGGAGAGATAGCGGCGCTTCGGAACATCCTCGCCGGGGCCGGACTCCAGTTCGGCGCCTGTGGCCCGCGGGTGCGGACGATCACCGCCTGCCAGGGATCGCTGTGCACGTACGGTCTGATCGACTCGCAGGCCCTCGCGCGCAGGGTGGACGAGCACGTCTGCGGCGTGGAGGGGCTTCCGCACAAGTTCAAGATCGCCATCACCGGCTGCCCCAACGGCTGCATCAAGCCGCAGGAGAATGACTTCGGCATCATGGGGCAGAGTTTTATCGCCCGTGACGCCGAGGCATGCGTGGACTGCGGGCTCTGTGCGGACGCGTGCCGCCGCGAGGCGTTCGTGATGGACGACGGCACTCTCGTGGAGGACCTGAGCCTTTGCCGCAACTGCGGGATTTGCGTCGCTGTCTGCCCTGTCGATGCTCTGAGCAATCAGGAGACCGGCTACGCCGCCTTCGTGGGCGGGAAGATGGGCAATGAGCCGCGGCTTGCGGATCGCCTTCCGTTCAGGATCACCGAGCAGGAGCAGTTGCTCGACGTGATCGGAGCGACGCTGAGATGGTACGCCGCCAACGGCACGACGAAGGAGCGGTTCGGCGGGACCATCGACCGGGTCGGTCTGACGGAACTGATCGATCATATTGAGGCTGAAGTGCAGGGGATACTCTCATGATTCATACTGCGACGGAACGTGCTCCTGTGAGCACCGAGGGGAGCGCCGCCGAGGGCTATCTGCCACTTGGTGTGCGCGTCGCCGGTCTGCGGGTTGTCGTGGTCGGTGGCGGCAGGGTGGGGAGCCGCAAGGCCAGAACGCTGCTTGAGGCCGGCGCGTGGGTGACGGTGGTCTCGCCTCAGATCGATGAGGGGCTGGAGCGGCTTCTGCACCGCGAGCGCCTCATCTGGCTGGAGGAGGGCTACACGACGGAGCACATTCGGCATGCCGACTTCGTGGTCGCCGCCACCCCCGACCGCTCGCTCAACAGGCAGATCGGACGGGATGCCGAGGAGGCGCGGATACTCTACTGCCTCGCCTCCCCGGGCCGCGAATCGCGCGTGATCTTCCCGGCCACGCACGAGGAAGGCCCCGTGACCATCGCGGTTCACACCAACGGGGCCGAGTGCACGCAGTCACGGTGGCTCCGCGACCGCCTCGCGACCGTGCTCCGCAGTGAAGGGCTGCCTCCGCGCATCGTGGCCTTCGGCGTCGACCGCCGATCGCTGCGTCCGGAGCAGTTCGAGGCACTCCGGCAGGTCGAGAGCGCGCTGAAGCCCGACGATTTCGATGCCGGTGAAGTCCTGATCTTGTCCACCTGCCAGCGCTGGGAGGTGTACTTCATCAGTGCGGCGCCGCGGACGTTCCGGGCACGGATACTCTCGCTGATCGAGACGAACGGAGGGCCGCGTCTGGCTCACAACCTGCAGACCCTCGACTCGCGCTATGACACCCGGGCGGTCCACCACCTCCTGGAGGTGGCCTCCGGACTCGACAGCCCGCTGCGCGGCGAGAGCGAGATCGTCGGACAGCTCCGGTCGGCCGCCGAAAAGTGGTTGCCGACGGACGGCCCTCTGCGCCATCTCATCTGCTGGTGCCTGAGCGCGCACAAGCGGGTGCGGGACGCGGCACCGGCACTGGAGGGGAGGAGCTGGAGTTCGGTGGTCGTCGCGGCCCTTGAGCGCCTGACCGCGGAGGTGGCCGAACCGTCGGTGGCGGTCATCGGCTGCGGCCGCCTCAGCGAGGCGCTCGCGCGGAAGCTGAGCCCGAAGGCAGAGCTGGTTCCTTTCTCACGCCGCGGCCCCGACGACGTGCCGTGGTGCAAAGAGTTTGGGGTGCGCGTGAGGCTTCGTACTGAACTGCCCGGCGCGCTGAGATCGGTGGATGCGGTGGTCATCGCCAGCGATGGGCCGGACTGGTGGCGCGAGGAGGTCGCGCGCGCGGCCCGCGGCGGCCTGCCGGTCCTCGATCTCAGCGGCGACCATGCGTGGCATGATGCCGGGCCACGCTGCTACGGCCTGACGGGCGTCGCGTCGGTGCCACTGACTCTCGCGGAGGCGGTGCATCTTTCCCGGGCGCGGGAGGCGGCCTTCGAACGAGCCGTCGAGTGGGAAGCCGACCGGCGCCCGACCCTGCCTCTCGGGGAACGCGTTCGAGTGGCCTGCCGTGACAGCCGTCTGTCTCTGGTTCAGACCGACTGGCTCGTCGGCCTCCTGCGGGACCTCGCGCCACACGTCGAGTTCGCGACGCACACCTTCGCCAGCCCCGGCGATCGGGACCGGAAGACGCCGCTGCCCGAAGTGACCTCCGGCGACTTCTTCACCCGCGATCTCGATGAGGCGCTGCTGACCGGCGCCGCCGACATCGGCGTGCACAGCGCCAAGGACCTGCCCGACGATCTGCCTGCGGGGCTGAAGGTGGCCGCCCTGACGCCTGCATTCGCACCGTGGGATTGCGTCGTGACGCGCGACGGTCAGACACTCTCCGAACTCCCGGAGGGCGCGCGCATTGGCACCTCAAGTGAGCGGCGCAGGCGGCAGCTTGCGCATCTGCGGGCGGATCTCACCGCGGCGGAGATCCGCGGCAACGTTCCGGATCGGATCGCCCAACTCGACCTCGGCCACTACGACGCGCTTGTGCTGGCCGCGGCGGGCCTGCTCCGGCTGGGTCTCGAGGAGCGGATTGCGCAGATCCTCCCCGAGGCGCAGTGCCCGCCCGAGCCAGGCCAGGGCGCTCTCGCCGTCGTCATCCGCGAGGATGATCTCGAGCTGGCGAAGCTGCTCGAACCGCTCGATCTCGGAGACAGGGAGGGACTTCCGTGGGCGTAGACGGGCGGACCTCAACCGCACCGGGGACGGTGTTCATCGTGGGCGCCGGCCCGGGGCCGGGCGATCTGATCACCGTGCGCGGGCTCCGCGTCCTGCAGAGGGCGGACGTCGTCATCGCGGATGAGCTGCTGCCAAGGAGCTTCTTTGAGGATCTCGACCTGACGCTGCCCGCCGATCGCGTGATCTGGCGTGAAGACGGTGAGAGATCGCTGTCGCAGGCGGAGGTGAACGAACTGCTTGTGGGGCACGCGCTTGAGGGACGGACCGTGGTGCGACTCAAGGGCGGCGACCCGGGTGTCTTCGGCAGAGGCTGGGAGGAGGCCGCGCTGCTGTCGAGTCACCGGATCCCCTGGCAGATCATCCCGGGGCTGACCGCGGGCACTGCGCTCCCGGCACTCGCCGGTCTGTCCCTTACGCACCGCGGAGAGGGCCGGTCGGTCGCGCTTGCCACCGGGCGGCTTCGCAGGGGCGCTCTCAACCACGACCTGCCGCGCGCCGACAGCCTCGTACTCTACATGAGCGTCTCGGGACTCCCTGAACTCACCGAGCGGCTGCTCGCGACGGGCTGGGCGCCCGGAACGCCCGCGGCGATCATCGAGCGCGGCGGACTCCCGTGGGAGCGGCGCTTCGCCCGCTCCCTTGCGGAGATCGCACGGATCGCCTCGGATGCCGACCTCCGTTCACCATCGCTGATCATCGTCGGGGAGGCCGCGCGCAGGCGCGTCGATCAGCCGCTGGTGCTCTTCACCGGGCTTGACCCGTCGAACTTCCGCACTCTCGGCGATCTGACGCACTGGCCGGCGCTGCAGATCGTCGAGGCACCGGACGCCGAAGCCAGGGTCGAGCAGGCGATCGAGTCGCTGCAGGCGGGGCCACAGAGCACGGTGGTCTTCACGAGCAAGGTCGGCGTGCGCGCGTTCTTCCGCGCCGCCGGGGCCGGATGGGACGACCTCGGCCTGCCGTCCGAGACGCGGGTCATCGCCGCCGGGCCGGCAACCGGGGAGGTGCTTCGGCGTCACGGCGTCACGCGGGTGCTCAGTCCGGGCACACTCGGCGCGACGGGCGTCCTCGATCTGCTGAGCGGGCGTCACACCGGCAACTGCATCCTCGTTCAGGGCGCACAGGCCGACGGCGACCTCGCGCGGAGGCTTGATGGCCGCTTCGACTCGGTGACGCGGCTGTCGCTGCATCGCGCGGTGACACATCCCGAGCTTGGGGCGGTGCCACTGCCCGACCATGACGCGATCTTCTTCACGAGCCCGTCCGGCGTCCGTGCGTATCATCACGAGTTCGGCGCGGCTGCGTTCCGGCGGGACGTCCTGTGCATCGGTGAGCCCACGCGCGCAGCTCTGCGGGCATTGGGCGTTGACGGGAAGGTGGTGTATCCGGATGCCTCCTGACTATCAGGCAATCCGTCCGAGACGCAATCGCCGGTCCGAGGCGCTTCGCCGGCTCAGCCGCGAGGTGTCGCTCACGTCGGACAACCTGATACTCCCGCTGTTCGTGGTGCCCGGGCACGATCGCGAGGAGGTGATCGAGGCGATGCCGGGCGTCAGGCGCTACTCCACGAACCTGCTCCCCGCGGTCGCCGAGCACCTGAGTGTGCCCGCGGTGCTGATCTTCGGGGTGCCGGATGCCGAGCAGCGAAGCTCCTGCGCGTCCGCGGCGCTGGATCCCGGCGGGCTGGTTCCGGAAGCCGTTCGCGTTGTCGGGGAGGCGCGCCCCGACATCGCGGTGATCACCGACGTCTGCCTCTGCGGCTGGACGGATCACGGCCACTGCGCGGTGCTCGGGGACGAGGGCGCGATCGACAGCGAGCTGACCCTCGACGCCCTCGCCCGCAGCGCCGTCGCACATGCACAGGCGGGCGCCGACCTCATAGCCCCGTCGGCCATGATGGACGGGCAGGTCGCGGCTATCCGAGCCGGACTCGACGACGCGGGCCTCAGCGATACCGGCATCCTCTCCTATGCCGCCAAGTTTGCGTCCGCGTTCTACGGCCCGTTTCGCGAGGCGGCTCACTCGGCCCCGCGGTTCGGGGATCGGAGCGGCTACCAGCTTCCGCCGTCGAACCGGCGCGAGGCGATCCGGGATGCGCTGCTCGATGAGGCCGAAGGCGCGGACTGGTTGATGGTCAAGCCCGCGTTGCCCTACCTCGACGTGCTCGGTGAGTTGCGGGAGAGCACTCGCCTGCCGATTGCCGCCTACCAGGTCAGCGGCGAGTTCGCGATGATCGAAGCGGCGGCACGGGTCGGAGCCATCGACAGGAGGCGCGGCGTACTGGAGTCGTTGCTGTCCATCCGGCGCGCAGGTGCCGACGCGATCATCACCTACTACGCTGAGGAGGTCGCGCAGTGGATTTCGCGCTGAGCCAGAGGGCCGCGTTAAGAGCCGGGGGATCGATCCCCGGTGGTGTGAACAGCCCGGTGCGCTCGTTCTCGGGAGTAGACGCCCCGCCGATCGTCGCCGCCGAAGCTCGCGGCGCTGAGATCACGGACGTTGACGGGAATACGTACATCGATCACCTGATGTGCTGGGGCGCGCTGATCCTCGGCCACGCAGACCCGGAGGTGACCGAGGCCATCGCGGAGGCGGCCGCGCGCGGCACCGGCTACGGGCTCTCCACGCCCGTTGAGGCAGAGCTGGCGGAGCTGATCAAATCCGCTCTGCCCTCGGTGGAACTGCTTAGGATGGTCAACTCGGGCACTGAGGCCGTCATGAGCGCCATCCGCGTTGCGCGGGGGTTCACCGGGCGCGACGACGTCATCAAGTTCGACGGCTGCTATCACGGCCACAGCGACGGTCTGCTGGCACAAGCGGGCTCGGGGCTGCACACGTTCGGCCTGCCATCGAGCGCCGGCGTGCCGGCCGACTTCGCCCGGCACACGCTGATCGCGCGTTACAATGACCTCGACTCCGTGGAGGACCTGTGCTCGCGCCGTGGCGACGACATCGCGGCGATCCTTGTCGAGCCGGTGGCGGGCAACATGGGCGTGGTCGCGCCGCGCGCGGGCTTCCTGCAGGGCCTGCGGGAGATCGCCGACAGGATCGGTGCGCTGCTGATCTTCGACGAGGTCATCACCGGCTTCCGCGTCGCGTGGGGCGGGGCGCAGACTCGCTACGACATCACGCCCGACCTCACATGTCTCGGCAAGATCATTGGCGGCGGGCTACCCGTCGGCGCCTTCGGCGGGCGCGCCGAGATCATGCGCGAACTCGCGCCCGACGGTCCGGTCTATCAGGCGGGCACACTCTCGGGCAACCCCGTGGTCGCGACCGCCGGCAGGGTGACGCTGAAGCGTCTGCGCGACGAACAGCCGCATGCAACACTGTCCGAGCAGGCCGCGCGGCTCACCGACGCCATCGAGCGCGTCGCCGGAGCCGCGGGCGTTCCCGTGCAGATCGCGCGCGTGGGGCCCATGTTCACCGTCTACTTCGCGGAGGATCCGATCACCGACGCCGGTTCCGCGGGGAATGCCGACTTCGATCGCTACGGGCGCTTCTTCCGCCTGTTGCTCGAACGCGGCGTGCTCCTGCCGCCATCGGGCCACGAGAGCGCCTTTGTGAGCACCTGCCACAGTCCGGAGATCGTTGCGCGGACAGCCACCGCCATCGCTGATGCGTTCGACCTCCTGAAGGGATGATCGCGATCCGCAATGACGGCTTCACGCGCGCGGAGCGGCGTGTCGCGCGAGGCTAACGCCACGCCTCATGCACCGAGAGACCCTCGATCGCCAGTTCGCCCTCTGCGAGGTTCTCGTTCTTGACCGGTGGCCTGCCATCGGGCGCCCGAAGCTCAAGCATCAGGTTGCGGAGGGTAATTCCCTCCGCGTCGCGCAGATAGAGCCCCCACGCGGGAAGGCGCCCGAACATCGCCGCGTTCGGATAGGCGGCGGGGCGTTCGGGGACCTCGATCAGCCCCTCGTCCTCGGTGCCCCCGCCCGGATGCGAGATGCGCACGTCCTCCAGCACCACACGGCGCACCGGGTGTCCCGGCAGCCCGGAGATGAATGCCGCGGCCGCGGGTCGTGCTACCAACTGGTGCGCGATCTCAGCGTTCTCAATCCCGTGATCGAGCAGAGTATCCCGGAAGGAGCGTTCGGACATCTCGATCTCGATGTCGCGCATGACCACGTCCTCCATGATGCCGGGCACCCGCTCCTCGCCCTCTGCGAAGTATGAGTCCCGCAGACGCGCTCCGAGACGCACCCCAAGTGCGAAGCGTGAGTCCGCGCCCCTGACCTTCGAGATGCGGACGCCACGCACGCGCGAGCCGTCCACCGACCAGACGGCCAGCGTTGATCCACCGAATGCCCTGAGGTCCTCACAGACCATGTTCTCGAAATCACCGCGTGTCTCAGTGCCCAGCTTGTACCCGTTGCACATCGTGTACACGGTGTTGTTGACGGCGCGAATGTTGCGGTTGACCAGGTCTGCGCGCTGGCTCTTGATCACGATGGCGTCATCTTCCGAAGCCACGATGCAGCCCTCGATCAGCACGTCCTGACAGCCTGAGAGGTCGATGCCGTCGTTGTTTCGGCGCGGGCGCACGCTGTTGACCGTGATCCCCCTGATGGTGAGATCTCGGCAGTTGACCCAGTGTTGCGTCCACGACCCTGCGTTGACCGTGCTGATGCCCTCGACCACGATGTTGCTGCAGTCGTGAATGCTGAGGATGCGATGACGCCAGCCGCGGTTCGGACAGAACTGCCCCTGCCCGTCGATGACGCCCTGCCCGGTGATCGCGATATTGTCCGCACCCTCCGCCCAGATGACGCCGGGGCGCGCTCGTCCACGCTGGTAGTGATCGCGGTTGGTGCTGCCGAGAAGGGTAGCGCCCTCCTCGAGGTGCAGCCGCACTCCACCGAGCAGTTCGAGGCTGCCGGTGCGGTAGGTCCCCGGAGGCAGCAGGACCACGCCGCCGCCGGCCTCATGAGCCGCGTCGATCGCGCCCTGAAGGGCCTCCCAGTCGAGATGCACCCCGTCGCCCTTCGCCCCGTGTTCGAGGACATTCAGCACATTCCCAGCAGCGGCGTCCACCTCCGCGTGCTGCAGATCCACCACCGGGGCGGGCGGAGCGACTCCCGTCGGCAGGCGCGGTGGTTCAGGTTCGAAGCCCGACTCCAGCGCCACCACAGGCACCGCGCTGGCACGGTCACGCACCGTGCCATCGCCGAGCTGTCCGAATCCGTTGTGGCCCCATGCCAGCAGATCTCCAGACGCGTTCCGCGCCAGGGCGTGATAGGTGCCCGCCGCGATCGCCGTGATCTCCTCCAGCGGCCCCGCGGTCTCTGAACCCGTCACGACCTGCCGGATCTCAGGATGACCGGTGGCGGCGCTTGCAGGCAGTGCGGCTCCAAGCTGTCCGTAGACATTCCAGCCGCAGGCCCAGACGCGACCGTCCTCCCCAAGCGCGTAGCTGCTCTCAAAGCCCGCGGCGACGGCCGCAATGCGCTCGAGGTGGCCCTCGCCCTGCTCCCCCGCTGCCATCTGCACCGGGGTGGCCGTCGTACCGCGCGTACCGTCGCCAAGCTGCCCCGTGGAGTTGTGCCCCCACGCCCAGACGCTGCCATCCTCGCGCAGGGCCACGGTGTGGTATACCCCCGCGGCAACCGCGAGGATGTCCTCAAGGACGCCGTCGCCGTCGGGGCCGATGACCGGCGCGGGACGGGCGAGCGCCAGGGCCGTTCCGTCACCGGCGTCCAGCCGCACCTGCTCCCCGGTCTCACGGTTGGTCAGCAGCAGGTGGATCTCCTCGGCGAAGTCATCATCCGCGGTGTTCAGCCCCACGAGTATCTCCTGCAGCTCGAGCACCACGCTCTCCCCCACCGGTGCCCGAGCGGGATAGGTCAGCGTGGCTCGCATCAGCACATGGTTCTCGTCGCGAGAGAACCTGCCCGTCCGCCTGTCGACCGCGGTGGCCTCCGTGACGACCTCCAGCGGTGGACCGTCGAACTCATCCACCAACTCCACGCGGTCGGCGACATCGCGGTGACTCGGATCGGTGTACGTGTACCCAAGCGCGATGCTCCAGTGCCCTGCCGTCGGCGGAGTCCACGCCAGCTCGAAACTGACCCGGTGCATTCGCCCGCGATCACCGGTGTGCCCCCGGCCAAGCTGCCCCTCGAAGTTGCCGCCCCATGCCAGAAGCGTCCCGTCCTCGCGCAGCACGACGGTGTGATGCGCCCCGCACGCCAGCGCGGTTCCGCCGCCAAGCCGGCCCTCACCGTTCGGTCCCCGCACCCGCACGGGATGTTCGCTCCAACTGTTGGAATCGCGCAGACCGTCGCCGAGTTGTCCCTGGCACCTGCTGCCCCACGCCACGACGGTGCCGTCCTCGAGCAGTGCAACCGAGTGATCCCAGCCCCCGCTCACCGCGATCGCACCCTCCAGGTGGCCCTCGCCATCGAGGCCCAGCACCTGCACCGGCACCGCGCTGTGCGCGTCGGGCCCCCAGCGTCCGTTGCCCAACTGACCGAAGCTGTTCGCGCCCCACGCCCAGACGCTCCCGTCCTCACGAATCGCGAGCGTGTGAAACAGGCCTGCGGCGACCGAGACAACTCCAGTGAGCGCCCCCTCGCCGTCGGGCCCCACCACAGTCACCGGCCTGTCGGCGATCGCGAACTCACCGTTGCCGGTCTGACCCATCCGCCCCTCCCCCCATGCGCGCAGCCTCCCATCATCGTCCAGCGCCACGCTGTGTCGCCAGCCCGCCGCGACCATCGTCACCGCCTCCACTCGCATCTCCATCGCGCTGAGACACACTGCAACTGCCGCCACCATCACCGGGAACCGCATAGCGGGCATTCACAACCTCCTGAGGTCAACTCCGTCTGCACTCCGCAGCAACCACGAGCGACGCTCACTCCGGACCGGTCCATCGCCTTCACGGAAGCGATTTCCGCGTTCGGCAGGCGTTACCTGCTCTGCCGCGGACCGACGGGCCATGCTGATCTCCAGGGGCCGGAGAGCCATCGGTCATCAGGTCCATGGGTGCAGGCGACCCGCTCAGCCTCCGCCCCAGCCGCCAGCCGCCGAAGCGGCTCGCCTGAATCGCCGCAACCCGAACTGGAAAGCGGAGCTTCTCCGGATCGATCGAAGCCGCGATGACTTCGCGGCAAAGGTGCACCTGACATCAGCACGGAAACATCAGCAGCAGTCACGATGGGCGGCCATCGTGCACCACGCAGACCGTGAGGAGTTGGTCTCCATGACGCGGCAACGGACGCTGTGGTGGGTTGCGGGAATGACCGGCGCGCTGTGTGTTGCCCTCGTGGGCGGCGCGGAGGCGCAGCGAGTGGTATTGGTCGAAGGGGGCGTAGCGCGCGCGGCGGTCATAGTGCCCGATGAGCGGTTGCCGGTGCAGGACTTCGCCGCCGAGGAGTTGCTCTACCACATCGAGAAGGCCACGGGAGCGACTCTGCCGGTGTATGCTGAGTCGGAGGCGCCCGATGACGTGGAGTTCCTCGTCTACACAGGCCCCTGCCGCGCCACTGCGGCCGCCGGAATCGACGTGGAGACGATGCCCCCGTCCGGGCACGTGATCCGGACGATCGGCAATTCGCTGTTTCTCGCGGGGCGCGACCGGGACCGTGGCGGGATCGGACGCTACTGGACGGCCGACTGGCAGGGGACCCTCTTTGCGGTGTACGACCTGCTTGAGACCGAGATGGGCGTGCGCTGGCTCTGGCCGGGAGAACTCGGCGAGTGCATTCCCGAGCGGGCCGAGGTCGTGGTGAGCGATCTGAATCGTACCGGCGAACCCCGCTTTCAGATGACCACGCTCCGCCCGGCCGGCTCGGGCGACGGGCACCTCCCGGGCTGGTCGTCGCCGGAGAGCAAGGAGCAGTTCCATCGGGCCCAGTCGCTGTTTCTCAACCGCCACCGCTTCGGCGCCGTCGAGAACCTCTACTACGGCCATGCATTCGCCCAGTACTGGAGGCGGTATGGCGAGACTAATCCCGAGTATTTCAACCGCCTGCCCGACGGCACGCGCCGCCCGCTGGAGGGGGATGACGCGGGCGGCTACATCACGATGTGCGTCTCCGAGCCGGCGTTCTGGCGCCGGATCGTTGACAACTGGAGGCGGAGCCCCGAGCGCGACCCCGAGCATGTCCCCTACCGCCCCCGTGTCAACCTCTGTGAGAACGACACGCCCGGAATGTGCACGTGCGCGAACTGCCGCGCCTGGGACGCCCCCGATCCAGGCTTCGAGGCCCACGACTACTGGGGCAAGGGGATCATCCCTGACCGCTCCCGCCGCTTCGGGATCGCCCGTGCCCCGTGGGGCGAACTCCCCGGTGGCGAGACGGTGCGTCTCGACCCGCCCTCGCTCTCGGACCGATACGCTCGCTACTACGTCGAGGTGCTTCGCCTGGCGCGAGAGGTGGATCCGGAGGCCCGTGCGGCCGGGTACGCCTACGCCAACTACACCGAACCCCCGGCAAGCCAGGACCTCGACCTGAGCGGGATACTGATCGTCAATGTCAAGGGCTTCTGGTTCCCGAGCGCGGATCTGGAGGGTTTCCAGGCGCAGTGGGAGGGCTGGAGCAGACTCGGGGCCGAGCTGAAATGGCGACCGAATCTGACCCACGCCGGGGCCAACCTGCCGATCTTCTACGCCAGAGAACTGGCGGACCACTTCTCATTCGCGGCCGAGCACGGCATGATCGGCACCTACTTCGACAGCCTCCTGGGCGCGTGGAGCGCTCAGGGGCCGACGATGTACGTGCTTTCCCGCATCCACCACCATCCCGACTGGTCCGCCGACCGGATACTTGACGAGTACTACGCCGCCTTCGGCCCTGCCGAGCCGGGGGTGCGCGCATACTTCGGATACTGGGAGCGGCATGCGCGGGCGCTGGACCCGGAGGATGTGAGCCGCTACGGGCAGGAGGAGTCCGGCGGCAGCTTCAAAGACTACGTGCGGATCGCCCACCGCCTCTTCACGCCGGAGGACTTCGCGCGCGCCCGTGCGCTTCTGGAGGAGGCGCGCCGCCAGGCCGAAGGCGATGCACGCACCCTGCGACGAGTCGCATTCCTCGACCAGGGACTGACCGACGCGGAGCTGACCACTGCAACGCGGGCGGCGCAGGCGCGCCTCGAAGCGGAGGAGACCGAGGAGCACCGGGCGGCCTTCGAAGCAGCCTTCAACCGCCTTGTCGAGCACCGGACCATGATGGAGGCCAGCGGTGACCACGCCGCCAACCTCGGCTACTTCGCGTTCCGTGAGTATCATGGCTCGGGCTGGCCGCATCTGCGTCAGCCCGACCAGGCGGAGTTGGCGCGTGAGGCGAGCTTCGCGGCCCGCTGGCCCGAGTTGACGGTGCGCGATCCGAGCGCGGCGGGCCTTCGTCTCGCCTCCCGCCACCCGCTGCCTCGAACCGGCTGGCGCTTCCACGTGGACCCGGAGCGAACCGGGGACCTGCGCGGATGGCATCAGGCGAATCTGAACACCGAGGGCTGGCAGGAGGCCGAGATCGAGACCGCATGGGAGGCATTCCTCGGCGAGCCCTACATCGGAGCGGGCTGGTACCGCCGTACGATTGAGGCGCCGGAACTGCCGGAGGGGGGCGCCGCGTATCTGCAGTTCGGCGGCGTGGATGAGTCATGCTGGGTCTGGGTAAACGGTCACTATGTGGGATCTCATGACGTCGGGCCGCAGGGGTGGGATGCGCCCTTCGAGCTGGAGATCACCCCTGCGCTTCGCCCCGGAGAGAACGTTGTCGTTGTGCGCGCTATGAACACCGCCTTTGCGGGCGGGGTCTGGCGGCCGGTGCACCTCGCGGTCCATGAGCCTGCCGCCGGGAACGAATAAGGCACCGCCAGGCGACTCCCCCAATGGCGAGAGCCACCTGCACGCTACATCAGGAGCGGCGTGCGTCGCGCGGCTGCTGAAGCGCCGCGGCATGCGATCGTGTCGGCAGGCGGTGGGAAGAGCCTCAGAGGCCCTGCATGGCGCCCGTTCGTGTTCAGAGCGTTTGTGAGGCACTGCATCGATGGAGACAGGAGTCACAGTCATGAAGCCAGTTCTGCTGTGGTGTGCCACCCTCGGACTGCTCACCACCGGCCCCGGCGCCGCACAGGTCCAGCGGCAGAACGGCTTCGCGGACCACGGCGTAGCAGCACCCACGGCCATCTCGCGGGGCACCACCGCGGCCATCGACTCGGAGGGACGCCGCCTGGTGCTGATCTGGCTGCGCTCCAGCGACAGTATCTCCCAACTCGCGATCAACGTTGACACCGGTGAGGTCACACAGGTTGAGGTCCCCGGCCCGTCGGGCGCGCCGTTTGCGGTTCTGCATTCCAGCCGCAACCTGTGGTACGGCCATCTCAGCGGCCACTTCTACGAGTTCGACCCCGACAGCCTCACCTTCACGTTCGTCGGGGAGACGCCACGCAACTGGGCGGGCGCGCTGACCGAAGCCCCGGACGGGGTCATCTGGGGCATCCTCAACCCCGACGGCCATCTCATCAGCTTCAACCCGGACACTCGTGAGTTGGCCGACCACGGCGTGGTCAACCAGGAGACATGGGTGCAGATACCACGCGCGATTGCCGCTGATGATCCTGGCTGGGTCTACGTGGGCACCGGCAACGCGAAGGCGCAGGTGATCGGTTACCAGATCGCCACAGGCGAGATCCGCAGGTACGTCCCCGAGACGGATCGCGCCTACGGCGAGGGGCAGCTCTTCCGTGGCACCGACGGTCACGTCTACGCCCGTGCGCCCGGCTCAGGCTGGGACTGGCATCTGCTCAATGCCGGCGAGGCGACTCCGGTCGGTGAACCTCAGGTGTCACGCGCCCCGATTCGAGCAGGAGCGCAGTCCTCGGTCTTTCGCGATTTCGGCGACGGCAGCAGCATCGCCACACTCAATGTCCCCGATCGGCTGCTGGTGGTGAGAGAGGCGGACGGAACCGAGCGCGAGATCCGCTTCGACTACGACTTCGGGGGAGCGAACATCACCAGCATGGCCAGCGGTCCCTACGACAGAGTCTACGGCTCCACCAGCCACACCATGCGCTTTTTCACCTACGAGCCGGCGACCGATGAGCTGATTGATCACGGCGGGGTGCCTGCCATCGGCGACGGCAACTTCTGCGCCATCACCCATGTGGATCGTCATGTGTACGGTGCCGAGTACGCCGGCGGCAGACTCTGGCAGGTGGATCCCGCAAGGCCGTGGCGGCCCGCCGTCGAGGGCGACGATCAGAACCCGCGGATGCTGGCTCGCTGGCGCCGTGACATCATGCGCCCGCGCACCGTGCTGGCTCACCCGGACGGCAGGCACGTGCTCATGGCTGGATACGCGGTGGACGGGCTCATCGGCGGCGGGATAGGTATCTACAACCTCGAGACGGGGGAGGATGAGCTGCTCACCGCCGAAGAGCACCTGCTGCCGGGACAGAGCTGCATCACGTTGAAGGCGCTGCCTGACGGCAGGCTCGTCGGCGGAACCGACGTCACCTCCGCATGGGCCGAGCAGACGGCGACCGAGGCGGAGCTGTTCATCATCGACTGGGACACTCGAGAGATAGCCTTTCGTACCGTTCCGGTCGAGGGCGACGTCCGCATCGTCAGTATCGAGGTCGGGCCGGACGGTATGGTCTACGGGCTCTCGGGGAACTCGACATTCTTCGTCTTCGATCCCCAGACGAACGCCGTCGTACACAGCGAGAGTTTCGCTGAGTACGGCGGCGTGCCCCGCCATGCCCTGCACGCAGGCCACGATGGCAACATCTACGCGCTCATGACACGCACTATCCTGCAGATAGCTCCCGGAGGCCGTGAGCACCTCAGGCTCGCCGAAAGCCCGGTGGGGATATCGGCCGGGGGAGCGCTGCACGAGGGCGTGCTCTACTTCGCAGCCGGGACTCGGGTGTGGAGCTACGAGATCCCTGCAGGAGCGCCTCCTGCAGACGCGGGATAGCCGCGGCCGACGCGCCCTCGCAGGGTTGCGGCAGCGCGCCGTCCCCTCGCCGTCGGCCGGCGGTCTGCCCCCAGGCGTCCTCCTCGCTACGACGGAGGAGGGCCGGCTCGATCCATCGAACATGCGCGTTGTGACTCGGACAGCAAGCCGACGCGCCCGACCCGATCGAACCACGCGCCGGGCAGCACCAGTCGCAGGCCGGTCAACACGATGCCCGTGGAGGCGATCGTCGTGCCTGGAAGCAGCGATCTGTGGCGAATCGATCTGCCCATCAACGAACTGACCAGCGGAGAGATCGCACCTCCCCTTGAGCCGGAGCACGGCTCATGGACGGTCCTGCAGGGCTGGGACGATCCGCTCGCGCCACGCGCGGGGTTCCGCGTACCCTCACTCAAAGAGTGCGTGCAGGTCGAAGGGCGCGCCGCGATCCACTTCGCCCGGACGCAGTCAGACGAGCGGGCGATGACCGCGAAGGGACCGTGGCGCGAGTTGACGATCGAGTGCGAGATGCAGGCGCTCCAGCGGGAGGCGGGCCCGACGAATGACGACTGGATGGTCGCCGAGGCGCGCGCGGGGCTGACCTTCCGCGGCGAGACGGTGCGCAGGAACTACTACCTCTGCATCGAGGGGATGCGCCGCCTGGTGCTCTACCGGCGGATCGACCAGGAGTGGCACGAACTCGCCTCCGAGCAGATAGAGTACGATGGCGAGACGGTGACGCTCGCGGTGCATCTCGATGGCGACGGGATTCAGGCACACTGCCGGGAGTTGGACGTGACCCTGATGGCGACCGACACCATGATCGCATCAGGCCATGCGGGCTTCCGCGCCCTCGGTGAGGCGCGCCTGCTCAGCCTGTCCATCATCTGCAGCGCGTCGCAGCAGGCAGTCAATGACCGGCGCGCATCGCGCCGTACCGCGGCACTGGCGGCGGCCTCTGCAGCGCTGCCCGGTGCGGTTCCCGCCGGTGAACTGCGGATGCCTCAGGGCTTCTCACTGGCGGACGTGCTCGATCTGCGCGCACAGGGCAGGCACGACCTGCTGCTGCGCGGCTCCGAGGGCCTGCTCGCGACGGACTGGGATGGCAACGAGCTGTGGCGGTTGCCCGGCCGCGTCGGGACCATAAAGATGTGCGAAGAGGCCGTGGACGGCTCGCGGCGACTCTACGTCCTCACCGGGGGCGAGGCCTCGACACGAGTCAACGTCCATGGCGCGGAGCGAACGGCCGTCCTCGCCTCGCGAATCGTCGCGCTTGATCCGGCCACCGGGGAGAAGCTCGCGCAGGTAGAGCTTCCGGATGATCCCGACCGCGACCGGATCAACATCTACGACTTCTCGGCTGAGACCGGGCGGCTGTCGGGCGATCGGCCCGGAGGCTTCCTCGTGAGGCAGTGGCGCACCGACCTCGGCAACGGCGGCGACGCGCTGTGGGCGTTCGACGCGGACCTGCAACTGCTGTGGCATACGAAGGTCTCGCCGCCGTACGGCCATCACTGGGCGGTGCGGCTGTGTGACCTCACCGGCGACGGTCGGCCCGAGATCATCGCGGGCGGCACCACCCTCGCCGCCGACGGCACGGTGATCGCCCGGCACGATCTCGCGCATGAGATGGACCTGATCCGCGGCGCCCATCACTACGATGCGGTCGCGGTCGGCAGCTTCTCCGAGGATCCGGAGCGTGACCCGGTGGCGTTTCTTGTGTCCGGCAGCGCGGGTGTCTACGTCATCGACCCTCTCACCGGCCGCACGCGGGCGGTGCATCGCGTCGGGCACGCGCAGGGGCAGCAACTCTGCCGCCTGCGTGACGATATCCCGGGCCGGCAGGTGCTGGTATCCACGCGCTGGGCGAATTTCGGCATCTTCACGCTCTTCTCCGGACTTGGGGAGCGGCTCTGGTCGATCCAGCCCGGACACCTGCCGCGCGGCTGCCCGGTGCAGTGGCTGCCCGAGGGCCCGCAGCATCTGTGGGCACACGCCGGCCGCGAGAGCCTCGCGCTCTACGACGGCCGCGGGCGGCAGGTGCTTTCTCTCGACGCCCTCGCGGACGCATGGGGAGATCGCTTCGTCTCGGAGGTCGGCTGTTCGGTGGTCCGCCGGTCACCCGACGGCCGCGACCTGCTCGCGCTGACAATCGATGACCGCGTCCTGCTCTTCGGCCCGGAACCATGATGCGCCGCGTCCGCGCCGCCGGCCGTCGAGCGACCACGGGACTGCAGTCTCCGGGCCGCCGACGGACTCAGTCGGTCGCGGTGGCGCGCATGTTGTCCACCTGCAGCGTACCGGCGGAGGCGTTCCGGTCGGCTATCAGCGCCACTCCGATATGGTCTATGTTGCTCCAATCGATTGAAGATCCCGTCACGCGCGGCACGAAGTCTGCGAAGCGTAGTTCGAAGCGCTGCCAACTCCCGGAGACGCCTCGAACGAGCAGGTCGGCAACGCCTGCGTCACTTGCCCCTGCCGGGTCGGCGGCGCTGTCCTTGACCACAAGCGTGAAGGTGGGCACATCACCGCGCGCGTAGAGCACGAAGTGGTCGTAGGCCGAGAGATCAACGTGTCGGCCGGGCGCGAACCACATCGAAAAGCTCCTCGGCTCGGCGCGAATGTCGTACGTTATGCGCATCGAGCCGCCGTTGCCATCCTCGGCATCCTCGGACACCCATGTCGCCTCACCCATGCAGCCCTCGACCTGCGGCCAAAGCCCGGACTGGCCGCCCCAATCCGGAGCGGCGCCATCGCTGCTGAAGCTGAAGATCCTCAGCGGCGACGGTGCCGGGTTCATGCGGCGGTTGCTCGCGACGTCGTAGCCTCCATCGCCAGCCGACCTCGGGCCGAGCCACAGATCAGGCCACCGGTCGGTAGCTGAGTTGAAGGTCAGCCGCACCGGCGCGCCTGACGGCTGCCAGTTATCAAGCTGCTGCAGGTAGATCTCGTAGTCACTCGTGCTGTGATCGTGCTGCCCCGGGGAGGCCGCGTACATCAGCCAACGCCGATCCGCGGAGACGGTTGGGAAATAGGTGTAGTTGTGGGGCTCCGCGGCCGGGACCCCGAGCATCTGCCGCTCCTCGTCCTTCTGAGTGTCCCAGACGCGGAAGTCCTTCGGCCCCTGCACCCAGTACATGAAGCGCCCGTCGTCGGTCAGGCGGGGTTCGCAGCCGCCGGTGGTCTTCAGTACTTTGCCGTCAGAGAGCCGGATATACTCGTTCTTCGCGAAGCGGAAGACACCCGCGCTCAAGCTCGGCGTCACATGGCCGACCATGCTGCCGTTGTCCGTGGCGTTGGCGATTTCGGCATCCACTGCGCGCACGGCTTCGCCGCTGGCGAGGTCAAAGAGCATCACCTGCTTGCCGCGCAGCAGCAAGAAGCCCGAACCGTCGGGGAGCCAGTTGAGAGGGTTGCCGATCGTGAGCCTGCGCGCCTCTCCGGTCTGACTGTCGGCGACCCAGCATTCAGCGGGTGCTTTCGCCTTCCCGTAGCCGAACAGGATCTGCCGGCCGTCTGGAGAGAACCGCGGGCGGAGGTAGGCACTCCAGGCCAGCGGGTCGCCGGGGGTCGCCAGCGATGTGAGCCGGCGCGCACCGGTGCCGTCCGCATTCATCACATAGAGTTCCCAGACGCCGGTGCGGTTGCTCTCCCACACGATCATCCCTGTGAGACGGCCTTTGAGCGCGGCCAGCGCCGCCGACTCCTGAGCGTTCGGCTGACCTCCCTGCGCCGCCACCGCCATCATGCCGGTCGTCACGGCCGCCAGAAAGACCCCCAGTGCGCAGCGTGCATGCAGTCTCATCGTGCACCCTCCACGTAACGTCTTCATGGTGCGCTGTACTCGAGCACCCATTGCGGCGAGAGCGTGTACTCGTTTGTGTCGTCGGCCTGCATGGCCCGCGACAGATCCGGATGGTCGGCGAGAGGCTCGATCACCAGCCGGTGCCGCTGGCCCACCCTGAACTTCGCGGGAGGCTGGAGTTGAGCGTCCCGCATGCCCCAGTAGGCGGCGAGCAGCTCTCCCCCGGTGTAGGAGCCGCTCTCCACGGACTCGACCGTGTACTTGATCATCGTCAGGCAGTCGGCATACGGGACCGACGACGGCTCGGGCACGTTCGACACGATGCTGACGCGCCCGATGACAACCGTGCCCCGATCGGCAGCGGACACCGCGGGCGCCGGCGCGGGCCCGGTAGGCTCAGCGGGCCTCGGCGCAGGTGCGCTGGCGGTGGCCGGAGCGGGCGCCGTGGCCGCAGGCGGAGGTGCGCTTACCGGTGGCTGAGCGGCGGCCGGTGCGGCGGCGGCCGGTGCGGCGGCGGCCGGCTGTGCCTCGTCCGGAATCACCGTCGCGGACATGTCCTCGGTGGAAGCAGACTCATCGGCCTCCGCGGGCGGAGCCTCAGCGAACTGCTGCACTTCATCGGGCGGGGGCGCGACCTCGCTGTGGCCTGCGAGGTCCTCGCGCGCGCAGCCCGCGAGCCATACTCCCGCGAGTGCTGTCAGCAATGCGACCGCCACGCTAAAGCGTCTCATCATGATCGGCCTCCCTGGGTGCGCCGATGTCGATAGTCTGCCATTCACCGTTCTTCACCACGAGGTCGCGGGCGGCGAACTGCCATATCACCACGCGCTTGCCGGCGAGAGCGTCCGGCCTGCGCGCGAGATTGGCTCGTGCGACATTCACGCCGCCGTCGTTGAGCGCGATGATGTCCACCGGGCGTCCGAGGCGAAGCGCGAGATGCTCCCCGAGGCCGGCGTGGTCACCCCACCCCATCGCCGCGACCGAGTATATGTTGGTGAAGCTGTCACCCAGCAACACAACCGGCGACCGGGGATCAGACTCTACCGGCCGGCCTTCGGCGTCAAGCACCCGGAGCGTCGTGACCGTCTCAACGGCCATCGTCTCGGGCAGATAGTCCGGAAGCGCCAGCATATCCCGGAGATCGCCGTGGCGTGATGCAGTCACCGGCCGTGCCGTCAGCCCTCCGGGACCGGTCAGGTCGGTCCCGAGGGCCGAAACCAGTTCGTCCGCCGCGATCGCCATGCCCTCGGGCGTCCAGTGGGTGTCCTGGCGCAGGTACATCGCAGCGGCTTCCCGGCCGCGCCACAGCGCCTCGACGGGGTAGACGGTCCTGATGCCGGCTCTGCGCATCGCCTCGATGAATGCGTTCATGTCCCGGTTCGATGGCGGCCCCGCCTCTGTCCGGCAGCGGCGGCTCAGCCACTCCGGGTAGATGCTCTCCTTACCCGGTGCGATCAGCAGCACCAGTTCGACACCCTCCCGGCGCAGGGATTCGCTGAAGGCGAGGATCGCGCGGACCGGGTGGCCGTCGGCGTCGGGGTGATCCATGAACCCGGGGGCGAGCACCGAATCGAGGCTCGGGCGGTAGAACATGGTGGCATCGCGAGCAAGCACGGCCTTCTGATTGCCCGCGCGCAGGGTCACGAGGCTCAGCCACTGCCAGCGTTCGCGCGCGGCCCTCGCCACAACGGAGCTGTCCTCCAACGCACGCTCATACTGCGCCAGACTCTCCGCGGTGAGCGACGCGTCGAAGACCTCCAGCGCCTGGACGGGCTCGCCGTGACGGAGTTCCCAGACGGTCTGGAGGATCGGCATCGCGAAGATCAGCAGCAGGAAGCCACCGATGAACGCAAGGTGGCCGGCGGACGCCGATGAGCGCGCCTCACTGACTTCGGAAGTTGTCGCCGCTACCCCGGCATCTTCTCTGGACATATCCTCAGAACCTGAAGTACAGGAATGGGTTATAGCTTTGCGTGAACAGGATGACGGCCGAAGCGACCATCGCGGCCGATGCGAGTGCCATGCGTTTCGGCCTCGCCTCCTGCGCCAGCTCCCAGGTGTCGAGGCGCAGCAGGTGTATGAGGACACACGCGGCCATGACCATCAGGTACTGCGGCTGGTACAGCAGTGGCCCGACAAGCGGCGAGGCCGCGGAGGGCTCGACGATCCCCAGCATCGAGCCGGTGTAGCTCAGTGCGCCCGCGAGCGTCTCGGCACGGAAGAACACCCAGGTGATCAGCACCACCACGAATGTGCACAGCGCCGGAAGCGGCCGGGGCAGACGCGCGTAGATTGCTCTCTTCCCGCGCCAGCGCTCGAACGCCAGCAGGGAGCCGTGGATCGCGCCCCAGATGACGAAAGTCCACTGTGCCCCGTGCCAGAGCCCGCCGAGAAGCATGACGATCGCGAGGTTCACGTATGTGCGCCGGGGCGACACGCGGTTGCCCCCGAGCGGGATGTACAGGTAGTCGCGCAGCCAGGTGGACAGCGAGATGTGCCATCTGCGCCAGAACTCGGTGATGTCGCTGGAGAGATAAGGCAGATCGAAGTTGCGTTTGAACTCAAAGCCGAGCATCAACCCGAGGCCGATGGCCATGTCAGAGTAACCGCTGAAGTCGAAGTAGATCTGGAACGCGTAGGCGGTTACGCCGGTCCAGGCGTCGTACCAGATGAGGTCTCCCGCCCCGAATGCCGCGTCGGCCACCGCACCCATAGGGTTGGCGAGCAGCACTTTCTTCGCCATGCCGAGGGCGAAGAACAGAATCCCGCGGGCGAACTTGTCCACCGTGTGCGATCGCCAGCGCAGTTGCTCAGCGAGGTCCTGGTAGCGTACGATCGGACCGGCCACAAGCTGCGGAAACAGCGCCACGTAGCAGGCGAAGTCAAGGAAGTCCTTCGCGGGACGAGCGTCGCCACGGTAGAGATCGATCGAGTAGCTCATCGACTGGAAGGTGTAGAAGGAGATCCCGACCGGTAGGATCACGGTGTAAAGCTCCAGCGCCGGGCGGCCCAGTACTTCGAGCAGATAGTTCAGGTTGGCCTGGGCGAATCCCAGGTACTTGAAGAAGCCCAGGAGCGAGAGGTTGACGACGATTGAGGCCACGAGCGCCAGCTTGCGCTGACGTGCCGGCGCCAGCCCCTCCTCGGCCGGTGGATCGCCCGCGAAGATCGGCAGCCGCCACCGCCCGGCGATCAGCAGACCGCAGAAGTAGTCCACCGTGGTCGAGAACAGCATCAGGAGCACGAACCACGGATTCGCCCAGCCGTAGAACACGTAGCTGAGCAGTGCCACGATCATCTGCCGCCAGCGCGTCGGGCTCGCGTAGTAGAGCAGCAGCGCGATGGGCAGGAAGTAGTAGAGAAAGACGTGCGATGAGAAGACCATTATGGTAGTGTGATCAGGTCCCAGTCGGCCCAGTATTGGTACAGGTCGCGACTTACCATGGTCCAGATGACAAGGCGCTTGCCCTTCAGGCCATTCTCCCCGCGACGGGCGAGCTGCGCCCGAATGCGTGGCCCCGAACCCTGGGCCATGATCAGGTCGATCGGCAGCCCCAACTCCCGGGCGAGATGTGCCGAGACGCCCGCGTGCCGGCAGTCCTCAAAATGGAAGACCCCGGTGAAGCTGTCTCCGAGCATTACGATCGGGGAGGACTGATCGTCTGTGTAGGGTTCACCCGCCGGGTCTACAACCTGCTGCGCGCTCAGTTGCATGGGCCGGTACGCGGCGCGCCTGGCTTCGGGAAGCATCGGGACGATGTCACCGAGGCGCGTGAAGTCCGCCGGGCGCACTCCCCAGCCGTCGGGGCGTGCCCCCACCTCCGCCAGCCACGGGTACTCGCGGATGCGCCGCGCGATCAAGCTCGCGGCCAGCCGCGCTCCACGATTGGTCCAGTGAGTATCCTGAGTCATGTAGAGCGGTCCCTCAGGGCTGTCCCGCTCCGCCATGAACACAGGGAGAAGATCGACGATCTGAACCCCGGCCTCGTCAAGCTCGCTCAACAGCTTGCGGCAGTAAGGTGTGACCCAGGGGCCATCCGCTCCGGGGGCGTGCTGCGAGAGCCTGTCGGGATAGACCTCGGGCTTGGCGGGAATCACGACGAGCAGAAGATCGACCCCGCGGGCCTGAAGCTGATCGCGGAAGTCGATGATCGCGGGCCAGGGGTTCTTGCCATCCGGCTGCTCGCGCAGGTCGCGAGAGAGGAGGTAGTTGAGGTCGCCCCGGAAGAACAGCCAGTCGTCACGCCCCTCGAGGCCGCTGAGATCGGCCGGCACGTCCTGCAGCAGACCCCGCACGTCAAGTTGAAAGCGCCTCAGCGAATGATGCCACTCCTCCCACGACCCACCCCAGCGCGCAAGTTCCGCCTGCCACGCCCGACCGTCACCGGGCGCGAGGGCCTCGGACGGCTCCGCAACCGACACCCGCGAGCTTGCAGGGCCGGCCGGTGCAGCCGCGGCCCCGGCAGCGGCGACCACGAAGACGTTGTAGACCGCCTCACCGTAGGGCTGTCCCCGGATGACCGCCGTCGGCGCGCTGATGACCTGTCCCGCAGCTTCCACCGCGGCCGCCGGATCGGTCCGGGCACTCGGCCACGGGCGTGCCTCGTCGCCCTCGAGCAGGTACGTCTGGAGCGACGGATACCACTCCGAGCAGAGGGCATAGAAGTAGCTCTCGATCTCGTCGGCCGTCAGCGGTCTCCCGCAGTAGTCGTCAACGATAAGCTCGAGCAGCTCGGGCGCCAGCGGATCGACGGCCAGCCGTGCATAGATCTCCGGGTATCCATCGCCGTCTTCGTCTGTCGCCGGGATCGAGGTCATCTCGGGGCGGAAGCCGACCCGGACCCAGAGCTGGTCGCTGTGGAGGAACGCCGCCTCGATCTGCTGAAGCGGCCGCGCGCCGTCATTGCCCCAGCGCTCCGCACTGACGCCTGCCCCGGTCGTCAGCAACGGGGCGGCGCGCTCATAGTCCCGCTCCAGCAGATACATCGTGAGCGGCTGCCACGCCAGCGGTCGCGCCCGCTCCGCGTCGGTCAGCGGCGTCTCGGAGATGAGATCGCGAATCGTGGAGGGATCAAGCGCCCCCCCGAAGTCCAGCGCCGACGGCCCGGCGACCGGCGCGGGTGCGGCGAGGGGTGCGGTGAGGGGGTAGTGGAACATGGGGTTGCCGACCCACGCCGCGGCGTCGAGTGAAGCGCGATCTGGCGACTCCACCGCGCGGACCATGACGCGGGAGGCTGTGCGACTCGACGAGGATTGCAGCGAACGCGCGGTGGTCATATCATCGGCCGCCGCACACGAAGCCAGAAGGCACACTGTGAGAATCAGGCGGGCCGGACAGTGCCACAGCTTCATCGTCATCCCGGTCCTTCTGCAGGAGATTCCGACGGTGGCCGGCGCTCCGCGGTGGACCCGCGAGGGCTCGTGCTCCGTGGTGCCCAATGCAAACGCCGGAGGGTCAGAAAGGTTCCCCGTGCGGAGGGAATCGGCGGCCGAGGGCAACTGCCTCGGTGCGCACAGGTGTGGCGCCGGCATCCGCCGACATGAGATTCTGGATGTGCGCGGAGAGGACGAGGTGGCCGCTGGCAGTCGCCAAACGACCGACCGTCTACCGTGCAACTCGCGGCGTCACATAAACTTAATATACGAAGACCAGGATCCGGAGAGGAGGGGCGATGGCTTTCGGTCAACTGATTCGTAGTAAACGGTGTGCGAGCGCATCGCACGGAGAAGGACGATGAAGATCGTCCTGCAGACGCGACCAATCCGCCACGCGCAATCCACAGGGCCCACTGTGCTCGACCAGAGCGCATGTGGGCCTGATTGATTCCCGACAGCCCCGCCGACTCTGTCGAACGCCAACCGTCTGGGACAGGCTGCACCGGGCAACTGAGCCCGTTTGACCATAGCCTGATGAGAGGGGTCCTACGATGGTCACTCGCAGACGAGGCTTCACGCTTATTGAACTGCTGGTGGTGATCGCGATCATCGCCATCCTCGCGGCGATCCTCTTCCCCGTCTTTGCGCGGGCCCGCGAGAAGGCCAACCAGGCAAGCTGCCAGAGCAACTTCAAGCAGATCGGGCTGGCGATGGCGATGTACGTCTCGGACTACGACCAGACGATGCCCGGATATCACAATCAGGTGTACGGCAGCAGGGTCCAGGGCTGGTACGATCTCATGGAGCCGTACACCAAAAACGAGGACATCGCGAAATGCCCATCGAGTTGGTACGAGGCAACCTACGGCCGTGAGACGCTCCCGAACGAAAGTGGATTCTACGGTCGCATTCTCTATGGCAGCTACAACGCCGCGGCCAACTTCAGCGGCCTCGTCAATGTCGGTGTCATCACCGTCTGGAACAGCTATTCGCCCGGGCCGGTGCTTGCCGAGATCACACACCCCGCCGATACCCTG
>JBMNNW010000118.1:0-15126 GCA_050942735.1 Armatimonadota bacterium
GAACGGCACTTTTCACATCTGCGCACAGGAGCAATACCGGAACTGCGGAAACGCGGGGAGGCCGTCGAGGGGAAAAACCAGCGTGGATGGGCGGTTGTTCAGCGGTCACATGATCGCGATCACAACAAGCAACTCAATGAGCGTGAAACCTCGTCGCATCGAATGTCCTCCTTCTGTGAAGTTTGGCGTACACGGCGCAGCGACCGCCTCTGGGATCATGCAGCCCGGTTTGGTCGGCCGCTGCGGATGACGCGCCAGTGATCTACTTGAACTGACGCGGCGCGGCCCCGGAAAGTTCGGCTGCCGGCGGTGAGTCGGCTGCGAAACTGTGGACGGCGGCAGGGGATCGTTATCTGCTTTGGGGGCGGGCAATGAAAGCGGGCCGCGCCATGATGGCGCGGCCCGGAGTGATAGATCAGGACGGTGCGGCTATTGGGCGGGATGGCCGACGATCGCGTCTCCGTCGGCGGGGCCAAGGTCTTCCGCGGCCCAGCGAAGGTTGTTCCACTTGCCACCATGTCTTAGTACTCCGCGTTCTCGACGTCCTGAGGGGGGACCTTCCCATGGGATGACTTTCATGGGGGAAGAAGCGATCAGGCAGAGCCGTGGGGCCGATGCTCGCCGTTGAGGCCCAGCAGCGTCCGCATTTCCGCCAACACTTCCTCGGCGCGATCGGGGTCCTTGATGGACAGTCGCTCATCCAGCACAACACGCTCACCGGAGCTGAGGCGGAAGACCGGCACGTGGTGGGGGACGTCATCTCCGCCGGTTACGTCGCGGGTGATGGTCTGAAGCACGACGGCCTCGACGTCCTCGTAGGGTATCTCGCGGCGCTCGGTGGTGCCGCCGATGCGGGTGAGCAGGGTGATGACGCGCCGGTCGCGGTCGAAGCTGACCTCCCACCGGTTACGCCCGGCGGTGACGTAGCGCGCGAGGGCGGTGCCGCCGATGAAGAGGATCAGGCCGACGATGATCCGCCAGAGGTCGCCCTGGAGCAGGTACCACGCGCCGAAGCCTGCTCCGGCGAAGATCATCACCCACGCCTGGCAGCCGAGGCAGCAGACGGCGCCGCGGTCGGCGGCCTCGTAGGTGACGACGCGCTTGCCCTCGCGCTCAGCCGCGGGACGCGCCGAATCCTCGCGATCGTGCTGCTCCTCAACGCCCTCCGACCGCTCATCGGCCATCGTCAGCCCGCCTCTCACCACTCGATGCGTACGCTCAGCTCATCGCCGCCGGCGGCCAACTCCAGCCCCTCGGGCCAGTCGATGAGCAGGTGTCCGTCCTCCACGCGACACTGGATGCTCTCCTCCGCCCCGCCGACGTAGGCGAAGACCGAGGGGGCGTCGCCGGCCTCCTCCGGCAGCCCGAGGCGCAGCGTATTGAGCGCGAGGCTGCCCCAGGCGACGGAGAGCGTGTTGTGCTGCGAGGAGCCCTCGCGCCGCTGGCTGAAGCCGCCCCAGCCCTCGGCGGTGATGAAGAAGGCCCGGAAGTGCTCGGGCGTCACGCACGGATCGAAGCCCAGCAGGCCCCTCGGGGCGTGGTATACCCGCCCGGCGGCGGCTTCAAGCATGTACCACGAGCACATCGGGCGGGCGTAGTGGTCGCCGCACTCGATCTCATTCCATGGGTTGCGCGCGGTGCCGTCGTGGCGATCGTACGCGGCCCTGACGAGGTGCATGGCCTCCTCGATAAGCCCCTCGCGGAGCATGTGGCCGGCGACCTGGAACTCGAGGCCGGTCCAGACCTCGTCGCAGTAGCGCATCGGCCGCTCCTGCCGCCCGCCGCGGGGCCAGGTGGTGGTGAGCAGGCCCATGTCATCGTCGGAGGCGTAGACGCGGGGCTGCTGGCGATGGTCGGTGAAGTCGTGGCGGAAGTTGTGGCGGTAGATCGCCTCCAGCGCGCCGCGGATGTTGCCGGGGTCGAGCAGGTGGCCGAGGTCGAGGCTGTGCGCCCACCACTGGCCGAAAAGCTGGTCGGAGAGGCAGCCCTTCCCGTACTGCAGCGATTCGGCGCCGGGGGTGGTCTCATCGAAATGCTGCTCGTAGTATTCCCCATTGAAGAGCGTCTCGTCGATCTTCGCCGAGCCGGACTCGAAGCGCCTGCGGCATTCGTCGGCGAGTTCGCTCTCGCCGCGATGGCGGGCCATCTGCTCGACCGCCAGCAGTGCGGCGTGGTAGAGCAGCGAGCAGTAGGTGTTGTGGCCGTAGAAGTGAAGATCGTAGGTGTTCCACTGCGGGCCGTCGAGCACGCCGTCGGCGTCGCTGTCCCACTCGGCGAAGCCGAACTCGACGGCGCGGACGACCTCGGGCCAGAGTTCATCGAGGAACTGCTCGTCGGCGTGCGCCGGAGCGCCCTGCCGCCACTCGCGGCAGACCTTCAGCAGCGTTCCCCAGTGCCCGTCGCAGGCGACGTTGGTGCGTTCGAGCCCCTCCTGCACCTCCCAGCGCGGGAGGTAGAGGGGGAGCACGGTGCGGAAGATGATGCCGCCATCCTCGCGCATCTGCGCTTTCAGGTCGGTGCGGCGGACGGTCCGCTCGAGGTCGGGGAAGAGCCGGGAGAGCGTCATCTCGTAGTTCCACACATGCGTGCAGTTGAGCGGGCAGCAGCCGCTGGCGAGCCCCCATGTGCCGTGGACGGCGCCGCGCGCGCCCTCGAAGCCGTGGAAGGAGCCGTCCTCCGTCCAAAGGCAGGTCTGCGTGCGGAGGGTCGCCGCCTGGGAGGTGACCCGGTCGATGAACCAGTAAGGCAGCGTGCTGTCGTAGATCGCGTCACGGTAGCGGCGGGTGTCGCGCGCGAGGCGCTCGAAGTTGTCGCGGGCGTAGCGGACGACATCGAGCGCGTCGCCGAACCAGTTGGTGTACGCGTTGCCGAGGAAGAAGCGGCTCTTCGTGTCGGTGATGCCGAAGCCGCGCTGATCCCAGTTGACGTAGTGGTTGGGGAAGTGCCACGCGATGACGAAGGCCTCCCGCCGGGTCTCGCCCGGCTCAAGCGAGATGCGGACGGCGACCGCGCCGTTCCAGGTGCGGCCATCGGCGCTCTCGCCGGCGGGCGCGGCGGGCAGCAGGGTTCCGGTGTCGCGCAGGCCCTGCCAGAGCGCGTCGAAGTCCGTCCAGCGCTCGAGGATCGCGGCGTCGTCGGAGAGGGCGGCGAGCGCCATCGAGCCCTGCGCGGGGTGATCGTCGGGGAGACCGGCGCTGGTCATGAGGACCGCCGAGAGCATTTCGCCATGCACCGCACGGTTGACGTTGCCGCCGTAGCAGGGGCAGTTGACGCCGGAGATCCCGCTGCCGGCGTCGTAGCCGACGGCGTTCTGCAGGGAGCCAAAGAGCGTGACCTCGGCGCGGGAGTCGCCGGGGTTCTCGACGCTGAAGATCAGGAGCGCGCAGGGGAGGCCGGCGTCCTTCGAGTTCAGCGGGATGAGCGGGGAGAACGCCTCGAGGCGAACGCTCACAGGCAGGTCGTCATCGAGGTACGCCAACTCGGCGATGGGGTACTCGCCGACGAACTCGATGTCATCGACGGTGTCGGCGCACCGGGCGAGGCGACGGGCCTCGTCGGGGATGATGTGATCGCTGGTGCTCAGCGCCGGCTCGAAGGGCTGATCGTAGAAGCAGTCGGTCTGCAGGAGGCGGATCGCGGGCTCGGCGCCGCGCGGGCCGGCCTGCACGCGCACGCCGAAGAACGTGCCGGGCAGGAACGCGGTGTGATTGACCTGGTTGAAGATCTGCCACTGGCGGAGCGTGCCATCGCCGGCGAGCGCGAAGTTGCCCGCGCCGATCCCGCCGATGGGGAGCGCGAGCGCGCGGAGCGCCTCTCCGGAGTAGACGATCCGCTCAGGCGGCCGGGCCATCTCCTCCCGGATGCGTTCGGCCCACTGCTCGAAGCTCTCGGATGACGACGCGCGTGGTATGCGGTGATCCATCATCGGTCTCCTCCCCGGCTGCTGGTGAGCACGAGAGACAGTTCCATGGGCGGGCCAGTCGCTCCTCTTCGCGGGTGCGTTCGAGCGCAGACCTCAAGGTATCCGCAATAAATTGTGTCTATCATGTTTACATACTCTGCTCGTCGTGGTATACTGCAAAGGCCTGTCAGCTCGGAGGGCGTCGGGGGGCAGACAGGTGCGCAGTGGCGGCGAGTGAGTACTGCCCGACAGAGTGAGGCGAAGAGTGATGTGGCGTTCGCTGCAGGAGTTCATCCCGGATGATGAAGGAATGACGTCGGTTGAGTATGCGCTGCTGCTTGCGCTGGTGGTGGTTAGCGCGATGACGGCGTGGCGCAGCCTCGATACGTCGGTGAGCAACGCGGCCGAGCGGACCGCGGAGAGCATGACGACGACGAACTGATCGGCAGCAGTCGGTGCAGCCAGCGGCATACACACCACCCCATCGCGCCAGTGATCGCCTCAATCTCCACGAGGTAATCTTGAGAAACATCGTTGACAGACCGCCGCCCGCTCTCCTCCGGCCTCACGGTGGACCACCACCGCGCGTGCTCACGCCCCGTCGAAGATGAGCCCGATCTCCCGCGCCGCCGCATCGAGACAATCTGACGCATGAACGCTGTTGCGCGGCAGATCGAGACCGACGTCCCCTCTGATGGTGCCCGGTGCCGCGCATGTGGGGTCGGTGGCACCGACAAGCCGCCGCGCCTGCTCCACGGCCTCATCCCGCCTGAGTTGAGCGAAGCACGACGGGCCTGCGGTCATGTACTTCACGAGGCGGTCGAAGTGAGGCTTGTCCTGATGCTCGGCGTAGAAGCGCCGGATCAGGGACGCGTCGGGGCTCTCGAAGCGCAGGCGGACGATCTCGAAGCCGGCGGCCTCGAAGCGCGAGATGATCTCCCCCACCATCCCGCGCGCCACCGCGTCCGGTTTGACGATCACAAGTGTATCTTCCATCGCACTCTCCGCAGCTTCAGAACTCCTGTTCTCCGGACCGGCGCTACGTGAGTCTCCGCTCGCCTACGAAGGCCGTCCCGCCCATGCAGTCGTAGCCGACGATGACCGGGAAGTCCCGGACCTCAAGTCTCCGGATCGCCTCGGGGCCGAGTTCGGGGTAGGCGACGACCTCGGCGGCGATGATGCAGTCGGAGAGGAGCGCGCCCGCGCCGCCGACGGCCACGAAATACACGCCCCCGTGGCGCTTGAGCGCCTGCCGCACATGGCCGGAGCGGTTGCCCTTTCCGATCGTGCCGCGGAGTCCGAGGGCGTAGAGTTCGGGGGCGAAGTCGTCCATGCGGTAGGACGTCGTGGGGCCTGCGGAGCCGATGGGCCGGCCGGGAGGGGCGGGCGTGGGGCCGCAGTAGTAGATGACCTGGCCCTCGAGGTCGATCGGGAGGTCTTCGCCCGCCCTGATGAGCCTCATCAGTCGCTCGTGCGCGGCGTCGCGGGCGGTGTAGAGGGGCCCGGTGAGGTGGACGACATCACACGCGGAGAGTCCGCGCACGGCGTCTTCATCGAGCGGGAGTGTCAGCTTCTTCGGCGTTGATTCAGCCACGATCCATCCCCGTCTGTGACGTGCTGTAATTGATGCGCAGCTCAGGCCAGGACATTCACGATGACCCCCACCACGGCCACCATCGCGAAGAAGAGCACAAGATTCGTCAGCAGCACCGTGATGGTGATACGTTCATCAGGCCCGCCGCGCCTGAGCCACCAGATGAGCGCGGGCACCTTGACCGCGACGAAGGCCGCCGCGTAGAGGATCGCGGCGACAGCGGCGTGGAGCGGTGAGAAGCCCGACTGCTCCCCGTAGATCATCCGCGCGAACAACGGGTTGACGCCACCGGGGAGGTAGTTGAGCCACAGTACGATGAGCCCGTAGGCGGCGAGATTGAGCACGACGCACAGGCCGAGCGCACGGAGAAAGAGGGCCTTCACCGCCAGCCGGTAGACCGCCGCTTCGGCGACGGGCAGCAGCAGCGCGGCGGCGATGGCGCCGGCCAGCGCGACGTCCTGCCGTGTGCTGGCGATGATCTCCTGGGCGCTGGCGAACGATGCGCCGAGGGCGAGCAGCCCCCCGACGGCGGCGAGCCTCGCCAGTGAGCGCGGCGCGCGGGCCCTCATAAGGAACCTCCGGGCACCCATCTCAGATGACGGTCGTCATGTGCCTCGCGGCGTGACACTGCACGTTGAGCGCGAGGGGCAGGCTCGCGATGTGACACGGGTGGCGTTCGACATGCACCGCCAGCGCGGTGGTCCGGCCGCCCAGGCCCATCGGCCCGACTCCGGTCGAGTTGACGGCGGCCAGCACGTCGCGCTCAAGCTCGGCGATCCCCTCGTCCTCGGACGGCTCCCCCAGCGGCCGCAGCAGCGCGCGCTTGGCGAGCAGCGCGGATACCTCGAAGGTCCCGCCCAGTCCCACGCCCAGCACCACCGGCGGGCAGGGCATTCCGCCCGCCGCGGCGATCTGTGAGGCGATCGCCTCCACCACGCCCTGGCGACCCTGAGCGGGCGTGAGCATCCACAGCGCGCTCATGTTCTCACTGCCGCCGCCCTTGGGCGCGAAGTGGACGGTGGCGCGGTCGCCCTCAACGAGGCGCACGTGGACCACCGCGGGCGTGTTGTCGCCGGTGTTGGTGGAGCGGTCGAGCGGATCGCGGACCACCGATTTGCGGAGGTAGCCCTGCTCGTAGCCGCGCCTGACACCCTCATCCACGGCCTCCTGCAGCAAGCCGCCGACGAGATGCGCGTCCTGGCCGAGGTCGATGAAGACGACGGCCACGCCGGTGTCCTGGCAGAGCGGGAGGCCGGTCTGCTCCGCGCGCTCGGCGTTGAGCAGAAGCTGGTCGAGCACCTCACGGGCGATGGCGGACTCCTCGCACTCCCTCGCCCTGCGCAACGCGCTGACGACATCGTCGGGCAGCTTCGTGTTGGACTGCTGAGCCATCGACGCGACGGCGTCGGTTATCCTCGCGACATCAATCTCTCTCATCCGCTGGTGCTACGTCCCTTCGATGGCCTCAGGTCAGGTCGGCGACCCGGGCGGTGTTGGCGACCTCTCGCAGCTTCAGGACGACCTCGGTCATCCGCAGGCAGTCCTCGGCCGGCACCCATGACGGGGCGCCCTCGTAGATGCTGGCGACGAAGTTGGCGAACTGGTCGATCTTCTCGTCGAGTTCGACGGCGCGCGGCTCCTGCTCGTTGGTGATCAGCGTGACCTCGCCCGCGGTGAGTATCCACTCGATGACGCCCTCGCTGCCCGCGATTCGGAGGCGGTCGTCGCCGTGCGTGGGAGCGGCGGCGGGCCGGCAGTAATCCATCCGAGCGGTGGCCGATGCGCCGTTGTCAAGCTGCACGGCGACGGAGGCGTTGTCCTCCAACTCGCCGACCTGCGGGTGGCCGACGTTCGAGCACCAGCCCGCGCCCTGAGTGAACTCGCGACCGCTGACCCAGCGGATCAGGTCGAGCGCGTGGATGCCGATGAACGGGATGATCCCCGAGAATGTCTCGCGGCTGCACTGCCACGCGGGGCGGGTGCCGAGGCGGTAGGACTTCTGCATCGTGGCGAGGCAGACCTCGCCGATGGCGCCCTCCTCGATCATCCGGCGCATCGTGATGTAAGGCGGCTCGAAGCGCATCGTCAGGAGCATGCTCAGGTGGATGCCGCTGCTCTCGACGGCCTCGCGCACCTGCGCAAGCTCGTCGAGGTCCATCGCGAGCGGCTTCTCGGCGATCACGTGGATCCCGCGCTCGGCGGCCTCGAGGATGATCGAGGCGCGCTCGGAGTCGGTGCCGCAGACGCCGACGATGTGAGGCTCGACCGCATCGAGCAGCTCGGCCGGATCGGTGAGGGTCTGCGTCTGTTCGTCTGCCGACGCCCAGCCGGAGACGCCGTCGAGCTTCGCCTGGTCGTCGTCGCAGACTCCGACAAGGCGCGCATTGTCCATCGCCTGCACGCCGTTGAGAATCGTTCCCTGGTGCCCCTTGAGCCCGATCAGGCCGACGCGAATGTCCATCAGAGTTCCTCCCGCACGCTCATCGTGTGCTTGTGCCCGTCATGACTGCCGTCCGTGAGAGTGGTCATTCCCCGCCGCGCCGCCGATTCCTGCTTTGCGCATGTGCGGAGTGCGTCTGAATGTGTGCGCCCACCGGTCGCGTGTGTCCTCAGCCTGTCGGAGGAGGGAGATGCCTGCCGCAAGGCCGCGTCTACCTGGCGGTGTCAGATGCAGAACGAAGCAACGACGGGCCGCTCGGGCGAGCGGCCCCTCCACCGGTTGGAGCTTCCAGCACTCGTCATGCACGGTGAGAGGCATCACGCACAATGGGAGGCATCACGCACAATGGGAGGCATCACGCACAATGGGAGGCATCACTGCAATTGGGCGCCCCGCACCGACAGTCAGTATTCACCTCGATCGATCGTGATGCTTGACAGGGGAGTTAGGCTATGCTAACTTACATACACGAGGCTGGACGAATCGGGCGATGGAGGCTGTGATGGCACTGGCCGAGGCACTGACAGAATCCCTTGAGGACTACCTTGAGGCGATCTACCAACTGCAACGCGAGAATGAGAGCGTGCGGGTTAAGGAGATCGCGGACTACGTGGGCGTGAAGATGCCCTCGGTGTCCTCCGCCCTGAGGGTGCTTAAGGATCGTGAACTCGTCAATCATGAGGCGTACGGGGAGGTGTCGCTGACGCCGGAGGGTCGCGAGACGGCGGAGTTCCTCTGCCGGCGGCACTTCGCGCTGACGACGTTTCTGCGCGACATCCTCGGCCTCGCCCCCGAGCAGGCGGAGCGGGAGGCCTGCGGCATCGAGCACGCGCTCAGCGCCGAGACGCTGCGTCGGCTGCTGATGCTGATCGACTTCATCGAGCGCTGCCCGCGGGGCGGCGAGGAGTGGCTCGAGAAGATGCGCGAGCGCTGGGAGCACCCGCCCTGTGAGATCGACTGCGACGAGTGCATTGAGGCGCTGAGGGCACCCTCACGGAACCCGTTCGCGGATCGCGCGGGCGGGGAGTCGGCGACGACACTCGATCGCCTCGAACCCGGGGAAAGCGGCAGGGTGCTCAGTCTTTCGGGCGAGCCGCAGATCCGGCGGAGGCTGATGGACATGGGCCTGACGCCGGGGGCGGTGGTTGAGGTGGAGAAGCTCGCGCCGCTGGGCGATCCGATTGAGATCGAGGTGCGGGGCTATCATCTGTCGTTGCGCAAGCGGGAGGCGGCCGGCATTGCGGTCGAACCTGTCTGATCTGCCATCCGGGCCGGTCCTGCCTCTCGACCAGATGCGCGGCGGCGAGACAGGCGAGATCATCGACGTGCGCGGCGGGCGCGGCGTGGTGCGCCGGCTCACGGAGATCGGGCTTGCCCCCGGCACGCGGGTGAGGATGGTCAGTGGCGCGGGGCGGTCCGGCCCGCTGATCGTGAACGTCGGTGACGCGAAGATCGGCCTTGGGCGCGGGATGGCCCGGCGCGTGCTCGTTCGACAGTCGGCGCAGGGCTCGCCCTGACGCTCCGGAGCCTCCAGAACTCAGAGCAATCCAACACCAGGGATGGTTTGACACGTGGCAAAGGCAGAGCCGGTAGCGATCGAGAGCCCGCACATAGACATCGCCCTTGCAGGAAACCCCAACGCCGGGAAGACCACCGTCTTCAACGCGATCACCGGGGCGCGCCAGCACGTCGGCAATTACCCGGGCGTGACCGTGGAGAAGAAGGAGGGCATGCGCAGGGTCGGCGACAGCGCGGTGCACGTAGTCGATCTGCCCGGCACGTACTCGCTCACTGCGTACTCGCTTGAGGAGGTCGTGGCGCGCAACTACGTCATCGACGAGGAGCCCGACGTGGTGATCGACGTCGTGGATGCCTCGAACCTCGAGCGTAATCTCTACCTCACCACGCAGTTCATCGAGCTTGGCGTGCCGGTGGTTGTGTGCCTGAACATGCTCGACGTCGCCGAGTCGATGGGGCGGACGATCGACGTGGAGCTGCTGAGCGAGCTGCTGGGGGTGCCGGTGGTCGCGACGGTGGCGAGCAAGGGCACGGGCGTCGAGGAGCTGCTGCGTACCGCGATCGAGGTGGCGCGCGAGGGCCGTGGTCCGGCGAAGCAGGTGCGCTACGGCCGGGAGCTTGAGAGTCATATCGCGGAGATGACGGAGCTGATCGACAGGGCGGGCGGGCTTCCGGGAGCGCCGTCGCGCTGGGTCGCGATCAAGCTGCTTGAGGACGACGATGAGGTGCGCGGAGATGTCGGGCGCGAGATCGCCGGCGGAGAGGAGCTGCTCGGCCGGGTCGAGCGGGTCCGCGAGCACCTCGAAGTGGTCATCGGTGATGATGCCGAACTCGCACTCGCCGACCGGCGCTACGGCTTCATCAACGGGGCCTGCGCGGAGGCCATCACCCGGAGCGCCGAGGATGCCGTGGACTGGTCGGAGCGGATCGACAGGGTCGTCACCAGCCGGGTGCTGGGCATCCCGATCTTCCTGCTGCTGATGTGGGCGATGTTCGAGTTGGTCTTCCGGCTCGGCGCGCCGCCGATGGAGTGGCTGGAGAGTGGCTTCGGCTGGCTCGGAGCGCAGGCCGCGACGGTGATCCCTGAGGGCCCGCTGCAGTCGCTTGTCGTTGATGGCATCATCGGCGGCGTGGGCGGTGTGCTGGTTTTCGTGCCGCAGATCATGCTGCTGTTCCTCGCGATCGCGCTGCTCGAGGACAGCGGGTATATGTCGCGCGCGGCCTTCGTGGTGGACAAGCTGATGCATCACATCGGGCTGCACGGCAAGAGCTTCATCCCGATGCTCATCGGGTTCGGCTGCACGGTCCCGGCGATCATGGCGACGCGGACGCTCGAGAGCCGGCGCGACCGGCTCACGACGATGCTGGTCACTCCGCTGATGAGCTGCGGCGCGCGTCTTCCGGTCTACGTGCTGCTCGCGGGCGCGTTCTTCGCGCCGCAGGTGGCGGGCAAGGTGATCTTCTCGGTCTACCTGCTGGGCGTGCTGGTCGCGATCCTGATGGCACGGGTGTTCCGCTCAACGATCCTCAGGGGGCCGCTGACGCCGTTCGTGATGGAGCTGCCGCCCTACCGCACGCCTACGGTGACCGGGACGTTGCTGCACATGTGGGAGCGCGCGTGGTGTTACATCCGCAAGGCCGGCACGGTGATCCTCGCGGCCTCGATCATCATCTGGGCGCTGCTGACCTACCCCAAGCCGCCCGCGGACGTTGATCTGATGGGCGAGCCGGAGATCGCGTACACGGTCGCGGGGCGGCTCGGGAAGGTCATCGAGCCGGCGATCGAGCCGCTGGGCTTCGACTGGAAGATCGGCATCTCGCTCACGGCGGGGCTCGCGGCGAAGGAGGTCGTGGTCTCCACGCTCGCGACCACCTATTCGATCGAGGAGACGGAGGAGACGGGGACGCGGGCCGTCACCCAGGCGCTTGCCGATGACCCGGTGTTCAGCCCGCTGGTGGCCTACGCGCTGATGGTGTTCGTGCTGCTCTACATCCCCTGCGTGGCGTCGGTGGTGGTGCTCTGGCGCGAGGCGGGTTCCTGGAAGTGGGCGGCCTTCGCGGTCGCGTACACGGTCGCGCTGGCGTGGCTGATGGCGTTCATCGTCTATCAGGGCGGGGTGCTGCTCGGGTTCGGGTAGGAGTGCGCTCTCCGATCATCCGATGGGCCCGCCCTGTTCGGCGCGGCGTCATGGAGGGGCACGGGGCCCCGCCCTGCACCGGCGGCAGACGGCGCAGGCGGCCTTTCGAGTTGGCGTCCTCGCCCGGACGCCGTGTCCTGCGTCGGGTGGACGGTTTCGCCCGGCGCGAGGGTTTTGTCCGGCCGCAAGAAGGAATCTCCCCCCCGGAACGTCAATGCTACCCTGGCACGAAGCCCATCCTGACATCCGCAGGTGAATCGCATGAGTGAAGGGTTCGATCTTCCACTGGTCGGTGTAAACGCCGAGAGCCTCGCCGAGGGGTGGGAGCGCGCCGTACTCGAGTGCTGGAGGAAGGGCGTGCGCATCCCCACACAGTACGATCGAGAGGGCGACCCGGCGAGCCGCGATGTCTCCCTCGCGCTGGCCATCCGGGACCCCTTCGCCGACCCGCGCATCCACCGGGCACTGCCGGGGGGTATCTACGACCTCGAGGTCTACCGCCAGGAGGTCGTCTACGGCATCCACGACCACTGGATCGACCCCGCGGCGGGCAAGTGGCAGTACACCTACCACGAGCGGCTGGAGGCGTACTCGCTGCCGGACGGCCGCGTGCTCAACCAGCTCGACTACGTCGTCGATGCGCTCGCGGAGGCTCCACATACCCGGCGGGCACAGGCGGTCATCTGGAAGGCACGGGAGGACGCGGGCATCGGCGACCCGGCCTGCCTGCAGCGGATGTGGTTCCGTGTCTACAACGACCGCCTTGTCATGGCCTGCCACATGCGCAGCAATGACGCGTTCAAGGCGTCGTACATGAATATGTACGCCTTCACGGATCTGCAGCGGGAGATTGCGGAGCGGCTGACCGAGCGGCTCGGCCGGGAGATCGCGGTCGGGCAGTACAACCACATGGTCGACTCGTTTCACATATACGGCTCGTATTTCGAGGAATTCGAGGCATTCCTGCAGACGATCGAGGCGCGGAGCTGGGAGGAGCGCACCTGGACGATGGCGCAGATGCAGCCGCTGGTGGAGGAGGCGCGCGCCCGGATAGCGCAAGCTCTCGAGCGCGAGGGGTCGGAGCGTGTGGGCGACTGACAGTCGGAGGTGGTGTTGACCGCGCCCTGGTGCGGTGCACTGTGGCGGAGGGTCCGGCACCCGGGGGCAGCCTGACGCGGTCCTGAGCGTGACGCGAGCCGGGCAGAACTTATGGTGGAGAAGGGTCCCGCGCATGAGCCGTCTGTCAATGACAATCGCCCTTGTGCTTATCTGCTCTGCCCTGGTTGCCGGTGAGGAGGCTGAACAGCACGATCCCGTTGCGCTGTGGCTCAACGCTCATTCGCATGAGTTGATGCAGGGGACGCTCGCGGTGATGGGGCTGGTGGGCGACTTCCAGACGGTGCGTGACGCGAGCGTGACCGTGGACGCGATGCTGGCGTCGTTGGCCTCGGCGGAGGCGCTGAAGCTTGTAATCGATCAACCGCGCCCGCGCGACCCGTCGGCGACCGACGGTTTCCCAAGCTCGCACGCGGCCACCGCATTCGCGTTCGCGCGTGGCCTCACCGACTGGCGGGCCGACTGGGGGCCGTGGGTGTACGTGTTCGCCACCGGCGTGGGATGGGCGCGGATTGAAGAGGGCTTTCATACTCCCGAGCAGGTGGTGGCGGGGGCGGTGCTGGGGCTGTGGATCGCCGGGGCCTCACTTGAGAACAACGGCTTCGTGATCCACCGGAGTTCGCGACCGACTCCGCTGCTGCCGGAGGGCGTCGAGGGCGCGGCGGGGTTTGATGCCGGGCCATGCGTGGTACTGTGGAGACAGGCCTGGTGAATTGAACGGTCTCTCGCCACGCTCGCGAAAAAAGTTCGACAGAGACGTTGACAGATGGAGACTGCGCTGATAGACTCGCCGCGTGAGTGCAGTTCCTCTCTTGACCTTTTCCGAAACGTTTGAAGCTTTCCGCAGCGCGTTTCCCTTGCCTGAAGTATATCTGCCGACGGCTTCGTATTAGTAGCAGCACAGGGGGCGTCAGACACCTTTTTTGCAGCCGGGTCGGGCAAGTAATCCGCGTTTCAAGCAGGTATGCCAACCTCTGCCACCACGCGCACACGCCATTTTGTCAGATCGCATAAGCCCCTGAGAGTCGAGAGGCACTGGTGTCCGGAATCGTATGACTGAGCAATCGCATCTCACCGAAACGCCCCCCACGCGAGAGAAAGTGCTCGTGCTGGACTTCGGCGCGCAGTACGTTCAACTGATCGTCCGAAGGATTCGCGAGCACAACGTCTACGCCGAGGTCGTGCCGTCTTCGACACCCGCGGCTGAGCTGGTGGCGGCCGGGGCGACCGCACTCGTGCTTTCGGGCGGCCCCTCGAGCGTCTACGAGGAGGACGCGCCCGAGTACGACCCGGCGATCTTCAGTTGCGGACTGCCCGTGCTGGGGATCTGCTACGGCTGCCAGCTCATGGCGCATACGCTCGGCGGCAGGGTCGCGCCTGGAGAGCAGCGGGAGTTCGGCCGCACCGATCTGCGTGTGGTCGAGCCGGACACGCTGCTGGCGGGCGTCCCGGAGCAGACGACCTGCTGGATGAGCCACGGGGACCGCGTCGAGGAGCCGCCGGAGGGCTTTGAGGTGCTCGCGGAGACGGCGCACAGCCCGGTCGCCGCGATGGCCGATCTCGACCGGAAGCTGTGTGCGGTGCAGTTCCACCCGGAGGTGCAACACACCCCGGAGGGGCCGGCGATCCTGCGCAACTTCCTCTACGGGGTCGCGGGCTGCTCGGGCGACTGGCAGACTGAGTCATTCATCGAGCAGGCGGTCCGGGAGATACGCGAGCAGGTCGGCGATGAGCGCATCCTCTGCACCCTCTCAGGCGGCGTGGACTCCTCGGTGGTGGCGATGCTGATGGACCGCGCGGTGGGCGAGCAGCTCACGTGCATGTTCATCGACCACGGTCTGCTGCGCAAGGACGAGGCCGAGCAGGTCTGTGAGACCTTCGCCCCGCGGCTTGGCGATCGTTTCGTCTTCGTGGACGCGTCGGAGTACTTCATTGAGAAGCTCGCCGGTGTTGAGGACCCCGAGCAGAAGCGGCGGATCATCGGAGAGGCGTTTATCCGCACCTTCGAGCGGGAGGCCGCGAAGCTGGGCGAGTTCAAGTTCATTGCGCACGGCACTCTGTACCCGGACGTGATCGAGAGTGGTGGCGAGGCGACCGCGACGATCAAGACTCATCACAACGTCGGCGGGCTACCCGACGACATGCTGTTCGAGAACGTCGAGCCGCTGCGGCTGCTTTTCAAGGATGAGGTGCGTGAGGTGGGCCGCACGCTCGGCCTTCCGGAGAGCGTTGTGAACCGGCAGCCCTTCCCGGGCCCGGGTCTTGCGGTCCGCATCATCGGCGACGTGACGCGCGAGCGACTTGAGACAGTGCGGGAGGCCGACGCGATCCTGCGCCAGGAGATCGACGCCTCGGGGATAGAGGGACTGGCTCAGTGGTTCGCGGTTCTCTCGACGATGCGCAGTGTTGGCGTGATGGG
>JBMNNW010000163.1:0-7659 GCA_050942735.1 Armatimonadota bacterium
CCCGATCATCCTCCGCTGCGTCACGACCGACGACTTCATGACTGCCGACTGGGCGGACCTGCCGCATGAACTGCTCGGCCGGATCTCGAACCGGATCGTCAACGAGGTGCGAGGCGTGAACCGGGTGGTCTATGACATCACGTCCAAGCCTCCCGGCACCATCGAGTGGGAGTAGGATGTCGAGCACAGGTTCAATCCGCGACGACGTTGCGACGGTGCTGGTGACGGAGGAGCAGATCAGGGCCGCCGTCGGGCGGCTGGCGGCTGAGCTGACGGACGATGTCGGCGGCTGCGACCCGCTTCTGGTCGGGGTACTCACCGGAGCGTTTGTTTTCCTGGCCGATCTGGTGCGCGGACTGGATTTCCCACTCGAGGTCGATTTTATCAACGCGAGCAGCTACGGGGACTGCACCGAGTCGAGTGGTCTTGAGATCGTCTCGGAGATGACCTGCGAGGTCGGCGGTCGGCACGTGGTGATCGTTGACGACATCGCGGACACCGGACAGACACTGAAGGCCCTCGTGCAGTTGCTGTACGAGCGCGGGGCGGCCAGCGTGCGAAGCTGCTGTCTGCTCGACAAGCCCGGCCGCCGCACCTGCGACTTTGAGCCCGACTACGTCGGCGTCACGATCCCGAATCAGTTTGTCGTCGGCTACGGGCTCGACTTCGCCGGCAGGCATCGGAATCTTCCCTGTGTCGGTGTTCTCCGTCGCGAGCTGTATGAGTCCAGCAAAGAGTAGCACAACCGCAATCCTACGAGGTGCGATGCACTGATGCTCGATCTTCCGGAGCTTAAGAAGAGGACGGTCCAGGAACTGCGCAAGATGGCGGAGGAACTCGGAGTGGAGAAGACTTCGGGGCTGAAGAAGCACGATCTGTGCCTGAAGATTCTCGTGGCGCAGAGCGAGCAGAACGGCCATCGTTACGGCTACGGCATCCTCGACATCGTGGCCGACGGTCGGGGCTTTCTGCGCGTGGATGAGCGAAAGCAGAAGCCGCTGACGGACATCTACGTCGCGGATACGCAGATCAAGCGCTTCAATCTGCGCGGCGGGGACCTGGTCTCGGGCCCGGTGCGTCCGCCGAAGGATAACGAGCGCTACTGGTCGCTGCTGCGCGTGCAGACGATCAACGAGCGCGAGCCGAGCGAGGCGCGCAACCGCCCGCACTTCGAGGACCTCGTGCCGATCTACCCGAATGAGCGGCTGCGGCTTGAGACGAAGGGGCCGGACAACATCACGGGCCGCTTCATGGACCTTGTGACGCCGATCGGGCGCGGGCAGCGTGGGCTTATCATCGCGCCGCCGAAGGCCGGGAAGACCACGATCATCAAGAAGGTCGCCAATGCCCTGACCACCAACTACGATGACCTGCGGCTGATCGTGCTGCTTGTGGATGAGCGGCCCGAGGAGGTCACGGATATCGACCGGTCGGTTGATGGCGAGGTCGTGTCCTCGACATTCGACCGGATGCCCGAGGATCACATGCACGTGATGGAGATGGTGCAGTCGCGCTGCAAGCGGCTGGTTGAGCACGGTGAGCACGTCGTGGTGCTGCTCGACTCGATCACCCGCCTTGCGCGCGCCTCGAACCTCACGGTGGACCCGAGCGGCAGGACGCTCTCGGGCGGCCTGGACCCGACCGCGCTCTACCGCCCCAAGCGCTTCTTCGGCGCGGCGCGCAACATCGAGGGGGGAGGTTCGCTGACGATCCTCGCGACGATCCTCATCGAGACGGGCAGCCGGATGGATGATATGATCTTCGAGGAGTTCAAGGCCACGGGCAACATGGACCTGGTGCTGTCCCGGCAGCTTGCGGACCGGGGCATCTTCCCCGCGATCAACATCGAGCTTTCGTCCACCCGCCACCAGGAACTGCTCTTTGACGACGACGAGATGCAGTCGATCTGGCAGCTTCGCAAGGCGCTGCACGCGATGGATCTTGAGGCCGCCACCGACACACTCATCAACGGTCTGCGCAAGACCGACACCAACGCGGACTTCCTCGCGATGGCCAAGGAGACGTTCCGCAACACCTGATCGGCCCGCACCGAGGGAGGTCTCCGGCCGCGCTGCGTTTCGCGCGGCCGTTGTCGTTGATGCAGGCCCGCGACTCCACTTCGTCCCGGCGGCGCGCGCTCGCGAAGGTGCCCGGCGAACGGGCGGCGAACTATCTCCTTGCGGGCGGTCCGACTCGGAGACAGCCCGTTGCTTGGCGAGAGCGCACAGAGCCGTGCGTCAGGGGACGGTGAGGCGTAATGCGTTTCATCCGATCCGGTCCGCGCGAAGAACTCAGGCCCAGCCATCAGGACGCGGAACTCGGCCGCGAGTCCTCGACCTTCGTCGAATCGATGGCCCAGCGCTGGCTCTCGGCGGCGAAGTTTATGGTGGCTCCGATCATCATCATGGTGACGGTGGCGATTTTGCTTCCCGTCTTCATCAACGCGCGCAAGCCCGGCTACGAGATGCGCTGCATGACGCAGCTCAAGCAGGTATCCGGGGCGGTGATGATGTACGCGCAGGACTATGAGGGCCACCCGCTTCCGTCGAACTGGCACAGGGCAGTAAGGCCGTACCTCGAGCACAGGGGCGAGCCGCTCGGGAGGATTCAGATCGGCTCGCAGCGCGACCCGCTGACCTGTCCGTCCGATCCGACGGACTCGGCGGTGTCGTATCTCTACCTGGACGTCAAGCTGCTCGACCGGAGGAAGGCTGATCTGTCGGAGTCGGTGATTCCGATGGCGGTGGATGAGTACTTCCACGAGCACACGACGCTTGTGTACTACGACGGGCACACCGAGAAGATGGAGAAGCAGCGCTGGATAAACGTGCGCAACCGGCAGTGGGAGATTCGGCGCAATCTCAGGGACGTCGAGAGTTTCTCATATGAGCCGATCCCCGGCTCGGTGCGCGGGCCGGAAGACCGGTCTCCTCACTATGATCCGACGACGGTCTATGTCTGGCCTTTCTGATCGCTGATGGACCGGCGGCGACACTATCTCCCCTCCGTGGAGGCCTCTCTTCGTGACAGATACCAACACACATGATGGGCGCAAGCGCATCGCGATTCTCGGCTCCACCGGCTCGATCGGCGAGCAGACTCTGGAGATGGTGCGCGCACATGCCGATTCCCTCGCGGTCGTGGCGCTTGCGGCGGGGCGGAACGCCGGGCGGCTCGCCGAGCAGGCCGCCGAGTTCGATGTGAAGCTGCTTGCGCTCGCGGATGAGCAGGCCGTGGGCGACGTCGCCGTGCCCGGCGCGGAGGTGTTCGGTGGCGCGGACGGGATCTGCGAGCTGGTGGAGGCGTCAGGAGCGGACCTGGTGATCGGGGCGATCTCGGGAGTGGCGGGCCTCCGGCCGCTGATGGTGGCGCTGGCGGCGGGGATCGACTGCGCGCTGGCCAACAAGGAGCCGCTGGTGGCGGCGGGCGGGCTGGTGACAGAGGCGGCGCGGCAGGGTGGCGCGCAGTTGCTGCCGATCGACAGTGAGATCTCGGCGATCTTCCAGTGTCTGCGGGGTGAGCGCACCTCGGAGGTGGAGCGCATCCTGCTGACAGCGTCAGGCGGTCCCTTCTCGGGGCTCTCGGCGGAGGAACTCGGGCAGGTGACGCCCGACCGGGCCCTCGATCACCCGACGTGGCGGATGGGGCGGAAGGTGACGATCGATTCGGCGACGCTGGCGAACAAGGGCTTCGAGGTGTTCGAGGTCCACTGGATGTTCAACGTGGATGTGCGGAAGATTGAGGTGATCGTGCATCATCAGAGCATCGTTCACTCGATGGTGCAGTTCCACGACGGCTCGGTGCTCGCGCAGATGGGGCCGCCGGACATGCGGATGGCGATTCAGTTCGCGATCTTCCACCCCGAGCGCCGCAAGAACGATCTGCCGCGGCTGTCACTGCCGGAGACGGGCTCGCTGACTTTCGCCGAGCCCGACACCGAGCGCTTCCCGTGTCTGCGCCTGGCATTCTCGGCGGCGCGGGCCGGGCGGAGCTACCCGGCGGTGCTGAACGCGGCCGACGAGGTGGCGGTGGAGGCATTCCTCGACGGTCGGATCGAGTTCATGCGCATCCCCGAGTTGATCGAGCGCGCTCTTGAGGAGCATCAGGCCTTCGAGATCGACACGCTCGGCGACGTCGATGAGGCGGACGCGTGGGGGCGGGGGTACGTCGGCGGGATCATCTGAGCGAGGAGCCTTGCCATCCGCGCGCGGCGCGGGTACACTGTGACCGGGCCACACCCCGGGTCGCCTCGGCGGCCGCGGGGTGTCTATCACACTGGAGTGTCAGCTTGAATGATCGAGAGCATCGGTGGTCTCTTCACGGGCATATTCGCGGTCGTGGTCGTGCTTGGCGCGTGCATCTTCTTTCACGAGTTGGGGCATTTCGCCATCGCGAAGCTCATCGGGATGAAGATCGAGGAGTTCGCGATGGGCTTCGGGCGGGCGCTGTGGTCGTTCAGGCGCGGTGAGACGCAGTACCGGGTCAACCTGATCCCGCTTGGTGGCTACGTTCGGATCGCGGGGATGGAGCCGGGCGCGGAGCCGCAGAAGGGCGGGTTTTACACGTTCGCCCGCTGGAAGGGCGCGTCGGTGTTGATCGCGGGGTCGCTGATGAACGTGGTGCTGGCGGCGCTTGCGTTCATCGCGGTGATACTCGCGACAGGCGTGGGGGTCTTTCCGGGCAAGGAGATCAACGTCCGCAAGGTGATGCCGAACACCCCCGCGGCCGCGGCGGGGATCGAGGCGGGCGACAGGATCGTCGCCATCGACGGCATCGAGCACAGCCTGCTGCTGGAGGGCGTGGAGGCGGACGGGCCGGCCGCCCGAGCGGGGCTGTCGCGCTACGACCGGATATACGAGGCCGGGAACGAGACGGTGGACCTGCCCCACGAGCTGATTGAGGTTATGATCGCGGCGGTAGAGGACGCCGAGGACTCCGCGGCGGTCGAGCTGGGTGTTCTGCACTTCAGCGAAGAAGGGCGGTTCACGGGAGAAGGATCGATCGAGTTGCCTGTCCCGCCCGGGCTGCCCGATGAGGTCAGTCCCGCGGAGGCCGGGCGGCTGCTGGCGCGCGTTCTCGGTGTGACGCTCGCGCCGATCGGCTCCAGCGAGTCGATCACGCATATCTCCGCACATCCCGAGCAGCCGGTGGAGATCACCCTGCTGCGGGACGGCCAGCGTATCACCAGGACGGTCACCCCTGAGAGAGAGTGGGCGCGCGTGCCATCCGAGGACGCGTCCGGGCGGATGACCGCCGCGCACCAGGCGGTGGGGCGGATCGGCGTGGTGCTGGCGGGCCAGACGCGCCCCGCGACGGCGGGCGAGGCGTTCAGCCGGGGGATCCGGCAGTCGGTGGATGCGGTCGTGATCACCGCCGACTGGATATTCAAGATGATCACCGGCGAGGTGGCGCCGCAGGCCTCCGGCCCGGTGGGGATCGCGGCGATCACCGCCGACCAGGCGCGGATCGGGTGGACGGCCGTGGCCTCGGTCACGGGGCTTATCAGCGCGAACCTCGCGATCATCAACATGCTGCCCTTCCCGCCCTTCGACGGCTTCCGGATCGTCCTGCTCGGCATCGAGGGGATCATGCGGCGGCGCGTCAATGAGCGGGTCGAGATGGCGGTGACGATCACCGGGGTCGCGATCCTGCTGGCGCTCTTCCTGGTCATCACCTTCCGCGACATCTTCAACCTCGTGCTCTTCCAGACTCCGTGAGGTCGTGAGTGTGATGCGTTCTGACCACGGCTCAGCAACCCGCTGGCCACGCCGCGACACGCGCCCGGTGAGCGCGGGCGAGGTGCAGATCGGTGGCGGCGCGCCGGTGAGCGTTCAGACGATGACGAAGACCGACACCTGTGACGTGGCGGCGACGCTGGCGCAGGTGCGCCGCGCGGCGAGTGTCGGTGCCGACCTGGTGCGCATCGCGGTGCCATCGCTCGACGCGGTCGAGCCCTTCGCGGAGATCGTCGGAGGCGCGCCGGTGCCGATCATCGCGGATGTGCATTTCGACCACCGCATCGCCGTCGAGTGCGCCCGCGCGGGCGCGCACAAGCTGCGCATTAACCCGGGGAACATCGGTGACGACCGGCGCGTGGCGTCGGTCATCGAGGCGGCCGAGGAAGCGGGCATCCCGATCCGCGTGGGCGTCAACTCCGGATCGCTGGAGAAGGACCTGCTGGCGGCGCACGGCGGGGTGACGGCGGAGGGCCTCGCGCAGAGCGCCGTGCGGACCGTCGAGCGCATGGAACGCCTCGGCTTTCATGACCTCGTGGTGTCCATCAAGGCCGCGGAGGTGCCGATGACGATCGCGGCGAACCGCGAATTCGCCCGCCGCAGTGAGGCGCCGCTGCACCTCGGGATCACCGAGGCCGGCTTCGGCTGTGCGGCGGCGGTGAAATCCGCCGCCGGCCTTGGGATACTGCTGGCCGACGGCATCGGTGACACGATCCGCGTCTCAATGACCGATCCCCCTGAGGATGAGGTCGAAGTTGGAGTCTTGCTGCTGCGCTCGCTGGGCCTGCGTGAGGGGCCGTGGCTCACGTCCTGCCCGACCTGCGGGCGCTGCCGGGTCGATCTGCCCGCGATTGCCCGCGAGGTGGAGGCACGGCTGCGCGAGCTTGACGCTCCGCTGACGGTCGCGGTGATGGGCTGCGAAGTGAACGGTCCGGGCGAGGCGCGGCAGGCGCACGTGGGGCTGGCGGCGGGGCGCGGCAGGGCGGTGATCTTCGCGGCGGGAGAGCAACTGCGCACGGTGCCGATCGAGTGCGCGGTGGAGGAGCTGATGGTGGAGGCGCGGCGAATCGCCGCGCAGTTGGAGTAAACGACCTCCGGGCGGGGGCGCCTGGAGTCCGGGGTGACGGGCTGGGGTGGGCCAGGGGGGCGCAGCGTCCGGGGCGTCGGTCGCGTGGCGCGGATCTGCGGCGGTGGAGGGCGGCCGGTGGCACGATCCCGGATCGCGATGAGTTCATCAAGACTGAGGAGGAGTTCCGTGCTGGCATCAAAGTACTACATTCGCACACTGCGCGAGGCACCGTCGGAGGCTGAGATTCCCAGCCACCGCCTGCTGCTGCGCGGCGGCTTCATCCGCCCGGTCGGAGCGGGGATATTCAACTGGCTGCCACTGGGGCAGCGCGTGCTGCAGAAGGTCGAGCAGGTGATCCGCGAGGAGATGAACGCGGCGGGCGCCCACGAGGTGCTGATGCCGGTGCTCCACCCGCGAGAGCTGTGGGAGAAATCCGGTCGCTGGGACACCTTCGCGCCGACGCCGCTGCGCACGACGGATCGGTCCGAGCGCGAGTTCTGCCTCGGCCCGACACACGAGGAGGTCATCACCGACCTCGTGGCGATGGATCTTGACTCCTACCGCGACATCCCCGTCACGTTGTATCAGATCCAGGTGAAATTCCGCGATGAGCTTCGTCCGCGCGGCGGCCTGATCCGCTGCAAGGAGTTCATCATGAAGGACGCCTACTCGTTCGACCGCGACCGGGCGGGCCTCGACCGATCGTACGATGCCATGTACGACGCGTAGGTGCGGATCTTCGAGCGCCTGAACCTGCCGGTCGTGACCGTGGAGGCGGAGGCGGGCTCGATCGGCGGCACCGACACGCGTGAGTTCATGCTGCTGAGCGAACACGGCGAGGACACGGTGTACATG
>JBMNNW010000089.1:0-22351 GCA_050942735.1 Armatimonadota bacterium
GTGCTGTTAATGGTCATGCGCACGGTGACGGCGCCGCGGGTGCCTAAGGCGGTCTGCGTGGCGCGGTCCCAGAAGACCTGGGCGCCGAGCGCCTCGAAGACCGTGCGCATCGGCAACAGGGTCCGGCCCGCGGTCTGGATGGCGGGCGGGTAGCTGGGCAGGGTCTGCCCGTTCACCACCACGGTCAGCGCGGAGGCGGAGAGGGGAAGCAAGGCCAGCGCGAAAACGACGGTGAGGCGGCGGTAGAATGAACGCATGACTATCCCTTCCTTTCTGGACGTTGTCTCCCCCCGACCTGGCGGTCAAGCCCCGCTGCCGACGTGCCGGCACTCAGGACGCGCCACTCGCCGGTGCCCCAGATCACGGCCCAAGCATAGTCCAAAGCTGCGGAGGGCACATCCATCCGGGGGTGGGTTTTCGTCTATATCATACGGCAGAGCGGCCGGGGCGGCCGCCTATGCCCTCCGGTACTTCCTCGCCAGGCAAACCAGCAGCAGCGCAATCAGGAATACCCTCGTCAACGACTGCACGGGCGCCAGCCCGGGCGCGGGCACGTAGTCCCCGTAGCCGGTGAGGGCATCACACTCGAGCGGGGCGGCCGTCTCGCGATATTCGGACATGGGGCGCACCTCCGTTCGACGAGCCCGTTCCGGTTCGTCACGGCCGTCCGGGTCCGAGCGCACGCCGCTACGGCGCGGGAAGGCTGAGGCGGAAGGTGCTGCCCTGCCCGAGCTCGCTCTCCACCCAGGCCTTGCCGCCCTGGGCCTCGATCGCGAGGCGCACGAAGGCCAGACCGATGCCGGTGCTCATGCTGTGCCCGGAGTTGTGCGCCTCGACCTGACTGAACTTGTCGAAGATCCGGTCGAGGTCGGCCTCGGGGATGCCCTCGCCGGTGTCGGTCACCGAGATGACCAGGCTGCCGTCCTCGGCCTGCGCCTGCACGTGCACCGAGCCCTCACGCGTGTACTTGACCGCGTTGCCGAGAAGGTTGGTGAGCGCCCTGCGCAGCTTCTCCTGGTCGGCACGCAGGCGCAGCTTCGGCGGGCTGACCTCTGCCGAGAGCTCCAGGCCCTTCTGCTCCGCAAGGCCGCGCACCGTGCCGAGCGCGTCCTCGATCAGTTCCGCCACCGGGAACTCCGTGACCTCTATCTCCATCTGACCGGCTTCGAGCTTGCTGATGTCGAGGAGGTCGTTGACCATGCGGAGCAACATCTGACCGGCCTCCGCCGCCACCGGGACGAACTCCTGGGTCAGCTCGCGGTCGTAGTCCGCATCCTGGAGGGTCTGCAGGTTGCCGATGATGTTGGTCAGCGGGGTGCGCAGGTCATGCACGATCATGTGCGTGAGGTCATCACGCAGGCCCTCCAGCGTGCGCAGGCGCGCGTACGCGGCCTGCAGTTCGGCGGTCTGCGCCTCGAGCGCATCATACAGCGCCTTGGACCTCAGCAGCGCCTGCAGCGCCGCGAGCAACTGGTACCTGGATACCGGCTTGAGCAGGACCTGGTCCGCGCCGCTCAAAATGCCGATGGCGATGTCTGCCGCGCTCTGCGCGGCGGTCGTCACGACAACCGGAAGATAGCCGGTGACGACCTGCCGGACCCGCTTGCACAGGTCATAGCCGCTCATCTCCGGCAGCAGAGCGTCCACGATCACGACGTCAGGTTGGTGAGTCGCGATGGCCGCCAACGCCTCCGACGGACGCGCGCAGTGCTCCACTGAGTACCCCGCACGGCGCATCACTTTCGCGGTACGTTCGGTAGCTTGCGTCGAGACGTCCACGAGGAGCACCTCCCACGGTTTCTCACCGGTGAGACGTGCGGCGGCGGCGTCCATCTGCTCCTCGAGGTCCGGCGGCAGTGCGCGCGCCTCCCCTCGCCTCTCCATCTCCGGGAAGCCCCGCCAGATGACCGCATCCTCCGGTCGCGGCTTCATCGGGGGCACATGCAGCGGATACCCCAACGGCACGAGCGCGATCAGTTGCCGCCCGGGGAGATTAAGGTACTCGGCGATGCTGTCGGCGAGGTAGACGCCGCCGGTGGTGTAACATCCTCCCAGGCCCAGCGACCAGGCCGCCAGCAGCAGGTTCTCCACCGCGGCCGCCGCCGAGGGCAGGGCCAGGGTGTGCCCCTCATCGCTCACCAGCGCGAAGACCGCGACGATGACCGGGGCCTCGCCGATCGCGCTCACGAGCCCGCGTGCATCCTGCAGCACAGTCTTCGCAGGCACATCACCGAGAACCGGGAGGAGTGCGTCGAGACGCTCGGCCACGAAGGCCACGAGGTCATCCTTGGCCTGCCCGCCGAGCACCACGAACTCGCGCTCATCGTTCGCGGTCCCATACGGAGCCGCCTGGGCCGCCTGCATGAGCCTCTGCAAGAACTCTACCGGTACCGGGTCGGGCCTGAACTCACGCACGCTCCGGCGCGTGAGTATCGTGTCGAGCAGCTCAGATTGCGGCATCTTGCGTTCATCCCTTGTGCTGCATCAATGTGCCCCCAGCGTCCCGGTCCGGGCGTTGCGAGCCCGTCCTGTCGCCTGCCGGGCCCCGTCAGGCTCGTCTGATCGAGTTCGATACCAGTCCGATGATGAAGAGCACCGGGAGGATCACAAGCAGGATCTTGCCGATCCCGGTGGTTCCGCCGCCGGCGCCGCCGAAGGCAAGGATGCCCGCCGCGATCACGACAACCAGCACTATCGATGCCCAGTGCACAATGATTCCCGGCCTCCTCTGCAGTTGTCCCCAGCCGTCGGTTTGACAGCCTCGACCTCCAAGTGAGGACCAGAGCTCGGCGCTCTGGTCCTCGCATGGCGGCTGGGCGTATGGCTAACCCGCACTGACATATGCGGCGCGAGCAGCGACAAACGCCTCGGACGCGCCGAAGGTCACGTCGCGGTCCATTCGCACGCCAAAGACGGTGCCCGGTGCCACGAGGACGTCAGTCGCCCTCACTTTGTCGGTCGTGTACTCGTTGTAGAAGTAGCCGGCTGCGGCGCCCAGAAGGCCACCGACGATCAGGTTCTGATCCAGCAGCTTACCGATGAGCAGGCCCGCTCCTGCGCCGATGCCAATCATCTTGAGGCGATCGTCGCCGGTCCGCCGAACCGTTGCCCGGAGACGGCCGTCCTCCGACCGGGTTACGGCTTTGTCATCGAGAGAGATCAGCGAACCATCGATGGTCGTCTTGGTGCCGTCGGGCAGCCACACCTCTCGGAAGGTCAGATCGAGGACGCCCGGCTTCGAGCCGTTGGCCTTCTGCACGCCCACCACGTTGCCTACCAGCTTGGTGCCGCGCGGGAACTCGGCATCGCCGTTGAGCGTGGAGACCACCGTAACACTAAATCCGTCTCCGACCTCACTCGCCAGCGACCCAAGCGGGGTGTCCAGACTGACCGGGATCACGGTGGCGCTGGGGATCGCGACTGGATGCATGCTGGCGATGTGGTCGGTGTAGGGAGTGCCATCGGTGAAGATGGAGACCGTCTGCGTGGCGCCAGACCAGCGCACGTCGGCGCCAAGGGACTCGCTGACAAAGCGCAGCGGTACCATCGTGGAGCCGCGGTGGATCATGGCCGGGACATCGAGAGCCACGCTGTATCCGTTGACCGTGGCGTCTGTCTCGCCGATCGTGAGCTCCACGTTCGTGGCGCCTCGCGTAGCTTTGACCGTCTGGGTGGATTCGGTCCACTGCACGCCCGCTCCCAGTGCCTCAAAGATGGAGCGCATCGGTACCATGGTCCGGTTGACCACCGTGATCGGGGCCACACTGAGTGCAACCGGGTCCCCGTTCAGCTCGACCTGTATGGCAGCCATTCCTGACGTCATGGTCAGCAGAACCAGCCCTGCCGCCAGCATCGCCATCACGCCAAAACGATTTGTCGTCTTCATCTTCCTGTCTCCTTTACCCTCTGCGTTCATGCTCTGCAGGATTGCCCATGCTCTCCTGCCATGAACACTATAGCCCGACCGCGTTGGGGGCACATCCACCCCAGGGTGGATCTTCATCTGTATCATTCGGTACACTCAGCACATGGGGTGTGGCCGAAGCGGTCGCGTAGGCGGTGAGACGCGGGGGGAGGGCGGGCCGGGCGCTAGCTGAGGCGCAGGATGCCGCGCCGAAGGGCGACGGTCACCGCCTGGGTGCGGTCCTGAGCGTCCAGCTTCCCGATCACAGTGTGCATGTGGCTTTTGACGGTGCCTTCCGTGACGAACAGAGCTGCCGCGATCTCCTTGTTGGACTTCCCGTCCCGGACGAGATGGAGTACCTCGATCTCCCGGTCGGTGAGGGAAGGCGAACCGATGCTCGCGGCCAGCTTGCCGGCGATGTCCGCGGGGATGAGAGTTCCGCCCTCGTAAACAGTCCTGATGCACGCGAGCAGCTCGTCGCGGCCCGCATCCTTGAGAATGTAGGCCTTGGCGCCCGCCCGCAGGCTGCGCTGGATGTCGGCGTCGTCGTAGGTGGTCAGCACGATCACGCGAGCCGACGGCGCTCGCTCCCGAATGGCGGCGATGGCGTCGGCGCCGTCCATCTCGGGCATGCGCAGATCCATGAGGGTGACGTCCGGGTGGTGGTCGAGGAATGCTGCCACCGCCTCACGTCCGTTGGACGCTTCAGCGACCACGGTCATGTCAGATCGGTGGTTGATCAGGGCAACGAGCCCCTCTCGCACCACCGGGTGGTCATCAGCGATGAGAATTCTGATCGGACTGGTCTTCTCCAAGAGCGCCTCCTCCTTCGGCAGGAATGGGCACTACCGCCTCTACCTTTGTCCCGACGCCCGGCGAACTCGTGATGGTGAGCGTCCCACCCAGGGAGTCAGCGCGCTCCCGCATGCCGCGCATTCCGAAACCGGGCCGATCTGCCGAACGGTCTACATCGAAGCCATCGCCACTATCCTCCACGGTCAGGCCGATGTGCGCGTCGTCGCAGGTGAGAGTAACGCGGATCTCGGTCGCGTTGGCATGTCGCAGGGCATTAACGAGCGCCTCCTGTCCGATACGCAGCAGGTCATGCTCGATACCCTGACTCAGCGGGCGCAGGACGCCCCGGAGGGTGAACCCGATCGACGTGCCGGATGACTCAGTAAGCTTGTGCGCCAGGTGGAGGAATGCGTAGCCCAGATCATCGCCCCTCAGGGCCAGCGGCCGCAGTGCCCAGACCGAGCGGCGCGCCTCCGCCAGGCTCTCCCGCGCCAGCGTTCGTGCACGGAGCATGTGGAGGCGCGCGTTTTGGGGCTCGTCAGCCAGCACGTCCTCGGCGGCCTCCAACTGGATCACGATTCCGGTGAAGCCCTGGGCGAGCGTGTCGTGGATCTCGCGCGCGATCCTCGTTCGCTCCTCCACCACCACCTGGTGCGTACGAGCCTCAGCGCGTTCGCGTTCGACAATCTCCCGCCGCAGATCCAGATTGGCATTGGCGAGTTCGGTCGTCCGCCTGGCAACGCGCTCCTCAAGTTCGAGGCGCAGGGCATGCAACTGCTCCTCGGCCCGCTTGCGGTCCGTGATATCGCGGATGTTGCATTGGATGATCTGCTCGTCTTCTACGGCGTAGACATTGCTGACGAATTCCACGTCGATCTGCTTTCCATCCTTGGTCTGCAGGGGCAGGTCCTCATAGCGCACATATCGCTCGTCCTGCAGCTTCTCAAAGCCCGCCTTCGCGGCCGGCACGTCCTTGAATGGGCCGATCTCCCACAGCTTGCGTCCGATCATCTCGTCGTGGGAGTACGCGAGCAGATCCTCGAGGAATGGGTTGGCGTCCACAATCTCCCCGGTGTCAGCGTTCAGCAGCAAAATGCCGTCCTGCGCCGCCTCAAACAGCCGACGATAGCGCACCTCCGATGCAGCCAGCGCCGCCTCGATCCGCTTGCGCTCCGTGATGTCCTCCGTCGTGAGCATCACTGCTCGGGGCTCCTCACTCACATGCAAGCGCCTGGCATCAAGTAGCAGTGTACGGCGCCCGAGGTGCTCGAACTTAGCAGTCAGTTCCAGGCCCACGGGGGGGCGTCTCCTGCGAAGGCCGTCGCCAGCAGCTCCCTCAGTGGCGCAAGGTCCCACTGACCGCTCCCCAAATCGGACAGGAGGCGGTCCTCCACCTGTTCGGGTTCCATGCAGAAGTTGTGGTAGAAGGGCAGGTTGGCCGCGAGCACGCGCAGGTCGGGAGAAAGCACCACAAAGGGCTTGCGCATCGACTCCACGATCGCCCGGGCGTAGTCGCATCCGAGCACGTCGGCCAGTGTGTGGGCGGCCATCATCGGCTCCTTTCCTGCGTCAGACTCCTCCTCACACAAGATTCCACGACGGCTTTGACCATTCCTGCCATCTTGAGCCTAATCCCGGGCATGAGCGCCGGGCAGACCCACAACCCCGCGATGCCCCTCACCCGAGCCTTCAGCCGGCGTCCTGGCGGTCAGGTCGGCTTCCGGATGGCCCGCACGACGACCATCAGGATGGCTATGCGGTCGTCGGTGAGTCGCCCGGGGCGGTGTGTTCGTGGATCGTCTGCCGGACCGCCTCGTAGCCGTCCCGCAGCCTGGCCTCAAGTTCGTCGGCCTGATCCCCGCTGATCTTTTTGGCTGCCGTGTACTCGGAGATGACGGTCTCAACGACCTCCTCGTACTTCTCCTGCGTGAGGTCTTTCTGCGTCGCGAGTCGCTCGACGATATTGTCCTTGATCTCTTCCAGATGGGCCTTGGTATCGTCGCGCTTCTCCAGGAGCGTACCTATGACCCCGGCCACAGCCGCAGTCACGTCCCCGACCGCGTCCACGACTACGTCCTCGATCTTGATATTCTCAATGCGCGTCAGTTCTCTCCTGTCCATGCTCGCTACCTCCTGAACGGATATGGTGTGAGGCCGATGCGTGCGACATTCTTCGGCGTCGTCGGTATTGTCAGTCATTCTGGGGACACCATGCCCGCTCGCCCCTTGGATAGGTAGTGAGCCTTGACGCACGGACATGGCGTCCCCCGAACTCCTTATTGCGGTCTGTTGATGGTACTGGCGTCAAGCGTAACCGCAGCGGTCTGAGTCAACGCCCTGCCGTCGAGCCTGGCTAAGGTCTGCAACGTGATTGATGCGGCAGCGAGGATGTTCCCCCTGAACACCGACGTCGTCCCAGGGGTGGCTGAACTGCCGACCTGCCAGTAGATGTTGGCGGAATTGGCGCCACCGCTCAGCATAACGTGCCGGCCATTACCCACAGTGAGTGTGGACGACGGCATCTGGAAGACGAAGACAGCATCCGGGTCTCCCTGGGCGTCGAGAGTGAGATCCACCGACGTCAAGGCGAACGAGGAAATGCCCGACCTGTAGAGGCCAGGGGTGAGGGTTAGCCCACCGAGCTCTCCCGTGGGGATATTGACGACCGCTCCCGCGCGTCCAGCAGCATCGTCATACGCTGTAGTCAAGTCGAGTTTGGCCTCGGCTGCGGTAGGATCGGCACTGTGTATCGCCCCGTTAACTACGCCGGGCGGGAATCCGGTCACCCCACTACCCGGGCTCACCCCAAGATCCCCATTGACCGCGCTCAGGCCAGTGTTGGTGACCGTGGAGCCAGCCAGAACCGCGAAACTGCCCGCCCAGCCGAGGAATACTGGCGCCTGACCTGTAGTGAAGCTCCAAACATGGTCGTTCTCCAGCGAATTGCCTGCCAGGTCCTCGGCCCCGGTTGTGATCGTGGCGATATGTGTGGCGGCAGATGTGAGAGGGTTGGCTGGTTCAAAGGTCGCCGTTGTGCCAGTGCAACTCACAGTGCCCGGAACAGCCGTTCGCCCTCGCTTCAGGGTGAAGGTCGCCGTGGTGACCGTTGACGGGTTCATCGCCTCACTGAAAATTGCTGTGACCTTCCTGTTGATGGCCACGCCTGCGGCACCGTCCACCGGGATAGTGGAACTCACTGTGGGTGCAGTGGTCTCTGAGACTACCACGGTTACGCTCGCAGAGCCCGAAACGCCGGACTCAGTCTCGGTGGCGATGACATCACCAGTGCCGATGCTCTCGCCCGTGACGGTACCGTCCTGCGCCGCGGAGATGTTGGTGGTGCTCGTGGACCAGTTGAAGCCGGGCACAAGTACCGTTTCGTCGTCGGCATTGAGCGCAGTCGCCGTCGGCGTGGCGGGTGCGAGGTTCGGCGTTCCCATCTGTGCGAATGCCATGCCCGTCGCGGCACACATCATGATAAGACATACTGCGACTCGCTGCCTTGACATGCACGCCCCTCCTACTTAGTCACGTCGCAACGTACAAATTATACCGATGTCTTTACTCAGCTCCATTTGTGCTATCATTTATTCGCATCTTACTACCTACTTTTGCGATCTCTACGGAAGTATTCTGTAAACGTCGATCAACGAGCCCGCAGCGTCGTCAGGTTCTGGCACTGCTCTCCGGTAGGCGAAGCGGCCGTATTAGCGGCCTCTTCCTTCACGACCATGCTCCGCCTCAAACTCCGCGCGCCGAACAGCCCAGTTCATACGATCCTGAACCCAAACCATTGAATCCAGACTGGGACTCTTCCGAGGTGCAATGGCTCTGCCTGCTCTTGCCACGGGTAGTGTAGTGGCTCGCGATGTCGTACACATCTGCCTGTGGAGGGACTTTTGCCTCTATCTTTCGATAGGGCGGGGTTACGGACCGGGGACGACCCTGGCGGTGTACCGGCTGGTCCTCGGCCAGCCGCGCCAGGAGGACCTGCTGCGCTACATCCTCGACCGCATCGACGAAGACCAGATCGATCAAGCAGCCATCCGGGCAGCGACGCACTCTCACCATTCTCAAGAAGCGCCTGCTCTCCTCACCCGCGGCCTTCTTCCAGTCGCTCAACACCCACGTGCAGACGCTCGCCGAGCAGGAGGGCCGCGTCAAAGCCGCCTGCTGAAAACCTGTACACCGACACCCGGGATGCACACCCCGCGCCCGGAGCCTGTTGCTACTTCCGGCGCAATCAGCTACAATGGTGGTGAGGGAACACACAGACCAGTTCCCCGCGGCACCTGTCGGGCACACTGACGCTCTGGCCTTGGCTCGGACGTAAACTTCCACGCATTGCCTTCCGTGCGACGTCTTCTCCAAGCTTGACTGGCAGTCGAACACCCCCTCGATGAGTGCGACTCTGCTCCCGGCATGCGTGCTGTCAGACGTACTCGTACGGACGATACACCGCATTCGCCACCAGCTACGCCGGTCCAGCGGAGACAACTTTTTCGATAGCTGGCGACAAGAAGGTAGTGCAATGACACGCAATCGCATCAGTCTCGACGACCGTCTGCAGCGGGCAATTCAGGCGGCCGGCTACACCGAGCCCACCCCCGTCCAACAGGCGGCAATCCCACCGGCGCTGGAAGGGCGGGACGTTATCGGCACCGCGCAGACGGGCACGGGCAAGACGGCGGCCTTCGTGCTGCCCATGCTGCAGGCCCTGCTGGCCGCGCCGGGCGAAAGCGGGCGCACGCGCGCGCTCATCGTCAGCCCCACGCGTGAACTGGCCGAACAGATCAACGACGAGATCGCGCAGCTGGCCCGCTTCACCAACCTGCGGTCAGCCACCGTGTACGGCGGGGTCGGCATGGCCCCGCAGGTTGACGCGCTGCGCGGCGGCGCAGAAATCATCGTGGCCTGCCCCGGACGGCTGCTCGACCATGTGCAGCGAGGCAATGCTGATCTGAGCTGCGTGCAGACGCTGGTGCTGGACGAGGCCGACCGGATGCTCGACATGGGCTTCCTGGCAGACGTGCGGCGGATCGTTGCGCAGACCCCACGTGAGCGGCAGACCATGCTGTTCTCGGCGACCTTCGCGCCGGAACTCGATCGGTTCGCGCGCGAGATCCTGCGCGATCCAGAGCGTATCGAGATCGGTCTGACCGCGCCGGCGCAGACGGTGAGGCATGCCCTGTGCCCGGTGGCGCCAGATCGCAAGACTGAGATGCTTCTGGCGCTGCTCGGCAGCACGGACGTCAGTTCGGTGCTGATCTTCACGCGCACCAAGCACCGCGCCAACCGGCTGGCGAAGCAGATCGGCCGGTCGGGGCGTGGGGCGGCCGTACTGCACTCGAACCGCTCGCAGAACCAGCGCCGTAAGGCGCTGGACGCCTTTCGCACGGGTGAGGTTGGGCTGATGGTCGCCACCGACATCGCGTCGCGGGGGCTGGACGTAGAGACGATCTCGCACGTGATCAACTACGATGTCCCGGGCAGCGCCGACGACTACATCCACCGCGTCGGCCGGACCGGGCGGGCGGAGCGCAATGGCGACGCCATCACCCTCGTGACACCCGAGGACCGGAGCGCGGTGCGCGACATTGAGCGCGCGCTGGGCGAGCGAATCTCCGTGCGCAATATCGAGGGCTTTGACACCGGTGCCACGGCGCCGACTGCGCCCACAGCGGGCGCACCTGCCACGGCATCCACGGGCCCCCGCCGAGGGGGTTCGTCCGGTGGCGGAGGGCGCAGACGCCGGGGGAGCCGCAAAGGCTCGGCCGGGCGCTGACGACGAACTCTGTGGCCTGCCCCCCTAAAACGGGTCCATATGCCTCACATCAACGCATAGCACCTGGACCCGTTTGAGGGGGGGCAGGTCAACCCCGCCATCAGAGAAACCAATGTCTCATACTGTAGATGCCCTGTGAACTCCTACGTAATCTCGCATTAGCGCAATCTGTGTAGGGAGGCTCTTCACCCCGGGCAACAAGCGCAAGGTAAAGTGTGGGATAGGCGGTGTGAAGTCTTCTGGAAATGTCTCGATGCTCACGCGCCAAACGTTGGCCTGTCCTAAGAGCGACCTGTAGGCTCCTGTTGTTGACCACAGTGCATTCCTCTGTGAAATCTCGCGCTGTGCGCAGCTTGGGCATCTGCGATGCTATCTCGCCAAGTGCAGGCGGCTTGAGCGCAGGTGGGAGATCATCAAAGCACTGGAGTAGGCTATCCATGCACCGCATCAACGTCTCATCCTCATTTACTTCTATCTGAAAGGATCTCAATAGAGCGGCCAACCTTCTACAAGGATTCTCGTGCTGCATTTCGACGCTCGGGTCAGCGTCCGCCAGGTGCATGAGTGACCAACCATGGCATATTGCCCCGTTGCGACCTTCAAACTGCTCCAGGTTAAGCGCGTCAAGTGTCTGGTGCATCGATACTGCCCAGTTCTCGTATTCCGCCAAGAGGGCGAGTTCGCCATCGCCTATGTTCTCGGCCATTGCCTGCATCTCAGCCGCCGGAAACGTCCACCAATCTGCAGGGCGGAACAGGGCTTCTAGTGCAGCAGGATCCGCGCTGGCAATCGCAATATCAAGAGCCTCCTTCCACTCATCGGGTAGTGCGTCCTGGTAGCGCCAAAACGCGCGCAGTGCAGGGACGCGACGAATACCTGATTCATCTCGTGCCCAGCCCCCCATCTGCCGGATGATCTCCGGGCTCATGCTCCCAACGAACTCCGTCAGGGCGAAAGCCACGCGCTCTCTGGTCAGGTAACCTGCGTGTTTCATTGCCTGCTCAATGTGATCTCTCCAGATGGGCTTGCAGCGCTGCCAGTTCGCCGCAATATCTCTCGCGTACTCAAAGGCGAACCTGTTGGGATTGGAATAGCACTGGTACGTAAGAAGCTCGATTACAGCAGGACAGACCTGCGTGAGGTGACCGAAAATGCCTTCGTAGGGGGACGGCCGCTCATGGTTCGGTCCAGCAAGGCGCATGGCTGAATTCGAACGCTGAGCGGCAACGAGAAGTAACTCGAACTGATGTCGCGCCTCCGTCGGCAATGCATCTCGGATTCCAGTCAGTACGCGTCCGGCTCCCCAAAGCAACATTGGATCGCCGCGCGCGAATACCCAGTGGTACCAATCAGCGATCTCAGGACGCCAAGCGAGCATCGCCTCCCTGAGCAGAGAGTGTCTCCATGGTTCTGCTTCGGCCAGTATTAGCGCATGGTTGACCAATAAGGCCCGCTGATTCATCGTCATCCTGTCCGCGAAGAACGCCTGACACAGCATGTATTCAACGGCCTGTGGCTGGTGATGTCCGTATACTGCTGTAAAAGAGGAGGGCATGGAGTATCCTGTGCGGTGAGAAGACCACAGGCCCGTTGGGGCCAGAAAGGATACATCCATGCCCACGCACAGGATATCACCAGCCGAGCAGATTTGCCAGTCTCTGAAGCAATTTCTTTCGGGAGGGCTTACCTCGGAGGAGGAGCCGACCAGTACTGTTGCGCGTCTGGCCGCACGGGTAGTGTTGCAGGAGGCGCTGGAGGCCGAGCAGCGTGACGTGGTCGGCCGCGACCGCTACGAGCGAGGCAGCGACGGACGCTACCGCAACGGCTACCGTCCCGGCCACGTGGACAGCGCCGAGGGCCGCATCGATGTGCAGGTGCCGCAGGTGCGGGGAGTGCCCGGCCATCACTCGAAGCTGCTGGAGTTTCTGGGCGACAACAGTGAGGTGCTCGAGCAGCTGGTGACGGAGATGTACGCCCGCGGGCTGTCCACCCGCGACGTTGACGAGGCGCTTACCGACGCCACCGGAGAGTGCATCCTGGGCCGCAGCGCGGTCAGCGAGCTGACTGATCGGCTGTGGGAGGAATACGAGGCGTTCTGCGCCCGCGATCTGTCGAGCTTCGAGGTGATCTACCTGTTCGTGGACGCGATCTACGAGTCGCTGCGCCTGCAGGGAGGCCCGAAGGAGGCGCTGCTGTGCGCGTGGGGGATCTGCGCGGACGGCAGGAAGGTGCTGCTGCACCTGGCGCTGGGCAACAAAGAGAGCCACGCGGACTGGCTGGACTTCCTGCGGGGAATGGTGGCGCGGGGCCTGAGGCCCCCGCTGACGATGACCAGCGACGGCGCGCCGGGGCTTTTGCGGGCGCTCGAGGAGGTCTTTCCGCACAGCCTCCGCATCCGCTGCTGGGTGCATAAGATGCGCAATGTGCTCGACAAGCTGCCCGACGCGGCGCGGGCGGAGGTGAAGGCGTGGCTGGACTCGGTGCGAGACGCCCCGACGCCTGAGGCCGGACGGGAGGCAGCGGCGGAGACGTTCGCGCGCTTCGAGGAGCTGTACCCGGCCGCGATGAAGAGCTTCGCCGATGACCTGGAGGCATCGCTGGCGCACCTGCGGCTGCCGCTGGCGCATCGGAGGTACGCACGGACCACGAACCTGATCGAGCGCAGCTTCGAGGAGGAGCGGCGGCGCACGAAGGTGATCCCGCGCTTTTTCACCGAGCGCAGCTGTCTGAAGCTGGCCTTCGGGGCGCTGGAGCGGGCTGCCCGGCGATGGCAGCGGGTGACCATCACGGAGCTGGAGCAGCGCCAGTTGCAGGTGCTGCGTACGGAACTTGAACCGGACCCGCCACCGGGAACGAAGCGTACTGACACGCTCGCCGCCTGAGACGCTCGTGCCAGAGCACTTTTACAGCAGATTCAGGACTTGACCATTAGCGAGTAAGCGGAGAGCGTGTCTATAAGCCGAGTTAGAAACACACCATGCTGGTCGCCGTGTTCCTAATTCTGGAGTTACAACCACACTCAGAGCGGAGCTTATGTTGTCGTCTGCTGGTACGAGCAGCTGAAACTGAGACGTCCAATGGTCCCCTTCGCTTAACAGAACACGATTCCTCCGTGGACAGACAGTTGATACACCGGCCAGTTACCCCCATCGAGTTGCGACGCCAGCTCTGTTTGTGGGAGGTGGATATTGCAGCCTCATCGAAGGCGGGCACGGTTGATCTGGATGGCTTGACGCCCGATGCTCCAGCGGGAGGGGACAACTGTGGCCTCAGCGCAGCCGGGATGTCGTATCTGGGCTAAGACCGACCGGACCTCGCAACCTCACGCATTTCACCCACTCATATGCCATCTCCTCGACGTCGCTGCAGTCACCTGCGAGATGTGGGAGCGCGTGCTTCCCGAGGCGATCCATGCAGGTGTGATGGAGCAACTCGGCATCGGGGACAACCGCGTCGCCCGAGATACCCTCGCATTCTGGGCGGGCGTCCACGACATCGGCAAGGCTTCACCGGGCTTTCAGGGACTGGACACTGAGGGCAAGGAGAGACTCCGAAAGGCTGGCCTGCGCTTCCCGCCGCGCGCCTGCCGTCGCCACGGCGTCCTCACAGCCGACGTGCTCACGCGATACTACCTCAATGAAGCAAATGATGCAGGAATCGTCCGCGCACTAGCTGCGGCGGCTTCCGGTCACCACGGCAGCTTTCCCCTATCACACGAGTTGCTGGACTTGGGATCGCGGGATCGTGGCGATAGCAGGTGGGAAGAAGTCCGCCGGACCCTCATTCAGCAATTCAGCGCCGCGTTGGCGATCTCTGACCCCGTCCCCAGGACGCTCAGCCCCCGCGACCATCGCTTCTTCATGTTCCTCTCTGGCCTCACGTCCGTGGCCGACTGGATCGGATCAGCTGAGCAGTGGTTCTCCTTTGAGCCGTACCCCGATGATCTCTCCGCCTACTTCGCGGAAGCACGGCGCAAGGCCGCACACGCCATCGATGAGATCGGCTGGACGCGCTGGCAGCCCTCAACCCGAGAGATTGACTTCTCGGACTTCTTCGGCTTCACCCCCAACGCCATGCAGGAACAGGTCCTCGCGCTTGACGCTTCTGGTGAGCCCGAGCTGGTCATCATCGAGGCCCCGATGGGTGAGGGCAAGACCGAGGCGGCCCTGCACCTCGTTGATCGTTGGAACCGAGGCGTGGCCGAACGCGGCTGCTATGTCGCGATGCCCACCCAGGCGACGGCCAACGCCATGTTCGATCGGTTTCACGGTGACTATCTGGCGAAGCGATACCCGGACCAGTTCGTGGACCTGCAGCTTGTCCACGGCCACGCAGCCCTTTCCGAGGCATACCAGCAGCTCCGAAGTCTCGGTCAGGTCTGGGACCAGGATCATGACGAAGCGACGCCCCGAGGCGCGGTCGTCGCGGGCGAATGGTTCGGCTATCGAAAGCGCGGGCTGCTGGGCCCCTTCGGCGTCGGGACTATCGACCAGGCCCTGCTCGCGGCGATGCAGGCGTCTCATTCCTTTGTGAGGCTCTTTGGCCTGGCCGGTAAGACCGTCATCTTTGACGAGGTCCACGCATTTGACACCTACACGTCGGACCTGCTGGATCGCCTGCTGAAGTGGCTCGGTGCGTTGGGCTGTCCGGTAGTTATTCTGTCGGCAACGCTTCCGCCGACGCGTCGCCGGAAGCTGCTGGAAGCCTACGCGGGCGACGTCGAAGTGCCCGAGGTCCATTACCCCAGAGTCACTCGTGTATCCCCGGACGGAGCGGATACCGCCACCTGGGACACCGAAGAGAAGCGCGTGGAATTGGGCTGGATCAATCCCGATCCGACGGGGTTGGCCGAGCGCCTCAGCGAGACGTTGGACGGCGGTGGGTGTGCCGCCGTGATCTGCAATACTGTTGTCGCGGCACAGGATACTTTCAGCGGACTTGATGAACTTCTGCCCGACGCGATCGAACGGCATCTGTTTCACGCGCGCTTCCCGTTCGACGAGCGTGACCGCCGGGAAAAGCAGACGATCGAGCGTTTCGGCAGGAGGCAAGCGAACAGACCCGAGCGAGCGGTCCTCGTGGCCACGCAGGTCATCGAGCAGAGCCTCGACCTCGACTTCGACCTGATGATCAGCGAGGTGGCGCCCGTGGACCTGTTGCTGCAACGCTCAGGCAGGATGCACCGCCACGATCGCGAGCGCCCGCCGGGACTGGAGTGCTCGCGACTGCTTCTCATGACGCCCGAGGAGAACGATCGGGGCGTCCCGCAGTTCGGCAACAGCGGCCTTATCTACGGAGATTACCTGCTGCTGAAGACCTGGCTGGCCTTGCGCGAACGGGACGGCTTCCGCATCCCGGGCGATGTCGAAGACCTCATCTGCGCCGTCTATGAGGCCGAGCCCGAGGTAGAGGACGGTGCCCTTGCCGAGGCGTTGGACGAAGCTCGCCAGGAGGCTGCGCAGAGACGTCAGCGACTCGAACATGAAGCAGCGCTCAGGCAGTTGCCCCCGCCGGACCTTGAGGAGGACTTCCACGCGCTGCCCGGCAAGCTCGAACTCGCAGAGGACAATCCCGAGCTGCACAACGCCTACCGCGCCCTCACTCGCTGGGAGGAGCAACCCTCAGTCGAGATCGTCTGTCTCGAGACGGTCGATGGTCAGCCGCACGTTCGACGCGGCGAGGAAAGTCTACCGCTGGACCTCGACGCCGAGCCGTCGGAGGAACTCACGGAGGCGCTTGTCAGGCGCAGTGTCCGTATCTCCGACCGCCGCATCAATCAAATGCCGCCCACGCCGAGCGCATGGCGACGGACCTCACTGCTCCGCCATCACCGTCCGGTGCTCTTCGACGAGACCGGTCGCTTCCTCGGTGATGGCTTCGTGCTTCGAAATGACCCCGACATCGGAATCGTGAGAGAGTGACGTGACGACGGGGAGGATTGATCATGGCCGCATCGTTCGATCTCGTGTCCGAGCCGTGGATACCATGCGTGCGTCTCGATGGAACCTCGGACGAACTGGGACTGCTCGACACGCTAACGCAGGCGCATGAACTCCGGGAGGTGGTGGACGCCTCGCCGCTTGTGACCGCGTCGCTACACCGGCTCCTGCTGGCGATCGTGCATCGCAACTTCGGTCCGCACAACTATGACGCATGGCGGGAACTGTGGGAGGCCGGGCGCTTCGACGCCCAGGTACTGACCGAGTACTTCGATCAGTGGCGGCACCGCTTCGACCTCTTCGACGAAGAGCGGCCGTTCTACCAGACGCCGGGGATGTTGGGAGCCACATATCATCCTCTTGCAGTATTCGCCGAAGAGCTTGCGTCGGGGATCAACAAGACCCTGTTCTCTCACGATATTGATAGCGAACCAGTTGAGTTCTCGCCCGCTCGTGCGGCGGCCCTTGTCATAGCAATGCAGAACTACGATCTTTCCGGTACACGCTCCCACCCGGAAGGGTCTGGGAGAACGTATCCAAGCGCTGCTCCTCTCGGCCTCGGCTTTGCGTTCATGTCGGTGGGTGACACGCTGCTCCAAACCCTACTCCTCAACCTGGTGGCGTGGGATCCCGTGGCCAATGATCACATTCAGGCGAACCCCGCGGACATCCCTTCCTGGGAACGTGACGAGGCTCCATGGGTTGGCGAGAGAATGCCTGACGGCTACGTGGATTATCTGACCTGGCAGGCCCGATGCCTGCACCTGCGAGCCGAGGACGCCGAACGGGGACACATTTCGGTGAAGTGGGCTATCAGAGCAGGTGGAGAGGACTTCGCCAGCCCATTGGGCGAGGTTGACCCCATGGTAGCGTACGTTCGAAACGATAAGGCCACTTCCAGTGATGTTCCATATTCGCCCTTCAAGGGTAGCGTTGGAAGGACGCTCTGGCGTGATAGCATGGTCCTGCTGCGCGACATCGAGGGTCAGTCACACCGACCATCTGTCCTCGATCATGTCGCCCGAGCGGCACAGTATGTGGGCCTCGCGCGACCCGCATTGCTGCGTCTGTGGGCACTTGGTCTTGTGCGCGGAAGACAAGCAGCCAAGGTGGAGTACTGGCGCCACGAGCGCCTTCCCCTCCCCCTGCGCTACCTTGCCGACGACGAGCTGGTCGAGCACCTCCGCGCGTGCCTCGAACTCACCGAGAGCGTCCACGGCTCGCTCTACGGCGCAGGCTGCGCCCTCGCCGAGCAGGCGCTCACCGCAGGCGTGCGCGATCCCGATGGTGGTGCCGTCTCGAACATGATCGATTCCCTGGGCGTGTCCACACACTATTGGTCCGCTCTCGAACTGCCATTCCGCGAACTGGTCGTTGATCTCGCCGCTAAGGACGCCGACCGTGACGCGCTGGAGGTAGCCTGGGTCGCGCGGTTACGACGCACCGCCTGGCAGGTCTTCGAACGCGCCCAGAACTCGCTCGCACCCAATGCCCGCAACCTCAGAGCGATCAGCCACGCCCGCCGCGTCCTTGGCGGCAGCTTGAAGAAGAAGCTGGCCGACTATGAGGAGGTGACAGCACATGCCGACTGACCACCAGACGAAGTTCGCGACCTACCTGCAGGGCCTCGCGAAGCGCGAGCATCGCGCTGCCCTCGCGCACCTGCGCCGCGGCCTCGGTAAGCCGCCCGGCACCACGCCCGAGATGTTCCCGATCGTAGTGCCGTGGACGCATTCGATGCGCGACTGGGACGCCGATATCTACTACCTCGTCGGGGCCCTGTTCGGCTCCCACCCGATGAACACCGCAAAGGGCAACTTCGGCGAGACCTGCCATACGGTCCACAGCCTGCGCCGAAAAGAACGCGGCTCCGGCGAGGATGAAGGCGTCGACAGCCTTGAGCGCCGCTTCGTCGCGCTCCTCAACGCCCACCCCGATGACCTTCAGTGGCACCTGCGCCACGCCGTGGATCTCGCCGCCGGTGCCGAGGTCCCCGTAAACTGGGCCGAACTGCTCTATGACCTGAGCTACTGGACGCACCCCGACCGCTTCGTCCAGCGCAAGTGGGCCAACAGCTACTGGGCCGGACGAAGCGCAGCCGAAGAGAGCGACGAGCACCCCACAGACTGACAGTGCACCCTCAGGAGGGGATCATGATGTGGATCGAACTGCATATCCTGCAGAACTTCGCACCGTCGTGCCTCAACCGCGATGACACCAACAGCCCCAAAGACTGCGTCTTCGGCGGCTACCGACGTGCCCGCATCTCCAGCCAGTGCATTAAGCGCTCGACCCGCACGCATCCTGCCTTCGATGCCGCCGTCGAGTCCGGCGTCGGCGTCCGCACAAAGCGTCTGGTAACGCCGCTCACCGAGTACCTCGTCGAGCGTGGTCATGACGAGGAGACCGCCCGCATCGTCTCCCGCGCCGTGGTCAACGCCGTCATCGGCAAGATGAGCGGCGACCTCACCGCCGTCCTCGTTTACATGGGCGAGGACGAGATCGAGCGCATCGCCGACCTCGTCGAGCAGCACTGGGATGAGGCCGCGGAGGCCGCCGCAGAGGCGGAGGATGACACGATCCCGAAGGCCCTTCAGGATATCGCCAAAGAGATCAGCAAAGACTTCACACCCGCCAGCGACGCCGCGGACGTCGCGCTTTTCGGCCGCATGGTCGCGGAGGCCACGAAGTGGAACATCGACGCCGCCTGCCAGGTCGCCCACGCGATCTCCACCCACCGCGCCGAGATGGAGATGGACTTCTACACCGCCGTCGATGACCTCAACCCCGGCGAGGAGACCGGCGCGGGCATGATGGGCACCGTCGAGTTCAACTCCTCGTGCTTCTACCGCTACGCACTCATCGACCTCGACCAGCTCACCACCAACCTCGGCGGCGATGAGGAACTCGCCCGCGCCGCCGTGGACGGTTTCCTCCGCGCCTCCGTCGCCGCCATCCCCACCGGCAAGCAGAACTCCATGGCCGCGCAGAACCCGCCCGACCTCGTCTTCGCGGTCGTCAAGGAGAAGACCGCCATGCCGTGGTCCCTCGCGAACGCTTTCGAGGTGCCCGTCGATGTCGGACGCAACGGCAGACTCGTCGATCAGTCCGCCGAGGCCCTCGCGAAGTACTGGGAGCGCCTCTACACCGTCTACGGCGGCGACGGCATCACCGCCGGCGCGGTCTGCCTGCTCGGGGAGGCGGATCTCGGCCCGCTTGCAGAGCACCAGGTCGATTCCATGGAGCACGTCTTCGGCGCCGTCTCCGAGGCCATCGCGGTCGGTGATGCGTGATGCCCGTGCTGCTGATGCGCCTCGAAGGCCCCATGCAGTCATGGGGCACACAGTCCCGCTTCACCGTCCGTGACACCGGACGCGAGCCATCTAAGTCCGGTGTCATCGGCCTGCTGTGTGCGGCCCTCGGCGTCGGGCGAGAGGATGATGATCGCCTCGCCGAACTCGCCGCCCCGCGCATGGCCGTGCGCATCGACCGCCCCGGCGTCATCATGCGCGACTTCCACACCGCGGGCGGAATCCGCCCCGGCCAGACGTGGAAGGGCCGCCGTTACGGTGTCGCCAAGGCCAGCGGCGCGAAGCCCGATACCGTCGTCTCCACCCGCTACTACCTCTCCGACGCCTCCTTCCTCGTGGCGCTGCAGTGGGAGGATCGCGCGCTGCTGGAGGAATGCGACCGCGCCCTCCGCGCTCCCACCTGGCCGCTCTATCTCGGCCGCAAGTCCTTCGTCCCCGGCACGCCGGTGCCGATCCCCGGCGGAGGACTCCGCGAGACCGATGACCTCATCGAGGCCCTCCGCGCCGAGCCGCTCCGTCTCCGTCGGCGGGAGGACCCCGGTGAGCGTCTCCGGTGCGTCATCGAGGTCGATGACTTCGACGCCGAGGTCCGTCGCGACCAGCCGGAGTGCTTCCAGAACCACGAACGCAGCTTCGCGCTCCGCTACGTCGAGGACCGGTTCATTGACACCGCCGATCTGCCGGTTGAGGAGGTGGACGCATGCACCTCAGCAGGCTGATCCTCAACCCGCGCAACCGCCAGGTCCGCTCCGAACTCGCCTGCCCCTACGAGATGCACCGGACCATCTCGCAGGCCTTCGGCGATGACCTCTCCGATGAGCGCATCCTCTACCGCGTTGACGAGGATCGCCGCACCGGCGTGCCCACGGTCCTCGTGCAGTCGCAGACCGAGCCCGACTGGTCCGCGCTGCCCGACAACGGCTACCTGCTGGAGCCAGCCGATCACAAGTCCGCCGATCCCGGCTTCGCAGAGGGCCAGCTTCTGAGCTTCCGCCTGCGCGCCAACCCGGTCAAGCGCGACAACGAGACCGGCAGGCGCCTCGGGCTGCTGGAGGAACAGGACCAGCGCGAGTGGCTCGACCGCAAGGGCGAGCGCGGCGGCTTCCGCGTCGTCCGCTGCCACGTCATCCCCGAGGGCCTGCAGGAGTTCGAGAAGCGGCGAGGCGGCTCGCAGCGCAGCATCACGCTCCTCTCCGTACGCTTCGAGGGCCTGCTGCAGGTCACCGACCCGGACGCGCTGCTCCGCGCCGTGACGGACGGCATCGGTCCGGCCAAAGCGTTCGGCTTCGGGCTGCTGTCTCTGGCGAGAGCGTAGGATCAGACGCGCACATTGACAACTGTGGAAGGGGGATCAGCATGGATCGGGACCTGCACCGCATCCCGAAGTTCCGCGACCGCCTCTCGTTCGTATACGTCGAACACGTGCGTATCGACCGCCACGAGAAGTCGATCGCCTGTCACGACATCGACGGCATGGTCGCTATCCCGGTCGCAACCGTCGCCGTGCTCATGCTCGGGCCCGGTGTCAGCATCACCCACGCCGCCGTCCAGACACTCGCCGAGGGTAACTGCCTCGTGGTCTGGTGTGGCGAGGAGAACGTACGCTTCTACGCACAGGGCCTCGGCGGCACCCGCAGCGCCTCGCGACTGCTCCATCAGGCGCGCCTGGCTACCGACGATGATCTTCGCATGGAGGTCGTACGCCGCATGTACCTGATGCGCCTCGGCGAGGAGGTGGACGAGTCGATCACGCTCCAGCAGCTCCGCGGCATGGAGGGCGCGCGTGTGCGAACCGCCTACCAGCAGATCGCCCGCGAGACCGGCATCAACTGGCAGGGCCGCAGCTACGACCGGCAGTCATGGCGCTCGGGCGACCCGCCCAACCGCGCACTGTCCGCCGCGAACTCCTGCCTCTACGGGCTCTGCCACGCGGCGATCCTCTCCGCAGGCTACAGCCCGGCGCTGGGGTTCATCCACACCGGCAAGCAGCGTTCGTTCGTCTACGACATCGCCGACCTGTACAAACTTGAGATCACCGTGCCGCTGGCTTTCCAAATGGCGGCCGAGAACCCGCCCAAACTTGAGCGGGCCGTCCGCCATGCCTGCAGGGACGCGTTCCGCGACAGCAGGCTGATGAAGCGGATCATCCCGGATATCTCAACCGCGCTCGGCGTCCAGGAGGAGCTTGACGAGACCTTCGACGAAGACCCGGCGCTGCCCGCCGAACTGTGGGAGCCGAAGATCCTGGAGGGCGACGAGGAGGCGGCCGACGATGGTGGTGCTGATCGTTGAGAACGCCCAGCCATCCCTGCGCGGGGAGATCTCGCGCCTGATGATCCAGCCACGCGCGGGCACCTTCGTGGGCAACATCCCCGCGCGGGTGCGCGACCGCCTGTGGGATCATGTCACGGAGAAACTCACCGGTCGCGAGGGGGCCGGGGCGATGCTCATTCACAGCGCGCGCACCGAACAGGGGTTCGCTATAAGGGCTTTCGGCGACCCACGGCGAAAGGTGGTGGACGTTGACGGACTACAATTGATCAAGTTCTCCGGCGTATAGCTGCGCAACGATGTGTATTCCCCACGCACGTGGGGGTGGACCGTGGGCGAAGAAACA
>JBMNNW010000190.1:0-4276 GCA_050942735.1 Armatimonadota bacterium
TTTGCTCGAGGCAATGCGCCACTGCGAGGGCCGACCACCACCGTAGACCCCGCACACTGACCATTCACCCGAACACACCTAACCGACAACTCAATCGCTCACCAAACTAAAACCGATGCTGCTGGACCAATGACGTGAATGGGTGAGGGCTATGCTTTACGGTCAGTTCATATTCCACGGAACAACCGAACGCCCCTCCTGTCACTGTGCCTCGATCGCCGAGCGACCGGGTGGTGGCCTCTTCGCCACATGGTACGCAGGCTCGCACGAGGGGGCGGCAGATGTCGCGATCATGTGCGCCATTCACGGTGGCGATCGCTGGAGTGACCCGCGCGTGCTCTTCGACCCTCCGGGCCGGCCCGGAGGGAACACCGTCGTCTGCCGCCAGGGCGACCAGCTCTGGCACTTCGTGGACGTCATTCAGAGCGAGGGCTGGGACTCGGCGGCGCTCTACCTTCTGCGCTCGGATGACGGCGGCGAAACGTGGACGGACCCGGAGGTCTTCGACGACGAGCCCGGGATGATGGTGCGCCACCGGCCGCTGAGACTGTCCGGCGGACGTCTTGTGTTGCCCGCGTACGATGAGAAGACGTGGGAGGGCGTCTGCTACCTCACCGACGACGACGGAGCGACGTGGCGGCGCTCGGGGCGGATGACTGCGCCGGCGGGCTGCATCCAGCCGGCGGTGATAGAGCGCGACGACGGGACGCTCCATGCGCTGATGCGCTCCGATGGACGCACCTCGCATGCGTGGGAGTGTGACTCGGTGGACGGGGGAGAGACGTGGTCGCCGTGCGAGCCGTCGGAGTTGCTCAACCCCAACTCCGGCGCGGACATGGTCAGGCTCGACAGCGGCGAGACGATCGCCTGCTTCAACGACTCGCCGAACCGCCGCACGCCGCTGACGCTGGCGCTCTCACACGACGAGGGCCGGAGCTGGGCGGCGAAGCGGAACGTGGAGAATGAGCCTGGGGAGTTCTCCTACCCGACGCTGATGGCGGGCGACGACGGGACCGTGCATCTCGTGTACACGTGGCGGCGCGAGCGCATCCGCTGGACGAACTTCGAGCCGGGGTGGGTGGCCGGAGCGTAGGCGGGAGGGGGTGTCCGCGGAGGCCCTGTCGCCGGCGCTCTGACTTGCCGTTTGCCGCGCCCCAATGTATACTAACCCGCAGAATTGCGGCACTGTGGCGGCAACATCAGCACCCGAGGGGCAGGCATGATTGCGGCACAGGCTGATGGGTTTCGGGCGTGGCTGCTGGAATTGCTTCAGGTCGGCCTTGCGGCCGCCGGCATCTGGGTCGTGCTCTCCGCGGTGGACATCGCGCTGTGCGAGCGGCTCAGCAGCGAGCCGGAGACGGTTTCTCCGGCGCCGCTTGCGTACGTGATGTCGGCGCCGCTGACCGAGCGCGTGCAGGCGGGCCGGCTTGACGCGAGAGCGCCGACTCCTCAGGTCGCGAGCGTTCCGCGGGGGGCGGGGGAGCTGGCCATCGCTCTCGCCCGCGTGAAGGCCAGCGTGGGCGGCCTCGCCGGCGGGGTGCGCGAGGATGACATCTTCTTCGTGGACGTCGCGAGCATCGCCGATCTTCTCGGCGCGGATTTGCACCAGGCGTCGTCGGGCGCGCCGGCGCGGTTGATCTGCCCGTCGGGGATCATCGAGATCCTGCCGTTCAGCCGGACCGTCAGGCGCAACTTCCAGCCCATCGATCTGCCTCACCCGACACGTGTGATCGACGAGAGCCTGCACGTCCCGGTGCGCGGGCTCGAGGCGGTGTTGCCGATCAAGGGCGCCTGGGATGAGACGGCGCGCACCTGGACACTCACCAGCGGCGACCGCAGCACGCGCGTGGCGGTGGCCGAGGATCTCTTCGAGATCACGATCGTGCGCTCAGAGCGCACGCTGACCGTCACCTACGCAGGGCAGCAGCTCGTGAGGTGGTCATGCTGCGTGGGCGAGGGGAACAACAGTCCGATCGGCGAGTGGCGGATTCAGAACAAGGCGGTCTGGCCCGCATGGCGCTCGTACTCGGGCGAGCATATCCCCGGTGGCAGCCCGCGGAATCCGCTCGGCGCGCGCTGGCTGGGCACCACGGCCCGGGGCTACGCGACGGGGCGTTCGATCGGCATCCACGGCACCAACCAGCCGTCATCGATCGGGCGGCGCATCTCGGGAGGATGCATCCGCCTGACCAACGAGCACGCGATCGAGATGTACAACACGATCCCTATCGGGGCGCGAGTCATCATCAGGGAATGAGTCGCCGAACTGGGGCGAGCGTTCGCAGCCACCGGGGAAGCCACGGACTCACACGACCACAGGAGCATCGAATGATCCTCGGCATCGGTACCGACATTGTTTCCATCGAGCGGCTTGAACGCATGGTTGAGAGCTACGGGGACCGCTTTCTGCACCGCGTTTTCACCCGGCGAGAGATTCAGACCGCCGAGCAGCGCGCCACTCTCTGCGAGCGCCTCGGCACACGCTTCGCGGCCAAGGAGGCCTGCATGAAGGCGCTGGGGACGGGCTGGCGCGGCGGCGTGCAGTTCACGCAGATCGAGGTGCGCAAACACCCGACCGGCAGGCCCGAACTTGTGCTCACCGGCGCGGCGAAGCAACGCGCGGAGGAGTTGGGGGTGGAGCGGATCCATATCTCGCTCTCACATGAGGCGCAGATGGCGATGGCTGTGGTGATCCTCGAGGGCGCCGGCTGAGCGCCGCCGGGCGCACACCGTCATGCGAATTCTCGACCGCTACCTTCTCAGCAGAGTGACACTGCCGTTCATCGTCGGAGTGATGTTGTTCGTGCTGATCCTCCTCGCGGAGGTCGCGTACAACATCAGTTCGACGATCGTCGGCGGCCGTGTCTCGACCGAGTTGATCATCCGCTACCTTCTGCTGCGCACTCCGCGGGCGATCGTCTGGTCGCTGCCCTTCGGGACGCTGCTGGGCGTGGCGATGTCAGTAACCACGCTCGCGCACCACGGCGAGATCACGGCGATACGCGCGGGCGGGGTATCATTCGCGCGGATCTGCGCGGCCCTGATCTTCACCGGCGCGGTGGCGGCGGGCGGAGGGCTGGCGCTCAATCACTACGTGGTGCCCGGCACCATGGAGGCCGCGCAGAAAGCCTTCGCCGAGATGATGATGACACAGCCGGTCGTGCGGGAGGCTCACAACCAGTTCTTCCGCGACGACCAGGGGCGCTTTTTCTACGTCCGCGAGATGCTCCCGGCGGAGAATCTTCTGCGAGAGGTGACGATCTGGACGCGCGACGAGGAGGGCCGCGTCCGCTCGATCGTCGTCGCGGAACGGGCGCATCTCGAGGGGACGGCCTGGACTTTGCAGGACGGCGCGAGCGTGATGCTCGATGAGCGGGGGGGCGCGGTTGGGCCGATCGAGCGCTTCGATGCGCAGACCGTCACGCTGACGCTGGCGCTGCAGCAGTACTACGCGGAGCGGCGCTCGGCTGCCGAGATGGCGCCTTATGAGCTGCAGGAACTGATCAGTGTCAGGGAGCAGACGGGCGGCGACACCCAGCAGCTTCGGGTCTATCTGCACTTCAAGTACTCGATCCCGCTCGCCTGCCTGGTGTTCGCGATCATCGCGGCGCCGCTTGGGCATCGTTACGCGCGGCATGGGACCTACGTGGGCGTGGTCGTGGCGTTGCTTGTAGTCTTCCTCTACAACGGGGCGCGCTCATGGACGCTGGCGTTCGGGCTGGCGGGGGCGCTCGATCCGATGGTCGCGGGCTGGGCGCCGAACGCTATCTTCGGAGTGCTTGGGCTGATCCTTCTCGCGCGGGAGCGGTGAGGCGAAGGGATGAGACGCCTCTTCCGGGAAGGTGCCTGTCGGCTGTGCGGGGCGGCCCGCTCGTTCCGGATGGAGGACGACAAACGGCGGGCGGGCGTTGGTTGGTGTTTGTCGTTTGTAGGACAGACATCCCTGCCTGTCGTCGTTGGTCGTTGTCGTTTGTAGGACAGGCATCCTTGCCTGTCGTCGTTGGTGGAAGGGGGAAGGGACGGCAACGGCCGACGCATCTGAAGATGCGTCGCTCCGGACGGCGGACGACAAACGGCGGGCGGGGCACAGGTCCCCGCCCTACAGCAAGGGCGGGCGTTGGTTGGTGTTTGTCGTTTGCAGGACAGGCATCCCTGCCTGTCGTCGTTGGTGGAAGGGGGAAGGGACGGCAACGGCCGACGCATCTGAAGATGCGTCGCTCCGGACGGCGGACGACAAACGGCGGGCGGTGGCACAGGTCCCCGGCCCTACAGCAAC
>JBMNNW010000091.1:0-21880 GCA_050942735.1 Armatimonadota bacterium
GTGGAGGCGCCGTCGGCGCGCAGGCTCACGGCGCTATGCTCGCCGCCCTGGTCGAGCACGTACAGATCCACGAAATCGCCCGGGTACCGCGGAGGGTTGGGTGCGCTGAGCTCCGACGAGGCGCTCGCCATCGCCCCGACGTAGTTGTCCGCGTCCCGCAGGCCGCCCGCCGAGGCGTGCAGCCGAACCGCCCAGCGAGCGGTCTCATGGCTCTCCGTGGGGGAGTTGGCGGGGCTCTGGCCACCCAGTGTCACGGCACACTCCTCATCCGCGCGCAGCCAGAAGCCCTGCCACGGCCCGATCTCGCCGCGCGTGTTGAGCCCCGGAAGCCGCGCGACCAGCTCGTACCCCCCGCCGTCACCGCTCTGCACCCAGCCGAACGGCTTGACGCTCCCGTCGGCGCAGACCGCGTCCCATCTGAGCGGCTCGGTTCCGGGGTTGGAGAGCAGGTTCCACCCCGCAGAGAGCTGCACGGTCAACGGCAGCGGCTGGGCCTCGCCCATGAGTCCGAGCTGCCTGGCGGCCGCGTATCGCACCCAGTATCCGGCGCCGGGGGCCACGTCGAAGGCCCCCTCCGAGAAGCGGTGGTACCGTTGCCTGGCGGCATCCCATCGCACGGCATGGGGGCTGTTGAGCGCGGTGTCGGCCCGCGGATTCGCCAGTCGGACGGGCACGCCGATCATCCAGACACCGGCGGGGAACTCATGCGAGAAGACGGGCCACGCCTCCGTTGTGAACGACCAGCGATGCTCCTCCTCGATCCGGTTGCCCGCCGCATCCGCGGCGCCGGTGCCAATCCGAACCGTGTATGTCGTCTGATACGCCAGTGGCTCATCGGGGACGAACGTCAGCACCCTGTCCCCATCTGACCACGAGAACGAGCCGCCTGCGACCGGCTCGATGCTGAAGGCCTCACGGGTGGGCGCCGGAGCCATGGGCTTGCTGAACGTTATGACAACGGGCGCAGTGCGCGGCACTGCATCGCCGACCGGCTCGGCAACGGCGACGCCGGGGGGGAATACCCCGGTGGTGAACGAGGCGCTGTTGTGCTCGGGATCCACGGTATTGCCGGCGATGTCGGTGACATTCGCGACCGTGACAGTGTAGCTGGTGCTGTCGGCGTGGAGGGCGGTTGTGAGCGTCACGCGGTCTCCGCGCGAACTCAGTGTCGCGGCCGTGACGACGAGCGCCGGGTCGATGGAGTAGTTGCCGATGGTCTCGGCCGAGGCGGCCTCAACCGGTTCACTGAACGCCACGCGCAGCTTCGTCCAGCTCACCTGAGACGCCTCGGTCACCCGCGGCGGTATCCCCGGTGTCGTCCATGCCGCGGTATTGTGCTCGGGATCGACGGGGTTACCGGGCAGGTCCGTCACGTTCGCCACCGTGACGGTGTAACGGGTGTTCTCCTGCTGCCGCTCGGTGGTTAGCGTGACGATTCGGCCGGTCTCATCGAGTTGTGCGGCGGTGACGTCGAGCGCGGGCTCGATGGAGAAGTTCTCGGCCCTCTCGGCCGCCGCGGGCTGCAACTGCTCATCGAAGGTCACGGCCACCTTCGTCCAGTCGGTCCGCGTGGCGCTGAGTACGCGTGGAGGTACGCCTGGGGCACTCCAGGAGGCGGTGTTGTACGGAGCGGCGATCGCGACCCCGTAGGCGTCTCTGACGCCGGACACCGTCACGGTGTAGTCGGTGTTCTCGGGCTGAGGCGAGGTTTGCAGGGTGACGGTGGTGCCGTCGCTGTCGAGCGCCGCGCTCAGAACCGTAAGCTCCCCGGAGACGCTGTAGCTGTCGGCCGTCTCGGCCCCCTCCTGGCTCACCGGCACGTTGAACCGCAACGCGACATGAGTGGAATCGATATGCTCGGCCCTCAGCAGGCGCAGCACCGGGTCCACGGTGTGCACATATGAAGCGCTGAGGGAGGTGCCGTCCTCGCTGGTTGCGGTGACCTCCACGGTGCAGGCGATCGATCGGGAGGTGAAGTTCCTGGGTGCGGTCCAGGTGGTCTGGGCGCCGGTGACGTCCTCAAAGCTGCCCGCCGGGCGGTCCTGCTCGTCCGTCGCGGACCACTGGTAGGTGATCTGATAGCCGCGCGTGTCGGTGGCCATTGCGCTGCAGGCGACCTGCCTGCCGGAGCGGACCGGGTTGGGGCTGCCGGTGGGCGGCGAGGAGAATGAGAGGGCCTGTGGACGCCAGGTGAGCTGTGTTCCGCGCGCGAGCAGCGCCTCGATGTCGGCGAGGGCGCTCGAGCCCGGCGACAGGTCGAGGCAGTTGTATGAAACGTCCACCTTGGAGTATGCCCCCAGCCCTCCGTTTTGCACCAGCGGGGCGATGTCCGTGATCTGATTGTGGTTGAGATAGAGGTGGGTCAGCCTCGTCAGGGCCCTCAGGGGCGTGAGGTCGCTGATGTGGTTCTGGGACAGATAGAGCCGCTTTAGGTAGATGAGTCCGGTGAGGGGGCTGAGGTCGCTGAGCTGGTTACCGCCGGCGCTGAGCCACTGAAGGTTGGCGCACGAGGACAGCGGCGCGATGCTTCTGACCGCGGTGCCTCCCATCTCAATCAGCGTAAGGTTGGGAAGATCTGAGAGTGCGTCAATGTCGGTCAGCGACTTGCACTCATGGACATACAGCTCCTCAAGGTCGGCCATCTGCCGAAGCGGTTCGAGGGTGGTGAGAGGGTTTTTCGTAACCCACAGGTACTTGAGCTTAGTCAGCCCCGCGATCGGCTCCAGCGTGCTGACCGAGGTATAGTCAAGGCGCAGGGACTCGAGGTTGACCAGATCGGAGAGAGGATCCATCCAGACTACGTCCGGCGCAACGGTGGGGCACGCCGTATCGTGGCAGCTCAACTCCCTGAGATTGGTGAGCCCCCTCAAAGGCTCGAGACTGGTGACCTGGCGACTGTGGTGGACCCTGAGGGCGGTGAGGGTGGTCAGGTCCGACAGTGGCTCGAGGGTGGTCATCGAAAGGGAGTAGGCCCACAGCACCCGCAGGCTGGGGAGGCGTCTCAGTGGCTCGAGATCGGTAATCGCACCGTTCCGGTCCATATAAAGAACCTCGAGGCTCCTCACGTTGGCCAGTGGGGAGAGGTCTCTCACTCCACATTGCCCTATGTCCAGTACGGTGAGATTCTGAAGCCGTGACAGGGGAGAGAGATCCGACACCCCGTTCCGCCGGACCCAGAGCTTATTCAGATTGGTGCACAGTTCCAGTCCCGTCAGGTCCGAGACACCGCTGTTCTCGGCCCATAGCACCGTCACTTCCTGCAGATCGGCCTCGGTGATCTCTCCGGTGGGCTTGCCGAGCGCCTCGCGAATGGCGGCGAGCAGATTCGGGTCCGGGATCAGACTCGACGATGAGGTCGTGGCGGAGAGGCTCGCGGTGCCGGACAGTATCCCTGGGCCGAAGGGGAAGCCGATGCTCATCTCCGGGGCCGCCCACGCGCACGAGCATGCGAGCGACAGGACCACAAGCGCGGCGAGCAATGCCGGTGGTCGGGGGCGGTGCACGGTGCGCCTCAGCGGAGGTATTGTGCGCAATGACAGCTCGGTCGCGTTCAGCCGGTTCACCACAGGACTGCTGCTCTCACTGAACATCGTAGCCTGCCCTCACTTTCGGCCGGACGTGGCCGCGCGACCTTCGGGATGGCCTCCGCGCTTGACATATCAGGCAGCGAGGCTATCATCTCCGCGAGGAGGCACAAGACCAGGATGATAGGCATCGTCGGCGGTGTCGGTCCGAAAGCGGGTGAGGATCTTCACTCGAAGATACTCGCCAACACGCGTGCCGGGAGAGACGCCGATCATCTGTCGATTCTCCTCTACACCAATCCGGCCATTCCTGATCGAACCGCTTTCATTCTCGGTGATATCCCCGACAACCCCGCAACAGAGATGCTCTGCACCATGCGTGTTCTGGCAAAAGCGGGAGCGAGCGTTCTGTGCGTCCCCTGCAACACCGCTCACTCACCGGTCATATGGGACAGTGTGCTCGCGGGGCTGCCGTCGTTCGCACCGCGCGCGCAACTGCTGCATCTGATCCAGATCACGACGGACCACCTCGCCACCGCGTTCCCGGACGCGGCCCGCATCGGCGTCCTCGCCACGACCGGAACGATCAGCGCCAGCGTCTACCAGTCCGCCCTGTCCAGCTGCGAGATGCAGCCGATCATCCCCGATGAGCCTCTCCAACGCGCCGTTCACGAGACGATCTACCACCCCAGGTGGGGTATCAAAGCTGTGTCGGCACCCGTGAGCGCGCGGGCCGTCGAGACCCTGACCGCAGCGGTAGAAACCCTCATCGCAAGGGGCGCGCAGGCGGTCATCCTCGGCTGCACCGAACTGCCGCTGGCACTGACCGGCTCCCACCTCGACGGCGTGCCGCTGATCGACCCCGCTCATCATCTCGCCCGTGAGGCCATTCGGCGCGTCGGGGGCGAGGAGAAGCTCGCGCCCGACCGAGTCTGATCGGATTACGCCGTCGGACGACCGGCCACTGCGGCCCGGGCCTGATCCTGTGCGACCCCGCTCCCGGGCGGCGTACGCCGGATCCCCCGCATTGCTCTGCGGAACGCCCGACTGAGCAGGTCGGCAACCTCATGCCCGAGGCGCCGCACGGAGGGCCGGGGGTCATCCGGCGCCCAGTAGGCCCACGCACACCGACCGCGACGGCTTGCCAGATAGTCGCGCAGAGACAGGCGGGCGCCGGTGTGATCGCCCTTTCGATTCTTGATGAAGTACTCAAGGTCGGGCCATGCCTCACACCACCGCACCAGTTCATCCCGCTGACGCTGCTGTGCGACCGGCAACCCGGCAAGGTCGCGGTACGCGATATACGGCGTGTCCACACCGCTGGCGGGCGCAGCGCTGATCCAGGTGCCCGGACGAGGGTTGATCTCGATGATCTTGAGTTCTCCATCTCTAACATCCCGCTTGAACTCCAGCTCCGCCACACCGTGGAACCGCGCCTCCCGGCAGAGGCGCTCACACAGGTCGGCGACTTCCGGCAACGGGACGCCTTCGATCATCGTGCCCGTCCCGAAGTCAGACGGGTACTGACGGGTCTTGCGGCAGGTGTAGATCGCCCTGATCGCTCCGTGCTCGTCCGTGCACACGGAAGCTGCGAGAATCTGGTCGGAGGGACCGGTGATCTCCTCCTGCACCACGATCGGGAAGCCCATCTCCCGCGTCTGCGAGAGGACCGCCGCCAGTTCCGCCTCGGTACGAGCGCGCACTGCCTTGCTCCGGAATACCTTCCGGAACGCACTCTTCTCCCGGATCTTCACCCCGTCGAACTCAGCCCAGGACGATGGTTTGATCACACAGGGGTAGGCGACGGACGCGCAGACACTCTCGATGTCCGCGTCCGGGTCAACACGCCAGGTGGCAGGGTATCCGACGCCCGCGGCCTGCGCGAGGGCAATGGTCCGGTCCTTCTCGAGGCAACAGGCGAGGGCTTCGCGCGAGATGAAAGGATAGCGGAAGGCGGCCTCAATCCGCTCGCGATATGAGTTGACGAGGAGGGCGTCATAGTCGCTCGAAACGAACAGCACCGGGCGTGGGGAGTGGGCCATGCCCGCCTCTACCAGCGCATCGACGAACGCCGGACAGTCGTCGGCTGGGTCGGGAAGCCGCAGGTACTCGCGAACGTAGCGGGAGGTGGATGAGAGAGGAGCGCGCTCCGAACTGGCGGCGATGACCGCGATGCCCCGCCGACCAAGTGACCTGATGACACCGATGCCGGTTGGGACCGTATCCGGCCGCGGAAGCAGCACAAAGGCAACACCGTGCTCGACATCTTTCATCATGTTCACATCGCCCCGGAGAGTGCGGACAGGGCCCCGATGTCCGGACTGCTCACGCCGCTGTTGTCCGATGTTCTTCGAAAGCAGGAGGGGACCGGCGGGCAGGGCATCCGACAGATCCTCTCGTGATGGCTCCTACGCCAGCATAGCCCGAACAGGCCGACGGCCACCTCACAATCGGCTCACGCTGCCCCCGCCGGGATCCCCTGCCGAAAGAGCAGCCGCTCAGAGAGCGCTCGCCGCCCCGGTCGGCGAGGCTCACCTCGGGCGGCCAGAAACGGTCACGCCTCCGCTTCTGGCCCTGACATGCATTCACATAAATACCAATTTTAGCGGATTCATCCGGCTAAATCTGGGTCTTCAGCGGGCCGCGACACCTCATGAGGCGCGATTTCGGACAGAATTCAGCCCATTTCAATCCTATGCATTGACGACGACTATTGACAAATCATTGCACTTGGTGCTAAACTCCGTTTCACCTCGCAATTCGCTCTATTTTAGCTCAAGAACGTCGTCCATCCACGATGGGGGAAGGAAGGTTGGGTTCAGATATGTCCGGTCGAGACAGCCAGGGATATCATCAGACGCGCCTGCTGATTGCCACGATCTGCGTCGCGGCCATCGGACTCGCGGTGGCACCGGCGTCCGCCGTTCCGGCATTTCCGGGGGCGGAGGGTTTTGGCGCACACGTCACTGGGGGCAGGGGAGGACCTGCCACATTGGTCACACGTCTCGATGATCCGATTCCACCCGAGCCCGGCACGCTCCGATGGGCTCTGGAGAAGGTGGATGGCCCGCACATCATCGTGTTCCGTGTTGGTGGGGTCATTGAACTGTCTCAGCCGATCTGGTCCTGGAAGTCTAATATCACTATCGCCGGTCAGACTGCGCCGGGCGATGGCATCTGCGTCAAGGGCAAGGTAGACATCGGCGGAAGCAATGTGATCGTCCGCTACATGCGGTTCAGGCAGGGTGAGGTTGGACAGGGCGATGGCATTGAACTTTGGGGCACCAACTACATGATCGACCATTGTTCATTCTCGTGGGCTTCTGACGAGAATGTGGGATTTCACCAGCTTGACGGGCCAAGGAACACCACCGTCCAGTGGAGCATTCTCAGTGAGGGCGAGAAGGGCTCAATGGCCTCGATGGGTGACATGTACAACGTCACCTTCCACCACAACCTTTTCGCACACAACTACATCCGCAATCCGCTGGTCGGCGGCGATTCAGCAGGCGACGGGCGCGTCTATGACCTGCGCAACAATGTCGTCTACGACCTGGGTAACAGCGGCTTTGAGATGCGCGGATATGCGGATGTGAACGTCGTCGGGAACTACTTCAAGGTAGGCGATACGAGCCGCCTGCACAGGTATTGCCTGAACCTCCGGTCCGGCGATCCGCCAAGGCCCGGCATCCACATCTACCTTGCAGATCACTGGGGCCCGCGTGTGGCGGGCGGCAGGCCAATGTGGGATGAGGTCCAGTACCATGACACGTGGGGGAATGCCGACGAGGAGATGCACAGGGTCTATCAGCCGTTCCCAGCCCCCCCGGTGACCACTCACGACCCTCATACGGCCTATGAGTTGGTGCTCGGCAACGCTGGGGCTACCCTGCCCAGACGAGATCCCGTTGATGAGCGCGTCGTCTCAGATGTGGCAACGGGAGGCAACTCGGGTGGCTTCCGGTTCTACATGGATCGCTCCCGCGTTGCGCAGCAGTGGTCCACGCTCACCTACGCCAACGGCACACCCCCCGACGACACCGACGGGGACGGCATGCCCGACAGTTGGGAGATCGCCCGCGGCCTCAACCCGCAGGACCCCACCGACGCCACAGGCTATGACCTCGACCCGAACTACACCAACATCGAGGTCTACATCAACTCACTCGTCCCCTCATCTCCCGCGGGCAACCTCCAGCCCACCGCCAACGCCGGCCCCGACCAGACCATCGACACCAACGACCCCACCGGCGCCGACGTCGCACTCGATGGCTCCGCCTCATTCGACCCCGACGGTGATGCGCTCACCTACCAGTGGACATGGCAGGACGCCGACGGCAACCAGCAGTCCGCCACCGGCGTCAATCCCACCGTCCGCCTGCCTGTCGGTCAGACCGTCGTCACACTCGTCGTCAGCGACGGCGCACTGACATCGGTGCCGGACACCACCACTATCACCATCAACACCGACAACCGGCCGCCGAACCAGCCGGACGTCGGCATCACGCCAGAGCATCCCGACACCACCGATGCTCTCACCGCAACCGCCACCGGCACCGACCCGGATGGCGACACCGTCGGCTACTCGTACGCCTGGTACAGGGATGACGTCCTCCAGGAGCAGCTCACGAGCAAGACCGTCAGCGCAGATCTGACCTCTCGCGGGCAGGTCTGGCACGTGATCGTCACGCCGTCGGACGGCCACCTCGAGGGCGATCCGGGGCAGGCGTCCGTGACCATCGGCAACGCCCCGCCGACCAAACCGACGGTCGCGATCTCCCCGACCTCACCGAAGAGCACCGATGACCTGCTCGCCAGTGCTCAGGGCAGCACCGACCCCGACGGCGACGACGTCACCTACGAGTTCGCGTGGTACAGGGATGCGGGCGATCAGCCGCCGTCCCCCATCGTCACCGGCAACACCGTCTCCTCCGACCTGACAGCCAGCGGCGAGACGTGGCGCGTCGTCGCCATACCCTCCGACGGCCAGAGCACCGGCGAGCCAGCCGAAGCGGCGGTCACCATCGACGGCGCCGCGCCGAGTCAGCCCACGGTCTCAATCAGCCCGACCAGCCCCGTCACCACCGACCCGCTGATCGCCACGGCCGAGGGCAGCGTTGACCCGGACGGAGGCACCGTCAACTACAGCTACGCATGGTACAAAGACGGCGCGCTGCAGACGGATCTGACCGGCACAACCGTGCCGGCCGACCGCACTGTGAAGGGGCAGATCTGGCGCGTGGTCGTCACACCCGACGACGGCACGAACGCCGGGCCGTCGGGCGAGGCCAGCGTGACCGTCCGCAACAGCGCCCCGTCCGCGCCCTCTATATCGCTCTCCCCGACATCGCCACGTACCTCCGACACGCTCGTCACCGGAGCCGCGGGCAGCACCGACCCGGATGGCGATGACGTCACCTACGAGTACACCTGGTACAGGGATGGCGCCGTTCAGACCAGCCTCAAGGGCGCAACCGTCTCATCAGAGCGCACTGCTAAGGGGCAGACCTGGCGCGTCGTGGTCATCGCCACGGACGGAAGCGCCGACAGCACAGGCGCAGACGCCAGCGTCACCATCATCAACAGTGCCCCGACCCAGCCGACCGTCTCGATCACTCCCGATGCGCCCTCAACCGGCGATGATCTGACCGCCGGTGTGGAGGGCAGCACAGACGCCGACGGAGACACCATCAGCTTCGACTACGCGTGGTACCGCAACGGCACCCTGCAGGAGGGCCTGTCCGGCCCGACCGTCTCCGCGGACCTGACCGATGGAGGCGACAGCTGGCGGGTCGTCGTCACGCCGACCGATGGAGAGGCCACCGGCGATCCGGGCGAGGCAACCGCCACGGTCGACAACAGCGCCCCCACGCGGCCGACAGTGTCGCTCAGCCCGCAGTCACCGGCGACCGATCAGGACATCGTCGCGACCGCCGAGGGCAGCGTTGATCCCGACGGCGACGCCGTGACCTACCGCTACTCATGGCAGAGGAACGGCGTCGTGCAGAGCGGGATCACAGGCCCCACCGTCAGCGCCGACCTGACCTCGCGTGACGACACCTGGCAGGTGACGGTGACCACCACCGACGGGCAGAGCACCAGCCCCGGTGCGACCGCGAGCGTGACGGTCGTCAACACTCCGCCGACGCGTCCAGCGGTGACGATCGTGCCGGAGATACCGCTGCCCACCGACCAGCTCGTCGCACAGGCCGCCGACAGCACCGATCTTGACGGAGATGCCGTGACCTACCGGTACGCGTGGTACAGGGATGATGCGCTGCAGGCGGACCTGACCACCTCGACCGTTCCCGCCGGGCGCACGAGCGCCGGAGAGACATGGCGCGCGGTGGTGACGCCATCCGACGGCACCGCTGACGGCCCGACCGCTGAGGCCGGCGTGACGATCCAGCAGAGCCATTCCGTGTCGGGCACCGTGCTCGACCGGGACGGCGCGCCGGTCGCGGGCGTCGAGGTCAGCGACGGCGTGCAGACCGTCCTGACCGATGCGCAGGGGCAGTACACGCTGGCCGGCTATCTGGCGGGTGCTTCGATCACGGTCACCGCTTTGCTGCCCGACCACCTGACCACGCCCAGCTCCGTTCGGGTGAAGGTGCCGCCTGATGTCACGAACGCCGACTTCAGGGTGCACAGGGTCTTCACGCGCACGGTCAGCTCCGGCGTGCAGTTGCTCGGCACCCCGGTTGATCCGATCACCAGCTCACCCTCCCAGGTGTGGCAGAGTGACCTCGTGGCGCGATGGGACCCCGCCCGGAAGGCCTACGTGTTCTTCACCGACGCGATCGGCCGGGCGCTCTCGATCGGCCCCGGACGCGGCTACTTCATCCGCTCGTCGGGCGGCGAACTGAGTGTCGCTGGCGCGCCCGTCCCGACCGATGCGCCGTTCGGACTGGAGCTTGCGCCGGGCTGGAACATGGTCGCGAACATGTTCCTCGAGCGACTTCCGTTCGCGAACATCGCGGCCAACCTCCCCGACCATGTGCAGCCGGCGGGCTACGCGTACGATCCGGCCGTGGGTTACATCATCGTCGCGAGCGTGAGCGGGGTCAACGTGAACCGCGACTACGTTGAGCCGTGGGAGGGCATCTGGCTGCACAACAGCGGTGGCGCCACGACCATCAGCGTCACTCCTCCCGGCCAGACACCGGCCTCCGCGGCGGTCGCGGCGGCTGCTGATGACGGTGTTGAGGGCCTGATCGTCCCGCAGTCGGCGGTTCGCAGCGGGCGCGGCTGGCTGATCCCGATCCATGTGGAGAGCCCGGGCGCGAGCGATCGGACGACGCTCGTGGGTGTCTCGACCGCGCTCAGCACGCCGATCGAGATACTCGACCCGCCCGGCGCGCCTGAGAGCGTCAGCGCGCACATCATCGGCCCGGGCGGCGTTCCGCTCGCGCAGAACGTGCGCACCGGCACGGAGCCGGCGAGTTGGGACTTCGTGGTCTCGACCGATCTGCCGGGCGCTGAGATCAGCGTGAGGCTGCCCGACCTCAGCTCGGTGCCCGACGACATGGTGGTCTACCTGACCGACGTTGCCGCGGAGAAGCGGATCTATGCGCGGACGATGTCGCGGTACAGCTACACCGCGGCGGACGACGGCGGTCAGCGGCGCTTCCGCATCGAGGTCCTGCCGCGACGTGAGGCGGGCCTCGCAATCACCTCGATGAGCGCCTCGCAGGGAGAACGCGCCGCCGGGATCACGTTCAACGTGACGGCCGCCTGCCAGGTCACCGCGAGGGTGATGAACATCGCCGGTCGGACGGTCCGCACGCTCACCAGCAACGAGAGCGTGGCTGAGGGCACGAACACCGTCTCGTGGAACCTGCGCAGTGAGCGCGGGACGCTTGTCGCGAACGGTGTGTACGTGATCGTGCTGGAGGCCCGCAGTCCCGACGGCCAGCAGACGCGGGCGATCTCCACGATGTCGGTACGCCGCTGATCTGACGACGACCGTCACATCCTCAGCCGGCGGGGGCGCCCAGTGCGGCCCCGCCGGCGTTCTGCGTGTCCCCCGGTGGTCTCGTGGGCGCTCCCCGCAGCCGTGAGGGCATTGTGAGGTGGGTATGTCCCGTTTACCTGTATGCTCACCGTGCCATAGTGTCCGACCTGTGACAGGGCCTCCGCATCGAGTCGCTGCTCTGCCGCGGGCGAGTGCGCAGTTGAAGGGGCGCCTGAGTATGAGGGACCGGGCCGGGTACATCGGGTTGCTGGTGATCGGTGTCGCGGTCGGGCTGTGCGTCGGCGGCTGTTCGGGGGGCGTTGACGATCTGGGCGTTCTGGGGGATGGGTTCGTGCTGCAGCCGCCTGCGGACGGGGAGGTCGGTGTGGTGACGGGCCAGGTCATCACTCTGCGCGAGGGGGCCCCGGTGCCCCGGGTGGCGGTCACGGTGGGCGGGGTGGTGGCGGTGACGGACGCGTCCGGGGCGTTCGTGGCTCAGCGCGTGCCGGTCGGGAGGCAGTGGCTGACGGTGGATGGTCTCGGGTACTCGGTCCTTGGCGGGCCGGTTCGGGTGGAGGTTGTGGTGGGTGTGCGCGATCTTGGCCGCGTCGTGGTCGATGCGACGGCCGCAGTGCCGCCGGCCGTCCCAGACTGATACCATTGTGCTCGACTACTCTATCGTCTCGGCCGAGCCATCCAAGGTGAAGCGCCCCTCGAGACTGCTCTCCGAAGACGTCCGCAACAGACCAAGCCTCAGATCATCCTCAGCGCCGGGAACACGATAGATGTAGATCGCCGGCCCGTTGCGATGAACGCCCCGGATCCCCGGGAAATGCTGCGCCCCGTTCGGGCCGACCACAACGCCGTCGTCCGGGGTGACCATGCCGACAAGCTGCGCGCCCGACCGCACCTCCCGGAAGAAACCGGCAAGTGGCAGCCCTGTCGTCTGCAGAGATTCGACGAGCCACTGATTGAACACGATGTACTCGATACCGGCCTCGGCGAACTCCTCCAACGACCTGGTCTGGCGCTCGTCCATCGGGATGGTGAACACAGGGAGGCTTGACAGGCACACTACGTCCCGCGCCACCACGACGTAGGAGCGTTCTGGAGGCCGATACCACGGACCGCCCGCGTACCTGCGGTACTGCTCCCAGATCCTCTCTCTGTGGTGGAGGCCGCCGGATCGCCCATCGAACCACGAGAGATCCTCAGTGGCCCGAAGTGCATCAGCGCGCGAGTTCGGCACACAGATGGACCTGAAGCCGATGAAGACGACCGATCCCTCATGAACGACCCTGTGGAAGACCTCCTCCGCAAGCGTGTGGGTATCGGTGAGGCAGTAGCTCAGTGCCCGCCTCCCACCCTCGATCGTTGGGATGACGAGAAGGGCCACGGCAACAGCGGCCGCCATCGTGCCGCGACGCCCTGCCCGTTCGCTCCACCTAACCGCCGACTGCGCACCATAGCCCGCGAGCATCCACATAAACGGGAATGCCGGCAGCAGGTAGTTGGCCGGCGCGATGGTCGCCCTCGCGAAGAGAGCGACCGTGATCAGAGCAGCCGCGAGCACCGCGCTCCGCTCTGCCCTGCGACGCGCCAGGACGAGCACTGCCCCGGCCAGAACCGCCAGTACGAGGGGGATGCCACCATCCTCTCTCATGATGGGGATGACATGATGGATGGGGCTCAACTGCTCCCTGAAGGGCTCGAACACGTGGGCGCCGCTTACGAATGAGGCGGACTGCCGGAAGAAGCTTCCGAGCCCGCCCTCGAGATCAATGAACAGGAAGGGGGACGTCAGGAAGAAGACAGCCACGCCGACGAGAGATGCCAGTGCCGCCCAGCGCCACGGTGGACGCCTGCCGGCGGGAGGCCGCAATCTCAGGTACGTATGCATCCCGAGGGCTACCGCCGCCAGCACCAGCGGCCAGTACTTCGTGCCCGTCCCGAGCCCGATGAACGCGCCCGCCCAGACATACCGGCTGAGCGTGGGGCGACGCGCACTCTCGCAGATCGCTCCGATCGCCAGCGTGGCGAACAGCATCGCCAGAGTGTCCGGCTTCGCCCCGGCCGACAGCGTTATGTGCAGTGGACTGAGGGCCAGCCCGAAAGCCGCAAGCCATCCGGCAGTCGTGCCGAAGACGCGGTCGCCGATCACCTTGACGGCGATGATGCCGCCTGTGCCCGCGATGAGACTGATCGCCCGCCCCGTCCACATGAACACGCGAGGATCGGCGAAAAACTGCGCGGCGAAGTGCGAGAGATCGGCGTAGACACCGAAGAGGTGGCCAATGGCGTAGACGAGCCCGTAGCTGAACGCGAGCAGGTAGGTGTAGCCGGTGGGATAGACCCAGCGGTGCGGATTGAGATCGCCGGTTCCGAATGCCAGCGCCTGCTTGATCGTGTAGCCCTCGTCGTACTGGGTGCGATAGCTGTTCTGAAGCAGAGGCTGCGCGACGATCACTCTCAGTCCGATGGCGATCAGCAACAGAGCGGCCCACAATGCCCGGTTCATTCGCTGCGAGCCACCTATCGGCGCCGCCGGGCTCTCGCCGCCAGATCGAGCAGACGCCAAGGCGCTCGTCATTGATCGGTCCTACCTCCGTCGGGTTCCTGGTCGGCCTGAAGTGATTGGGAGATGCCTGCAAACGAACCGCGAGGTCGAGCAGGCGCAGCAGCCTCGGCATGGATCTGGGCGGACGTCTCCCGGGCGCCTCAACGGGTAGCGCGATGCTCACGGGGCAGATCCCCGCCCTCACAAGCGATTTCGAGCATGATGCTTCAGTTGACAGCGACCGGGCCGCGTCACCGGACATATGACCCAGTCGCCGATCAGGGTCCTGGGTGCGCCTCAGATAATGCTTCTCAGGCTCTTTCGACTCCCGGGCTGCCTCGTGAGGAACATGATGACGATGCCCGCCGCGATGGTCGCGAGGCCAAAGCCGCAGATCACCCATGCGGCCCCAAGGAGGCCGAACGGAGGTATCAGGATTAGGCTGAGTATGGCGACTGCGACGGTTACGCCGAGGCGCGGGATTACCAGCGACCTGAACCTGCGCGTGGCCGACGCGGCATAGCTGAGAATATTGCCAATGTGCATCAGGCCCACCCCAACCATGATCCACAGGAACGGGCGGGGATGCTGCGCGAACTCTTCGCCGTAGACGAACCGCGCGATCTCAGTGCCGAACGCGGCGGTGATCAACACGCCGGCAAGCCCGATGGCTCCGGCGAGCGCCAGCAGCTTCCACACGAGAGCGTAGTATGACTGCATGCGTGCCTTGGCGTAGTCGCGGGACAGCTGTGCGGTGGCAGATTGGCCAAGCGCATTGATGGCAGTGCCTCCCACTGCCTCGAAGTAGAAGAGGGCCATGAGAATGCCCAGTTCGTGCTCCCCGAGAGTGAACTCAACGACATAGCGGGGGATGTTGAGACTTAGGGCACCAAGCGCCGCGGTAATCCCAAGGGGCAGCGCAAGGACAACGAGCGAGATCGCCACAGTACGGTCAAGCCGCGGTGCGACGCCGGCCGGCGGCGCCTGAGTGCGGGCACCGCCGCAGAGGCTGACCGACCGCGCCTTGAGTGCCGCGCGAGCGCTTTCGAGATCGTATGTGAAGAAGCGCACCGCCATCACAGCGGCGAGCGCCACCGCACCCCAGAAGACGCTGTTGGTAAGATACACTCCGAGCCCCAGCGCTATCAGCGCGGAGGGGCCCTTGATCATCATCGAGACCGCTCTCCGGTCAAGCCGCGCCATCCTTGTGAGCAGACCGTAGATGATATCGCTGAGCGCTTCGAACGCCGCGGCAGCACCGACCGCAACGATCACGAGGCGGGTGTCCATTGAGTAGCTCGAGCCCGCCACTATCAGCAGCAGGATCACCATCGCGATGGCCGTGGTGACGATGCGCAGGCCGAAGTAGTCCGAGAACGCGTGCTCATCGTTGCTGTCGGTTGATTGAACCGAACCCAGTTGAAGGTTGGTCAGCGCAATGATGGGGACCGCGATGGACAGGCCAAGCGTGTACTGGCCGAGCATCTGTGCCGAGCCCAGTTGTGCAATAGCCACCACCGTGCCCCACTGGCACGCTGCGTAGAAGACGTTGCCGGTGAAGCTCCAGGCAACATTCTGCCGGATCGTCAGAGGGCGGAGCTGCTCCATGTCAGGCTGGGTGGCCATCCGTGCTCCCGTTCTATCTGTCTTATTCGCGCTGCAGCCGTGGGCTCGAGGCATTCGCCGGAGACCGGGTGATCGCACTCACGTTCCTGCGGCTTCGGCCAGACAGCTCTCATACATTTCCGCGGCCCGCTCCCAGGTGAAAAGCTCCTTGACCATCTCGCGGCCCCGTTCGCCCTGCCGCCTGCGCAGCGGCTCGTCGGCGAGCAGTTCTGCGAGGGCGTCGGCGAGAGCCGGCCAGTCTTCCGTGCGTATCACCCTCCCTGCCCCCCACTCGGTGATCTCGGGCATGTTACAGGCTTCAGTGGCAATGACGCTGCTTCCCATGCCACATGCCTCGACCAGCGCGACCGGGTGGCCTTCATCACGGGATGCCAGAACGAACACATCCGCATCGCTGCAGGCCGCAAGTACCTGGTCTCGTGTCAACATGCCCGTGAAGATCGTGCGGTTGGAGATGCCAAGGTCGTCTGCCATCGCCTGCAGTTGCTGACCGTACCCGGTGGCGTCTGGTCCGGCGATGACGAGCACCGCATCTTCATCCTGCCGAGCGAAAGCCCGCAGGAGCAGATCAATGCCCTTGATCGGAGAGAGTCGGCCCGCGAAGAGCACCAGCGGCCGATCCCGACCAACGCCCCACTGGTCCCGGAACTGGCCGGGGGCAATCTCAGCGTCAAGCTCCGAGAGACTGACCCCATTGGCGATCACGTTGATCTTCTCAGATGGCACTCCCCATTCTACCTGCCTGGCCCTTTCTTCCTGTGACACGGCCACGAACCTCGCCGCCGATCTGATCAGACTCTGCCCCCAAGTTCTGAGGAATATGTGCTTGGGCAGAGACCTCCATGGGGTCCTTGTCGGCGGCAGGCTGCCGGCCGGTTCTACAACGAAGGGTACATCATGGGCGAGAGCAGCTGAGGAGGCCCAGACGTTGTGGAGCGTGTAGAAGCAGTGGAACAGCGCGACATCGTATTCGCCCAGATGCTCCCTGAGCATCGCGCGCATTCGGGGCGCAATGAAGATCAACTGCTCGTGCGCAAGATAATGGCTGACATTCGGGAACCGATAGACCTGCATTCCCTCGATGTCTTCGGGGTTACTCTTCGGCACGTAGCGGTTCTGCGCGTCCAGCACGTCAGTCGTGTACACGGACACCTCGTGCCCTCTGGTCGCCAGTCGCCGGAAGATCTCGTACAGAACTCTGGCCGGCCCGCCGAACTCAAAGGCCGGACAGAACCATGACGCAACGACCAGAATGCGCATCGGTCCACCTCACCTCTGCAATCGGCCGGAGATGCGGCCGTTGCACCTGTCTCATCTCGATCAGCTGGTTTGTGCGTCAGTATTCCACCCTCGCCCAGGCGAGACTGCGGATGACCATGCCATGCGAGGCGAGCTGCTTATCTGCCGTCATCGCTCGCCTGCTACGTGGCCAGTGGGTCTCACATCGAGTGCCGGTGGCCGCAGTAGTCCGGCTACTGCACCAAAGACCCACGCGAAGCTGCGAGCCACCTGCATAGGCACGAGGACCATGTGCCGCCAGTCACCGGTGTCCCTCACGGCGAACAGCGTTGCAGGAAGATGAAGTGATATCGCCGCCACCAGGAGGCCCAATCCGATCCAGTGAACTGGCCACAACCATACGAACGGCAGCAATCCGAGCATCAAAGCGGCCAGGGCGGGCGCCATCCAGTCTCGAAGTCCAAAGTAGCCGTCGGACACTCTCGTTTTGGAGTGGGTGCGGAGGCTTTGAAGCTTCCAGTAGGCGGATGTGTACTGATCGCGAAGCCATGCCCTCATGGTCCGCACGTGATGGTGGGCTAAAGCCACGTCCTGCAGGACGTGAAGTTCATATCCTCTTTCCACTGCCTCGGTGCAAAACTCATTGTCTTCCGACCGTTTGAAGCGCTCATCAAATCCCCCGAGATCCTCGAACACTCTTCGCGGCATCGCCATGCAGTAGCTTCCCACATGGCCTGGTGAGTCCGACAGGTGCAGGTGCCTGAACCTGATCTCCTCGTTGAGACAGGAGGTCACTAACGGGAGGTCCGGTGTCGCCGCATATATGGCGCTGACGATCTGGGGACCTCCGTTGCATCGGACGGAACCCACCAGACGGCGCACAGCATCTGGTGGGTTGATGCAGTCAGCATCAACGAACAGCAGTACATCGCCGCGAGCGACCCCGGCACCTCTGTTGCGGGCGGCCGCCGCCCCAGCGTTCTCCTGTGAGAGAAGCCGGACCGGGAACCGTCGCACCTGTTCGGCCGTGTCATCCTTCGAGCCGTCATCCACTACGATGATCTCGTACTCGTCCGCCGGAAAGTCCTGGTCGAGGCAGGCCCTGAGGGTGTTGGCGATGGTGCGCTCGGCGTTGTAGGCCGGGATGATGATGGAAGCTTTCATGTCTCGCCATCTCCCACCGCAGCGGCGGGCCGCGCGGACGCCTCGCCGTCCGGCGACGGCGCCTCACCGGGACGCCTCATCCCCATGATCGCCGTCTTCTGTGCAAGCTTCTGCATCCTGCTCGACACCTCAGTGAGCTTCACGCACAGATGCACGCAGACGACCGCGAGGAACGCGATGGCCAGCATGAAGATCACCGTCGTCGCCTTCGAGGCGCCGGAGAGCCTGATAACCCCCGCCAGCGCCCGATCCCAGGAAACCAGCGCCAGCGTCATCGCCGTCGCCAGCACCCACAGCCACGAGTACTCCTCCCGCAGACGCCGGCGCCGCACCAGCTCGACCACGAAGATGAACAGCGCCAGTGCCATGAGAACCGTAAACGCCGCCTGCCTTGGCTCCATCATGGTCATGACTGCCCACTCCTCACCACTTGTGGAGGTCTCCTCAGCAGCGTAACCCCAATCGAGAGCAGCATCTTGAACAGATACCAGACCGGCTTGAGCACGCCGCTGTGCATCGACTCACCCGCCGCGCGGTCGTACATTCGCACCCCAATCTCACGCACCCGCAGCCCGGCGCGGTGTATCATGATCAGGACGTCGGCGTCAGGGTAGTCCGTGGGGTACACATCCGAAGCATACAGACAGATCGCCTTGCGGTTCATCGCCTGGAATCCCGAGGTCGGATCGGTGATCCTCCTCCCCGTAGCCACACGGGTGAGCCAGCGCATCAGAGACATGCCCATGGCGCGAGCCGGACTCGGGCGATAGTTCCCCGTCCCCATGAACCGCGAGCCAATCACAAGGTCCAGGTCGCCTTTCCGCAGTTCCTCAAGCAGATCGGCCACACACTCCGGCTCGTGCTGCCCGTCGGCGTCCACCTGCACGACCTCGTCGTAGTCGTTCGCCTCCGCGTACATGAAGCCCACCTGCAGCGCGCCGCCGTAGCCGAGGTTGATCGGCAGCGGCAGGACAGTCGCACCGGCCTCAAGCGCCACCCGGGTGGTGTCGTCGCGGGATCCGTCGTCCACCACGACGACGTCCGCCTCCGGCACTGCCCGCAGCACACCGCGAACGGTTGTGCCCACGTTCTCCTCTTCATTGTAGGCCGGCATTATGACCAGAGTCTTCATCCCGACCACTCCTGACGGCTTGCCGATGAGTTCCGGGAACTCGCGGGGTCGGGCATGATCTCCCGATCCACGTCGCCCCGAGCCCACAGGTATCATAGCAGCATACATCTCTCCACGACTCACAATACTCTCACAGCCTCGCGCGGGCCTGTAGCAGGCAAACGCCTGCCGCGCGTGCCCTGTGAAGCGATTGTGAGGCCACCTTGCCGCGCAGGGTGCTATGCTCCATACGCCGGGCTCCCGCCGGCGCGACCGCACCCGCAGCACCGCACCTCGTGGAGCGACACACTCATGCGCATACTGCTCGCACACAAATACATGTTCCGCGGCGGCGGAACCTCAACATACCTCTTCGGGCTCATCGACCAGCTCGAACAACGCGGGCATGCCTGGATCCCGTTTACCGTCGCCTACGAACGAACCGCCGTCGATACCTGGTCGGAATACTTCGTCTCGGCACCGCTTACATCCGAACAGAGCCACTACAAGGACATGCGCATGTCGCCCCTCGCGATGCTCAAGCTCCTCGGCCGCGCGACCTACTCGGTCGAGGCGCGCTACAAGGCGGCGCGACTCATCGACGACGCCCGCCCCGAGATCGCCTACATCCACAACGTCTACAACTACATGTCCCCCAGCCTCCTCGACGCCTGCCGCGACGCCGACCTGCCCATCGTGATGCGCGTGCCCGACTACAATCTCATCTGTCCCGAACTGCACTTCCTCAGACACCGCGAGGTCTGCACGAAATGCCTCCGCGGCGGCCCCTGGCACGCACTCAGGCATCGGTGCCTTAAGGGCTCACTCGCCGCCACCGCCGCGCGCGTCGCGTCCATGTACGTCCATGACTGGCTCGGCATCTACGACAGCGTCGATCTGTTCATCACCCCCTCCGCATTCATGCGCTCGACGCTGATCGAGGCCGGCTACGATCCCGATCGCATCGTCCATCTGCAGAGCTTCTTCACCGGCCCGATCGGCGACGCGGCGCAGCGGCGTGAGGAGGACTACATACTCTACTTCGGCCGCGTCGCCCCGGAGAAGGGCATCGACACGCTGATCCGCGCACTCGCCCTGCTTGACCGGCCCCCGAGGCTTCTCATCGCCGGGGGCACCGTCGATGACACCCAGGAGAAGCTCGCCGCGCTCGTCGAGCAGCTCGATCTCGACTGCGTGCAGTTCCTCGGTCACCAGGACCGCGAGGCGCTCGACCGGCTCATCGCCGGCTGCCTCTTCACCGTGGTGCCCTCCCGCTGGTATGACAACTGCCCGATGTCGATCCTTGAGAGCTTCGCCCACGCCAAACCCGTCGTCGCCAGCAACATCGGCGGCATCCCCGAGCAGGTGGCCGGGGATTGCGGAGCGCTCTTCGCCGCCGATGATCCTGAGGCGCTGGCGGCCGCGATGACTCCGCTCCTCGAGGACGGCTCGCTGCGCGCCCGGATGGGCGGCGAGGCCCTGCGCCACCTCGAGAGCGACTTCTCCGCCGCCAGGCACTGCGACAGGCTGCTGGAGATCTTCGAGGACTTGATCGCATGAACTCCGCCGCCGAGCCTATCCTCGACGTCATCATCGGCTGCGACTGCGACCCGGACCGTCCCGGCTACGGGGGCACTCGCTACGACACCAGGGCAGCCCTCACCTGGCGCGGCATCGAGGAGGGCGTTCCGCGTCTTCGCGAGATCGCCGACGCCGCCACCTCAGACCAGGCGAATCCCGTCCGGATCACATGGTGCATCCGCTCGGATCTGCAGATGCGTGAGGTCCACGGAGACTGCGCGTGGCCCGCGGAGCGGTTCGGCGCGCTCTGGACGGCCCTCGCGCGGGCTGGCGACGAGATCGCCTGGCATCCGCATCTGTGGCGCTGGGACGGCGGGGCGCACTGCTGGTACCAGGAGATCGAGGATGCCGACTGGATCGCCGAGTGTCTCGATGCGGGCCACCGTGCGCTCTTGCGGCAGACGGGGCGGGCGCCGCTGACCAGCCGGACCGGCTGGGAGTTTCACAACAACGCGACGATGGACGCGATGCGGCGGCTGGGAATACGCGTGGACTTCTCCGCGATCCCCGGGCGCTACACCCCCGGCGGCTCCGACCGGTGGGGCAGCCGCTTCAACTGCCACGTGGACTGGCGCGGCACGCCGGAGACCCCCTACGCGCCCTCCGCCGCCGACTACCGCCGCCCGGCGCAGGAGGGTGAGCCCGCCGACCTGCTTGAGGTCCCGATGAGCGTGCTTCACTCCGGGCTGCTGAGGTTCGCGCGGGTCGCCCGCAGGGTCTGTGCGGGGCGGCGGGCGGCCCTGCGCGAACTCGTTGGCGGCGACGCCTCCGCCTCCGCGGCGGGCGGCAACAAGCTCTACGTGACGATGCCGCCGGTGCTCTTCGCGAGGCTGGTCGTCCAGCAGCTTCTCCGGGCCCGCCAGAGCGGTCGCGCGATGCTCGTCACGGCGCTTCACCCCGACGAGATGTGCGTCACAGGCCGCGGCCTCACCGCAACCCATCACCCGGCTCACGTGAGGGCGAACCTCGCGGAGCTGCTGCGACGCGCCGATCGCGCCGGGGTGCGGGTTCGCTTCACGACGCCCGCGGAGCTGCAGGGCGAGGCCGAGGGCGCTTCGTCCCTGCACGCGGCGATGCAGGCGGCGGACGAATGTGTTACGGGCCCGCGCGCGCTGTGCTCCTGC
>JBMNNW010000191.1:0-4239 GCA_050942735.1 Armatimonadota bacterium
GCTGTTTCTGACCATACACCGCCTCAACACGAACTGGGCGAACAGCTCGTGGGCGCGCCAGATCGCTCCTCTACTGCAAAACTCAACCCTTAGACTTTGATACAGAGCCCCGTGGTCGGGAGGTGTCCGGCGACGCCGGTGGAAGGGGGCACCGGTGCTACCGCCTGCTGGAGAGGACGAGACCTATGCCGATCGACATGGATGCCTCGTTCCCGCGTTACACCGACAATGACCCGGCCGCGCCGATCTGGTGTATCACCCCGGAGATCGAAGGATGCTTCCATCGGTTCTTCGACACCTCACCGATCAGCCCGTCGGGGCGGCTGGTCGGGCTCACGCGGATGCCCGCCGAGGATCGCCTGCCCGAGCCGGGTGAGCCTGCTGAGGTCGTGGTGATCGATCTTGAGACAGGTGACTGCCAGAGCGTGGCGGAGACGCACGGCTGGGACACGCAGCTTGGCGCTCAGGTGCAGTGGGGCGCGAGCGACGAGGAGCTTTTCTTCATCGACATGGACGTGGAGCAGTGGAGGCCGTTCAGCGTCAGGCTCAACCCGATGACGGGCGAGCGCGCGATGATGCGCGGGCCGCTCTACATGGTCTCACCGGACGGCCGCACGGCCGCCAGCCCCTGCCTGCGACGCACGCGGCTGACGCAGAAGGGCTACGGGGTGATCGTCCCCGACGAGGCCATCCCGCGGAATCACGGCGCGGTTGACGATGACGGGCTCTACCTGACCGACACGATGACCGGCGAGCCGAGGTTGCTGGTTTCATACGGGCGCATCTACCGCGAGTTGCTTGATGAGGAGCAGTTCGCGGATGGCGATCTCTACGGCTTCCACGCGAAGTGGAACCTGCAGGCGAGGCGGCTGCAGTTCGTGGTGCGCTGGGTGCCGCACGGGAGCACCGACAGCGGCTCGATCAGGCCGATGCTCGTCACGCTCCGTCCGGACGGAAGCGAGCTTCACCTCGCGATCCCGGCCGACGTCTGGGGGCTGGGCGGCCACCACCCCAACTGGACGCCCGACGGCGAGCACGTGATGATGAACCTCAAGCTCGATGGCGAGAACATGCGGCTGGTGCGCTGGCGCTACGACGGCGCGAACGTGCGGCCGATGAACGATGAGCTGCTCGGCACCGGGCATCCATCGCTGCACCCGGGCGGGCGCTGTGTGATTACCGACGACTACGCGCACGGCCCGCTCGCGAGCGACGACGGCACAACGCCGCTGCGGCTGCTCGATCTCAAGTCCGGCGAGGAGACGTGTGTGGCGCGGATCCGCACCAGGCCGGACTTTGAGGGCGATCAGAAGGTGCTGCGCGTGGACCCGCACCCGGCGTGGGGGCCGGAGTTCCGGCGCGTTGCCTTCAACGCCTGCCCGACCGGAAGGCGTGACGTATTCATCGCGGATCTGAGCGCGTTGGTGTGAACCGCCCCTGCCGACCGATGAGGTGAGAGGTGATGGCGATGGCACCGACGGTGCTGACGGTGATTGCAGTGCTGGTGATCTGCTCGGCCTCATGCGTCGCGCAACTCGACGTTGGCGCGCTGGCCGAGGCCTACACGCAGCACGACCTCGCGCGGAACGAGGGACGGGGGAACTCGGACAACCCCGACTCGGGCGCGCTCGGCTGGGGCGAGGGCGCGATCCTCGACGACTACATGGCGCTGTGGCAGACCACCGGTGACAGGCACTGGCTGGGGAAGGTGCGCGATCACTTCGAGCGCATTATGGGCAACGCCTCTGACCCCGATGGCGACGGCTACCTGAGCTGGCAGACGACCGGCTACTCGACCGGAGTCGCGTGGACGGAGCGGCTGCACAACGTCTCGGACGCGATCATCGAGCCCACCTATCAGCAGAACCGCACTCGCGGCGAGTTCGAGAAGGCGACCGGTCACACCTACCTGATCGAGTTCCACGAGGGCCCCGAGCAGTTCCGCATCACCGACTGGACGACCCGCGAGATCGTCGCCGATGCAATCACCTACGAGAGCGGCGAAGCCATCACGCTGATCGAGCCTTTCCGGGTGACCATCTCCGGTGAGACACACCAGGGCGATCGCTTCCGGGTGCGGACGGTGGCGCCCGAGCCGCTGGAGTTCACGGTGCATCAGGGGATGTTCCTCCACCCGGTGGCGCTCTTCATCGAGGCGGTCAGAAACGACCCGGACCTGCAGCCGTCGTTCGGCGGGGACGCCGATCGCTTCCTCGCCTTCATCAACACGCACGTCTTCGAGAAGAACGAGCGTGACTGGCTGGACATGGGGGAGATGGGCGGCGCGTACCGCTTCGAGCCGAAAGTCACCGACCGCTTTCCAAACCGCATCATGCCGCACAACCAGTACGCGGCGCTGGCGCGGGCGTGGCTGGTGCTGGGCGACCTCGAGGGCGCGCATCCGCTGATGTCGGAGCGCGCCGAGCAGATGGTGCGCTTCTTCCGGACGCACCTGCTGCTTGATGAGGAGAACGACGCCTGGCGCTGGCGTTACTGGGACTGGGTGGAGTTCGGTGAGCCCGGTCACTCTGGCTGGGAGGACACCAGCCACGCGCACATCGACGTGAGCTTCGCCATCGAGGCGGCGCGCCGCGGCGTCATCTTCACCGACGAGGACATGCAGCGGCTCGCCAACACCTGGCTGGAGGTCATGTGGAACGGCGACGAGGAGAAGCCGCTGTTCGCGAACCGTGTGGCGGAGGATGAGACGTTCAACAAGTCGCCGCTCACGCGCGACTGGTGCCTGCTCTCGCAGTGGGACGTGCGGGCGTATGAGCTTGCGCTGACGGCGTACACCGCGGCCGGGCAGCCCGCCGTGAGCGCCCCGGTGATGTTGCTGTGCGCGCAGCGTGCGGGGGCGCTTGAGGCCGACGAAGGGTAGCGCGAGCAGCCGCGCTCAGCTCTCGGCCCTGAGGACCTCCGCCAGCCAGGGCACCGCGATGTCCGGCTTGAAGCAGTGCGCGGGCACGTCCACGTTCGCCCACTCGGCGAGGTACTCCTGCGGCGCGAGACCCTCGGGGAGCGGACTGCCGTCATTCGGGCGCTCGGACGGATCGGCGTACTTCGGATAGTACACGACCTCGAAGCGCTCCTCGGCGGCGAGGGCTCGGAACGCGGCGCGAACGCGCTCGATGTGCTCCGTGCGGCCGCCCTCGGTGATCAGCAGCGGCCTCGGCGCGACAGCCGCCATCAGGTCCGGGTAGTCGAACCACGTGATGAAGCCCGGAACGTACTGCCATGCGGAGATCTGCGCGAGGTTGGTGGCGATCGCGCGCTCGCGGAAGTCGCAGGTGAAGTCATTGTACACGACGGCCGCGATCTCCGGCTCCAGCACCGCGAGGATCAGCGCGGGCTTCGCGCCGAGGGAGTGGCCGCTGACGGCGATGCGCGTCCTGTCGATCCACGATTGCGCTCGCGCCCAACGCAGGATCGGCAACTTCTCGTGGACCGAGAGCCCCTCGTAGCTGCGCCCCATCCAGAGCAGATTCATCGCCACCTCGGGGCGCGGCGGTCCGATCTCACTCGACCGTTCGCCCATGCACGGGTTCTCCACCGCGATCGCGACCATGCCCGCGCGCGCGTAGTGCAGTGCCATGCGGTTGGCGTCCCAGTGGGGGTCCTCCGAGTGCGGCTCCGGCTCGCCCGCGAGGCCGAGGTTCGTGCGCGTCGATCCCGGGAAGCACAGGACCGCGGGCGCGGGCTGCGGCGCTCCCTCCGGCAGCAGCACCAGGAAGGGCACCACGCTGCGCGGCTCCGGGAATGCCTCCCACTTCTGCAACTCGTAGCCGTCGCGCGGCTCACTCCAGAGCATCCGCGGCTCAGGTTGCGGAGGCACCGCGGGGAAGGCCATCAGCCGACGAAGGCGCTCGCGCACTGCCTCCCGCCACGCGGGCATCTCGTCGGCGGCCATCTCGGGGTCATAGCGCAGTGGCGGGATGGTCTCCCGCATCGTCGCGTGAACGAATGCGGCAGTCGAACTGAAGCGACCATCGTCTCGATCCGACAGGAAGACATCTCGCCCTGACATGAGAGAACCTCCAGCGTGGTGGATGGCATCCACGCCGGAGGTTCGCCTGACCGTGAACAGGACCTTCCGGCGGGTCTGTATCGAGAGTTCTGGAAAGAGGTAGCAGCAATAGCTGCACTGCAGCGCGCAGGCGCGGTTCTCCCCTTCGGCCCATGTGCCGGATGTCTCGTGTGCAGGGGGGCGGGAGGGAGAGAGCGGCGATGCGCGAGGGG
>JBMNNW010000194.1:0-3841 GCA_050942735.1 Armatimonadota bacterium
ACGACCAACGGCCAACGACCAACGACTCCCCGGCGAGGGCGCCGGGGCCACAACGACAACGGCTGACGGCGCGGTTGCCGTCATGTCGTTCGGAGCGACGCATCTTCAGATGCGTCGGCAGTTGCCGCTCCTTGCCCCTTCCACCAACCGCGACAGGCAGGGATGCCTGTCCTACAAACGACAACGGCCAACGGCCAACGACTCCCCGGCGAGGGCGCCGGGGCCACAACGACCAGGGCTGACGGCGCAATTGCCGTCATGTCGTTCGGAGCGACGCATCTTCAGATGCGTCGGTTGTTGCCGTCCCTTCCCCCAACGGCGACAGGCAGGGATGCCTGTCCTACAAACGACAGCCACCAACGACTAACGACAACGGCCAACGACCAACGAGTCCCTGGCGAGGGCGCCGGGGCCACAACGACCACGGCTGACGTCCGCCGTTTCCCGTTTCCGTTTCCGTTTCCGTTTCCGTTTCCGTTTCCCGTTTCCGTTTCCCGTTTCCCGTTTCCCGCCGAAAAACCCTTGACAGGTCGTGCAAAGTGGAGTAACCTACTCCAGAATACGAATGGAACTGATCAAGCGGAACACAGGATACGGTCTCAGGGCGCTGCTGCACATGGCGGCTCATCGCGACGTGGAGGCGTTCACGGCCGAGGAGCTCGCGGAGGCAGCCGACACCAGCACCGACTTCATGCACAAGATCATGCGGTCGCTGCGGGACGCGGGAATCGTCAGCGCCAGGCGCGGGCCGTCCGGCGGCTTCAGCTTCGAGCGCGATCCCGACACCGTGACGCTGCTCGAGGTGGTGGATGCCGTCCAGGGTCCGTTCAACGTCAACCGCTGCGTGATCGGCCTCGGCGTCTGCCCCCGCTCGGGCAGCTGTCGGCTGCGGCCCACGTGGCTGCGCATCCAGGACGAGCTGGAGGCCGGGCTGAGCGCTCAGACCATCGGTGAGATTGCCGCAAGCATCTGTGACGAGCACACGGTTGACCACTGACGACACGAACTGGAGTGAGGATCATGGCGACGAAGACGCTTCGGAAGATCATACATATAGACGAGGACAGGTGCGACGGCTGCGGATTGTGCGTGCCGTCGTGTGAAGAGGGCGCGATTCAGATCATCGACGGCAAGGCGAAGCTCGTGGCCGAGAACCTGTGCGACGGGCTGGGCAACTGCCTCGGTGAGTGCCCGCGCGATGCGATTACCATCGAGGAGCGCGAGGCCGAGGACTTCGATGAGGCCGCCGTCGAGGAGCACCTGCGCGAGATCGGCGCCCCTGCGGCGAGCCCCTGCAGCGGCGGCGGCTGCCCCGGCTCCGCCGCGATCGACCTCGGCGCACCGGGGGCCGCACCGGCGGCCGGCCCCGCGGGAGCCTCGCAGCCCTCGCAACTGCAGAACTGGCCCATCCAGCTCGCGCTCGTGCCGGTCCACGCGCCCTGGCTTGAGCGCGCTGACCTGCTGATCTCGGCCGACTGCGTCCCCTACGCGCTCGGGTCGTTCCAGGGCGATCTGCTCGCGGGCAAGCAGGTCATCACCGCCTGCCCGAAGCTCGACGACGTCGGCCCCTACCTGCGCAAGCTCACGGAGATCTTCGCCACCCACGACGTCAAGCGCGTCACCGTGGCGCGGATGGAGGTGCCCTGCTGCTCAGGGCTCTCCTCGCTCGTCCGGCGGGCGCTGCAGGAGGCGGGCAGTGACGCGATCTACGAGGAGTTGATCGTGAAGATCGGCGGCTGACCGCGTCCGTCTGAGGGCGCCCGGACGCCAGCCGCATGGGGCGCCGGCGTCCGTCTGAGGGCGCGGTCAGGTCGGATTGACGAAGGTGGGGGGAGAATCACGTCGCGCGCCGAACACTACTTTGATGCGGATGCTCGGAAATGCCAACTGGGAGGTTTGGAGTACTATGCCGGAGGTAGTCAGCAAGCACGAGTCGGTCAACCAGCAGCATGATGTGATGGTCGCCGATGAGGCCACGAACGTGGCTGATCGCTACGATGCGCAGGGCAAGCGCTGCCCGTTCTGCGAGTCGGGCCTGCGCTGCTCGCTGTGCAGCCAGGGCCCCTGCCGGATCACGGAGAAGGCCCCTCGTGGCGTCTGCGGGATCGACGGCGCAGGGATGGTCATGCGCAACATCATGCATCTGAACCAGATGGGGCTGGCGGCGTACTCCCATCACGCGAAGGAAGTCGCGAAGACACTGATCGCGACCGGCGAGGGGAAGACGCCCTTCGGGATCGCCGATGAGTCGAAGCTGGACATGCTCGCCGCGGTGCTCGGCGTTGACGAGGACGATGTCAGCCAGCGCGCGGTCGCGGTCGGGAGGGGCATCCTCGACTCACTTGCTCAGCCCTATGAGGAGGAGTCGTTGTGGGTCGAGGCCCTCGCGCCCGAGAGCCGCAAGAAGCTCTGGCGCGAGCTGGGCATCTTCCCCGGCGGCGCGCTCTACGAGTTGCAGGATGCGGTGACGCGCGGCATGACGAACATCGATGGCGACTACGTCTCGCTGGCGAAGACCTCCCTGCGGATGGGCATCGCGACGTTCTACGGCGTGCAGGTCCCGCTGGAGATGGGGCAGGACGCGATCTTCGGCACCCCCACGCCGCACACCGCGCACGTGGACCTCGGCATCCTCGATCCGGACTACGTGAACATCCTCCCCAACGGCCACGAGCCCTTCATCGGCTTCGCGCTGGTGCAGGCCGCCGAGTCCGAGGAGGTTCAGCAGCGCGCCCGCGACGCCGGCGCGAAGGGCCTCCGCATCGTCGGTTCCATCGAGACCGGCCAGGAGATGATGCAGCGCCTCGCCGAGAGTGATGTCTTCGTCGGCCTGACGGGCAACTGGATCTGCGAGGAGTACGCGATCGCCACCGGCGCGGTGGACGTCTTCGCGATGGATATGAACTGCTCGATCCCGTCGCTCGGCGAGATCGCGGACAGATACAACACCAGGCTCGTGGCCGTCTCCGAGCTCATCGGCGTCCCCGGGACTCATGAGCGGATCGAATATGAGCCCGAGAACGTCGTCGAGCAGGCGCAGCAGATCATCGACATCGCCATCGCGAACTTCGAGGAGCGCAAGGGCAAGCCCACCAACCCGGTCGAGAAGCGGCAGGAGATCATGACGGGCTTCTCCACGGAGGCTGTGCTCGACGCCCTCGGCGGGACGCTCGATCCGCTGCTCGACGCGGTGAAGGGCGGCGCGATTCGCGGCATCGTCGCGATGGTAAGCTGCACCACGCTCAAGAACGGCGCGCAGGACTCGCTGACCACCGCGGTCGTCGAGGAGCTGATCAAGCGCGACATCCTCGTGCTCTCCGCCGGTTGTGGGAACGCGGCCACGCAGGTGGCCGGGCTCAACTCGCTGGAGGCGCAGAAGCTCGCCGGTGACGGCCTCCGCGGCGTCTGCGAGGCGCTCGGTGTGCCGCCTGTGCTGAGCTTCGGGACCTGCACCGACTGCGGCCGGATCGCGCTGCTGGTCGGCGCGGTCTCCGATGCGCTGGGCGTGGACCCGAGCGACCTGCCGATCGCGGTGACGGCTCCGGAGTACATGGAGCAGAAGGCGACGATCGACGCGCTCGGCGCGCTGGCGCTCGGCCTTTACACGCACGTCTCGCCCGCGCCGCCGGTTGCGGGCTCGCCGGAGGTTGTGAAGCTGCTGACCGAGGACCTCGAGGCGATCACCGGTGGCAAGGTTGCGCTTGGCGAGGATCCGGTCGAGGTAGCTGAGGGGATCGCCGCGCACATCGACAGCAAGCGCGCGGCTCTTGGCATCTGAGGCCGAGCGTACCCTGCAGAACGCGTCGGGGGGGGGCCCGGATTGTCGGGCCCCCCGAGCCAC
>JBMNNW010000092.1:0-21130 GCA_050942735.1 Armatimonadota bacterium
CAACGGCGGGCGGGCGTTGGTTGGTGTTTGTCGTTTGCAGGACAGGCATCCTTGCCTGTCGTCGTTGGTGGAAGGGGGAAGGGACGGCAACGGCCGACGCATCTGAAGATGCGTCGCTCCGGATGGCGCACGGCAACGGCGGGCGGTGGCGGGCTGCGACGGTTGCCTCACGTTGTGTCAACGGTGATGTCGGCTCGGGGGATGTGGATTCGATGCGCGAGACTGTCACCGCCGGTGATCTGACGGCGGTCATCGGCGACAATGGGGGACACGAGGGGCAGCGCGCCGGGTACAACGGCGTGCAGTCGCTTGTCAGCGCCCACTGTCCCGCCCCCGACGGAAATCTCTTCGTGCCCGGCATCGCGGGCATCAACCTCGAGCATCTGCTCGAAGGCCGCGACATGCCCGACCGCGACGACTACTTTGAGCCGCGGCGAACGCCGATGGAGGTCGAGAAGCTCGATTCGCAGTCGGTGATCCTCCATCAGAGCGCGACGCCCACGCTCGGGGTGCAGTCGATGGCGACGTTCAGCCTCCGCATCCCGCACTACCTCGACCTCGACCTGCGCATCGTGCTGAGGCGGGATACGCTCAGGCATGACTACCTGCTGGCGTTCTGGGCCAGTTACATCAACGCCCCCGAAGATCCCGCGATGCGGCTGCTGGGACGCACTCGCGACGAGCCCGTCGGGGAGGCGTGGATGGAGCTGAATTCGCCGGCGCATTGCGAGCGCAGCACCGTCTGCCACGTGGACATCGAGCCGGAGCTTCCGCACGAGATCTCGTTCGACACGCTCGCGTACAGCTACTCGGAGCTTGCATTCACGCGCCCATTCTTCTACGGTCGCCGCCGGAACATGGTTTTCGCGCTGATGTTCGAGGACGGGCATGACGTTCGTCTGACGCACTCTCCCACGGGCGGGGGGAAGGGCAACCCGGCGTGGGACTTTCAGTGGGTGATGCATGAGCCCCGGGTGGATGAGGAGCACCACCTGCGCGCTCGCGCCGTGTACAAGCCGTGGCAGGGCGAGCGCGATATCTGGCGCGAGTACGAGCAGTGGGACCCGCTGCTGAGCTGAGCCTCGCCATCCCATTCGTCGCTGAGCCGGAGGGGACGCGCATGGAAGGCCACTGGATTCGCCTGAACAGATTGTTCTCCGATGGTAAGCGCGCGATCATCGTCGCCGCCGACCACGGCTTCTTCGTCGGGCCCACGAAGGGCGCGATCGACCTGCCCAACGCCATCGACGCATGGCGCGAGGCGGACGGCATCCTGCTGTCACCGGGGATGCTGCAGTCATGCGGGCATGCGTTCAGCTACCGGGGGGCGCCCTCGGCCGTGGTGCGGCTCGACTGGAGCACGGTCTTCGGCGCGCGCTGGGGGTTCACCGGGGCGCACCCCGCGCAGGTCGTCGAACCTGCAAAGGCGCTGGCGATGGGGGCGGACATCGGGATGGCGACGTTCACCTTCACGATGGAGCAGGAGGGCGTGGACCGGGAGAACATCGAGCATTTCGCCCGCCTCGTTGAGGCGAAGCGGGAGTGCGGCCTGCCGCTGATCGGCGAGCTTTTCCCGATCGCGCCGAGCGAGTTGACGGCCGAGGAGCTTTTCCGGCAGGTGCACACCGGCTGCCGAATCCTCGCGGAACTCGGCGCGGACATGATCAAGACGTACTTCACCGGAGAGCGCTTCGCGGACACGGTCGAGGCGACTCCGGTGCCGATCATGGTGCTGGGGGCGGAGAAGATGCCGCACGCGATCGACGCGCTGGAGCTTGCGCAGCGGGCCATGCGAGCCGGGGCGCGCGGCGTGGTGTTCGGGCGCAATGTCATTCAGAGTGAGGATCCGGCGGCGATGATCACGGCGCTGCGGATGGTTGTGAAGGAGGACGCCGCTCCCGTCGATGCGGTGGGGGAAGTCGGGTTGGGTTGATTGAACTTCTCGGGGAAACGCGAATCGCGTTCGAGACGTCGGCGGCAGGCGGTTCACCCACGTACCCGTCAGACGAGGTGACGCAGTGACACGCAGGACAGCTTGCAGTCTGATCGCAGCACTCTTCATTGCCACGGCGGCGCAGGCGAATCCGGGCATCGGTGTCTCGCATCTGAATGCGCGGATGGGCGTCGAGTCGCTGTCGCACCTTGAGGCACACCGTCCGGGGCTGCCCCCGGAGGCGCTGCTTGTCCCGCTGGGCAACGGGATGGACGGCGTGCTCAAAGGCCACACGCTCGCCGCCGAGGCGCGGCTGATGGACGCCCTGACGCGCCAGCGGCTGAACCAGTCGGTGCTGCGCGTGGCCTCCGCGAGCGTCGATGGGCAGCGGATGGGTCTCATCAAGCTGCAGGCCGGGCGACGCAGCGGCGACTTCGCGGTCGCCGATCTGCGCTCGGATGCGGTCGGCTGCCTCGGCGCGGCTTTCCACGACGGCCTCGCGTTCGATCATCTCGACCTGTGGTCTGTGGTGCCGGGCGCGGGCCTGGTCGGCGACCTGCAGGAGCACCACCCGGTCTTCTCACTGTCGGTCTCGCGCGGGGAGTATGTGAGGGCGGCCGCGGAGGCAGGGGAGGGGCCTGAGGTGCTCGACGCGCTGGAGGGCGTGCGCTACTCGCCGGTCTTCAGCCGCTACGCGCTCGATGCGGAGTGCGTTCCGTCACTCCCGGTGGCGGCGGTCACGGACGCGCCGGCAGGCGAGGCGTGGGAGACGCTGCTTGAGGAGGCGCGCGGCGGATATGTGCGCTCGGCGGTGGCCTCCCACGATCGCGTGGAGGCGATCTTCCACGGCCGGCGCGACCAGAACCTCGTCGCGCTCACGATCGACGATGGTCCCACGCCGATGATCACCCCGCTGATGCTCGAGATCCTCGCGCGGAAGAATGTGAAGGCGACGTTCTTCGTGGTGGGGCAGGTGGTCGAGCAGTTCCCGGGCCTCGCGCAGATGATCGTGCGCGACGGGCATGAGCTTGCGAACCATGCGTACTCCAACCGCAGGATAAGCCGGCTTCCCGATGACGAGGCGTGGGCGGAGATCGCGTCCTGCGACCGGATCGTCAGGCGCGTGACCGGCGAGACGATGCGCTGGTTCCGACCACCGGGCGGGCGCTGCTCGCCGGGTGGTCTGCGCGCGATGGCGTCTCTCGGCTACGGTGGCGCGTTCTGGTCACGCAACACCGGCGACTGGGAGAAGCTCCCTCCGGAGCAGATCGTGCGCAACGCCACCGAGGGCCTCGAGGCCGGAGACGTCATCCTCATGCACCAGGGCGACATGCACTCGGTGGAGGCCCTGCCTGAGATCATCGACCGCGTGCGTGCGATGGGCTTTGAGCCGACGACGTTAAGCGCGCTGGCGGAGGGCGGGGGCATCGTGGAGGACGATCCGCTGGTGGTGAGCGAACTGGTGAACGGGAAGATACGCGCGGAGTAGTCGTCGGCATGGAGCGGCAAGTCGCAAGTCGCAAGTCAACGGCCACGACTGACGGCGGATGGCGGGCGGGGTGGCGGGATACCGGGCTCAGAACTGCGGGTAGCCGCTCGGCAGGAAGTGCTCGACATAGCGATCGCGCGCGAAGCGATCGGTCATGCCCGCGATGTAGTCGCAGACCTGGCGCGCGCGCATCTGCGTGAAGCCAGGCACCGAGCCGATGTCCTGCGCGAACGCCCGATCGTCATCCATGTAGAGCTCGAAGAGGCGCTCGATGATCCCGTGCACCTTCTCGCGGGCGGGCAGCAGCGGCGGGCCGAGGTAGATGCGCTCGAAGAGGAAGTCCTTCAGCTCATCCATCGCCGAGGTGACTCGCTCGCTCATCGCCAGATGCGGGCTGTCCTGCGAGCAGGCGATCACATCCTCCACCATCGTTCCGACGCGGTCGCTGTGCAACTCGCCGAGGATCGTCGCGCAACTCGCGGGCAGCTCCTCCAGCCTCAGCAGCCCTGACCGCAGGCAGTCGTCGAGGTCATGGTTGAGGTAGGCGATGCGGTCGGAGAGACGCACCACCATCCCCTCGAGCGTGAGCCCGTCGGGTGGCGCCATCGAGTCACCGGTGTCGGCCGCGCCCTTGGAGTGTGCGCCGATGCCCTCAAGGGTCTCCACCGTCAGGTTCAGCCCACGCCCCTCGCGCTCGATCATCGTCAGCACGCGGATGCTGTGTTCGGCGTGGTGGAAGCCTGCCGCGGGGTCGTAGCGGCGGTAGGTCTCATCGAGCGCCCACTCCCCGGCGTGGCCGAAGGGCGTGTGCCCGACGTCGTGGCCGAGGGAGATCGCCTCGGTGAGGTCCTCGTTGAGGCGCAACGCTTTCGTGATGGTGCGGGCGATCTGCGAGACCTCAAGCGTGTGGCTCAGGCGGGTGCGCAGATGGTCCTCACGGGGGGAGATGAAGACCTGGGTCTTGTGCGCGAGCCGGCGGAATGCGCGGCAGAGGTGGATGATGCGGTCGCGGTCACGCTGGAACGCGGTGCGGACAGGATCGGGCTCAGTCGGACGCGCCCGTCCGCGCGATTCGGCGGCGAGCGTGGCATACTGCGAGAGCTGCTCGCGCTCCATCTGCTCGAGCTGCTCGCGGATGGTTGGCCGCGTTGCGCTGTCCTCGGTCATCGCCTTCGCCCGCCTCGTATCGCATCTACAGACGAACATGGACGACACAGGCCGGCACGGGGGCCGGCCTCTCCAGCTGTGGGGCCTTACCCCTCGCCCTCGATGACGATCTGCCGCACATCGAGCAGCCGCAGGAAGAGATCGTCGATCTCCGCGAGCAGCGCCAGCCGATTGCGGCGCAGCGCCTCATCCTCCGCCATCACCATGACCTCGTCGAAGAACGTGTCGATCGTGTCGCAGATGCCCGCCACGGCCGTCCACGCGGCCTCGTAGTCGGGCTCCGCGCCCTCCAGCGCCTCACCGACCGCGGTGCGGGCCGCCTCGTATGCCCGGTACAGCGCCACCGCGTGCTCGTCGATCAACGCCTCCGGATCGAGGGCGAGATCCCCGGCTGCCTTCGCGTCGCGGCAGATGTTCGCTGTTCGTTCCGCCGCCATGATGACCGTCTCGAACGCCTCCGCATCGCGGTTGCGGATGTCGCGCAGGGCGATCGCCCGGTCGAATGCATCAAGCAGGTCCGGGCACGTTGTGGTCAGGACCGCGCGCGAGAGGTCGTAGCCGACGCCGCGGGCCTCCAGCTCCGTCTCAAGTCGCGCGAGCAGGAACTCGTGGATCCCGGCGGCGGCCTCCTCGGCGGAGATTGCCCGTTCATGATCGACCTCGGGCAGATTCCGCAGCGCGAGGCTGATGAACTCCGGGAGATGGACGCGCCACTTCGCGTTGAGGATGATCCGCACGATCCCCTGTGCGGCTCGGCGCAGAGCATGCGGGTCGGCCGAGCCGGTTGGGCGCAGGCCTATCCGGAAGCAGGCGGCGAGGTGGTCAATGCGGTCGGCCACCGCGACGATCCGCCCGGGGTGTGTCGCCGGTAGCTGATCCGACGCGCTGTGCGGACGGTACTGCTCGCCGATCGCCAGCGCGACGGCCTCGGGTTCCCCGGAGCGGCGGGCATACTCGGCCCCGACGCGGCCCTGGAGCTTCGCGAGCTTCGTGTCGCCGATCATGTTCGTGTTCAGGTCGCACTTCGCCAGCTCTGCGGCGCGCGCGGCGTGCGACTGAACCGTCTCGTCCACGCCGGTCACGTGGGTGCAGAGCCACTGCACGAGGCCCACGAGGCGCTCGGTCTTGTCGTGGAGGCTGCCGAGCCCCTCGATGTACGTGACGCGTTTGAGGTCCTCCAGCCGATCTGACAGCGGCATGCGCATGTCCTCGGTGAGGTAGAACTCGGCATCTGCGAGGCGCGGCTCGATGACCCGCTCGTTTCCCGTGCGGACGGTGTCGAGGCCCTGCTCGTCGCCGTTGCGGATCGCGACGAACAGCGGCAGGAGTGTCCCGTCCGGGTTCTGCACGGCGAAGTAGCGCTGGTGTCCGCTCATCACCGTGACGATCACGTCGTCGGGAAGCTCGAGGTAGCGCGAGTCGAAGTGCCCCACCAGCGCGGTCGGGTACTCGACCATGAAGTTGACCTCCTCGACGAGGTCCTCATCAAGCCGCGCGCGACCACCGGCCTCCGCGGCCACCCGGGCCGCCTCCCGCTCGATAATCTCCCGCCGCCTGCGGTGGTCGGCGATGACGAACGCGTCCTCGAGCCTCGCGAGATACTCCGAGGGGTCGGCGATCTCGACGGGGCCGTCGCTGAGGAAGCGGTGCCCCCAGGTGAGGCGGTCGGAGCGCAGGCCCGCGACTTCGACGGGAATCACCTCGGTGCCGAGCAGCGCAAGGAGCCAGCGGATCGGCCGCGCGAATCGGAAGTCCCGGCTGCCCCAGCGCATTGTCTTGGGGAACGTGAGTGAGGAGACCGCGCTCTCGAGGATCGGCGGGAGCACCTCGACGGCCTCACGGCCCGGCTGGGTCACGCGGGCGAACACGTAGCTGCCCTTCTCAGTCTCGCGCACCTCAAGATCATCGGCGGACAGTCCCTTGCCCGCCGCGAAACCCTCGGCGGCCTTCGTGGGGTTGCCCTCATCATCGAACGCCGCGGCGGCGGGCGGCCCCTTGACCTCCTCCTCGAGGTCCTGCTGACGAAGCTCGACATCACTGACGATGATGGTGAGCCGGCGGGGTGTGCCGCATGTCCGCATCTGCCCATGCCCGAGCCGCGCCTCGGCGAGGCCGCGGGTAAGGAGTACCTCAAGCTGTGCAAGCGCCGGGAGCACCGCGGGCGCGGGGATCTCCTCAACGCCGATCTCGAAAAGCAGGTCTGCCGTGGTTTCGGCCATCAGTTAGCCTCGCTTCTGTCGGGAAATACCGCCTGACAGGGTTACTCGTCTTCGGAGCGCTCGGTCTGCTCGTGGAGGAGCGGGAAGCCCATCTCCTCGCGCCTGGCGACGTAGGCCCGGGCGACCATCGCCGCAAGATTGCGCACGCGCTCGATCATGCCTGTGCGCTCGGAGACCGAGATGGCCCCGCGGGCGTCCATGAGATTGAAGGCGTGGGAGCACTTGAGCACGTAGTCGTAGGCCGGCAGGGGAAAGCCCGCCTCGGTGACGCGCCTGGCCTCGGCTTCACACAGTTCGAACATCTTCGCGAGCATCTCGATGTCGGCGAGTTCGAGGTTGTAGTGCGAGTATTGACGCTCTTCCTCGAAGCGCATCTCGCCGTAGGAGATCTCCGAGGACCACATCAGTTGGCGGTAGTCCTCGACACCCTGAAGGTACATCGCGAGCCGCTCGGGTCCGTAGGTCAGTTCGACCGCGACAGGACGGCACTGCAATCCGCCGACCTGCTGGAAGTAGGTGTACTGGCAGATCTCCATGCCGTCGAGCCACATCTCCCAGCCGACGCCGGAGGCGCCGAGTGTTGGGGATTCCCAGTCATCCTCAACGAAGCGGATGTCATGCTGCACGGGGTCGATGCCGAGTTGCCTGATGCTCTCGACGGCGAAGTCCTGGAACTGCTGTGGCGAGGGTTTCATGATGACCTGGTACTGGAAGTAGCGGCCGAGGCGGTTGGGGTTCTCGCCGTAGCGGCTGTCCGCGGGCCTTCGGCACGGCTGGACGTAGGCGACGTTCCACGGTTCGGGCCCGAGGGAGCGCAGGAAGGTGTCGGGCGCCATGGTTCCGGCGCCGACCTCGATCTCGTAGGCCTCTGCAAGCAGGCATCCCTGCTCTGCCCAGAAGCCGTCGAGGGTGGCGAATATCTGCTGGATTGTCATGCGACCATCATCCTCCATCGGCTATGACCGCAGGGTCATGAGAAAGGGGCGGGTCAGAGCCGACCCGCCCCTGTTGGCGTCAAGGGCATGTGTTGTGCGCCGAGTTGTGGCGTCAGAGCCTGCCCAGGCGCGCGGCCTGTTCGGGTGCTACTCTGGGGAGCTTGCGCCGGATACGGGAGAGTGCGTTGTCGATGGACTTGATCTTGCAGCCCAGCGCGGTGGCCATCTCCTTGTATGATTTGCCGGTGCGGTATTCCGTGAGAACCTGCCATTCGAACGGGGAGAGGTGCTCGCGCAGCGACTCTTTGAGCAGGCGCTCCCCTTCGAGACCGAGCACCTCGGTCTCGGGGTCCATCTGGGGGACGGCGGTGAGCACCTCGGAGAGAGAGCGCTCGTCGTCGTCATCGCCGCCGGGGGCGGCCTCCAGAGAGATGGACGAGTTGAGGGGGACCTGTTTCTGGCGGGTCGCCGCCTTCACGGCAGAGATCATCTGGCGCTGGATGCAGACCTTTGCGAAGCACGCGAACGAAGTATGGCGATCGGCTCGGAAGTCATTGATTGCCTCCCACAGCCCGACCATGCCGATCTGCAAGAGGTCGTCGCGCTCCGCTCCCATCAGGAAGTAGGACTTGACCTTGGCCCGGACCAGGTTGCGGTACTTGTAGAGCAGGTACTCACATGCCTCTTTGTCGCCGTTGTCCTGTGCGGATCGGACCAGCTCCTCATCGCTGCATTCGCTCAGCGAGATTCGCCGTCGCGTGGCGCTGTCGTCCCGAAAGAACTCCGCTGGATTTACCATCCGCTCACCTCGGCCTTTGCGGTTGAGGTAGAGGGCTCATACGAACAAACCCGTCTGTGGCCATCTCGCTGCACCGGGGCGATCCCGATGCTCCTCGTAGTCGGGTTCGGCCGCCGTGGGGGTCGGCCGATGCTCCACCTCTCCACTGCCACGGGTTGCTGCTCTGCAACGACGTCTTCGGGTCACACCTCCCGGGTGATCGTTCACGTCCCGCCCGGTGTGCAGTTGCCGAGCCCGAGCGCCACCTCGGTTCCTGGACGTCGGCGGCCGCCGGGGCTGTCGCTCGGCCCGAGTCATGCCACGAAGACTGCTGCGTCTGAGGCTGCGATGAATGTGCTGCGATGGCGCTGCTGTGAAGCGGCCGGAACGCTACTTTCCTGTGAGGCTGCGGAAGAAGTCTGCGATCTCGCGCAGTCCGCTCGCCTCGGATATCGCCCAATGAAGGACCGAATTCTTTACCATCAGGTCGCCCGCGCCGTAGCGGATCGTGACCCACTCGAAGAACGCGTAGCTGATGAGAATCGCCGTGCAGAGCCCGAGGCCCGCGGCGATGGCGGCCTCAACTTCGGTGACGTTGATTCGCAGCCGCCTGGAAACCATGATCGAAATGATCGCTGTGATCAGGATCGCGGCGCCCAGCAGCAGCATGTAGGAGCCTGAGGGGCGCATCTGGTCACTGAGTGAGACGTAGAACCAGCGCGTCAGGACAAGCCCGAGCAGGACGCCCAGAAAGTCGATCAGGGCCGGAATAATGCCCCGGTGGGCCTCAAGAAGCATCAGGCCAGCGATGATCGCAAGGCAGAAAATGTCGGCGGGTGAGATCACCGGGTGATGATCCTCCGGGCGGGCATATCCGCAATGATGGGCGTCGCCCCCGCTCTGGGTCCCGTCCGCAGCTTTGCCCGGCAGTATACATCAAGGAATCTACGCAGTCAAGGACCGGGAGATTCTCTGGTTCTCAGGTGAGGATGAACCTGAATTTCGGCGCGGTGAGGCCCTCTGTTGCGCCCGCGAGGCGGTCCGTCTGCTGCCTGACGCTGCCTTCGGCGAGCAGCTCAAAGAGGACCTCGTAGGCCGGATCGTAGCGTACGACCAGCTCCTCGCGCCCGGAGTGAACCTTCACTGCGTCGAGCAGCGCGCCCATGTACTCGCCATCGCGGCCCTCGAGCGCGTCGAGGATCGCGGCACGGGCGTTCGCGCGGCTGATATCGTCGGGCAACGGCCCCTCGGGGCAGTCAAACGGTCCGAGCTGAAGGCCCGAGGCGCTGACGGTCGCGACCGAGAACGGCGGCACCCAGGTCCACCAGTCGGGGCGGGGATCGAAGCCGGTGGGGCTGCTGGCGATGAACGCGCCCCGTTCATCGACCGTCACACACATCGGCATTGTGTAGCGCGTGGCGAAGATGTGAGCGGGATGCGTCGGAGTAACGAACAGGCCGACGATCTCGGCGGGGAGATCGAGGAACGCCTGCCGGATCGCGTCCTGCGGCTCGCGTCCGGCGTCCAGGTTCGCCTCGATGGCGTGGGCCATCACATCGCTCATGTGTACGGAGCGGCCGCCATCGAGCGATGGGTACCTGCCGATCTGGCGGTCGGCGACGGCGGTGTATGCATGGCCGTCGGCTTCGAGTTGCCGGGCGGCCTCGCTGTTGTCCACACGCTCTTCGAAGTAGCCCCGCGACCCGTTGGCGATGTAGGCAACGCGGTCGTTGCATGAGACGAACGGGTGCGACCAGAGCCAGTCGCCGCCGGAGTTGGAGCGGCTGTGGGCGAGCCCGATGGTTCCGGGGAGATCGTCGGCATCGGTCGCCTCACGAAGGCGGGCGCAGTCGCCGACGACCTTGCGCCAGTGCAGCGTCCCCTCGTGGATGGTGGCGATCCCGGTGTAGTATCCACCGGCGAGGCCCTCCTGGCGCTCGATCAGGTCCAGTAGAATGGGCGCTGCCCGCTCAGTCCCGACGTATCCGGCGATGTTACACATCGGCGCAACCTCCTCAGCGGCGGATTGCATCGGAGGATAGCACGAGCCGCGAAGAAGGGCAAGGCGGGTGGCGCGCTGCCGCGCGGGGGTGCGACCAGATTATACGGGTGACGCAACAGCAACCTCCCCCGCCCTCAGAGAAAACGTTCGGGCAATGAGTCCGCGTTCCGACCTGTCAGAGCCCTTTCGCATCTCCGCTCACAGTTGTGTCCTCCCCCCCTGCATGATGGCAACCGGTGTTTGATGGAGGTGCAAGGCGGGGTCTGGTGGCACCTCCACGGCGAAGCGAAGTGCCCCCCTGCCCTGGCCGGGGGCAGGGGGCCGGCGCGTGAAGCCGACGTGAGCCCCTGGCGCCAGCAGCCTACATAATATGGTCAGCCCCGCCGCGCGGTCGGCGTGGCGCGACGCGCTCAAAAGGTCGGCTCTCGGGCAGGTCCGGCCTGCCCGATGGCGAAGGGGACGTGGCCGCTCGACGCCGGACGCTACAAGGGGAATAACGATGATCAAGCTCAATCGCGATGAGATGTTCGACCGGGTGATGGGATGCTGGCTCGGCAAGTCGATCGGTGGCACACTGGGCATGCCGCTGGAGGGCAGGAAGGGGCTCTTCGATCTGACGTATTACGACCCGGTGCCCGAGGGAGCGATCTTCAACGACGACCTCGACATTCAGCTTGTCTGGCTGCGGGCGCTGCAGGAGCTTGGGCCGGAGTTGACGACGCACGACCTGGGGAAGTACTGGCTGGAGCATGTGATCTACCCGTGGGATGAGTATGGCTACGGTGCGTTCAACCTGCGCAAGGGTCTCGCGCCGCCGGTGAGTGGCGCGCACAGCAACTGGTTCGTTGACTGCGAGGGCTCGCCGATTCGCTCCGAGATCTGGGCGATGGTCGCGCCGGGGGCGCCGGAGGTTGCCGCGCGCTACGCGTACATGGACGCGATCATCGACCACGCCGGCGGTGAGGGCGTCTGGGGCGAGATGTACCTCGCGGGGCTGGAGAGTGCTGCGTTCATCGTTCACGATGCGCACGAGCTGATTGAGATCGGTCTGTCGCTGATTCCGGAGGACTGCCGCACTGCGCGGGCGGTGCGTGATGTGCTCGGGTGGCACCGTGAGGGCGTGGAGTGGACGCGCTGCCGGGAGCTGCTGCTTGAGCGCCACGGGCACTACAACCCGCAGGATTCGCCTCAGAATCAGGGCATCGTGACACTCGGCTGGCTCTACGGCGACGGCGACTTCGGCGACTCGATCCTCAAGGCGGTCAACTGCGGCGAGGATACCGACTGCACCGGCGCGACCCTCGGCGCGATCATGGGCATCGTTCACGGGGCCGAGGCGATCCCGGCGAAGTGGAAGGACCCGGTGAGCGAGGGCATCGCTGTTGGCTGGGGGATCGTGGGGCTCGACTATCCGACGGGGCTTGAGGAGCTGACGAGGCAGACTCTGGAGATGACGGGGGAGGTCCTCGCGGCGAAGGCACCGGATGTGCGGATCGTCGATCAGCCGACCAGTGCCGGGTATGACGTTGAGGCGCTGAAGGCCCCGGGGCTGATGCTCGAGGTGGAGGCGGCGGATCCGATGACCGCGATCTACGACCTCGGGCCGGTGCAACTGCGCGTGGGGTACGGTGATGCCCCGACGGTCGGCTACGACGAGCCCGCGCGGGTGACGCTGACGCTGCGGAGCTGCTCGGAGGTCGCGATCGCGGGCGAGGTGTCGGTGCAGGCGCCGCACGGCTGGGAGGTGGATGGTGGAGGTGAGTTCGCCCTGGGACGAACGGGCGCGACGGAGAGCTTCGAGTGCGCCTTCGGAGTAGACCGCGAGCGCGTGAGGCTCCAGGTGAGCAACCCGATCACGGTGCGCATCACTCTCGAGGGGCAGGACCCGATCGTGCAGCGCTTCCCGCTGCTGGGCGAGTCGGCGTGGCTGGTCGCGGGGCCCTTTGAGGCAGAGTTCGACGCCGCGCACGGGCCGGAGTCGAAGTTCGACCCCGCCGGCGAGTGGGAGGGGCGCGACGGGACGGTGCGGTTCGAGCGCCGGTCATATCCGGAGATGGAGATGCCCCTGGCCGACGAACTCTCCGGAGAGCCGGGCGTGCTGTACGCGATGACGTACATCTTCACCTCGGTGGACACGCATATCACCTTCGGGCTGGACTGCAGCGGCCGCTTCCGCCTCTATGTCGATGGCGCGCAGGTCGGCGAGGTTCTCGAGCCGCAGCCGGTGCGGCCGGTGCGTCACCGCTTCCCGCTGGACGTCGAGCGTGGCTGGCACCAGGTGGTGGTGAAGGTGCTGTCGGAGGACGGTGACCTCGACTTCTTCTTCTACCCGATGGACAATCGGCCGGATATGCCGGGAACGCGCGGGCATGGCCGAACCGATCTGATCAATATGTATCTCCCCGATGAGGTGGAGGACGTCCTCGGCGGCTCCTGAGCGCGCGGGGCTTGCGAGATGGCCCGCGATCCCCGGACGCATTGCGGACGGGTTCGCGGCGCGGATGACCGAGGCGTGAGAACACCGCACAGACGCGACACAGGGCGGGGAGAGCGCTCCCCGGCCGCTGAGTTCCTGAAAGGACGATCAGAGTGATTGAGAAGTATGTGATGGATGCAGCGACGATGGACGAGCTTGAGACCGAGTGGGGCAGCATCGGGTGGCTCGTGAACGGCGAGATGGCGGATGACGCCACACTGAGCGTGGGGATCATGACGCTCAACCCCGGCGAGCGTGCGGGCGAGCACTTTCATCCGGCCGACGAAGAGGTGTTCTACGTGCTGGAGGGAGAGTGCGATCACACGCTCGGCGACGAGATCGCGCACCTGAAGCCGGGGATGATGATCCGGTGCCCTTCGGAGATTCCGCACTACGCGGTCAACACCGGTGATGTGCCGATGCGGGCGCTGGTGATATTCCCGACGGCCAGCCGGACCACGACGCCCGTGGAGTGATCGAGTGAGAGAGGGGTTTTCGCATGCGCAGCGTGGCTCTGGCCGTGATGATCGTTCTGTCCGTCGCAGGCGCGGCGCTCGCGCAGGAGGCGGTCATGCCGTGGACGGAGTTGCATCGCGTGCCGATCCCGGATGAGCTGCCACCACACCCGCGCGTGTTCTGCACGCAGGCGGAGATCGACCGGATCCGCGCGGACTACGCAGCCGGTGATGATTACACGCGCATCAGCGTCGATCAACTGGTGGCCTCCGCGAGGAATGTCGCGTCGGTCCCGGTCGAGCAGGATGCCCGCCCGACGCGGGGTGATTTCGGGCAGGCGGCGCTGCTGGCGCAGGCCTTCGCGTTGACGGGCGAGGAGAGCTTCGGCCGGGCCGCGCTGGAGCGGCTGCTCCGGGCGGCCGACGTGGCCCCGACGCTCGAGCCAACCAGGGCGCGCGGGCTCTTTACCGAGAGCACCCTCGCCGAGGGGCCGCTGGCGGTGGATGCGGCGATGGCGTGGGACCTGATCGCGGGGGCACCGTGGATCAGCGATGAGCAGCGTGAGCATGTGCAGCGGAACCTTCTGCGCACGATCGGCCGGGAGTCCGGGCACCGCTGCGGACACCCGAACTCGAGCAACTGGCGGACGTGGGCGCTGGCGATCATCGCGGCCTGCGGCTTCGCGAGCGGGGATCGCGAGCTGATTGACGAGGCGGTCAACGGCGTGTGGGACCCGGATCGCAACCTCTACCTCTACGGCGCGGTGCAGCAGATCGCCCACTCGATCTACGCGGACGGGATTCACTGGGAGCGCTCGATCGGGTACAACTACTACACCGCGAGCGCGCTGATCTGGGTGTTGCTGGCGGCTGAGAACTCGGGGATCGACCTGTGGCATGCGGGGATCCCCGCGATCCGTGGGCCCTTTGAGGGCGGCGCGAGGCACGTGGGCTTCGAGCCGCCTGGTCCGCGCTCGGTGAAGTACATGCTCGACGGGCAGTTCTACCAGGCGTTCCCCGACCTGAGCTTCGCGCGGATCAACGATTCGGGCACGCGGCGGCTCGCGCATCATCGGATCTACGAGCTTGCGTGGGACCGCTACCGCGATCCGAAGTACGCGTGGCTGATCAGCCGCGAGAGGCGTGCCGACGAGAGCGCGCCTGCGTACTGGAGCGTGTGGCGGGCCGCCGGGGAGCCGGAGGCCCGGCCGGTGGAGCAGGCGCGCAGCGGGGGTATGGCGTGGCGACTGGCGACCGGCCCGGGCGACCGGGTGGCGCTGGTGCAGAACGTCCACGCGCCTGCCGACCGGGCCGTGACGGTAAGCGGCTGGGTCAGGGCGCTTCAGATGGACGGCGGCTCGGCGCATATCCGCTGCAACTTCGGCGATGAGGCGCGCTTCACCGAGCGGGTCACCGACGTGGGGGACTGGCGGCGCGTGGAGTGCACGATCGAGCCCGCGGAGGGCGCGGAGGCGGGCCAGACGCGTACTCTTCGACTGCACGTGTTCCTCGAGGGGGGCGCGGGGGAGGTCATCTGGGATGACATCGCGGTGGAGGCGGGCGAGGCAGAGGTCAACTACGCGCGCAATCCGGGCTTCGAAACGCGCTCGACCGATGGCCGCGGTACCGACTTCTTCAGCCTCGTGCACTCACCCGCGGAGGTTCCGGAGGGGCGCTTCAGCCTCGCCGAGGACGCGACGATCGGGCTGGTTGGTGTGCACGAGGCGGGCTGCTCGAACTTCCCCATTGGCGGCTTCACGATCCTGCGGAGCGACCCGCTCAATGAGAACGCGCCCGCGGTGAACGTGACGTGGGGGCCCTACGGGTCGGGCCACGACCACCCGGACCGCCTCGCGATGGCCGTCTACGGGCAGGGGGCGATCGTCTGCCCGGACGCGGGATCGTGGGGATACGACAACCCGATGCACCTGACGTGGGCGAATCAGACGATCGCTCACAACACGCTGACCGTGGATGAGGTCTCGCAGTACCCGCAGGGGACGTCGGACAGCATCTGGGCGTCTGAGCGCGGCGACCGACGGGTCTACGGGGTGCAGCGGCTCTTTCACCCCGGCGAGCATATCAAGGCCGCGCGCTTCAGCTGCGACACCGCCTACGAGGGTGTGATGATGGACCGGACGGTCTGTCTGGTCGGCGGCTACCTCGTGGATGTCTTTCGGGCGAGTTCGGACCAGGAGCGTCTCTACGACCTCGCGCTGCACGGGCGGGGCGAGGTGGCGTGCGACGCGCCGCTCACGCCGGCCCCCGACAACTGGCTGTCTGCGCGGGGCTACGAGCATCTCAACAACGTTCGCAGCGGCGCTGCGCCGGAACTGCTCCGGGCAACCTTCACCGGCGCGGGGCCCTCGCTGCTGATGCTGCACGCCGCTCCGGGGGGCGCGGAGATCATCGCGGCGGATGATCCAGTGCGCGCGAATGAGCCGCCGACCGCCTCTGTGATTTCGCGGGTGAGCGCGGCCGAGGCCGCGTGGGTGAGTGTGCTGGAGACGTTTGAGGGCCGAGCGAGTGTTGCGGGCCTGTCCGTGGAGGAGACGGGGGAGGGGCTGGTGATCCGTGTCGCGCATGGGGATGGGGTCGATGAACTGACGGTGCCGGCCGATCCCGCGGGCGCAGTGCAGTTGCGGCGGATGGACGAGGACGGGAACGAGACCGCGATTGAAGAAGCCGTGGGCATTCGAACGGCCGAGTGACCGGGCGAGCATCGCATCAGGAGAGACAATATGGCTTTGAGCGAGCGAGAGAACTACCTGCGCACGGCAAACATCACCGGCGGCGAATGGATTCCGATGCGAATATCCATCTCCGGCGCGACATGGGATCAGCTTCGCGATGACCTCGAGGAGGTGCTGGTCCACCACCCGCACTTCTTTCCGGGCTTCGAGAAGGGCACGCGCGACCATGACGCGGTGCAGTACCACCCGCAGCAGAAGGCCGGTGGACACTTCCGCGACAACTACGGCTGCGTCTGGCATGGGGAAGTGGACGGGATCACCGGTGTGGTCGATGAGCACCCGCTGGAGGACTGGGACGCGCTCGAGGATTTCGAGATGCCCGACCCCGAGACGCAGAAGCCCCTCGGGCCGGCTGACTGGGAGGCCGAGCGCCGGCGGATGGCGCAGCTCAAGGAACGTGGCGAACTGCGCAGGGCGGGTACCGAGCACGGCTTCCTCTTCCTGCGGCTCTACTACCTGCGGGGCTTCGAGAATCTTATGATGGACATGGCGACAGGGGAGCCCCGGCTGCAGGAACTGATCGACATGATCGTCGATTACACGCTCTACCAGGTCGAGCGCTATGTGGAGATGGACATCGACGTTTTCGGCCTGGCCGAGGACCTCGGCGCGCAGGATCGGTCGGTGATGGGGCCGCGCATGTTCGAGAGGTGGATCGCCCCGGCCTACCGGCGGCTGATCGAGCCGTGTGAACGCGCGGGCGTGCACGTTCACAATCACTCCGACGGCTACGTGATGGATATCATCGACCAGCTTCTCGATGTCGGGATGACGATCTGCAACATCCAGGATCTCGTCAACGGCGTCGAGAACATCCGGGATACGCTCAAAGGCCGCGTCTGCATCGACATCGACGTCGATCGGCAGAGTATCGTGCCGCACGGCTCCCCGGCGGAGATCATGGAGCTGATCGAGTACGAGGTGAAGACTCTCGGCTCAGAGCAGGGCGGACTGATGATGACCTGCGGGATCTACCCACCGACGCCGCCGGAGAACATCGACGCGGTGCTCACGGCAATGGAGCGGTGGCAGAGATACTGGTGGGAGTGAGCGTCTGTTGCCGAACACCGCAAAGGAGAGCCGGCCATGCCGCTGAGCCACGCCGAACTGCTGCAACTCAAGCGCTGGAACACCCCGACGATCTACAACGGATGGGAGCAGATCACCCGCCACGACATCGCGGCGGACGGCTTCAACCTCGAGGAGTGTCGCGACTTCATGCCGCAGATGGGGCCGATGGTCGGCTACGCGGTCACGATCCAGTTTGAGCCGAGCAACCCCGACCATCGCGCCGCGAACCCGGATGCATGGCGCGAGTACCGGCGCTACGTCGCCTCTGTGCCCGGGCCGAAGATCGTGGTGCTTGAGGACCTCGACAGGCCGCAGGTGGTCGGTTCCTTCTGGGGCGAGGTGAACAGCAACACGCACCGGGCGCTCGGCTGCGTGGGCACGATCACCGATGGGGCCATCCGCGATCTCGACGAGATGTGCAACGCCGGGTTCAAGGCCATCGCCCGCCGGCTCTGTGTCGGCCATGCGCACTGCCACCCGGTGCGCTGGAACTGCGAGGTCGAGGTCTTCGGCCGCAGGGTGCAGCCCGGCCAGCTCATCCACGCGGACAGGCATGGCTTTCTGGTCATCCCCGCGGAGGATGAGGAGCGGCTTCTGGAGGCGGCGCGCTTCATGGATGAGAACGAGTGCCGCACCGTGATCCCCGCGGCCCGTGAGGCCGCCGGGAAGAGCACCGAGGAGGTGCTCGACGCGCTCGCCGACGCCGGAGATGCGTTCGCGCGGGCGACGCGGGAGCGGTTTGGAGGGCGGCAGGGGGAGTGGTGAGATCAAGGGTGCGTTCGCGGCCCGGCCTCCACTGATGAGCGCGGCCGAAGCGCCACCGGCGATTGCACGGAGATCGACGTCCTGGAGGGGATGGAATGCGCTGCAGGGGAGATTTCGGCCACCGGCTGTTCGTCGCGCTGCTGATCGGACTGGTTCTCTGTGGGGGGCCGGCCGTCGCGCAGGACGGGCCCCTCTTCGACTCATTCGACGAGGGAGTTCCGGGGAACTGGGTGCCGAGCCGGGATGGGATGCTCAGCACCAGCGACCTGCACTACAAGCACGGAACGCAGTCGCTGCGCTGGGACTTTCAGCCCGGGGACACCATCCACGTAGACGCCGATCTGGGCGATGTCGGCCGTTACGGCGGGTATGGTGGCACGTACTCGAAGGCCACCTTCGGCGTGTGGCTCTACTGCCGGGAGCCGATGGAGGGGAGTCTTCGGTTTGACTTCCGCACCGATGATGAGACCGACGCGTGGTTCGAGTTCCCTCTGGACTTCAGCGGCTGGCGTCGGGCGCACCTGAAGTACACCATCGCGCCTCACCAGAACCTCGCCGGAGGCCCGAATGACATCGAGTTCGTGGGCCGCGTGCGACCGGCGACGAATACCATCGCCATCAGCGCCCCGGCCGGGGTGGACGCCGGCACCGTGTTCATCGACCTCGTGGTGTACAACGGCCTGCTCGACTACCGCCGCCAGCACCTGCCGTCGGACTACTCGTGGGCGCCGGTGCGTCCCGATCCGCAGCTCTTCCCGCTTCCCGGCCAGGTGAGCGAGGCTCAGAGTGAGGGGGTTGAGTATATCGGCGAGCGGCTGGATCGGATGGTCGGCGGGACCGGGAGCGTGAGCGAGGAGCGGATCGCGAGCCTCCGCGAGCAGGTGGAGGCGCTCAACGTGGTTCGCGATGAGCACGGGATCCGCGGGCAGCCCGTGGTCCACAGCCGCTGGATGGAGTTCTACGCGGGGATCGAGGGCGTGACACCCGCGAGCGTCGTGGCCGACCTGATGCTTGCGCTCGCCCGTGCCTGGCACGGCGCCGAAGAGTGGAATGCGCGGGAGGAGATCGCGGACTGGTACTGCCTGCTGGCCGAGCACCTGCGCGACCAGGGCATGATCGCGGGCAGCGGCTTCTCGTGGGGTTGGTATGATGGGCGCAACCTCGGCGAGGCGAACTACCTGATGCGCGCGCCCCTGCGCGAGCGCGGCCTGCTCGATTGGGCCGCCTCGTATCTCGACTACTCCTACGGCTTCAGCAGGATCTTCGATGACGGCACGATCCGGCCGAACATGGACTACTTCCACATGGACGTGCGCTACCGGCTTTACGGCTGCCTGATGCAGGTCGAGCCCGTGGAGCAGGTCCGCCACATGGACGCCTACAGTCGCCGCCTGAGCCTCGACATCCTCACCGAAGACCACTCCGACGGCTACAAGCCCGACGGCTCGGCCTATCACCACCAGTTTCACTACTTCGCATACGCGGGCCTCGGTACGAGAAGCCTGGTGAACATCGTCGAGCCGATCAGTCACACGCCCTTCCGCCTCTCCACCGAGGCGATGGAGCGCCTCAAGACCGTGGCGCTGGCGATGCGCTTTTACTGCAACCTTCGCGATCTGCCCCTGCCGCTGGCCGGGCGGCATCCGTTCAGCCAGAGCTTCGACCCGCGAGTGCTCAGGACGCTGGCGAGGTGCGGCACACCCGACGGCTCGCTCGAGATCGACCCCGACCTTGCGGCGGCCTACCTGCGCTTCGTGCCCGAGGACGCCGCTGAGGAGGAGTTCGCCGAACGCGGCATCGCTCCGGAGACGCTCGCGGGCAACATGACGATGAACTACGCGGGACTGACCGCACACCGCCGCGATGACTGGCTCGCGCTCGCGAAGGGATACAGCCGTTACGTGCGCTTCGGCGAGATCTACGCGAACAACAACCGCTTCGGCCGCTACCTCAGCAACGGCTACCTCGACATCCTCGCGGGCGGTGATCCGATCTCCCGCGAGGGAAGCGGCGTCGTGCAGGATGGCTGGGACTGGAACCGTCTCGATGGGACCACGGTGATCTACCTGCCGCTCGAGGACCTGCGCGCGGTCAGCTCGGGCACCGAGTCCATTCGCTCCGATCAGACCTTCGTCGGCGGGCTGACACACCGCGGCTGGAACGGCGCGTTCGTCATGCAACTGCAGGGCGGCGACCAGCATGAGCCGACCTTCCGAGGGAGGAAGACGTACTTCTTCTTCGATGACCGGATCGTCTGTCTCGGCTCCGAGATCGTCAACGAGGACTCCGAGCACCCGACGCAGACCAACCTCTTTCAGAAGCACCTGCCCGATCCGGACGCCGATCCCACATGGTTCAACGGCGAGGCGCTGACGGGACTCGATGTGTGGCAAGATGGCCCGTTCGACGCCCCCTCGTGGGTCATCGACCCGCAGGGGACCGGCTACTGGCTGCCCGCGGGGCAGAGCGTTCACCTCGCGCGGCTGCACCAGCGATCCCGCAACCAGAGCAACACCGAGGACACCGAGGGCCACTTCGCCACCGGATGGATCGACCACGGGGCCGCCCCGGACGCCGCATCGTATGAGTACGCGGTCATCGTGCGCTCCGGTCCCGAACGCATGCGGCAGTTCACGGCGGCGATGGAGGACGCGGATGAGCGCCCCTACGAGGTGCTGCAGCGGGATGCCCGCGCGCATGTGGTCTTCGATCGCGCGAGCGCGAGCTGGGGGGCGGTGGTCTTCGAGGCCACGCAGCTCGACACGCGGATGCCGCTGGTGGAGGTGGACCGGGCCTGCCTGGTGATGATCGAGCAGGGCGACGACGGGCTGCAGATGAGCGTTGCCGACCCGGACCTGAACCTGCAGGAGAACCTGAGTGTGCCGAGGGTGCTGCGGCTGCTCGTGCGCGGGCAGTGGGAGATCGCGAACCGGTCTGAGAGCTTCCGCGTGGTGGAGCGAATCGGCGACGGGACGGTGATCGACGTGATCTGCCACGAGGGGCGCAGCTACGACCTCGAGCTGACGCCCGCGGGTTGAGCGGCGGCGGCCGCGAGCGACCGGTTGAGGGCCCGTCCGGACGCGCCCG
>JBMNNW010000193.1:0-3992 GCA_050942735.1 Armatimonadota bacterium
CAGCAACGACAGCCGACCTCCGGGCGGCCCCCGGCGAGGGCGCGGGGGCCACAACGACAACGGCCTGACGGCAGGACGTCCGCCCCGCCCGGTGCCCCGCCGGTCGTTTGTAGGGCGGGGACCTGTGCCCCGCCGGCCGTTGCCCGTGACTTGTGACCGTCGCCCTATCTCTCCAGCTCCGGCAGCTTGTCGTTATACCAGCGGAAGGTCCTCCGCAGCGCCTCATGCCGGGGGACCTGCGCCTGCCAGCCGAGGAGCCTGCGCGCTTTCGCCGCGGAGATGAACTGGTCGCTCAACTCCTTTGACGCCTCGCCCTGCACCTCCGGTTCGAGGTCGGGCCGCCCCGCCACCTCCGCCATCTCCCGGAAGATCTGCAGCACGCTGACCGGCTCGCCGGTGCCGAAGTTGAACGCCTCGCCCGCGTAATCGCCGTCGAGCAGCGCGCTCATCACGCGGACGTAGCCATCCACCGCGTCATCGACGTACATGTAATCGCGCATCGGCGTGCCGTCCGAGCGGATGATCGGCCTCTCCCCGCGCAGCAGCGAGCGGAAGGTGCCGGGGATGATGCGGTTGAAGTTCAGATCGCCCGGGCCGTAGATATTCGCGCAGCGCACCACGCCCACCGGCATCCCCCACGCGGTGTGGTAGCCGCGGGCGATCATGTCCGCGCAGGCCTTCGAGACATCGTAGGGGTAGAGCCCCAGCAGCTCATCATCCTCCCGGTAGGGCAGGTGCTGGTGGGAGCCGTAGGCCTTGTCGGAGCTTGCCACGACCATCGCATGCGGGGCCCCATCGCCCTCCCAGAGCCGCCGGGCGCATTCGAGGAGGATGTATGTTCCGCGGATATTTGCCTCGAAGGTCCCCAGCGGATTCGCCAGCGCCCGCGTCACATCCGCCTGCGCGGCAAGGTGCATCACCACCTGCGGGCGATGCTCCTCGAAGAGCGCCTGCACCTGCTGCATGTTGGCGATGTCACACTCGATCAGATCGGTCTTGCGAATCGCCGCGGACATGTTCAGGTAGGACTGTCGCAGCACCCACAGGTCTATCCCCACGACATCCGCGCCGGCATCGGTGAGCCGCTCGGTCAGATGTCCGGCGACGAACCCGTGCGCGCCGGTGACGAGCACCTTTGTTCCCGCGATCTCGGCCATCGCAACCTCCAGTACGTGTGGTCGGTGGGCTGTCGTCGGTCGGCGACCTGCCCGTGGCACGGGCGTCTCGCCCCCGCGTCGTTTCAGCGGGCCGTCAGACCCACGGCGCCTCGCCGCTCTCCCACAGCTCGGCGAGCATCATCCCGTCCTTGTATGTGTCCATGCAGGCCCAGAAGCCCTCATGCGGGCGGGCGACAAGCTGACCGTCCGCCACCATCCGGGGCAGGCAGTCCGCCTCAAGACTGTCCCCCGGCTGCAGGTAGTCGAAGACGCGTCGGTCGAAGACGAAAAAGCCCCCGTTGATCCAGCCCGGCAGCGGCGGCTTCTCGACAAGCTCCTCCACCACATGCCCCGCTCCGAAGCTCACGTGGCCGAACTGCGAGCGAGCCCGCACCACGGTGACGGTGCCGGCCCGATCGTGGCTGCCGTGGAACTCGATCAGCTCCCGCGGGTCGAGGTCTGCGAGGCCGTCGCCGTAGGTGACGATGAAGCGTTCGTCGTCGTCGAGGTACTCCCGCACGCGCCGGAGGCGCTCTCCTGTCGGCTCGTCGGCGCCGGTGTGCGCGAGCGTGACCTCCCAGCTCTGTGAGGGGCCGCTGAGGCGCTGGACGCGCGGCAGATCGCCATCTCCGCCGAGGGTCAGCCGCAGGTTGGTCTGCAGAAAAGGCGCTTGGTGCAGGAAGTAGTCCACGATCTGTTCGCCGCGGTAGCCCAGCGCGAGGACGAACTCGCCGATTCCGCGTGTGGCGAAGGTGCGCATGATGTGATAGACGATCGGCTGGCCGCCGATGCTAAAGAGCGCCTTTGGAAGGGGCGCGTCCTCACCGGCGAGGCGGATGCCCCTGCCACCCACGAGCAGAACTACCTTCATCCGGCGCCTCCGGGCCGTAGGATGCTCGAACGGTCGCGCCTCACACCGGCCGGACACCGTCCGCACGGCGTTGCCGCCTCCGCTGCTTTGTGCTACAGTGCGCCTCAGAAGCCATGAGCAAGCGCGATGGTACTGTCGGTACAGATAACACCCCAGGGACAAGCGTGCGTTCCGGTCCCTGGTCGAGGATATTCCTGGCCGGGTGCCTCACCGTCTACCTGGTGCTCGCCGTCACGTACGCCCTCGTCTTTCCTCCCGGCGCCGCGCCCGACGAGCCCGCGCATTTCGCCTACGTGCTCTTCATCGCCGAGAACGGCAGGCTGCCGGACTACTACGCTGATGACGTGGGCTACGAGAGCTACCAGGCGCCCCTATATTACATTCTTTCGGCGGGCGTCTGCAAGCTGACGATGATCGCCGCCGATCAGTTCGCGATCGCGCCCGACACCGCGCCTCCGCCGGGCCTGCGGGAGGCTGCCGAGAGCGACTCCCCGCTGCCGCCGGGAATCGACAAGCACCCGTGGGTGCCGATGACCCAGTACCACCTGATGGTCGTGTCGTGGCTCCAGGCGCTCGAGCTGAGCGCGATGGAGCTTGCGGGCTGGCGGGCGGTGCGCGTGTTCACCGCGCTTCTCGGCGCGCTGGGGATCCTCATCACCTGGAAGATCGTACTGCTGCTTCTTCCCGGGCGCGAATGGGCGGCCGGCGCGGTGGCGGCCGGGATGAGCTTCCTGCCGATGTACGTACACATCTCGGCCTCGGTCGGCAACGACCCGCCGACCGTGGTGATGCTGGGCCTCTCCACGCTGCTGATGCTGATGATCCTGCGCGACGGCCCGCGCCTGCGTCTCGTGGCGCTGCTGGGGCTGTCGCTGGGGCTGGGGATGCTGACCAAGGACTCCGCGAACGTGGCCATCCCGGTGGCCTTCCTGGCGCTGGCGTGGTCGGCGGGCCGCCGCTATGAGCCCGAGGAGGCCGCATCGTACCTCACCGACCTCGCGCGGCGGATCATCGCACTGCGCTGGCGGCTGATCGCGGCGCGCGGCGGGCTCATGCTCGGAGTCATGGCGCTGGTGGCGGGCTGGTGGTATGTGCGCAACTACATGCTCTACGGCCACGCGCTGCACTACCCGGCCAACCCGCAGACGCAGCTCCCATGGGACTACTACTTCATGTTCCCCGAACACCTGTGGCTGGCGCTGAATCTCTCGCTGCCGATGACCTTTCGCAACTTCTGGGCGAACTTCGCGTGGACGAACATCGCACCCCCGACGTGGGTCTACTGGCTGCTGCTGGTCGTCTCGCTGCTGCCGCTGCCAGGGCTCGCGCTGCTGGTGGCCGACGCGCGGGCCGGTCGGATCGACTGGCCCGGGTGGCGTCGGCGGGCTTTCGCGGTGGTGCTCATCACGCTGGCGCTGATGGCGCTGGCGGTGACGGGGCACGCGCTGTTCATCGGGCTCGGCGGGGGCAGCCAGGGGCGCTACTACTTCCCGGTGCTCTTCGCGTTCGGGCTGCTCGCCGCGCTGGGCCTCGGGCGGGTGCTGCCTTCCCGCGCCAGAGAGGCGCTCCCGTGGGTGGTGGGCGGGGGGATGCTCGCGTTCAACCTCTGGTGCCTCTTCGGGCTGATCATGCCCTTCTTCCGCGCGATGGGTGCGTGAGTTACTGTCGCACGGCACGGATGGGCCGGGGTGGAACCTGCAGGTCCGGCTGGCTGCGCTCGCCGCGACATGACCGCGCTTCGCGCGGCGGCCCCTCCACGGATGTTCGGCGGACGTGCGTGAGGAGTCCGTGGCGGTGGTGCGCGGGGCGCGGCACAGGTCCGCGCCCTACAGTCGGCGGCCCCTCCACGGATGTTCGGCGGAGGTGCGTGAGGAGTCCGTGGCGGTCGTGCGCGGGGCGCGGCACAGGTCCGCGCCCTACAGTCGGCGGCCCCTCCACGGATGTTCGGCGGACGTGCGTGAGGA
>JBMNNW010000192.1:0-4010 GCA_050942735.1 Armatimonadota bacterium
GATCCTCGCCGATGGCGAGGGGCAGCGTCCCGTGCGCGGCCTCGTCACCGGCTTCGCCGCGACGCCCGCGATGGACTATGCGGTCGGCGACGCGTCCGACTGCTACCAGGGCCTCGAACGTTACCTGCGGCATGTGATCTCCGTGGCGCCGGACTACCACGTCATCTTCGACGAGATCGCCACCGGTGGGCCCGCGCGTGAGATCGAGGTGCTGCTGCACACGACGCCCGACGGGGAGTTCACCGTCGGCGGCCGGCCGCTGCCCGTCGGCGAGAGTCGCGAGGGACGCGACTGCTCCGTCCGCCGCACCGGCGAGGCCGTCGCGCAGTTCGTCCTGCCCGACCGGCTGATCTTCGAGCACCGCCAGCACCCGCACTGCGAGAGCTACGGGCACTACCTTGCCGCGCGCGTGCCGCGGGTGAGCGACGAGACGATCGCGTGGGTGCTTGCGGCCGGTCCGGCCGGGGCGGTCGATGTGCAGGCGCGCGCGGTCGAGGGGGTGCAGCGAGCCGTCCAGGTTCGCATCGGCGATGCCGTGGACACGATCGCGCTCGGTGGCGGCGAGGTCACAGAGGTCGGCGACGTGGCGTTCACCGGAGACGCGGCGATGGTCCGCGATGGCCGCACGGGGGCCGATCGCTACGCGCTGGTGGCTGGCACGAGCCTGATGTTGGGTCAGGTCAAGCTGATCGCCGGCGATGCGCCCGTGAGCGCGGGCGCGGTCATCCGTGAGGGGCTCCTGCTCGCGGCGATCGCCTGCGAGCAGCCTGCGACGGTCACGCTGCACTGCCCCGTCGAGCCCCGGATGGTCCGGCTGACCGGGATCGACGCGCCCGTTGACGTGAGCTTCGACGAGGACGCGCAGGCGGTGACGCTCGCACTGCCCGCCGGGAGCTTCCGACTCGAGGTCGGGAGCCTCTGAGAGCGGGGGAATCCGGAACGCGCTCGGGGGCCCCGCCTGCGGCGGCCACCGCCCTGCTGCGTCGGTCGATGGCTCACGGGACCCGTCGTCGCTCGACCGTCAGAACACCCCGCTCTCTCGCGTGCGCTCGTAGCCCGCGTTCCCCTCCGGCCCGCCGCAGACACGCCACTCGTTCGAGGTCACGACGCCGTCGCTGAAGCCGCAGATCTCGGTGGTTGAGGCGATCCGCTCGTAGATCCGGCCGAGGATCTCGCGAGCGGGCCGCGTCTGGCCGGGCATCATACCGATGCGCTGGAGGACGTCGAGGTCTTTGAGGTAGTCGCGGATCAGCCCGCCCGCGTGGACGCAGCGGCCGCTGTCGGGGTGGAAGCCGTCGCAGCAGTCGCAGGCCTCGCAGGGGCCCTCGACCAGCGTGATCGGCACATCCGGCTCGCGCTGAATCCGCTCCAGCACCTCAGCGAGCGTGTCGTTCGGCCGCTTCCCCGAGCCCGCCCCGCCGTTGTACCAGCAGCTCATGCACATGAGGTGATGCGGGCGGATGAAGAGGCCCTCGCCCTCGGCGATCGCGCGCTCATTCGGCTCGCGGAACGTCGCCCGCTCCTCGTCGCTGCGGCAGTAGACGACCTCGCGCCAGCCCGCCTCGCGCACACTCTCATACGCGCCGGAGGCCGCCAGCTCGCAGCCCTCCCAGCCCTCCGTGTCGAAGGCGCAGATCCCCCGCGGCGTCTCGATGCGCTCGAAGAGCAGCTCCACGAGGTAGCGCGATCGCCGCGTGTCGCCCGGGCAGAGGCCGAGGCGCTGGAGGACCTTCAGATCGCGCATCCGGTTCAGCGCGTCCTCCGGATCCGCGCGCCCCTCCGCACGCGTGTAATGCGGGAGGCACTCGGCGTCCGAGGTGAGCCTGATGGCGACCGCGGGGTCGCGGGCGAGGCGCGCGAGGAGCGCCTCCGCCCTGTCGGCGTCGATCAGCGGGCACTCCGCCCCGCCCCTGCGGCAGACCAGCCCGAGCAGTTGTCGCGCCTCGATGGTGATCTCCGGCTCACAGAGGGGGTCGTCTGTGCGCTGCTGCATATCTGCTCCTCCATCCGGACACTCGGCGTTCCGCCGTCCATCGCCATCCCCGGCCGTCGTCACGCCCTCGGCACTCCCGCGCCCTCGCCCTGCGTATGCACCATCGATGTGAGCGCCAGCCAGCCGTCCAACTCCGCGTCGCTGAGGCTGCACTCCCCGCCGATCCTCAGCCGATGCTCAACCGCTCGCAGCCACCGGCGGGTCTCGCGCGGCAGGTGTATGCGCTCGTTCACCACCAGCCCGGTGACCTCCTGCCGCTGATGCCGCCGCCGCACCTGTGTCTTGTCCGCGTTCACCTCGTAACCCGAGTCGCTCACGATCCTCCCCGCCAGTCGTAGCACGGTGAAGGTCTGCTCGTGCCGGTCCTCGACCAGGGAGATCGCGATGTCGTCGGCGTAGCGGGTGTAGTCGCCCCCGAACGCCCGCGCCATCCCTGCGAGGCGCGCATCCATGCGGTAGTTCACGAGGTTGCTCAGCTTCGGGGACGTCGGCGCGCCCTGCGGGAGCGCGCCCTGCCATGTGGTGAGGCGGACGAGTTCGGCGGCCGCGCTGCGGCTCCAGCCGACGAATCGCAGGTAGCGGCGTACGCGCTGGTCGGTCGTCGCGGCGAAGAAGTCGCGCAGGTCGATGGTGATGACGACGGCCTTGCCCACATGCGGCCGGGCGTTGCTGACGATCGACCGGCCCTCCTCGAAGCCGTGTGCGGCGCGATGTGAGCGCAGGCCGCCCAGCACTCCGCGCAGGATCGAGCGCTGAAGGCCCATGAGCCGGTCATCCGGGGCGTCGATCCGGCGCGTGCCACCTGAGCGTTTCCGCCGCTCGAACGAGTGGTAGCGCGGTTCGACGGCGCGGAGTTGCTCGACTGTCAGACCGAGGCGCTCGGCCAGCGAGGCGAGGTCGTGACCGGGGCTCCCGCCGCCAAACAGCCTGCGGAGCGTGTTCCACAGGCCCATTGCGATGCCTCCCTGTGCGGTGGTTGGGGCGCGGACGTCGCCGCCCGCGCCCCTGGCCCTGCGCATACCCGTGCAACGGGTATCAGCTCTGACTTACAGCACCGACAATCCGACTCGCTCGGCGAAACGCCGAACCGGCGCTCGAAGCGCCCGCCAGGGCATTGGCCGGATTATGCGAGCCCGGCGGCTGTCTGTCAAGGGACCGGTGACACCGGGAGCGAATCCGCGCCCGCCTTCGGGCAGCGCGGAGGCCTTGCCGCTCCTCACGACCGTGGCGGCGGGGAGGGCGCTGCGGGCATGACCACCCGCACCGCAGCACGTTCGTGAGGAAATCTTGATGGGAGAATTTGTAACATATCGAACGAAGGATGGTACAATAGCAACATATGGTCAATGCAGGCAGGAGGTGCCGGGATCATGAAAACGCGAACCGCCAGGCTGCTGCTGTGCTTCTTCTCCGTGTGCCTGTTGCTGCTGGTCTCCGCAATGCCTGACGCGCCGGCTGCGCCTCCCGACGACACCGCGCGCATGGGCTCCGACCTCGTGATTCAGGAGATAGTCATCCGCTCGGAAGGTACTGAGGAATTCCACAGTGTTCGGATCGGGGTGCGCGTGCGTAACCAGGGTGGGGCGAATGCAGCTCCCACCACGACGGCGCTGATCTTCACACGGGACGTCGCCGAGGCTCCGTTGGTGTTGACGCGCCCGACGCGAGCCCTTGCCGGCGGCGCGTTTCAGGAGGTCGAGTTCGTCATCGAGGGGATCGGCGGGCATTTCGCCGGGATGTTGGTGGCCGTCGCCGACGCTCCCGTCGCAGGCCATCACATCGGACAGGTCCGCGAGGGAGCCACCATCCAGATGACACGCGTGATCACGCCCCCGGTTGACATCAACAACACATTCGGCGTCATCTTCACCACGCAGGGCCGAACGCTCCCCCTGCGCTTCCAGAACCCGCTGGTGAGGTGAGCGTCCCGCGACGTTGCGACGATGCGGGGCCGGGGTGAGGATTCCTCCCGGCCCCGCGCTCTCTCGACGCCTCCGCGTCGGGTCAGCCTCCGGTG
>JBMNNW010000135.1:0-11382 GCA_050942735.1 Armatimonadota bacterium
TGTCAACCGGCAGCACCAGCCGCGACGGCCACACCTCCGTGTGCCAGACCGTCTGCTCCTGCGGCTGCATATTCATCTCCGCCAGATCCTCGCCGCCGGTCCCGTGGTTGCGGTCGTGATTCGGGAAATCGCCCGAGCAGATCTCCAGCCGAATCCGGTGGCCCTTCGCGAACCTGCAGGCCGTCGCGCCGAGCCTGATGCGGTACTCCACCACCTCGCCCGGCTCGATCGGCTCCTCCTCGGTCCACGAGTTCCGGTGCCGCGCGCGCACCATCCCGTAGCAGACCTCCAGCGCGGGCGCATCTCCGCTCGGGTCCTCGTCCACCAGTCGCGCGAAGAAGTCCGTGTCCGGCGCGCTGGAGGCCGCGTGCAGCACCACCTCCGGGTGGCCGACGATCTCCACCGCCTCGCTCAGCGGCTCGGTGCGGTAGTAGAGGATGTCGTCGCGGTATTCAAGCTCCCGCCGGTCGCTCGGCAGCGTGAACAGCTTCACCGTCCACAGCGTCGGCGTGGGGTCGCGCGGGTCGAATCTGTAGCCATCCGGCGGCTCGTCGCCCGGCCTCTCGCGCGTGAGCGCGCCGCAGCTTCCGAGCGGCCGCGCCGAGCCGTCCGAGTGCAGGAAATACTCGGTCGGCGTCACATCCGGCACCGGCCACGTCTCCGCGGACTTCCACTCGCCCGAGCCCATCACGAAGTAGCGCAGGGGCGGCTCGCGATCGACGCCATTGTCCACGCCCTTGAGCCAGTGGTCGAACCAGCGGATCATGATGTCGGTCTTATCCCACTCCGCGTTCGGGCCGAAGTCGATCTCGCCGAACTTCCGCGTCCCGAAGCCGCCGTGGTTGTAGGGCCCGAGGATCAGCTTCGTCTGCTCGCGCGCGAGCTGCGTCGCGGCGTTCTGCTGCATCCCCGGCAGGTGCTCGATCGTCCCGTTGCAGTGGTCGAAGTAGCCGGAGAAGTCGAGGTTCGGCACCTGCACATTCGCGTGCTTCTCGCCGAACTTCCAGCGCGGTCGCGCGGGGTCCGCAAGCCAGTTGCGCGCGTAGGTCGCCAGCGGCTCGGGCATGTAGTTCGGCAGCTCCGCGTATGGCAGCAGGTCCAGCGGCCGGTTCTGCTCGATCTCCTCGAAGATGCGGACGGCCTCGGGGCCGGTGTGCGGCGGCGGCATCCCGGCGCGCTTGCGCAGGTCGGGGGCGATGGTGGTCAGCCACCACTTGATCCGCCGGCCCGGTCGGAAGCTGCCCCACCAGTCCACGGAGGTCAGTTCCAGCGGGATCGTATCCGCGCACATGGCCGCGAGCGCGGGCGGCCCCAGCGCGGCGGCCTCCCACTGCATCCACGCGTTGTAGGACGCGCCGAAGGTGCCGACTTTCCCGCTGCACCACGGCTGCTGCGCGAGCCACGCGATGGTCTCGCAGCCGTCCTGCCCGTCGGGCGTCTCGTCTTCGCTGAAGAGCACGAAGGTGCCGTCGGAGGAGTATCTGCCGCGGGTATCCTGGCACATGACGGCGTATCCGGCGCGGACGAGGCGGTCGAATCTGCGCTCGCCTTTGCCGTATGGCGTGCGCATGAGCAATGCAGGCACCGGCCCCGCGCCCTCTGGCCGGAAGAGGTTCCCCCGCAGGACCACCCCATCGCGCATCGGGACCTCGACCTCGTGCTGCTCGGTGACGCCTAAGTGGCCGGTGGTGGTCATGTTCGCGCCTCCCGCAGTTGTCGTTGCTGTTCCGTGGCATCCCGCCCCCGGGCGGGACCCGTGCGCCGTTCAGCCGTTGTCGTTGTGGCCCTCGCGCCCCCGCGAGGGGCCGTTGTCGTTTGTCGTTGGAGAGGCCGGCCCCCGCGCCGGCCTGTGCCGTCTGCCGTTGCTGTCAGCCGTTGCCGTTCGGAGCGACGCATCTTCAGATGCGTCGGCCGTTTAGCCGTTGTCGCCGCCGCCCTCTTCGCTTTCGTCGCTGCCTTTACCCTCGATGATCGCGATCTCCTCTTCGGCGAGGCCGTAGAGCGCGTACACGATCCGGTCGATCAGCGCGTCCGTCGCCGCCAGCGAGGCGTTCAGCGCGTCCAGCTTCTCCATCGACGCCGCGTATTCGCCCTCGACGCGCTCCTGCGTGGCGCGCGATTGCGGGTCGGCGCTCATCTGCCGGCGGTTCGCCGCGCTCGTCAGCCGCGAGCAGAGGTCGCCGAAGTCCGCGATGCTCTCGCGGTCGTCGTAGGCGCGGATGAGCGTCTTCCCCTGCAGGTCATCGATCTCGCAGCCGAGGGTGCGCTCCAGCCATTCCAGGAACCCGGTCTTCTCCTCGTGCTTGCGCTCATTGAGGTCGATCATCCGCTGCGCCAGCCACGCGAGCAGGTCATGCACCACATCCTCGCGCAGGTCCTCCAAATCCGTGGCACGGACGCTCCTGTCCGTGGGTCGTTCGTCGTCCGCCTTTGTCGTTTGACGTTCCGTTTGGAGGGGCCGGTCTCCGTCCCGGCCCGCGCCCTCCGCGAACCATTCGATCTCCCCCGCCCAGTAGTCATCCTCACGAAGCTCCGCCTTCCCCGCCGGGCCATGCGCGGCGGCATGAGCGGCCAGCGCGGCTGGCTATTCTGATGCGGGAGGCTGAGCCCGCGTGGGGTGCCATCTACCTTGAACGTGTTGCCAAGTCTCTTCATAATCACCGAAGTGGTCGCGGTACTTGATACGAATATCCTTCGATGTGCGCGGCATCTGTCGCCGCCCGTGGCCCTCGATGCGGGCGAACTTGATCTCCTGCTCGAAGCTCTCCGACGACAGCACCACGTCGAGAGCCGCCCCGTTCCCTTCATTCACTAGTTCAATGATATGCCCGTTGAACACGACGGCACGCTGAAACGACGAGTTAGAGACAGTCGGAGGCTTCCGCACGCGCGTCGCCAGCACCAAGTGCGCACGACACTGCTGCTTCGCCATAGCTAACGAGGCGTCGGCCATATCGCGCGTTGCTTCACGAAGCTTCTGCGTCTCCGCGGTGTAGTGCGCCACAATCCATGCAGTCGCTCCCAATATCAATATGCTGCCGAGGTCCGGACGGCCCGCCAGCGCGATTAGCACGGAGACTACGCCCGCAATCGCAATTCCGATGAAGAACCATCGTCGCATCTCGTCTCCCTCCCTATCCCTCCACCCACGCGCTCATATCTCCCGCCGCGTAGGCGTTGTAGTAGTGCAGGATCAGGTCCTTCGTGCGGTAGTGGCCGAAGTCATTCATATCATGCTCGCGGACGATCGGGAAGGTGTCGAGGATGTAGGCCGCGTCCTCGCGGTCGAGGTCATACAGGTGGAAGTAGAGCGCGTCAAGCTGGCAGCGCAGGTGCAGCCGCCGGTCCTCGTCCCACTCGAAGGGTTCCCGCACCTCGCCCTTCTCGTCCACGTAGCCCATGTCCCTCGCGAAGCCCGCCATGTCGTGCGCGGTGTACGTCAACTCCAGCACCCGCTCGCTGACGAAATCCGCGAGCCGCACCCCGCCAAACTCCTCCTCATACCGCCCCGGCGGCAGAACGGGGAGTTGTTCGAGAACGTAGAAGTTCAGATGGCGACTTCCAACTTTCCGGCGCACGACGAAATCGAACGGGAAAGCACAGAGGTTGGCCAGCAGTAGTGACAGATCAACTGCGGCATCTCTCGCGAGAAGCAGGGGCAGCGTGTTGCCAGCGCCAACGGCGGGGATGCCGGCCGCGATCATGGTGCGCACGTTGTTCGGATTCACAACATCGCGGAATCCAAGATACCAGCTTGACGCCACTGCTTCATCTGGGAGAGCGCACTCGTCCGCTGGCACCCAGTACCGCGGCGTCGCAGCGAAGGACGGTTTGGTCTTCTCGCTCCGCTTGTTGACTTCCGATGCCTGCGCGCTCTTGGTCGCCGCTTCGCTCGCGATGGCATCCGCGTACCGATGGTCGAAATGATGGATCATCTTTCCCTCGTACAGCGGTTGGTACAGCGTGCCGCCTCGCTTCCAGCGGCCCCCTTCAACTGGATAGAACCGATCGCTCTGGAGTTCTTCGGACGTGACGAAGAGATCAGAGTCGTTCGTCATATCGAACATGCGCAAGTAGCGAATGCCCCACGGATTGAGTTCGCCGTCGTCGTCGTGCCGAATAAGCACCGTAGCGCTCTGGTAGATGGCACGCATTACCTCCGCTTCTCGACGAGTTCGGATGATCGGGCAGGTGAGTGTGTTTGGATTGAAGAGGGCCAAGTCATCAGGACGCAGAGCAAATGAGCGATCAGGATTCCCGACATCCGCGGGCGTATGAAGGAAGAATCCGCAGTCGATTCTCCGCTGCGTCACTCCGCCAGAGAATACGATCACACTGAACTTCTGTTCCCGGTGAACGTGCGGGAATAGACCCGCTTTGTTCTCGAAGTCCAGCAGCGTACGCAAAACCTCTTCCTCTACGAGGTCGGCGAAGAACTCAGACGTGGTCTTGTCTGTTGCTATGCCGCTGGGCACTACGAAGCCCATGTATGCTTCGAACTTCAGAATATCCCGCCCGCGCTCGGTCATGACCGCGTAGAGGTTCGTGTCGCCGCGGCCCATGAGCGGGTACTGGCCTGAATCGCGCGCCCACGCAAGCTCATCGTCGGCCCTCTGCTTCGCGCGGCGGTACTCCTCGTACAGCTCAGGATTCGTGTCCTCAAGCCTCGCGATCAGCTTGCGGCGCTCGGAGGCGCGGGGGGCTTTGGCGATCTTCTCATCGCGCGTGGCGAAGAACTCGCGCTCCTGCAGCTTGATGCGCTCCCACGGCGGATTCCCCACTACCGCATCGAACCCGCGTTCCGTCTCCCGCTTCGGGCCCTGTTCGGTGAAGAATGCGTCCGGGAACTCCAGTTCCCAGTGGAAGAAGCTGTGCTCGGCGGCGAGGCGGTCGGCCTCGATGAACCACTCCTCGCGCTCGAGGTCCTCGAAGGCCGGGGGGTTGCCGAGCGCATCCACCGCGCGGGCGTAGTCGGCGTCATCGACCGTGTTGCCGAAGTAGGTCGAGAGCCAGACGTTCGCGACCTGCCGGAAGCGCTCGCGGCGGCGCTCGATCTCGTCCCACGCGGCCTCCTTCTCGCGCTCCTGGGCGAGTGTGTCGGTGGGCATGCGCTCGATGAGGTTGAAGGCCTGCAGCATCCGCGTGGCCTCGGGCATGAAGGACTGGGTGAAGAGGTTGAGCTGCCCGGAGGTCTCGGTGGGGCCGTTCGGGAGGCGGTGCATCTCCGCCAGCCGCGCGCCGATGAGCGAGTTGCCCTCGCGCAGATGGTGCTTGAGGAAGGAGAGCGGCTTGCCGAACTCGACGGTGTGCAGCCACAGGGAGAGCTTGGCAAGCTCCACCGCGAGGGGATTGAGGTCCACGCCGTAGAGACAGCGCTCGACCACGCGGCGCTTGTAGTAGAGGTTCTCGTCCTCCTTCTCCTTCTTGTCTTCAGGCTGGTAGGGCGGGAAGTGGTGCGGGTTGTTGACGATCGCCTCGGTGATGACCTCGGAGGCGGCGACGAGGAAGTGCCCCGAGCCCATCGCCGGGTCGAGGACCATCAGCTCGAAGTAGGGCTCCAGCAGTTCGAGCTTGAGGTCGTCGATCTTCCGCAGGTTTTTCAGATTCTCGGGGTGATCGTCGGGCCGGTCGTCGATGGCGGCCTGCTGCTCGGCGATCCGCGCCTCGAAATCGGGCAGGCGGGACGCCACCTGCGCGGCGGCGTCGGTGAGGAGCGGGTCGAGTGTGTTGGTGACGATGTAGTCCACGATGTACTCGGGGGTGTAGTAGGAGCCGGTGGCCTTGCGCTCGCCGCGGTCGGTGAGCAGTTCGACCTCGCCGCCCTCAAAGCGGGGCTGCATCTCCAGCAGGCCCTCGTAGATGGAGCCGAGTTCGCGGACGGTCAGCTCGGAGTAGTCGAGGAATGCGCGTCTGTCGGTCTCGCTGTCCCAGTCGCGGCCGATGCGGTCGATGGCCTCGGCCATGTGGACGTCGGGGACGGCGACTTGCGGGTCGCCGAGCAGCGGCCACTCTTCCGGGTCGAAGAGGCCGCCGTCGTACTCGGGGACGCCGGTCTCGTCGGGGTCGCCGTCGTTGATGATGCGCGAGAGGTCGCGGAACCACTGCCAGAGGGCGCGGCCCGAGCGCGGCCATGATGCGCCGCCGGTGTCGCGCCGGGCGGCGACCTGCAGGAGCTTCGTCTGCGCGGCGTGATGGTCGCGGTAGATGGCGTTTCCGGTGGGCAGCAGGTCGCGGGCCTCGGCGTAGAAGCAGAACAGGAGGCGGTAGAGCACGATCAGCGAGGCCTCATGGACGGCGGGCAGATCGTCCTCGGAGAGGTCGGGTGAGCCCTCGATCATGCCGGTCATGAGCTGTTCGAGGGCGTCATAGACGCGCCCGCGGAGGCGGTCGGTGAGTCCGAGCCAGTAGCGGCGTGAGCCCTCGTAGACCTGCTCGATGGGGCTGGAGCCGGAGTCGTCGGGCAGGAAGCTGTCGCGGCGGAAGAGCAGCCAGAAGAAGCGGAAGTCCTGGACATCGGCCTCAAGGAGCGCGGGGAGGTCCACTTCGTAGTAGCGGAAGCCCGCGCGGGAGCGCTCGCGCTCGTAGATGCGCCACAGCTTCCCGTTGGTGAGGATGCCCCAGCGGACGTTCGAGTCGAGCAGGTAGCGCCGGATCTGCGCGCCCGGGTGCTGGCGTTTCTCGGCGGCGTCCTCATCGCGTTCGGGTGCGCCGAGGTCGCGGCCCCAGCGCTTGGCCTCGCCGACGGCAAGCGCGTTGTCGAAGTAGCCGTCCTCCCCGCGCCCGGCGGCGACGGCCTCATCGAGGGCCTCGCGGTCGGCGAAGAGGGCGTAGTCGGGCTTGAACGTTGACTCGACGGTGCGCAGGATGGGCTGCGGGTCCATCTCGAAGCCGAGGCGCGCGAGAGCGGGCCGCAGGATGCGCTGCTCGCAGACCTGCTCATCGGCGTCCTCGGCGATGGGGACGCCCGCCTCGTAGATCTCGCGGAGGGCCTGCTGATCGGCGCGGGCCCGTTCAAGCGCCTCGCCGGTCAGTTCCGGGAGGTGGTGCTTGAGGTAGTGATCGGAGAAGAGACCGTGGTTATTGTGCGTGGCGGACACGGGCGGATCCCCCTTCAGGGCGGCTGCAGGCTGCTTCCGCCAGGAGGTTCGGCGGGCCGCGGTAGGGGACCTTCCACGTCGAACAAATGTTTCACGTGAAACATTCAGTCGCCGGGCAGCAGATTCCCGCGCCCGGGGATGACCGCGCTCCACGGCCGGCCCGCCACGAGATTTCCGTCCTCCACGAAGCCCTCCGGGCGGTCGCGAAGCTCGTCGATCAGGCGGTCGCGCCACAGGGCGATGCGATCGGAGTGCGCGGCGCTGGCGATCAGGTTGCGGCACTCGTTCGGGTCCTCGCGCAGATCGAAGAACTGCTCCGAGCCATCCTTCGGGTCCCAGATGTACTTCTCATACCCGTCCGTCAGGCCCATGTTCTCGGGCGCATGCTCGATATGCACGTACTCCCGCCAGTCGGTCTGCTCCCCGCGCATCAGCGGTAGCAGTGAGCGGCCGTCGCAGGACTCCGGCACCTCCACGGCCGCCATCTCCAGCAGCGTCGGCATGATGTCCGCGTGTGTGCAGGGCGCATCGACGGTCGTGGCGCGCGGCAGTCCGAAGCGCTCGGGCGCGCGGACGATAAACGGCACGCGCGCGCAGCCCTCATACGCCCGCGACTTGCGCCAGAGGTAGTGGTCGCCGAGCATCTCCCCATGATCGCTGGTGAAGACCACGATCGTGTCGCGGTCGAGGTCGCGGCCGATCCCCGCCACGGGGTTGAGCAGCCGCCGGAGCTGGTCATCCACGTGGTTGATGAGCCCGTAGTATGCCGCGCGCGCGCTCAGTAGGGCCTCGCCGGTGAGGTGAACGCGCTGCGGCGCGACATGCTCGCCACCTTCGCCGAACGCCGGCGGCTGCGCCCAGTCGCCGATATGCGGCTCGGGGACTCCGGTGCGCAGGTAACGCTCGAAGTAGGGGGCGGGCGGCTGCAACGGCGGGTGCGGGGAGATGAAGCCGATGGTCAGGAAGTAGGGGCACGAGGGATCGCGACGCTTCAGGAACTCCAGCGTGCGATGCATGGTCCAGTTGGTGTGATGCAGGTGCTCCTCAAGCGGCCACGGGTGGGCGGTGTAGTCATTGTGCATCACTCCGCCGCCGAACCAGCCACCGTTGCCCGGCGGCCCGACCCGCTCGAGCCACTCGTAGTAGTCATACGCGCCGGTGTGGCAGTTCGTCTCCATCTCCTCGAAACCGTAGCGTTTGCGGGGCGGGTGCTGGTGCATCGAGCGGCCGATCAGGCGCGTCTGATAGCCCGCGTCGCGCAGCACGCCCGGCAGAGTGGGCGGCGCGTCCCACTCGAGGTTCCCGCGGTAGCCGACCATCCCGTGCGTCTGGCAGTGCTGCCCCGAGAGCATAGAGCGGCGCACCGCGATGCAGCTTGGTGAACCGGCGTAGAAGTGCGTGAAGCGCACACCCGCGGCGGCGAGGCCGTCCATGTTCGGCGTGAGCAGCACCGGATGCCGCTCGCAACTGAGGCAGTCGCCGCGCTGCTGGTCGGTGTTGATGAGGATGATGTTCGGTCGCCGATCGGGCATCAGAAGACCTCCCGGGCTCACCGGCGCCATGGCAGCCAGATGAGCGCTGTCCTACTCGTGGTGCAGCGCGGCGGCCAGCAGGGCGGCGACGCCCGCGACAAGCAATGTGTCATCCTCGGTGAGCGGCTCCTGCCCGTAGCTGGAGGCGATGACGACGCCCAGCAGCTTCCCATCTGTCGCGATCGGCGCCACGCAGGCGTAGCCGATGCCCTGGCTGCGGACGGCGTCCGCGGCCATGTTCGCGATGCGCTCATGGGGGGCGATCGCCCGGGCAAGCTCGGCGACCTGGCTGATGCCCCGCAGTTCGGCGAGCCTGCCGTACTGGAAGAAGTCGGCGAGCATCGGTTCGTCGTCAATGGGGACGGTCACGCTGTGAAGGTCCATGTCCATGGACTGCCGAATCTGCTCGCGCTCGTAGCTGCCGAGGCTCGCATATCGGATCCGAAGCGCCGATTCGGTTGCCTCGCGAACCATGATGAAGACCTGATCGAGGTGGGTGGTGCTTCGCAGGCCGTCGGCTGCGGTCTGGACGATGGCGTCGGCGTCCTCACCGGCATGGGCCATCGTCTCGATCGAGTCCAGTAGCTGCTGGCGGATCTCACTGTCCGGCGTGCTCATGGAAGTCCGTTCCTTCCGGGTCGGGTGCAGATCGGGTGGCCTCGCCGCGCAGGTGCGGGGCTTCACCGTAGTTCGCGACTGTAATCCATCGTCCTCCCCTCACTGCTGGAGGAGATGCGTCTGCCCGGGGCCAAGTGTACACAGACAGCAGGCAATGAACAAGACCAACGTTCAGAAGCAGGCACCGACGCCGACGCGAGGTGAACAACATGTCCCTGAGAGCCGGACACGCGGACCTGGCGATCCACCAGTCGATGGAGGTTGATCGCGAGCAGTATCTTGAGCACATGACCTTCGAGGCGAACCACTCGCCGATTTTCACCGAGATCTTCGGGCCGATCATCGGCCTCAAAGACGAGTGGCGCGCCCAGGGGGCGTCAGAGGCGGAACTGGATCTTTCGGCATTCCGCTATCGCCGACCGATGTTCGCCGGAGTGCCCGTCAACACGGGGCTCATGGGCGGGCGGGAGGAGGAGGTGCTGGAGGAGACCGACGAGTTCATCATCGGCATCGACCGTTACGGCCGCCGGGTGAAGCTCTTCAAGCGCTCGGCCAGCATCCCGCTTCCGCTCGACTACCCGATCCGCGACATGGACGACTGGCTCGCGTTCAGGCATTGCTACGAGTTCAGCGAGGAGCGCCTCCGGCCCGGCTGGGAGGAGGCGGCGCGGAAGGCGCGCGCCGAGGGGAGAGTCGTGCGCGTCTCGATCCCCGGTGGCTTCGATGAGCCGCGCCAGCTTCTCGGCGAGGAGGGCGTCTGCGTGGCGTTCTACGATCAGCCGGAGCTTATCCACGACATCCTCCGGACGATCGGTGAGACCGCAAGGCGTGTGCTCGATCGGGTCTCGGCAGCGGTGCAGGTCGATCAACTCAACGTGCATGAGGACATGGCGGGGAAGAGCGGCCCCCTCGCCGGGCCGAAGCAGATCCGCGAGTTCATCGCGCCCTACTATCTCTCGATCTGGGAGATGCTCCGTGACCGCGGCGCGCGGACCTTTGACCAGGATTCTGATGGAAACATGAACGCGGTTGTGCAGGATTTCGTAGATGCCGGTGTGAATGTCATGCATCCGCTGGAGCCCGCGGCCGGGATGGACGTGGTAACTTTGCGCAGGGAGTTCGGGGAGAAGCTGGCCTTCGTTGGCGGGCTCGACAAGCACTGCCTGCGGCGGGGCGAGCAGGCGATCATAGACGAGCTGGAGTACAGGATCCCGCCGATGATCCAGACCGGCGGTTGCATGCTCGGGCTCGACCACCGGATCCCGAACGGGACGCCGCTGGAGGCGTACCGCTTCTACGTACGTAAGGCGTGGGAGACCATGGAGCGGGAGGTTGCGAAGCTCTGAGGCGGGGGAGAGTCCCTTCGCTCGGCACGGTCGGTGCCTCGCCCGGACACAATCGGTTCGATCATGTGGCAGGTCAGGAGAGTCTACCTCATGCAGCGCGCAATCATCGTCATGCTGGTCGGGCTGGTCTGCATCGCGGCCATCGCGCAGGAAGCGGCCGAGCCTCAGTGGGAGGTCGGGTGGGCGGAGGAGTTCGAGAGTGCACACGGCTGGTACCCGATCGCATACACGCGCAACGCGGCCCGTGAGTTCAGCTTCACGGTCGAGGACGGAGTCGGCCACTTCCGCGTCGGTGATCCGGGCCGCGCGATGCGCTGGATCACCACACCCTCGGGAGTGAACCTCGAAACGTATTCGACCCTGGAGATCCGCTACCGCGCGGTCAACCAGCAGGATGAGGGCGACTCATACTTCCTGCACATGAACACCAACCCCACCGCCGCGCAGCCGGCCGAGAAGCCGGTGGTGCTCGGGGAGCTTCAGGCCGATGGTCAGTGGCATGTGCTGCGCAAGCCCATGCCACGTGAGCGCGACGGGAATTACTGGATGACGAAGCTGGTGCTGTCGGTCAACGCCACCGACGGGCCTGCGGATGTCTGGGTGGATTACATCCGACTCGAGGGACAGCTCCCGCCTCTCCGGGAGATCGAGCGCACTCAGCCGCGCATCGTCGCCCGGCATGACTTCGACGACCTCTCCGGATGGGAGCAGCTTGATGACGTGCCCTATCCCGGAATCGGCAGCATGACCGCCGGTGACGGACCCGCCGAGTTCGCGGTCGAGGGTATG
>JBMNNW010000182.1:0-5242 GCA_050942735.1 Armatimonadota bacterium
CTGGCGCTTTGACGAGCCCGTCGAGGTCGGCGGCGGGATCAACACCGTCGTGTTCCGCTACCGCATACGCGGCCAGCGACTCGTATACACGCGCAATCCGCGCACCATCCGCAGCTTCATGACCGTCGGGGCCGGAGACGTCGAGCGCCCGATCTACCTCTGGAACTCGCTGGTCAATGACGGGGCGTGGCATGTCGCCGCGAACACATTCCCCACCGCTGACTTCCCCGATGGCATTGAGTACGTGCGCATCAACCTCGTCTCGGAGGAGGATCCGCGGGCGTGGGCGGAGATGGACTGGCTCTACGTCGGGTCTGAGCGCGAGCTTCCCACGCTCCGCGATCGCTTCGATATCGAGCAGTCGCCGGCTACCCCCGAGGGCTGCGACTTCCAGTATATCGGCATCCCCGCCACCGATGGGGCCACGGTCGCCGAGCTTCTGAACCGCTACCACGGGATGTACATGGGCGCGCCGCAGGGCAGCGTGGCGCTGGACGGAATTCCCTTCAACCTGACCGGTGACGCACACGTCCTCGGCGTGATGGACCGCGACGAGTTGACGGTGCCGGTCAGCGGGACGATCGAGGCCATCTACGCCCTGATCGCCACGCGCTGCGAGGGCCTCGACAACTTCACGCACTGGGGTGGGCCGATCAATGCGGTGTATGAGCCCGAACGCTTCGTGATTCGCATCAACTACGCGGACGGCGGCGGCTTCGAGTCGCTGCCGGCGAATATCGCCGGCGGCAACTACGTGATGCCGCCCGGACCGGGGTTGCTGGGCGTGGTCAACCCGCACCCGGAGCGCGAGGTCGCGAGCATCACACTCGACGACCGGACCCGCGCGGTGGGCTTTCACGTGCTCGGCCTGACGCTGCAGCGAAGCGGTGAGCCGCTCTTCGAGATGCCCGAGGCCGGCAGGCCGCTCCCGCCGCCTGTGCGGGTGACCGACAGGGCGCCCGATGACGCCACCTCCGTCGAGGTGGGGGAGGGCGCGGTGACACTGCACAGCGACTACCTCACGCTGACACTCGACCTCACCGACGGCATCCGCGCGTCGAGCATGTTCAGCGGCATCCTCGGGCAGGACCTCTCGCCGGTGCGGGAGCTTTTCGCGCTCGAGACCGAGGCCGGGACGCTCGGGAGCGCCGATGTCGGCGTGACGGGCGCCGAGCAGGTCTCCGAGACGGCTGTGGCGATCGACTGGTCGGCGGCGGAGCCTGTGGCGGTGTCGGGGCGGCTGACGCTGGCGTGGACCGGCGCGTCGGAGATGACGATGGCGGTGGATCTGACCAACGAGGGCGCGGAGAACCTCCGCGGGTCACTGACCGTAACGCCGGTGCCGGGGGTTGTGCTCGACCCCGAGCCGGAGAACGTCTGGACGTTCTACCCGGGCTTCGGCACGATGATCGGCAACGAGCCGTTCTTCGAGGACGAGGCAAAGGGCGATCGCCTGCCGCTTGGTCTCGTGGCCGCGTGGGCGCCGGAGAGGGGCGGCGGGCTCTACCTCGCCGGCCGCGACAGCGAGCCGCGGTACGACGCGCACTACCTGCTGGAGAAGTACGCCGGTCGCGTGACGGCAGCGACGCGCTACCTCCACCTCGACGTGCCGCCGGGGGAGACGGCGCAGACTCCGGCGGTCGCTCTGGGGGCGTATCTCGGCGACTACACGGAGGCGGTGGCGGCCTACCGCGCGTGGATGGAGACGTGGTACGCGCCGACGACCGCCCATCCGGAGTGGTTCCGGCGCGTGGGCACATTCATCGGCATCACGCCGACGCTGGCGATGTTCCTCGACGAGGACGGCGGGATGGACCTCTCGCCGCACATCGAGGGCATGGCGGAGCATTTCGGGCCGATCGACTACCTGCACATCTACGGCTGGTTCGCCTCACAGGACCACGGCGGGCAGGGCGACTACGCGCATTACGAGCTTCTCGGCGGCGAGGACACATGGCGAGGGGCCCTGCAGGGCGTTGAGGACGATGGAGTGCGCACCGGGCTCTACCTCGACCCGCTGCTGATGGACGAGCGGGCGGTGGCGGCCGGGCGCGCGAGCGCGTGGAAGCTCATCGGCGCGGACGGTGAGGTGCGAGGCTGGTCGGCCGGGAACTTCTACACCTGCGGCGCGATCCCCGACTGCCGCGAGTACTGGGCGCAGACGTACGAGCGAGTGGGGCGGACCTTCCCCGCCAGCGGGCTCTACATGGACCAGGTCGGCTACTGGAACGCGGACACGTGGGTCTGCTGGAACCCCGAGCACGATCACCCGATGCCGGTCGGGATGCGCGTGGCGCAGGCGCCCCTGGTGCGCGAGATCCGCGAGGCGGTCAACCGCGTTGATCCCAGCGTGGCCACCTACTCGGAGTACGTGCCGACGGAGATCATGACACAGTGGCAGGACGGGGCATTCAACCACACGCACCGCTACGAGTGGGAGCGGCCGAGCAGCTTCCTCATCAACCCGATCTACTGGGCGGCGCCGCAGGTGAAGTGCTTCGAACTCTACGCGGGAAACACGAACAACATCTGGGAGAACGTGCGGCTGCCGTTGCGGGCGTTCTGGGGGCGGGAAACGCTCTACATGGCGGGCGAGCCGACCGAGTATGCGCCTGAGACGGCGGCTGCGATCCGTCGCATCAGCGAGGTCTGGAGGAGCTACCCTGAGGCGTTCGCGACGACCCGGCCGCAGTGGCTGGTGCCGACGCTCCGGCAGGGCGTGTATGCGAACCGCTTCCCCGGCGGTGGCTATGAGGTGTACACGATCTTCAACGACCTTCCGCACACCGCAGAGGGCGCACTGATTGAGGTGGCACATCGCGACGGCGCGAGCTATCATGAGGCGTGGGAGGACGTGGCCTTGCAGCCGCAGGTTGAGGCCGGGATCGCCGCTGTCTCTCTGACGATCCCGCCGAAGCAGGTGCGGGTGCTGGTGGTACGGTAGGGGCGGGCGGCAGGGAGCTCTCGTCGCCGGCAGGAGGGGGCGGGATCCCGGACGAATCAGCAGGAGGAGCAAAGAGGGGGCAGTGCAGGCAGGAGGGCTGGAGGGATCTGAGATGATCCGTTCCGGTTGGGTCGTGGTGCTGGTGGTTACAGTTATTGCCTCGACATGCGTTCCGAGTGTGGCCGTGCCCGTCGGGCAGGAGGCGGTGCTGACGGGCGCGGCGTTCGTGCAGAAGTTTACGAAGGAAGTCGCCGACTACTACGACCGGCAGATCAAGCCGCTGGAGCAGCAGCGCGCGACACTCCAGGCCCAGCGGGCGTCGGCGAGCGCGTCACAGCAACACCAGCTTGACGCGCAGATTGCGAACCTCGATCGGCAGATCAGCGACCTCACGCAGACGAAAGCAGTGGCCGCCGGGCATGAGAAGGCGTGGCGGATCTTCAACGCCGCGAAAGGCATCCACGAGACGCTCACGAAGATGGAGGACGCGCTCAACCAAAGCGACACCTTCAGCCGGCAGATCGTCTGGCTCGACCGCATCGCCGCCGAGCAGATGGCACAGGCGCGCGAGGCGTTCTCCAACGCCAACACAGTGCTGGACTGGGCGACGAAGCTCAAGAGCCTGCGCGATCACGTCTCGCAGATGGACCAGCAGACCCCGACCCCGCACAACAAGCAGATGATCGTCGGGCTCAACGCGCTCTTCTGGGCGATGTCGGAGTTCGGCGACAAGGTTCCCTCGATTGGAGATTTCATCAAGAACTACGGCGACGTCGGTCAGGCGCTGGTGAACGCCTCATCGCGCCTCGATCAGCGCCTTCACGGCCGCTCCATGGGGCTGCTGGTGGAGGGGCGCCCCAACGACGGTCGCCTCAACGCCTTCGATCGCCAGTTCCCCGAGCTTGCCGCAACTCGTGATATGCTCAGCATCCTGCCGATCGGCGGGGTGCGCGACGCCTACGCCTGGCCCAACGGGGGCATCCTCATCTGGGACCCCGCAAGCGACTACTGGCACAGCCGCAGGGACATCACCCCGCAGGAGCTTCTGCGGAGGTACGCCTTCTTCGCCACCTACGGCAACCTCGACCCGTCGCCCTTCGATGTCCTCGGCTCCACCACGCGCACGATCGGGATACAACTCATGCCCGCCGACGCCGTCGTGCCGCCCGGTGGGAGCACAACGATCACCGTCTCCGCCCAGCGGATGGACGGCCTTGCCCCCTTCACGCTTCTGCGTCTGAGGAGCGAGGAGATGCCGTCGCTGACCGGCGCGCTCGGCCTCGGCGGCGGCAGCGGGAGACTCTCCACGGGGATCGTGGAGCCGCCCGAGACGGTCATCTTCACCGCGCCGAACACGGAGAACTACGTGTACAGGATCACCGCCGAGATGGGGCCGGATGAGGTCGGCACCATCGTCGGCTCGCCGCACTGCCTCGTGGCGACCGGCGTTCGCAGCAGGATCGAGATCTCCGCCGATCCGGACACAGTTGAGCCGCGTGGCGACGGCAGCATCATGTTGAGGGTTACGGACTCGCAGGGCAGGCCGCTGAATGCGGGAGGGCGGGTGGAAGTCGCCGGTCACGGCATCGAGATCGAGCGGACGATCTACTCGACCGGGCCGAACAGCGGCTACGTGCCCTTCCACGCGCCGCAGGAACCCGGGCGCTACCGCGTCACCGCGCGCTTCAGCGGCTACATCGACGCGGGCTATCTCTACGGCACCAACGCGATGGCTGCGGAGGCGGAGACCTTCGTGACCGTGAGGGCGATCGAGGAGGCGAGGCCCGACCCGATCGTCATCACGCCCACCCCTCAACCGCAACCGGAGCCGCCTCCGGAGCGACCCGAGGAAATCACCTTCGGTCCGCTCTACCTCGTGCACATCATCGAGACCGCGACGATGTACGGGCCCGTCGAGAAGGACGTCTGGATCCTCGATCCCGGCAAGCCCAACGAAGACGGGGTGCTGCTCACCGCGGACGGCACCGGCGGGTGGTTCATCAACAAGACCGATCAGAGCATGGGCCCGTTCACCTCAAGCTACCAGCTCTGCCCGGTGATGGCGGGCCTCGGCCTGCAGTACCTGCACTACGGTCGGCTGACCATCCACTGCGATCCCGCGATCTGGGGCGGTGGCGGATAGGCATAGGCCGAACGGGGCGCCCGGATGGAGCGCCCCGCCGCCGATGCCCGTGGCCCGCGGTCGGCCTACGTCTGGATGAGCTGCAGCACGTTCTGCGGCAGCGCGTTGGCCTGTGAGAGGAAGGCCGTCGCCGACTGCACCAGCACCTGGCTGGT
>JBMNNW010000162.1:0-7848 GCA_050942735.1 Armatimonadota bacterium
GAAGCCCGCTCGCGCTTCGTGCCGCCCGAGGACGTCATCGAGATGTACGAGCGCTATCCCGACCGGCTGATCCCGTTCTGCAGCCTCGACCCGCGCGCGGGGCGCAACAGCGTGGAGTCGGACTTCCGCCGGTTCCTGCGCATCTACCGCGAGATGGGCTGCCGCGGCGTCGGTGAGACCACCTGCAACCTGCCCTTCGACGACCCGCTCGTGTGGAATATGCTGGCGGCCTGCGCCGATGAGGGGATGCCGGTGACGATTCACATCGCTCCGGAGATCGGTGGATACTACGGACTCTACGACGAGGTCGGCCTGCCGAGGCTGGAGAGGACGTTGCGGGAGTTCCCGGACCTCATCATCTTCGGCCACTCACAGCCGTTCTGGGCTGAGATCGACGCGCGGACTGCGCAGGAGACGCGCAACAGCTACCCGGAGGGCGAGGTCCGGCCGGGGAGGCTGGTCGAGCTGTTCGACAAGTACGAGAATCTGTGGGGCGACCTGTCCGCGGGCTCGGGGAACAACGCCATCAGCCGCGACCCCGAGTTCGGGAACGCCTTCATCGAGCGGTTTCAGGACCGGCTGATGTTCGGCACCGATCTCGCCTACCCCGAGCACGAGCCGCCGAACCCGGCCTACTTCCGCTCACTGCGCGGCGTCATCTCCGACGAGGCGTGGGAGAAGGTCGCATGGCGGAACATCGACCGAATACTGAGCCTCGGAATCGCGGACTGAGCCCTCACAACCCCGGCGCGGGGACGTCGCTCTCGCCGGTGGTGATGACGATCGAGTTCAGCGGGATCGGCGCGCAGTCCTCGGGCGCCTCGAGCATCAGTGTATGCCAGCCCTGATCGCGGCGGCCGAGGCTCACCGACTCGCCACCCTCGATCGGCAGCGGCCCGACCTCGTCCACGTAGAGGTTCAGGCGGGTCGTGCGCAGGCCCGGCGTGATGCGCACCGAGGCGGGGCCCTCCAGCAGATAGATCGGGTACCACGCGCGATCGCCCGCCGCCAGCGTGACGTCCTCGCGCCGCAGCGCCCCCTCGCGCGGCGGCGCGCTCAGTTCGCTCACCTCAGGGGCCAGCGCGCCTGAGTGGATCGTGATCTCGCCATGCCCGGCCGCCTCCCGGACGGCCTGGCGGTAGGCGTAGTAGTAGTCCGCGGGCGTCTCGCCGGGGGCCTTGAGCAGCGTCGAGCGCAACATCTCATGCCCGTGCGCCGCCTCCACCCACAGCAGCATCCCCACGAGGTAGTTGAACGCGTCCTCTCCCAGCCCCGCCGCCAGTTGCGAGTTCGGCCCCTCGCGCAGCCACAGGTCCAGCGTCCGCTCGCGAATCCCGCTCAGAAGCTCCGCCAGCGCGACGTCGCCGTGGCCCCAGAGGCCGTTGATCGCCGACTGCGCGCGCTCCGATGGCCACGGATCGCCGACCACGAGCCCGGCCTCCTGCGCGAGTAGCTGCAGGAAGAGCGCCTCACCCAGCGCACCCGCCGCGTCGGGCTCGGGCGCGCTGAAGCGGCCCATCATCGGCAGGGCGTAGTGTCCCCACTCGTGCGCGACCTGCCGCAGCCACTCCTCGGGCTTGCGGTCGCGGCCGACGTCATAGATGAAGATCGCGTCCTCATACTGCTCGGCGCCCGTTGGCCCGTCCTCGCACATCCAGACGCGCACGATCTGCTCATCCTCGCCCACCTGCGGCAGCCCCCAGGCGGCGCGGCCGTAACAGTACGTCCGCAGGACCATGTGCGCTATGCGCTCGGCGAGGCCGGAGTAGTCGTTGCCCTCGAGGCTCAGCAGCGTCGAGGGGTAATGCACCATCGCGGTCAGGCGCATCTCGTCGCTTCCGGGGACCGCGACATAGCCGTGGGAGACGCGGTTGAAGCGGGCCTGCCCTACGACGCCCTGCCCACCCGCGGAGGGGATGTCCACGGTGATCGGGGCGCCGCCATGCTCCATCTCCTCGGGAAAGACCACGCCGGTGGTGTAGGCGATTCTGCGGGAGAGTTCATCGCCCGCGGCGTCGGGCCTGATGCGGCACTGATCGGTGACGAAGGAGACGGGGCTGAACTGCAGCAGGCCCAGTCGAAGCCTGCGTGGAAACTCGGCGCCGAAGAACAGGTGCGTGATGCGGTCGCGACCGTACTGATCCTCGGGCCGCAGCTCAAGCAGCCGGCCGTAACTGGTGAGAGCCTTCAGCGGCTGCCCCTCGACCTCGTAGAGGTAGCCAAGGTGCGCGTGCACGGAGGGGTTGTCCGGCGCGATCTCCAGCGCCTGCAGCAGGCAGTCCATCGCCGCCTGATAGTCACCCTGATCGCCAAGCTCCTGGCTCTCCCGGATCAGCTCCATGACTTTCGCGCGGCTCTGCGCGTCATTCGACAGAGCGGGGGTGACGCACAACCCCACCGCCATCAGTGCCGCCGCAACTGTCAGAACGTGCCAGCGCATCATCGGATCGGCCCCTCCTGCTCCTCTGCTTCGCCCGCATCGCCCTCCGGGCAGGCGATGCTGCCGGCCACCCGCTCGATGATATCCATGTGATCCTCATCGAGCAGCGCGCCGGCGTAGTACAGCCGGTTCTCGCCCTCGCAATGCCACACCCAGCCCCTGACCGCCTCGGGGTACGGGCGTCCGGCCACGTGCATCACGAACGACTGCATGTGCTTGAGGGGGTTGGCGAAGTACCCGGTGACCTTCAGCGCCGGGTGCCCGCGGAAGATCGTCTCCTCGAAGTCGAGCTTGATCTTCTTGTGGAAGGCGCTGATCTCAGAGACCGCCCATTGCTTCAGGGTGCGATTGCGCAGCGCCACGTTTGCCATGCCCCACCGGGCGCCGACGATCTCCTCGCCACGCTCGGCAAAATGCAGCTCGATCAGCCCGGCCATGAGCTTCTGACTGGACATATCGAACCGCTCCGGCACCTCCATCTGCAGACCGTAGGTGGACCAGACGATCCAGCCCTCGCGCGGGTGATCCTCCACGCGGCTGATGACCTCGCGGGCAAGCTGCTCGCCCTTCTCCTCGGGCCTCGCCATCACCTGGATGACCATGACGCGCTGGCAGTCCTCACAGTACCATGCCGCGCCGAAGCCGTGAAAGTGCCCCTGCCAGGCGAAGCAGTTGAGGTCGGCCTTGCGCATCTGCCGCCTGCTCACGACCGAGCAGTCTCGATCGGTCTCGATCTCCGCGTCGCCCTTCTTGCGCTTCTTCTGCAGGTCCTTGAGGTAGTTGTCCACCACGCCCTTGATGTCCACAAAGCCCTTCGACTGCTGCCACTTGATCTCAACCCGCGGCATGTTCTCCACGTCGTCAAGCCGCATGTACCCCTGGTTCCGGTCGCCGCTGATGGCGGCGATGTCCCAGTCGGCGGGTACCTGCAGCACCACGCCCTCCCAGCCGCGCACGGTCCACTCGCTTGTGTCCATATTCACCATCGTTACAGATGCCCCGTCTCCTGCGTCAGAATACGATCTGCTCGCGTCGCATGTGGATGCTCTGGAGGATCCCGACCGCGATCATGTGAGTGATGAGGTTCGAGCCGCCGTAGCTTAAGAACGGCAGCGCCATGCCCTTCACCGGCGCGAGTCCGATGGTCATGCCGATATTCGCGTAGACCTCGATGAGCAGCATCCCGACGATTCCCGCCGCCACCACCCGGTCGAAGATCGTTGGCGCTCCGGCCGCGATACACAGCCCCCGATAGAGCAGCAGCCCGTAGAGGATCACGACGCTCGCCGCCCCGACGAACCCCAGCTCCTCGGCAATCACCGTGAAGATGAAGTCGGTCTCCTGGTCGGGAATGAAGTCCGCCTGGCTCTGGGCGCCATGAAAAAGCCCCTGACCCCATAAGTGCCCGGAACCGACCGCAATCAGTGACTGCCTCAGGTGGTACGAGGCGGCCAGCGACGCGTCGTCTGGATTGAGGAAGGCCGTCAGGCGCACCTTCTGATGGGGTTTGATGAGTCCGAATCCCCACGCCCCGGCGAAAAGCATCAGCCCCGCGAGCACGAAAGCCCCAAGGTGGATGGGGCTGGCCCCAAGGGTGAACATCATGACCAGCCAGATGAAGAACAACACGATCGGGGTGCCGAGGTCGGGCTGAAGCAGGATCAGCATCGACGGTGCGGCGACGTAGGCCAGTGTCTTCACCAGGTAGATGAAGTCGTACTCCTCATCATCCATGCGGGCGACAACCGCGCCCAACATGAGGATGACTGCGATCCTCGCCAACTCAGCGGGCTGAACGTTCACCGGCCCGATCGGGATCCACCGGCGGGTCTCCCGCACCGTTCCCATCAGAAGGACAATCGCCAGCAGCGCCATCACGCTGAGGAAGATCGGCCACGCGAGCCCTCGGATCTTCCCGGTGTCGATCGACATCGTGCCGACCATGATCGCGAGGCCGACGATGATGTAGGCAAGCTGCATGGTCAGCCGTGACGAGCTGTCGGCTGTGCGGGTGCAACTGTATATTGCGAGCGCGCCGATCACACACAGCAGCAGGACCACTGTGAGAAGCTGCATGTCGACGCGGCGCAGGGCACTCATGCAGTGGTGTACCTCATGGTTTCAGGGCGATGACACGCGCTGAAGTATAACACAAAGCCGCTTCACGAAGAAATACAGCCCGGCCGCACGGGCCGGACTGTATAGTCAGACGGTTGAAGGGTTGATTCCGTTCAATCGACGGATCGGACACAGCGGACTCGCCGGGGCACGAAGCCCTGCTCCATGCCGGTCGCCGCCGGTTGCCCGCGTCACGGGGTCGGCCAGTCGCCGCCGTCTTCGGGCTTGCCCCACTTCTCACATGTCCCGACCGTCGCGTCGGCCCTCGGCTTGTGGGCGAACGGGCCGGAGGTGTTCTTCGCCCACTTCGCGTGGTAGTCGAGGTAGAGGAAGTTCTTCCCGCCGCTGTGCCACATCGGGAATTCCTGGGGCTCTTCGTAGCCCTTGCCATCATCGGGCATGTCATCGGTGTGGTACTGATAGACGTTCTGGCCCAGCGCATCGCCCCACGCGCCGGGAGGGTTCTTGCCCTTCTCGAAGAGCAGCACTGCCTCACCGGGCAGCGGAATGTCGTCCTTATAACCGCCGATGGAGATCCAGTTGCTGGGGGCGTTGGGGTTGCGCATCGGGCGCTGCGTGTACTGCGAGATCGCGTAGGAGCGCGCCACACGGGTCTCATCGACCGGATTGTCCGGGCAGATGAGCAGTTCGTCCTGCTTGAGGTATGTCATAATGCTTATGTCCCAGGTGGCTATGTGGTCGGCGGGCTGATTCTCATCGCCGCTGGGCGGCTGCCACGGCGCGGTTCCCGGGTGGGTGATCGACCATGTAGGCAGGAAGCCGTGGTGGTCCTGTACGTAGCTTTCAATCGCCACGCCGATCTGCTGCAGATGCGACAGACAGCGAGCCTGACGGGCCTTGGCGCGTGCCTGCGAGAAGACCGGGAAGAGGATGGCGGCGAGGACGGCGATGATACCTATCACCGTCAGAAGCTCGATCAGAGTAAAGCCGCTTCGACGTCCGTGTGTTCTCATCTGATGGATCACCTTCCTGCTCGGTCTGATGGCCATCTCACTCGACGGTGGCCGGTCACCTGTGCGAACACTCCTCGACCTGGCCGGGGCGTCGGCCGCCACCGGTCTGCACAAACTCGCAGAGTATCCCACACACAGTATACCACCTCAGGCCCCCATCTACCCAGCCGAAACTGCTCATTTCATCCGGCCTCGGCATTTCGGCTCCACGAGAGGATACACTGAACAGGCGATAGCCGCAATAGCTGCGGCCACCGCGGGCTCTGTTGGTCGAGCGCCTCGCGACGTCACGTCCGGCAGCATCGGAGAATGCCATCCGGGCCGGTCGGCGCTCCGGCCCGGTGTCAGCCCACAACGCAGGCGCCTCTCTCAGCCTCGCGGCCAGTCGGTGTGGAACTCGCAATGCCCCGGACCGTGTTCCTCATACGGCTGCGCGTCGCTGTCCCAGCCGGAGGGCAGATTCGCGGGCGGGCAGGTCACGCCGGTGTTGACGGCCGCAAACGGGCCGGAGTTCTCGCCATGCCACTTGACGTGGCCGTCAAGGTAAAGGAAGTTCTTGCCGCCACTGTGGAACATGTCCGTCTCAAGGTCATAGCCCGTCGCGCCGTGGCTCTGGTAAAAGGCCTCCATCGCCGCGTCACCGTTCGCTCCGACCGGCTTCTTGCCCTTGTCACAGAGCAGCACCGTCTCGGCCGGCAGGGGCGGGAGATCCATGTGCATCGGCAGGTTGACTCCGTAGACGTCACCGGTGTATCGGGTCATCGCGTAGCCCCGGTAGTCGCTGCCGTAGGGGTTGTTCGGGCACTTGAGTATCTGCTTATTCTTGAGGTACGGATCGATGACGGTATCCCAGGAGAAGAAGCCCTGTGCGGGGCCGTTGTCCGGGTCGCTGGTGTCGCCGTAGCCCCAGACGGGCAGCATCTCACTGTGGTCCTGCGCGTACATGGTGATACCCAGTCCGAGCTGTTTGAGGTTTGACATGCATGCCGCCTGCCGCGCCTTGGCCCGCGCCTGGGCGAAGACCGGGAACAGGATGGCTGCGAGGATCGCGATGATAGCGATCACCACCAACAGTTCGATGAGGGTAAAGCCGCGTTGCCGACGGGTCATCTCCTGGCCTCCTCGGCGCCCCGCGACCGCGGTGGCGCGCTGTGCCTGTCAGACGAACGGCCCGGGGTGCATGAGCCGGTTTGTCTATAGTAAACAGCGGCGCGCCGCGTTTGTTCCTCCAGTTATCAAACCGTCGGCGGGAATGTCTGCCCGCCATCCGCATAATGCAGAGGCCGGCGCTGCGCGACGGCGCCGGCCTCTGCTGCTGCGCGATATGGTGCTGCTAATACGGCATCTGTGAGACCGCCTGCCCAATGAGCGCTATCGCCACCGATCCCATCCCTATCAGCCCCATCCCGCAGGCGTAGCCGGCGGAGAGGACTGTCGCGTACTGCTTCCAGCGCCGGGCGCCGAAGCGCGGGATCATGTAGTACTGGCTGATCAGCGCGCCCAGCATCTGTGGGAAGGCCGAGTGTGGCAGATTCCCCAGGCCGCGGACCATGCCGTAGACCAGCAGCGTCGGCATCTTCATCGCGGCGAGGATGCTGTAGATGACCACACCGAAGCCGAACCCGCCGACGACCAGCTCCCAGCGGAATGCGCGGTGGAAGAGGCTCCGCTCGGTCATCGTGGCCGTGAGCCACAGTCCGCGCTGGAGGGCGGAGAGATGCCACATCTTCTGGGCATACGGATAGTTGACGGAGGGCACCGGCGCGAGGCGCCAGATGAACTCCCAGTACAGGACGCTGCAGAGGATGACGATCGGGAGGATCAGCACCTCGGCCTTTACAAGGGAGATCACTTTGTTGCCCGTGAGTTCGAGCACGCGGAACTGCTGCGCCCGGAAGCCGTGGTCGAACTCGGGAATCGGCGCGAACCAGATGTCGATTCCCTTGTAGCCGGAGAGGATGATGACACCCTCTTTGACCATCGGGATGGACACCCATTGCCCTGTGAGGCCACGCATCCGGGCGTCAACGTACGACTGCAGGGGGGTGAAGAAGAACCCGAAGAAGATGATCCACAGGATCGAGAAGTCCGGCACAAGGTGCCGGCAGAGCAGCACGTAGCCGGCCGTGGAGACAAGGAACATGCCGATCGCGAGCACCAGTGAGATATCACCGCGCCCTGGAACGCCGCGGAAGGTGCCGGGCTCACGCTCGCGCCCCTCGCTTTCGGCTTTCTTGTTGCGGTGCATGTGGGCGACGATGCCCGCGATGCCGATGGCGGCGACGGCGAACGCGGTGCCCATGCTGACGGAGAAGT
>JBMNNW010000126.1:0-12711 GCA_050942735.1 Armatimonadota bacterium
TCCACGGTGTTGGCGAACTGCGTCTGGATGGTGTCCATCCCGGGCGTCCACTCCTGCAGAACGCCCGCCCGGTAGAGCATCGGGTTGAGGATGAAGGTCAGGATCGCGGTGACGAAGCTGCCCACAACCGCCCAGAAGGGGATCACGAAGCCCGCGACGATGGCGCCGAGGTCCATGACAATTCCGGTCGGCACCGCCGGCAGCACGCTCTCGGTGTTGCGCGTGAGCTCAACCCACGGGATGGGTATCAGTTGCAGCGGCCGGGTCATGATGACGCCGGTGATCGTTGGTATCCCGACATAGAACGCGCCGAAGACAAGGCCGGCCATCGCTCCGATGGCGAAGACGCGCCAGCGCCAGGTTTCGGCTTTGGAGGTTGTCTCGGCCAGGGCGGTTGAGCCCTGCGCGGTGATGGCCGCGTACGGGAACGGCAGGCGTTCGTAGTCGGAGGTGATTCTAAAGAGCGTGTAGCCCAGGCCGAACCAGTTGAGTCGGCTGAGGATCACACCGATCAGGAGGATAACCGTTGGGTATATCCAGTCCGGATGGAAGAAGGTTCGATGCGCCAGTGCGGGCGAGTCGGGGCCGGGAACGACCCAGTTGGGTATCTCATAGGCGATGCCGAGACCGCGTGCCGCGGGCGACTGGATGAAGTACTGCTCCCAGATCTTCCCGGCGAAGACGCCGCCGGCGAGCTGGAGGCCACCGGAGGTGGACGCAAGGGCGGCCGCGATGTAGAAGAGGATGTAGACCTCCTGCGTCTTGAGCGTGACGAACGACCGCCTGGCCACCTCAGTGAAGAGGATGATGGTGGTCCACTCGGCCGCCGGACCCAGGTCTCGGCCCGCGACGAGGCCGAGGTAGATTGCTCCGGGCATCATCACGAAGCCGATGAAGATGGCTCCGATGATCGTCTTGACGTCGAAGCCATCCTCGTATTGTTCGGGCTGATCCATCAGCCCTCGATACAATTCAAGTTCGGGGTCCAGATGAGCCACTTGACACCTCCGGGCGCCAATGAATGAAGTCGATCTGCATTAGTTTACCACGCGGCAGTGCCTCCGCGGGCGGTGTGCGGCGCCGAGCACACTTACTCCGCGGTCTCCGGCATTTCCTCTCCGGCAAGGATCGCGCGACCCCGTGCACCGAAGTCGCCCTTGACCGGGGCGGGAAGCGTCCGCCACAGCAGGTACTGCTTGCGCAGCAGGTTGATGAAGTTGCGGGTAACGCGGATCCAGGATGCTTCGTCGCCGCTTTCGCGGTGGATGACCGCGCGGATCTGGTAGATCTCCTCGTCCTCGGTCGGCACGGTCTCGATGGTCATGTGTTCTGACACACCGAGGTCGTAGGGTGCCAGCCAGACCATCACCGAGAGCGCGAACCCGGGCCCAAGCTCGAAATCGTCCTCTGCCAACTGGATATTCCCGGTTGAGAAGTTCCCCAGCGAGTAGTCGGCGTGCGCGCTGAGGTAGTCGAGCAGGAAGACGTTGACACCCAGCGCCTGGTCGCCGGTCACGGTGAACGGCAGGTTCATCCGCATGATGTCATCAACGGGCTCGGGGAGTGTCCACCGGCGCTCGATCCCGGGCATGGCGATCTGAGAGGCCATGCGTGCGGGATACATGACCGAGAGGAGCACGGTGAGCATGATCATCAGGGTGCTGCCGACGGCGGCGAGGGACGAGTAATTGAGGTACAGTCCGCCGAACCAGCCGGTCAGCAGGATCAGCTTCGCCACCGCCTGCCCGACCAGGTAGCCGGCGACGGCGCCCATCACAGCGTACACCGAGGCCTCGGCGACGAACAGGGCGGCGATGTGTGTCGGCGCGAGACCGAGCGAGGAGTAGATGTGGATCTCGTTGGTCCGCTCGTAGACCGAACCGAGCATCGTGTTGAGAACGATCAGCGCGGCGATGAGCACGACGATGATGACGTCGGACGCACCCTGCACACCGGTGGCTCCCACCGAGCTGCACAGGAAGGTCTGATCGTCCACACCGGCGTAGAGGTTCAGCTCGACGCGCCGCATGAGTGTGTCGAGCTGGTCGCGCACAACCTCCGGGTCAGGTATGCCGATGGCGACCGAGCGGAGTTGGCCGCCCGCGTTGACGACGAAGTTGTACGGTACGATCAGGACGGCGTCGGGCGTGAGGTGGATGTACTCGCGAAGCTCATCCTCACTCATCTGGTCGCCGCCGGCCTGCATCGACTGCCGCTGGGCCTGCTGCTCCTGCATCAGGAGGTAGTCAACCGGCGTGATCTGTTCTCCGTCGAGATCTTCGACACGCTTGAACCGGTCGCTGTCCACGATCCCGATCACGCGCAGCCTGGTGCCGAAGACGGAGACGGAGACGTTGCCGACGTCGGTGTTCTGGATGTTGAGCTTCTCCGCCATCTCCTGCGGCACGATACACGCGAGGGTATCGTGCTCGTTGAACCACCGCCCGCCCTCAAGCACGGCGTCCTGCGGATTGGTGATCTGCGCCTCCTGAGGCGTCAACCCGAGCATCGCGGTCGCGGAGTAGCTCAAGCCGGTGCGGGAGACGTCAACGAACGACTGCTCGCCCACGCGGCTGGAGAAGTACCACGCGCGCGGGGCGACCGGGTATCGATCGCCGAACTCGTTGCTCATGACGCGGGTCGTGGGCTCACCGATCGGCGTCCACGTCTTGTCGCGGATCATGATCCCGTTGTAGTCCGCGCTGTGCGGCAGGCGGATCAGGTTGTTGCGCACGGTCTGCTTGATCGAGGTGGTCGAGAGCACGGTGAATGTCAGCAGAACCAGGGTGGTGCAGGTCAGCACCGTCCTGATCTTGCGTCGCCTCAGGTTGGAGATCCCGAGGCTGAACGCGGCGACCGAGGCGGACATGCGGCCCACGTCGGCCTCACGTACACCGGTCTGCTCCCAGCGCATCTCACGCATCTGCTCTTCGAACTTCTGCACGACAATCCCCACGACCACCACGGTGAGCGCGAGGATGATGAATGCCAGGAGGATGATCATCGGCGTGAACGTGATCGCGAACGCGGGGTGCACCAGCGCGATCAGGATGAAGATGCCGATAAAGAACCCGACGGTGCCGATGATCTGGCGCTTGATCTCCCGGCCGCCGATGAACAGCCGCTCGGCGAACACCGCGAACGGCATCAGCAGCGCGAGGTAGAACAGAACGCCCTTGACGACGTCGTCGGCGGTCTTGCGCACGTCCGGGTAGGCGCGCGACTCGTAGCTCCACGCCGTGCGCGAGGCTGTGAAGAACTGGTCGTACTTCCGCTCGCGCAGGTATTGCTGTGCGAGCCTGAGGTACTCGCCCGCCTCCTGGTGTGAGCGTTCTACGCGCTCGTTGGTGATGCCGTGTCGCGCGAGGTCTCGCATCCGGGTCTCATCGAGCTGCCACATGTCCATCGCGACGCGGTAGGGCGTGGCGTACAACGACGGGTAGCGGTCCACGAGATAGCCGGCGCCAAGTTCCTCGCGTTCCGTCGGGTTGACGAGCAGGAAGCGCAGGCCGAGGAGGCTCGCGCCCATCGTGATCTTCACATTGGTGCCGGAGGGCGCGAAGACGACCGCGACCGGCTCGTAGCTGGAGGTGAACTGCTCCGGCGGAAGCGGCAGGCAGTAGCCGTATTCATACGGGGACGCGTCGGTCTGAGCATCGTAGACCTGGATCTCGCTCAGAAGCTGGAAGAAGCGCTGGTCCACCATGTCGAAGACGGCGACCGGCCTGCAGTCGAACAGAACCACGGTGACGGGTTTGATCTCCTGATCGAGGCCGATCTGATTGGGGTACTGCTCGGCTCCCGTCACGCCCATGTCGGGGGCCATCCGGACGGTGCCGGTGTCTTCGTCGAGCAGGTAGGCCTCGACGGTGAGCTGACCGCCGCGCGCGCGCGCGTTCGGGAGGCCGGGCAGGGAAAAGCGTCCGGCCTCATCAACGATGTCGAAGACCTCGCTGCGGACGCCCATGGAGGTCTTCGAGCCGGTGCGTCCGACTGCGACCGCGCCGGGGATCGGGTCATCCGGGAAGAGGCTCTCCTCGGGGTTGAACTGCACGGCCCGGCCCTTGACCTCGACGAAGTCGTCCGCGAGGTCGAGATCGTAGAGGTCGCGCGGGTCGTCGATGCTGATCATGTCCATCAGCAGGCACGCGAGGAACCGCGTCTGCTCCACGAGGTTGCTCATCTGCATCTGCTCAAGCCGGTCGAGGGGCGTGTCCACAAGCGGCCGGGAGTCATGCACGGTGGCGAAGCCCAGTCCGGGGATACCGGCGAGTGTCGCGACCTCGTTGGCCAGCGCGAGCTTGCCCGCCATGTAGGTCTGCCAGGACTTGCCCTGGATGGCGTTGATGCCATCGACGAGCCGGACGGGAACGCCCAGCGCGGTTGAGATCAGATCGGAGTACTCACGGGCCTTCTTGCCGATGTCGGAGAACTTCCACTGGATCGTCTCACGGTAGTTGTAGAAATAGCCCTTATAGAAGATCCCGAACCTGTCATTTTGGCTGGACAGGTCGATGGAGTACCACAGGTAGACTTTCTTGTCGGAGAAGTCGAGGGCGTCGGCGACACCGTAGGCGCGGTCGCGGACGGTGTCGAGCGCGGCCTGCCTGCTCTGAAGGGATGCGTCGCGGGGCAGGCTGCGGGCCGCATCGATCGCCTCGCGGGCGCTGTCAACCGCGGCGCGGATCTGCGGAACCGCCGCGTCGAACTCCTCGATGAGCTTCAGGCGCTCCTCGAGTTCCTCGGGCTGGAGCTGCTTTTCGTAGAGCTTCCCGCGGTTGGGGTCTTCACCGCGCGCGCGGTCGATGGTTTTCTCCAAGCGCCGCGCGTTCTTGGTGGCGAGCTTGATCGCGCGGTCAATTCGTCTCAGCGCGCGCATCCGCTCGTCGGCGAGTTCCTCGTCGGTCCGGTCCTCATCGAGCCGCTCGGTCTCATCCCAGACGCGGGCGATGGAGTCCTCGAGTTCCTTGCGGGCATTGCCGGTGAGGTCGAACATTCGGCTGACGCGCTTCTCGCCGTGCGCTCCGCGGACGAACTCCCGCACGAAGGCTTTGGTTCCGCTCAGGGCCTGGAAGTGGCCGGCGGTGGCGAGGAAGACGACGGTGCGCTTCGGAGGCTGCTGCTTGAATGCTTTCGCGAGCTCCATCATCGCTGCGATGGATGCGGCGTTCTCCGCTCCGGGCGCCGCATCCGGGGTGAGGGAGATCGAGTCGTAGTATGCCTGAACGACGACACGCTGGTTCTTCAGGCGTGGGTCGGTGCCCTCGATGGTGGCGATGATGTTCTCGCCGGTGACCCGCTCCCACTTCATGTCACACTGAATCGTCACCGGGACGCGATCGCGCGAGAGCAGCAGCCCCATGAGATGGTCGGCCGCCTCGCGTGAGATCCAGTAGCGGGGGATGTCAACCGGGATTGAGAGGAATTTCGCCTCGGCCTCGCCGCGGATGGTCTCGTCCGGCTCGACGAACACGACCGCTTTGGTGCCGAGGAGGGGGCCGTTGAACCATTCGGCCTGGCAGTTGAAGTCAACCATCGTGATTGAGTCGGTGATTTCCTGGCCGTTGAAGGCGCGAAGGTTGCCTGCGCCGACGTAGATCAGGTTGCCGGAGATACCGGAGGCGGGTGTCTTGGGGGTGCGGACGAGGTTGGGCCACATCGGAAGCATCTCAAAGCTCGGACCGCCGGCGACGGAGATGGAGGCCGGTCTCCCCTGCTCGTCTCGCTGGGCCATGGGGATGACGACCGGGAACTCCTGGATCGTGACGTCCTCGATGCCGATCGCGCGGAAGCGATCGACGACCATCCGGGCCGCCTCGTGGCAGCCGGGATATCCGGTCACGCGGGAGCCAAGGTCCTGAAGGTTGGCGATGAGCTCTCGCATAGCCTGCTCATCAATCGCCGACGCCGCCTGCTCGTAGTCGGTGTCGGAGGCGAGGACAATCTCCTCCTCGTGGCCTCCCTGAGCGAAGGCAGGTTCAGCGACCGCGGCAAGCGCGATGATGATTGGTATGATAGCGATGATACCTGTGGCCCTGAGTGGACGGAGCAAGTTCCCTTCACCGCCTCTGGAGAGATGCCGGCAGCGGCTGGCTTCTGTGGCCGCCCGCCGCCTTCACAGAGAGAGACCTGGCGCGCGGTTGGCCGCGCGCCAGTCTGACAACTTCCCGCCACCACGGGCTCGCCTGACGATCGAGCGAGCGCTATCCCCTGGAGGTCGCTCGCACACCCGAGCGGCCTCTGCCGGCCTCACCCGGCTTTACTGCTAACCGCCAAGCGTCCCCACGTCGAGGTCGATGTCGGCACGGTTCTCGACACGCTCGACCTGACCGTCGCGGATATGGATCACGCGGTCGGAGACGTCAATCATCTTCAGGTCGTGAGTGGCGGAGATGATCGTTACTCCGCTCTCCTCGTTGAGTTCCTTAAGCAGATCGATGATCTCCTTGCCGGTCTGCAGGTCGAGGTTACCGGTCGGCTCGTCGGCAAGGATGATCGCCGGGTTGTTGGCCAGTGAGCGCGCGACGGCCACACGCTGCTGCTGTCCGCCCGAGAGTTCGTAGGGCTTGTGGTGAAGTCGGTCGCCGAGACCGACGAGGTCCAGCAGCATGGCGCCGCGGTCCATCATCTCGTCGCTGCTCATTCCCGCGAAGATCATCGGCAGGGTCACGTTTTCGAGAGCGGTCATGACCGGGATGAGGTTGAAGGTCTGGAAGATGTAGCCGATCTTCCGGCAGCGCAGCCACGCGAGCTCGAATGCGTCAAGCTGTGCCATATCGACCTCTTCGATGAAGCACGTGCCCTTGGTCGGCCTATCGAGGCCGCCGACCATGTTGAACAGTGTGCTCTTGCCCGATCCGGACGGGCCCATGATCGAGAGATACTCGCCGCGGCGAATATTGACCTCGACGCCCTTTAGCGCAGGGACCTCGACCTCGCCCATGATGTAGATCTTGTGCAGGTCCTTGGTGCGGACGATGAACTCGTGCGTGGTCATCGAGTCATCGTGAGCGACCTCACGGAGTTTCTCACGCCGATGGCCCATCTCGGCCATGACGTCGCGGAGGTCAGCTTTGCACTCCGGGCAGACGGTGATAAGACCGGTGGTCTCCTCAACGTGGCCGCATTCCGGGCATTCAATTCGCGCCATTGTTCGCTCTCCTTAGATCCGGTGCCGTGCCTGGCCGGGGGCGCCGGAGGATACTGAATGCTGTTAGATCTCGGTCGCCAGAGCGGCCGCGGGAGGCATTCGCGCCGCTCGCATTGCCGGCGGCACCGCCGCGACCAGCGACAGGAACATCCCGATACCAAGGGCGATGATGATGTAGACGAGCATCTGGCTCCAGTCCATCATCGCGACGACCCCGCTCTGCCTGATCACGTAGACCAGGAGCATGACGCCGTGCCCAACCAGGGCTCCGACGAGCGAACCGAGGAAGCCAAGGACGACCGATTCGATAAGGAACAGGCGGACAATGAACTCATCGAGTGCTCCGAGGCATTTCATCGTGCCGATCTCGCGGAAGCGCTCGGTGACGGACATCAGCATGGAGTTGGTGATCCCGACGGCCGACACCATCAGCGACATGATGACCAGCCATGTCTGGCGAGCCGCACGGGCCTCCTGCTCCGCTATTGCCTCCTCGGCGCCCGGCGCGAGGGCCGCACCCTCGTCGGTGGCGCCGATGGCGGTGGCGCTTGCGGCCTCATACTCCGTGATGCCCTCCTGCGCCACCTTGGCCGTCCAGACCGAGGTGAGGAACGCGATGCCAAGCACGATTCCGGCGCCGGTGATCATGGCGCGGCCGAGCCGCATCGTCACGTTCCGGTAGCTGATTCGGGCCGCTTCGCCCCACGGCAGCGTAATCTGCCGCTGGACCTGGCCCCAGTCAGTGTCTGATTTGTAGATCTTTCTCGCCAGTTCGGCCTTAATCATCGGACCGTCTTCCATCCCTTCCCCGGCTACGGCCTGGTCTGATTGCTTGGTGCGGCCGGGTCAGATAGTATCCGTCGGGTGTCGCGCCGGGGTCGTCATGCCGCGGCGGTATGCTGTTTCCACCCGTCCGGTTGCATCTCCTCCCCCGAGGGAAGCTTTTTTTTCTTCGTCGCGCTACGGGTTCCTTCATCGCGCCCGCTACCGCTTAATCATATTGACACTCAGCCCCCCGCGCGGGTTCGAGTGATCTGCGAGACGTTGACTTCGTGGCGGCCGCGGGGTAGACTCGTATCGGACTGGTGGTGCGGCGGTATCCCCCCGCAACGCCTGTTCTGAGCATGCCGCGGACTTCAGAATGGACAGGATCGTGCATGGTTCAGGACGACGACTCACAGCGATCAAAGGCGCGTCTGGGACGTGTTCTGGTCCGTGTCATTATCCCGGTGCTCTTCGCCGGTGCCCTGGTGCACGTCTTCACCAACATGGCCCGGTTCGGAACCGTCGTCAGCGAATCGATGAACCCGACGCTGCACGTCGGCGACTACTACGTGCTTCGCGTCGACGCCTACAACGGCGCGCGCGCACCGCAACGAGGCGACGTCATAGTGTTCGACCGTCCCGGCCACGGAACCTTCCTCAAGCGCGTCATCGGCATCGGCGGGGACCAGATCGGTATCGGCCGCGGCCAGGTCTGGCTTAACGGCCAGTGGCTCCAGGAGCCCTACCTCAATGAGGAGCCCGTGACCGAACTGCCGATGGCCACAAGTGTTCGCGACGGGCACCTCTTCGTACTCGGCGACAACAGGAACCACAGCGAGGACAGTCGCGACTACGGGTCCATCCCCGTGGACCACGTGATGGGCAAGGTGACCAGGCTCCTGTGGCCCCTGACGCGCGCGGGCGACATCAGTCCGCCGCGGTACCCGGCATCGGCGCTCGCCGTCGAGAGTCCCGGGGCGCCCGCTCCGACCGTAGAGTAGACGAACACCGCCGCTTCTGTCAAGCCGCCGTGAACCGCCGCCGAGAGCGCGGGGCGCGTTCTCGCAGGAGAGGCCGCAGACGGCCTCCTGCGGGCTTTAACGGGCCGGCATCTGCTCGGCCATGGCCCCGGGATCCCCCGCCGGGTGGAGGGTCGCACGATCCACGCGGAGTGGGCGCGCTTCAGTCCCCCGCCCCTCGCGCGAGCGACAAAGCCTCACGCGGCGTCAGCCGGCCGCTCAGAGCGTATGCCAGCGCCTCCCCAAGCTGTGGGCGGAGGCGATCCCAGCGGGCGTGCGGCACACCCTCGGCGCCCTCCAGCGCGGCGATGTGCGCCCGCCACGGCGACTGGTCGCGCAACTCGTCGGCGATGCTTCGCATGGCCGGAACGCCCGGCATCATCGCGAGCATTCGCTGGCTCTCGCGCTCGGCGATGTAGCGGAGCAGGCGTGTGGCGTTGTCGCGCCGGTTGGTGCTGCCGAATATGACCATCCACTCCGATGACAGATGTCCCATGCCCTCGTCAGCCACGGGGAGGGGCGCGGCAGCCCACTCCGGCGCCGCTTCGGCCCCGCGCAGCGTCCGCGCCGCCGAGATCGGCGCGATCAGCATCGCCAGCCGGCCCTCGACGAAGAGGTCAAGCAGCTCGCCGTCGGTCCATGTCAGGGTCTCGGGCTGCAGGGCTCCGCGTGACTGCATGTCCAGGAGCAATTCGAGCGCACTCGCGTAGTCGGGCTCGTCGGGGCGCGGGCTCTGGCCCGCCTCCGGCTCTTCGTTTCCGTCGGCGTCCTCCCGTGCCGGGGCCTGCCCGATCGCGAGCGCGAGCGCGTGGAGAAGCTCACTGCCCCCGCCGAGCGGTTGCGGGAGCCCCAGTCCGAACCGGCGTGGCGGATCGGCCAGCGCCTCGGCGCACTCGGCCAGCGCATCGAGGGTCCGGGGAAGCGCAAGCTCGGCGTCCTCAAACAGGTCGGGGCGGTAGTACAGCGCGTAGGTTGCGACACTCCACGGCACACCGCGGGCCGAGCCGGGCAGCCGTCGCATGACCGCCGGCTCGAAGTCGCGGCGCAACTGGCGGCCGAGGTCGTCGGGGAGGTCGAGCAGCTCATGGCGGTGCTCCCACGCCCGCCGCTCCGTCATCACGGTGACGTCGGGGGCGTACTCTCGCTGGCCGCCACACCAGCGCCGGGTCCACTCATCCTGAAGGCTCACGTCCTGCCACTCAAGGCAGACGATCACGTCGGGGTTGGCCCGCTGGAAGCCGAAGACGAGCTGCTGCAGGGCTTCCTTCTCCCCCGGGATCCCGGTCTCCCACAGCGCGACCTGCAGGTTGGTCCGCAGCCCCGCCCCGCTGAGGACGTCGGCCGTTGAGGCGGGCGCGGAAGCCAGCGCAAGTGCGAGGAGAAGACACAACACGGGGCCGGAGACACGCACGGCCGCGGCATGGGTGCCGCGGCCGATACGGGGTGCTGACCAACGGGTCATCGTGGTATCACTGTCAGGTCGAGCCGCTTTCAGCGGTTGACCTCCTGGATGGTGAGCTTGACCTGGATGTTGATCTTGAGCGGTTCGGCCTGCTGCTGCATCATCATCCCACCGCCGAACATGCCCTCATCCCAGCCGCCCATGCGGGGGTCCATGCCACGCCGCCATGCGCCGGGGTCCATCATGCCGGGGTCCATCATCTCCATCGGCATCCCGTCCATCATGCCCTCCATGCCGCTCATCTGCATGCCCCGCTCGATCTCGAGCGTGTGGGTGATGGTGTCGGCGATGCGCACAGGCCGGTTGAGGTCCCACGACCAGTTGGTGATTCGCTCGCCGACGTAGGAGCTGTCGCGCTCGGCGCTCTGACCGCCCATCCCCATGCCCATGTCGCCCTCAAGGCCCATGTCGCCGAACATGCCCATCTCGCCCATGGGGCCGCCGAACTCATCACCCATGCCGCCCATCGCGCCGGCGCTGGGGCCGCCGGGCACGGTTACCTTGGCGTTGCCTTCGGTGAAGGTGCTTCGGATCCGGGCGGTCGGGTAGCCGCCGACCCACTCGAATGCCTCGACCCGGTGTGTCGCGCGCAGGGTCTGGGTCTCTGTCTTCCTGGGGGCCGCGGAGGGCGGTGCCGCCGCCATGCCCATGCCCATCTCATCGCCATACATCATCATGCCCGGATCCATCATCATCTCCGGGCCCATCCCCATCTCCATCTCCATCCCCATCCCGGGGGCGGCCCCGGTGCCCTTGAGCGGATCGGGCCAGACCTGGATGCGGCCCTGCCACGAGTCGCCGACCTTGATCGGGCGGTCGGGCAGCGGGATCGTGATCTCGGCCAGCTCAAAGCGGGATTGGTCGGAGTGCTTCCGACGCATCTCGCCATCGCGCAGCGCGCGATAGGTGATGACGTCGCCGGAGCGGTCGAGCCGCTCGACGTCGCTCTCACCGGCCTGTGCACCGGCCGAACCGACGATCACGTGAAGGAGCGCGTGGCCGGCGGCGTAGGTGGGGCTCATGACCTTGTTCTTCCACTCGGCGACCAGGGCGCCGTCGAACTGCTTGGCCATCTCCCACGCATCCTCAGGCTTCTCCTCGTCGGAGGCGGGCCGGAGGCTCCAGTCGCCGTCGGCGCGGTAGTAGACCTCAGCGTTGCGCTCGTAGAAGAGCTGCAGATCGACCTGCTGAGGAGCCTCTCCGGCCGAGACGGCGTTCCTGAGGGTGACCGTGATGGAGGCTTCGCCCACCTTCTGGCCGCTGGGCGAGAGCGCAACGGCGGTCAGGGTGTATTGACCGTCCGGGTAGAGTTCCTTGCCCTCGGCATCGCGGGCGCCGGTGTCCCAGGGGTATGTGAACGGTGAGGTTACAGCCGCCACGAATTCGCCGTCGCCGCCACGCTCAACTTTGTACGAGATCCATCCCTCGTTGGGGGACGGCTTGGTCGCCTGGACCCGTACGATGTCGCGCACGGTGTCCCCGTCCTCCGGAGTGACGAACCGCACGCTCTGAGCGTTGGCTGCAATGCAGGTACCAACGAGTACGATCGCTATCAGGGCCGTCAGAGCCGTCGAGCGGCGTCGCATCGCTCTTCCCCTTTCAACGGCCGTCGAGCCTCACGAGGGCCACGTTAGCCCTCGTCGCCTGAAGTCAGCTTTCTGATGACCGGAAGAAGCTGCTGGTAGCTGTCCTCCAGGCTCTGAGGCACCACGCGCGTCTGTGCGACTGTCGTCATATAGTTCGTATCGCCGCTCCATCGCGGCACGATGTGCATGTGTATGTGGTCGCCTATCCCCGCGCCGGCGGCCTGTCCGAGGTTCATCCCGATGTTGAGCCCCTGCGGCTGAAGCGCCTGCTTGAGTGTCCTGACGGCAAGGTCTGTCAGTGCCCACAGTTCGCAGCCCGCCTCGGGCGAGAGATCCGTCAGGTTCGCCACATGCGCGTTGGGCACGACCATCAGGTGCCCGCTGTTGTAGGGGTATGTGTTGAGCAGGATCGCGTTGTGCTCGCCCCGGTGGAGGACGTGATTCGTATCATCGTCATCGGCCTCGATCTTCGCGCAGAAGACGCAACCGTCGGGTCTGTCACCGGTAACGTATCCGATTCTCCACGGGGCCCACATTCGCTGCAACGAGCGGCACATCCTTTCCCGGCGGCATTATATCCGCGCATCCGGCAGGTGTCAATTCAACCGGGATGCGGAACAGCAGCATCGGTTTTAGTTTGGTGAGCGATTGAGTTGTCGGTTAGGTGTGTTCGGGTGAATGGTCAGTGTGCGGGGTCTACGGTGGTGGTCGGCCCTCGCAGTGGCGCAT
>JBMNNW010000010.1:0-68124 GCA_050942735.1 Armatimonadota bacterium
GTGACGGTCACCGGTCAGAACGTCAGAGAGGCCGGCCATTCCCCAGGGCCGGCCTCATCCGCGCTGCTGCTTGCCGCGCTCAGCTCAGCGCCTTCGTCACGACCTCGCAGACGCGGTCGATCTGCTCCTCGGTCAGCTCCGGGAACATCGGCAGTGACAGCACCTCGTCCGCCGCCCGCTCGGTCTCGGGCAGCGACCCCTCAGCGTAGCCGAGATCGCGCAGCGCCTCCTGCAGATGGCAGGGGATGCGGTAGTGAATCGCGTGGCCGATCCCCTCGGCCGCCAGTGCCGCCGCGATCTCATCGCGGCGTGGGCTGCGGATGGTGTAGACGTGGTAGACGCTCCGCGCCCAGTCCCTCTCCACCGGCACGCGCAGGTCGGGCAGATCGCCGAGACGCTCGTTGTAGCGTGCCGCGTGCCGGCGTCGCGCCTCGTTCCACTCGCCCAGTCGGCGCAGCTTGATGCGCAGGACCGCCGCCTGCAACTCGTCGATCCGGCTGTTGTAGCCGATCAGCCGGTGCACGTACCGCTCCCGGCTGCCGTGGACCCGCAGCGCGCGGATCGTCTCGTCCAGATCGTCGTCATCGACGGTGATCGCGCCCGCCTCCCCGTAGGCCGCGAGATTCTTGCTCAGATAGAAGCTGAATGCCGCACCATCGCCCAGTCCGCCCGCGGGCCTGCCGCGGCAGAGCGCCCCGTGGGCCTGCGCGGCGTCCTCGACGAGAGCGATCTCCCGGTCGCCGATGACCTCGGCGATCGCGTCCATGTCCGCCGGATGGCCGTACAGATGCACCGGCAGCACCGCTCGAGTGCGCGGGGTGATCTTCGCCGCCACCTCGGCCGGGTCGATGCAGAATGTGTCCGGGTCGATGTCGGCGAGCACCGGTGTAGCCCCCAGCAGCATGATCGCCTCGATCGTGGCGATGAAGGTGAACGAGGAGGTGACGACCTCATCTCCGGGGCCGATCCCGTGTGCGTGGAGCAGAAGCTGAAGCGCGTCGGTGCCGCTGCCCACCCCGATCGTGTGCTTCACGTCGCAGAAAGCGGAGAACTCGGCCTCGAACGCCTCGACGTTAGGGCCGAGGGCCAGCTGCATCGACGTCAGGGCCTCATCGAACGCCTCCATGACTTCATCGCGGATCTCAGCGTACTGAAGTTGCAGATCAACAAGGGGGACTCCCACAGATCGTACACCTCGAATCATGACGGGGCGCAGGTCAGTCGTGCGCCGGGACTTTCACAGTTAGAGGCATTCGGCGGCCTGAAGTTGCGCGGGGTTCGTGAAAAAACGTGCGAGGTGCTACCTTGTGAGCGAAAGATGGCGGACGCTGATGACGTCGATGAGCGACCTGAGCCGCTCAAGCACGTGATCGAGGTCCTGCCTGCGGCGGATGTCGAGCTTCAGGTCGAGCCGCGCGACACCCGAGTCGGTCGTCGTCGCGTTCGCGGAGGAGATGTTGATCCCGCACTCCGCGATCACCGCGGAGATATGAGAGAAGAGGCCCACGCGATCGACCGCCACGATCTCCAGCTCGTGCTCGAAGACGGCCTTGTCATCCTTGCGCGACCACGTCAGTGGCACGACCCGGTCCGGCTCGTTCTGAGAGTGGTAGAGCAGGTTCTTGCAGTCGCTGCGATGGATGGTGAGGCCCTTGCCGCGCGTTATATACCCGGTGATGCTGTCGCCGGGCAGGGGCGAGCAGCACTTTGAGCGGCGACAGTGGAAGCCATCGACGCCATCCACCATCACCGCCGGAGCGTCCGAGCCGCGCGACGCGACCGAGCCGGACTCGGCGAGGACGCGTTCCACTTCCTCGGCGAGGTTCCCCGGCTGCACCTCATCCTCGATAAGATCGCGCACCACGGTGTCCGCCTCGACATCGCCGTAGCCCACGGCCGCGAGCAGGTCCTCGGTCTCCTTGAAGCCGAAACTCTCGAGCAGCGACTCGAGATTGTCGAGGTCCACGGCCTTCTGTACCTTCGGCGGCTGGTGCTCGAGCGCCTTCCGAAGAGCCTCCCGCCCCGCTGCGACGTTCTCCGCGCGCATCTTCGCGCGCAGATGATGGCGGATCTTCGACTTGGCCCGCGAACTTCTGGCAAGCTCCAGCCAGTCGCGACTCGGCTCACCGGACGGCGAAGTGACGATCTCCGCAATGTCACCGTTGCGGAACTCGTAGCTCAGCGGGACCTGGCGCCCGTTCACGCGCGCCCCCACGCACTGGTGCCCGACCTCAGTGTGGATGCGGTAGGCGAAGTCGATCGGGCCGGCGCCGGCGGGCAGGTCGATTACGTCGCCATCGGGGGTGAACACGAAGACCTGGTCGTTGAACAGGTCCATCTGCAGCAGTTCGAGGAACTCGTGGCTCTCCTTCAGATCGGTCTCCAGCTCGAGCACCTGCCGGAGGAGCGATATCTGATCCTCAGACGGGCCACCACCGCCCTCCTTGTAGCGCCAGTGGGCGGCCACGCCGTACTCGGCCACCCGGTGCATGTCCCATGTGCGCAACTGCACCTCCAGCGGCTGCTTGTCGGGGCCGATGACCTTGGTGTGGAGAGACTGATACTTGTTCGCCTTCGGTTTGGCGATGTAGTCGGTGAACATTCCCTGGATGGGAATCCACAGTTCATGCACGATTCCCAACGCCGCATAGCAGTCGGCGACGCTGTCGGTGATGATGCGGATGGCGGCGAGATCGGCGATCCGATCGAAGCTGATATCCTCCTTCTCCATCTTCTGCGCGATCGAGTAGATGTGCTTGGCGCGGCCCTGGACCGTGGCGCGGATGCCCTCCTGCTCGAGTCTGCCGCGGACGGCCGTCCTGACGGCCTCAATGCGCTCCTCGCGCTCTCCGCGCCCGGCGCCGAGAAGGTGGGCGATCTCGTAGTAGGTCTCGGGCTCCAGGTACCGCAGCGCCAGGTCCTCAAGCTCCCACTTGAAGCGCCAGACACCGAGTCGATGGGCCAGCGGCGCGAAGATCTGCAGCGTCTCATGCGCGGTGGCGATCTGCTTCTCCTGGGGCAGGGCGTAGAGGGTGCGCATGTTGTGAAGCCGGTCGGCGAACTTGATGAGAATAACCCGAATATCCTGGGCCATCGCGAGGAACATCTTCCGCAGATTCCCCGCCTGCCGCTCCTGCCGCGTCTGGAAGGTCAGCCGGGACAGCTTGGTGACACCGTCCACGAGCTTCGCGACGGCCTCCCCGAACTCCGCCTCAACGGCCTCAACAGAGACCTCCGTGTCCTCTACCACATCGTGCAGAAGTCCGGCGATGACCGTGTTGGGGTCTGCCTCGATCTCGGTGAGTATCTCTGCCACGGCCAGCGGATGGCTGATGAACGGGTGGCCCGTCCGTCGGGGCGGGTTCTCGCCGTGCGCCCGTTCCGCGAAGCCGTACGCAGCCTCCAGCCGCGCTATGTCGTCATCCGACCAGTAGCCGGAGACACGGCTGATGATAGCCTTCAGGTTCTCAGGATGATCGGTGGGCATGGGCACTCCGGACGCCGGTCTCAAAGGCTTAATGACCTGCGACAAGTATACCATGCGCAGGGACGTTCCGCAATGCTCCGCGGGTGCCCGACGCGACGGACAGGGGGCCCTGCTGCCGGCTCTCGCCTCGTTGACATGGCCGGGTCAAACTGCTACCCTGTGGGCAGGATGACGAGCGAGAGACCGGCGACTGTGGCGGTCACCGGTGCTGCCGGCATGCTGGGACAGGACGTCTGCACGGCGGCGCCGTCGTGGGCCACGGTCGTTCCACTGACGCGGGCCGATGGGGACCTGAGTGTGGCCGAGCAGGCGGCGGCCGCGCTGGGCGCCGCACGGCCGGACGCGGTCATTCACTGTGCCGCGTTCACGAACGTGGACGGCGCGACAGAGGACCCCGAAGGCGCCAGGCGCGGCAATGTCGTGGCGACGGGTAACGTCGCCGATCTATGCATCGAACTGGGTGCTCGACTGCTTTTCGTCAGCACCGACTACGTCTTCGATGGCGCGTCACAGCGCCCCCGCGTCGAGTCAACGCCGCCCTCTCCCATCAATGCATACGGTCGCACCAAGCTGGTCGCCGAGCAGCAGGCGGCGCGCGTTCGGGAACACCTGATCGTGCGCACGCAGTGGCTCTTCGGCCCCGGCGGGCGGAGCTTCGTGGAAGCGATCCTCAATGCGGCGCGGGCCGGGAAGTCGCTTCGGGTTGTGCAGAACGAGCACGGGCACCCGACATATACCCCGGACCTCGCGCGCGGCATCTGGACGCTGGTCGAGCAGGCGTGGCGCGAGACCGAGCCGGGCGGTGCGCCGACCGGGATCGTGCATCTGACAAACCAGGGTGTCTGCTCGCGGCTTGAGCTTGCACTGGCCGCTCTGCGGGAGGTGGGCCTCGACGACGTCGAGGTCAGCGGCATCGACAGCGCGCAGTGGCCCGGCCCAACCCGCCGGCCGCTCCATGCGGTCCTTGAGAGCGAGCGGCTGGAGGAGCTGGGGCTCCCGCCACTGCGTCACTGGACGGAAGCCCTGCGTGATTACGCGACGGTACTGCGAGAGCGTTGGGAGCGGCAGGAGCCGTCTCAGTAGCAGGCTGAGGGAGGAGAGTGCGGCCATGTCGCAGGAGGTTCTGAGGCTGCGTCGGGCGCGCGCACCCGTGAGGATCGACCTCGCGGGCGGCTGGAGCGACGTGCCTCCGTTCAGCACCGAAGCCGGTGGCGCTGTTGTGAACGTGGCGATCACCCGGTACGCATACGTGACGCTCATCGCCAACGACAGCGGCGAGTTCATGCTCGAATCGGCCGACTACGACCAGTACATTCATGCGCGAGACATCCGCGAGCTCGAGTACGATGGCTCTCTCGACCTGCTGAAGGCGGCCGTGCGGCGCATGGAGGTGGACTTCGGCGGCCATCTGATCACGCGCTCGGAGGCCCCTCCCGGCTCGGGAACCGGCTCGAGCGCCTCGATGGGCGTCGCGCTGGTCGGGCTCCTGAACGCGATGCTCGAACGCGGGATGTCGCGGATGGAGATCGCGGCACTGGCGAACCTGCTCGAGACCGAGGAGCTTGGTATCGACGGGGGCAAGCAGGACCAGTACGCAGCAGCCTGCGGCGGGCTGTCATACATGACCTTCGAGGACCCCGATGTCGAGGTGGAGCGCCTCTCGCCCTCCCGGGACTTTCTGCTGGAGCTTGAGAAGTCGCTGCTGCTGGTGTACACGGGCAAGTCGCGCCTGTCGGGGGATATCATCAGCACGGTGATGGGCGCGTATCAGCGCAGCGAGCAGACGATGACCGAGCCGCTGATGAACCTCCGAGATGCCGGCCGTGAGATGCGTGAGGCGATCCTCGCCGAAGACATCGTCCGCGTCGGTGAGGTGCTGGATCACAACTGGGAGCAGCAGAAGCGCCTTTACGAGGATATGACGACGCCGAAGATCGAGGCGCTGCTGGATATCGCGCAGGACGCCGGACTGCTGGGAGCCAAGGCCTGCGGGGCCGGTGGGGGCGGATGCATCGCGCTTCTGTGCGAGCCTGACCGCGAGCATATCGTCCGCAGGGATGTCGAGGACCTCGGCGGGCATTGCATTGACTTCAACTTCGACCACGATGGGCTTGTCGTCTGGGAGCCCGCACACAAAGGGAGCAGGTAGAGGACATGGATTTCGACATTGCCGACGCGTCACTGGCCCCCCAGGGCAAGCTTCGCATCGAGTGGGCCGACGGGCAGATGCCGGTGCTGGAGCAGATTCGCGAGCGTTTCGAGGCGGAGAAGCCGCTGGAGGGCCAGCGCCTCGCGGCCTGCCTGCACGTGACCACCGAGACCGCGAACCTCATGCGAACGCTCAAGGCGGGCGGGGCGGAGGTGGCGCTGTGTGCCAGCAACCCGCTGAGCACACAGGACGAGACGGCCGCATCGCTGGTGGAGGACTATGAGATTCCGGTCTTCGCGATCTGCGGTGAGGACCGTGACACATACTACGCCCACCTCAACGCCGTCCTTGACATCGAGCCGACGATCACGATGGACGACGGCGCCGACCTCGTCTCCACCATCCACTCGGAGCGCACCGATCTGATCGACACCATCATCGGCGGAACCGAGGAGACGACCACGGGCGTTATCAGACTCAGGTCCATGGCGACGACCAATGAGCTTCGCTACCCGATCATCGCCGTCAATGACGCCAACACCAAGCATCTCTTCGATAACCGCTTCGGCACCGGCCAGAGCACCATCGACGGGATCATCCGCGCGACCAACATCCTGCTGGCCGGTCGGACGGTCGTGGTCTGTGGCTTCGGGATGTGCGGGCGCGGCGTCGCGATGCGGGCGCACGGGATGGGCGCGAAGGTCGTCGTCTGCGAGGTCGAGCCGCTGCGGGCGCTTGAGGCGGCGATGGAGGGCTACGACGTCATGCCGATCGCGCGGGCGGCAAAGGTCGGCGACGTCTTCGTCACCGTCACGGGCGACACGTCGGTCATCCGCGCCGAGCACTTTGAGGCGATGAAGGATGGCGCGATCCTCTGCAACGCCGGCCACTTCGACGTGGAGATCGACCTGACCGACCTGCGAGAGATGGCGACCGGCCGGCGCGTCGTGCGGCCGTCGATGGAGGAGTTCGGGCTCGAGGACGGGCGCCGGATCTACCTCCTCGGCGAGGGCCGGCTCGTCAACCTCGCCGCCGCGGAGGGACATCCCGCGTCGGTGATGGACATGAGCTTCGCCAACCAGGCGCTGTGCTCGGAGTTCCTCGCGAGCGATCATTCGAAGATGGAGCTGACCGTGCACACCGTGCCGGAGCAGATTGACAATCGGATTGCAGCCCTGAAGCTGGCATCGATGGGCATTGAGATCGATGAACTGACCGATAAGCAGAAGGAGTACCTGACCAGTTGGAGGCAGGGCACCTGACGCCCCGTGTGAGATGCTGATTCACGATGCTCTGCTGTTCGGGCTGATAGCGGTCGGCACGCTGGTTTTCGCGAGCGTGCTGCGCCTCACACTGTCCGGATACCAGGAGCACCGCGGGCCGCATCTTGATGCGCGTGGGCTGCTGCTGTTCGTTCCGCTCATCATCCTGCTCGGAGCGGGCGAGCCGCTCGACGTGCTGGTCCCGCTGATGGCGGGCCTCGCGGTCTATCTGCTGGCTGCCATCAGCACTGTTCTGCGCATGCCGCGAGTGATGCGCGTGCTGCTGGTGCTGGTGGCCGCGGCGGTACTGTTCGTGCACGGCGTGCGGATCGAGACGGTGCGCGTCCCGTTCACCGCGTCGGTCTTCGCCCTCGGGTGGCTTTCATTCCCGCTCACCGCCGCGTGGCTGCTTGTCTGCGCCGTGTTGTTCGGCAGAGCAGGCAGCATTCCGAGCGTCTCATTCGGGGTCGCCGGGATAACCGGGCTCACGTTCTACCTGATCTGCGTGATGCTCCCGTGGGCGACGGGCCCCTCCGCGCGAGTCCTCGCCGTAGCCGTCGCCGCCGTCTGCCTGATGCAACTGCTTCGCCCCGGGCAGGTCTCGCACAGAGCCGCGATTCCGAGCAGCTACGCGATCGGCTTCGTCATCGGCGCGCTGGCCGTAGTGGGCTCGCTCAAGCACGCCGCCGCGATCGCAGCGCTGCTGCCGATCCTTCTCATCAGCGTCCCGCTCTTCGGCGCCACCTACGCCTACGTCTCGCGGCTGCGCGGGATGCGTATCGGGGAGCGCCGCGAGCATCTCCACGAGGTCCTGCTGCAGCGAGGCTACTCCCCGCGCCAGGTGCTCGCGGTCCTGCTGGGGCTTGCCGGGTACATGGGCGCCCTCGGGCTGCTGATGGTCACGCTCATCCCGCAGCCGTCGTGGCTGAAGCTGCTGGTGCTCGTCGTCGGCCTGGCCGTCGGCCCGCTGATCGGATTTCTGGTGCTGCGGATGATGCCGCGCGCCTCGGCCGCATGGCCCGCCAGTGAGCCGCTGGAAGTCGAGATGTTCAACGTCCGCCTGCACCCGGTGACGATGGAGCAGGCGCTGGCCCGAGCCGAGGAGTTCATCCGTGACCGCCGACCGCACATGATCGTCACCAGCGACACCTCGGCGGTCGTCCGCGCTCAGGAGGACGAGGAGTTGCGGACGATCATCAACGAGGCCGACCTCGCTACCATTGACGGGCAGGGCGTGGTACTCTGCGCGAGGATGCTGGATTTCCCGGTCGCCGGTCGTGTTCCCGGCTGTGACATGATGCAGCTTCTGTGCGAGACATGCGGTCGAATCGGGGAGCCGATCGCGCTGCTTGGTGCGGAGCCGGGAGTGGCCGCCGAGGCCGCGCGCGTACTCGAGGAGCGCTACGAGGGCCTGAGGGTGGTCTACCATCACCACGGCTACTTCGGCGAGGATGAGGAAGCGCGGATCATCGAGGCCATCCGCAACGCCCGGCCCGCCGCGCTCTTCGTCGCGATGGGGATCCCGAGACAGGAAAAGTGGATCAAGCGCCACATGGAGCAGTTGCAGGTCCCCGTCTGTATGGGTGTGGGTGGCACCCTCGATGTCATCGCAGGCACCGTGAAACGGGCGCCGCTGTGGATGCAGCGAAACGGGCTTGAGTGGCTCTACCGCACGGCGATGGATCCGAGACGTCTGCCGCGACTTGCAACGCTGCCGCGCCTCTTCTTCTGGACGATCGGCGCGGTTCTCCGCCCTGGAGAGGGCGAGCCGGCGGCGGCTCGTGAGGGCGAGGGCCCCAACTGCAAATAGCATTCAGCCAGACCCGGAGGTTGTGCTCCGATGAGTGACGTCGTCGTGGTCGGTTCGATGGCCCTGGACAGTGTGAAGACTCCCTTCGGCGCGGTGGAACGTGCCGTCGGTGGCGCCGCGGTCTATGCCGCGACCGCCGCCAGCCTGCTGGCCTCGCCGCAGGTCGTCGGCGTTGTCGGCGAGGACTTCCCGGAGGCGGCGCTGGAGTTCCTCAGCAGCCGCGGCGCCGACCTCGAGGGCGTCGATCGCATCCCGGGCGGTCGGTCATTCTTCTGGAGCGGCGTCTACGACTACGACCTCGGCGATCGGGAGACGCTCGCGACCGAACTGAACGTCTTCGCCGATTTCAACCCCGTGCTGCCGGGAAGCTATCGCGACAGCAGATACTGCTTCCTCGCCAACATCCAGCCGCAGGTGCAGTTGGCCGTGCTCGACCAGCTCCACGAGACGTGCTTCACCATGTGCGATACGATGGACTACTGGATCGAGAGTGAGCGCGACGCGCTCCTCGAGGTCCTCCGGCGGGTGGACCTGGCGCTTCTCAACGACGGCGAGGTGCGCCAGCTTGCCGACACCCCCAACCTCGGGCAGGCCGCTGAGCGGGTGCTCGAGATGGGCCCGCGCTTCGTGGTAGTGAAGAAAGGCGAGTACGGCGCCACGCTCGTCTCCCACGACGAGTATTTCACGATCCCGTCCTATCCGCTGCCCAACGTGATCGACCCGACCGGTGCCGGTGACAGCTTCGCGGGCGGGATGATCGGATACCTCGCAATGCTGGATGACTGCTGCCCGGTGAACCTCCGCCGGGCGATGGCCTCCGGCACCGTCGTCGCCTCCGCAGCCATCGAAGATTTCAGCCTCGGCGGCCTTGAGAGGCTCGACGTGGGCGAGTTGGAGCGTCGCTATCAGACTCTCCGGGAGATCGTGCAGTTCGAGGCCCTGGAGCTGGCGAGCATCTGACGGAAGGGCCTCACCCCGGATTCCGCGAAGGACAGGGAAGGATTGTGTGCACTACCGGAGAATAATCTCATTTCGCCGGGCCCGCCGGCAGGCTTCTCCGGAACCCGGGCGTGGATGACGAGGGAAGGGGACGCACGATGAACATCGATCAGATCGCTGAGTTGCTGGGCGAGGAAAGGGGCCTTCTGGAGTATGAGGCCAGCGGTGTGAGCCGTGACAGGCTCCACCTGCCGGGCGCGGACTTCGTCGAGCGCGTGCTCATCAACACCGACCGCTCAACCCGCGTACTCACGAACCTCAGGCGGCTGTGGTCACACGGGCGGCTGGGCAACACCGGCTACGTCTCGATTCTGCCCGTGGACCAGGGCATCGAGCACAGCGCCGCGTCGGCCTTCGCGCCGAACCCGGACTACTTCGACCCCGAGAAGATCGTGCAACTTGCCATCGAGGGCGGCTGCAACGCGGTCGCCTCGACGCTCGGCGTGCTCGGCGCCGTCAGCCGTAGATACGCCCATCGAATTCCGTTCATCGTCAAGCTCAATCACAGTGAACTGCTGCAGTATCCCAATGACAACGACCAGGTGTTCTACGGCTCGGTGGAGCGCTGCTGGAATCTCGGCGCCGCCGGGATCGGAGCGACGATCTACTACGGCTCGCCCCGCAGCGACCGGCAGATGCAGGAGGTCGCCGCGGCCTTCGAGCGCGCGCACGAGCTTGGGATGTTCACGGTGCTGTGGACCTATCTGCGCAACAGCGAGTTCAAGCGTGACGAGGACTACCACCTCTCCGCCGACCTCACCGGGCAGGCGAACTACCTCGGTGTGACCATCGAGGCGGACATCATCAAGCAGAAGCAGCCCGAGAACAACGGCGGCTACCCGGCGATGTCGAAGGACAGGGACTACGGGAAGACCGATGAGCGCCTCTACAACGGCGAGCTTATCCCGGACAACCCGATCGAGTGGACGCGCTGGCAGGTCGTCAACTGCTACATGGGCCGCATCGGCCTGATCAACTCCGGCGGCGCATCCGGCGGTGAGAGTGATCTCGCCCAGGCCGTCCGAACCGCCGTGATCAACAAGCGGGCGGGCGGGATGGGGCTGATCTCCGGCCGCAAGGCATTTCAGCGCCCGATGAGCGAGGGCGTAAGCCTGCTCAACGCCATCCAGGAAGTGTATCTTTGCCAGGACGTCACCGTGGCCTGACGCAGGTCGGGCACGGATCTCATAGCCCACAAACGAATGCGGCCGGCGCACCTGTTCGACCGACGTGCGCCAGGTCGCGCGTGCCTCACGGTTCCTCTATCAGCAACCTGAGCACGAACCAACCCCAGGAGGGTGGATCAAGATGGGATCGCTTCTGACAGGACGCGAGCTGCGCACGATCTTCGACGCAATGTCCCCGTTTGGCGATGACCTCAAACTCAAGGCCGAGGACGAGCGGGTCACACTGCTCGCCGCCAACTCCAACAACTGGTGGCAGAGCCGGGCGTTCGTCATGCTCTCGACACTCGGTGAGCAGTCCCCGATCATCGTCCAGTTCTCACACAACTCCAACACCAAGATCGGTGGGCTCCCTGGCAAGGTCTTCGCACCCGAGGGTCTCGGCTACCGCGGCAACGCCGCGCTCTACGGCGCGAAGGCCAACATCGACTGGATCGCGGGCGAGGCGCAGGTCTTCGGCGCCGACCTCGTCGCTGTCTCTCTCGACCACTTCGCGGTGCCCAAGTTCGACCCGAGCAAGGACTATGCACAGCGCGCCTGCCCCACCGGCGCGTCGGACAAGGTCGAGGCGGCGTGGAGCTTCATCGAGGACGCCGGCCTGCAGGGCGAGGTCGAGGAGATGACCCCCGAGCTGGCCTGCAAGTACGAGTCCTACCTCTCCAGCGACGCCTACAAGGAGTTCGTCTCCGACTTCATGGGCACCGTCGAGATCATGCGCCCGGCGTGGGGCATGATCGACACCGAGGGTATCCCGCCCGTGCTGGACTTCGCCATCACGCGGGACATCGCTGAGGCCATCCGCAACGGTCTCGGGAACATGGACATGATGCTCGAAGCCGAGCTGGGCGCGACCGGCCAGAGCGGCGACGACGTCGCGTACGAGGAACTCAGCGACGCCGAGCTTGACGCATTCGCCGAACTGGCGGCGGCGTTCATCGACTACACAGGCGCCGAGGGCCTCGCCTACGACATCGGCATGAAGCACGCCGCGGTCGCCGGCGAGAAGCACGAGATCGACGAGCGCAAGCTCGAGACCGTGCAGCGCCGGATCATCGAGCGCACCGGCGTCTACGCTCCGTTCGCCCAGCACGGCGGCACCGGCTCGGCGGGCGTCGCGAAGGGCCTCATCGGCAAGACCAACATCAACACCGCCTTCCTCGTGGCCGGCTCGCAGGGCCGCTACGAGTTCTTCGACAGCCAGCCCGATGAGGTGCGCGGCGGCGGCAAGAACGCCTGCGGCACCAACGTCGAGACGCACGTCTACCTTGAGGCGGTCTACAACGAGGCGGTCAGCCGCCTCGAGCCGACCGGCAGCATGGGCATCGGCCCGGCCTGCTTCGAGGCTCTCGGCTGGTAAGTCCGGCCTTCAGCCGACATGCCATCACCACGCAGCCGGGCCACCCCAGGCCCGGCTGCCTTTGTACGCGCATGGGAGGCGCGAGAGATGCGAATGCATGAATGTGACGTACTGGTCGTTGGCAGTGGCGGCGCGGGACTGCGGGCCGCCGTCGAGGCCGCGGAGGGCGGCGCGAAGGTCATCGTTGCCACCAAGGGCGTTCCCGGAGCCTGCGGCACCACATACACCGCCGCGTCAGACTGGATGGCATTCGGCGCGGCCTTCGGTCACGCCGATGAGGAGGACAGCCCCCGGGAGCACTGGATCGACATCATGGTCAAGGGCGGCCTGCTCTGCACCCCCGAACTCGCCCGGGCCATCGCCGAAGACGCCCCGGCTCGCTTCCAGGAGCTTGAGGACTGGGGGGCGGACTTCGACAAGACCGAGGACGGTCGCTTCGTCCAGATACTCAGCGACGGCGCCCGCTATCCGCGAGCATGCGGGCGAGGCGCCGACACCGGGCCTATCATCGTCGATGTGCTGATGGACCGCTGCCGTGAGATCAATGAGCAGGGCCCCGGCTCGGTGGAGTTCCTTCCCCGCACCATGATCGTGGACGTCGCGGTGGACGGAGACACCGTCCACGGCGCGTGGGGTGTCGGGATGGCCGATGACGAGCCGCTCGCCATCGCGGCACCGTCGGTGGTGCTCGCGAGCGGCGGCGCGGGGGAACTCTACGCCGTCAACGTCTTCCCCGGTGGTGCGACCGGTGACGGCTACGCGATCGCGCTCCGGGCGGGCTGCCCGCTCGTGAACTTCGAGTTCATTCAGATCGGCCCGAGCATCGTCCACCCGATCAACTTCGCGCTCTCCGGTGTCTTCTGGCGTCTCAACCCGCAGATCACCAACGTGCTTGGCGAGGAGTTCATCCCGCGCTACATCCCCGCGGGCGTCGATGTCGGCGAGGCGATATACATCAAGGGCGTCTCCTATCCGTTCACGATCCGCAACGCCAGCAAGTGGGTGGATGTCGCCGTCTTCACAGAGATCCGCGAGGGCCGCGGCACCACACACCGTGGCGTGCACATGAGCCTCGCCCATCTCGAGGACCATGTCATCGAGGAGGACGCCTGCGTCCCCTTCGAGCATCTCCTCAAGCACGGCCTCGACCTGCGCAAAGAGGCGATCGAGTTCGCGCCCGCCGTGCAGCACTTCAACGGCGGCGCGCGTATCGACCTGCACGGCCGCACCTGCCTCAACGGGCTCTTCGCCGCCGGTGAGAACGCAGGTGGCCAGCATGGCGCGGATCGCCCAGGCGGCAATGCGCTCGCCGACTCGCAGGTCTTCGGGCGGCGGGCCGGGGAGGCCGCGACGAGCGCCGATCACGGCGCGGACGCCGCATTCGTCCGCGACTTCGCCGAGGGCGGCCTCGCCGCGCTTCAGCCCACCGGCCCGGGCGATGAGGTCGATCAGATCGTCGGCGACCTCGCCTGGGAGATGTGGAAGGGCGCGTCGGTGGTGCGCACCGAGGAGAGCCTCGGCGAGGCGCTCGCGGCCGCCGAGGCTGCCGCCGAGCGACTTGAGAGCGCGTCCGGCTCAGTGCGCGGGCTCGCTGAGGCGAGGAACCTCGCGCTGCTGGGTCGCTGTGTTGCGATCCCCGCGCGCATGCGCGATGAGAGTCGCGGCACGCACTACCGCGCCGACTGCGACGCGGTCAACGACCCCGGATGGCAGCGGCAGATCGAGTTGACGCTGGCGGATGGCGAGATTGTCGCCGAGAAGCAGGCCCCGATCGAGCTTCCCGATGACCTCGCCGGTCTCGAGGAGAAACTCGAGGGCTGATCGGCACACCGTCGGCAGGAGACCCTTCCGGCCGACCTGATCGAGCATCGGGTCGGCCGGAACTGTCCCGGAGAGCATCATGCAGCAGACCGAAGAGAACTCGCCGCCGGACTCCGAGCGGGCGGACGACCCCCGTTCGCGCGCGCTCGTGCCTGTCGGGCGGAGGCGCAGGTGGCGGGACCCGGGGGCGCGGTTCATCGCCGCGCTGTGCTACTTCGCGTGGCTCGGCTGGGTGACGGCTCCGGCGCCGCTGCTGCTGCTCAACTCCCGCAGGATGCGAGCGGCCCGCGGAGTTCCCTACCACCTCTTCGCCGCCACCGGATGGAGCGTACTGATCACCGCCATCCGGGTGGTCCTCTACGTCACCTCCACCTGGCTCGCCACCTGTGAGGGGGCCCGCGCCGAGGCCGTCTGCAACGCACTGAATCTCGCGCACCTCGTCATCGCGCTCTCATTCGCGCTGCTCCTGTCGAGTTGGTATGCGCTGGAGGCGCTCATGGGGAGGGACGTGTCGTTCCCGTGGCTGTCGAGGTGGGCACACAGGCGCGCAAATCGCCACCTCGGCCGTGAGTGAGCAAGGTGCAACGACAACGGGCGCGGTCGGCCGACCGCGCCCGTTCTCGTGAGCGGCCATCAGACGGGATCGTCATCCGTTGAACGGAATCTGGCCGTACTGCTCGGTGAAGTCCGCTACCTGCGTGGCGGCCGTGGCCCCGAGGATGGCGAAGTAGTCGGGTGTGAGGAACTCGGACGGGACCTGAGACTCCCACAGCAGGTCGTAGTCCGAGTCGAGGCTCAGACGCCCCAATGGATCGTCCCAGTTCCGCTTGAGCAGCTCGATCGCGATCTGCCCCTGTTCCGCGCGCGTGGCGCCGGGAATGCCACCTGTGTATGAGTACGTCCAGACCATGCCCTTGTAGATGCGGCTGTAGACGGTCACATCGTTATCGTAGGGAAGCTTGAAGTTATCGTCGGCAAGGTCGTACTGCAGCCCGGCGCCGTCGATCTGCTGCCGCAGGCTCTCGGTCATCGTCGCAAGCTCCTCATTGGTGCCACCCGGATACAGGTCGGAGGGCTCGCCGGGTTCCTCGGCGCGTAGCACCGCCTCCCAGCGCGCCGCCTGGTTGGCCCCCGCGTCGGCGATGGTCTTGAGGTAATCACCCGAAGCCAGCGACATCGGCACCTGGCACTCCCAGTAGAGCATCAGTGCTCCGCCCGGCAGCTCCCAGATGCTCAGGCGCCCCACCGGGTCGGTGTAGTTGAAGCGCAACGCCTCCAGGGCTGCGTAGCCCTGCAGCAGGCGATTGCCGCCCGGCAGCTCTCCCAGCTCGCAGTACAGGCGCAGGAAATCCTCATACTGGTGCGCGGTGACGGCCACGTCGTTGTCGTACGGAATACTGAAGCTGCCGACCTCCGGCTCCTCGAAGTACAGATCGCTCGCCGTCAGCAGCTCACGCACTGCCTTGCCCGGGATCGGCGGCGGCGGGTCATCCGAGGGGGCGGCTGCGAGCCATGCGCTCAGAACGTTTGAGGGTATCGCGAACTTCGTCAGCATTCCGCTGCTCACCAGTGTCATCGTGTGCACGCCGATGACCCTCGTATCGGCCATCACGACCGGCCCCCCGGAGTTGCCCTCCTCCGCAGACGCATCATGCTCCACGTAGCGCCTGCCCTCCCACGTCCGGTGCGCCGTCACGGTGCCGGTCCGAATTGAGATCTCTCTCAGGCCCAGTGGATGGCCGCATGCGTAGATGCCGGAGGTCTCGGGAATCGCATCCGAATCGGCCAGGTCGAGGTACACGGGTGTGTCCTGCTCGATCTGCAGCAACGCCAGGTCGATCTCGTGGTGCTCGCGAAGCACCTGTGCGTCGTAGGACTGCTCCTGTGCCGTGCTGGGATGGAACGTCACCCTCACACTGCGGTCGTCGGCGACCACCACGCCGCCGAACTGATCCTCCGTGACCATCGAGACGACGTGCGCGTTGGTGATGATACGGCCCGCCGGTGAGATCACGAAGCCACTCCCGCTGCCGCCCATCTCGCCCGCGGGCGTGCTCAGCGTGACGTCGATGAGCACGACCGCGTCCTTGATCTTCGCGACGGAATCGGGCGCAAGACCCTGCGCCGCCGCGTGCACCGACATCGTCTGCGCCGCGATGATCATCGCGGCCGTGATTGTGATTGCCGCCAGACGCCGCCGGCACGGCCCCGCAGTGGCGACTGATCCGCGTGTTCTCATCGGAGGCCTCCTCTGGTATGCTGTCCGCTGGAAGTGGTCATCGCTTTCAGCTGGCCTGAGGCTGTTCGCTGCCGCAGCCGGTATCGCCTTCCTCAGGCTGAGATCTCCTCTCCGGCCACCTCACAGGTCCGGTTGCGAACGATCCAAAGGACCACTTCGGAGTTCTCCGCAATACCCCCTGCAAGAACTATTCGGCATTTCTCCACGAGGACGGAGGGATTGGCGGAGAGGCGGCGAAAGATACGCCACACGTACGGCCGCGACCGCCAATGCTGGGCGGCGTTCCGTATACAAGCTTTCACGAACAGAAGATGCGAGGAGCGTAGTGGGAATGACAAATGAACAGACCTCCATTCTGCAGGACCTGATCTTTCACACCGTGCCGGGTGATCTCGCGGGTCGTTTGAGCGAGTTCCGCTCGGACATGCAGAAGGCGTACAAGTCGGCTGACGAGGCCGGGAAGGCGGACATCGCCGAGACGATCGCTGAGAGCGCGATCGACCTCAAGTCGGTTCTGGCCGACTGGAACCTCAAGTGCGCCGATACCTACGGCGACGCAGTGGCCACCGAAGACCAGCTCGACGAGGAGTGCCAGGCGAACATAGCGCTGCTCAAGGACCTCGGCGCCGCAGACGAGGCGAAGAGGGCCGAGGCTGAGATCGCTCAGCTGGCGCAGAGCAACCTCGTGAAGCTGACGCGCATGACGATGGCCGGGGATCTGAACACCTGGTGGGGCAATGACTACGCCGTCGGTCTGCGCAAGGCGATGCAGAAGGGCGCCATCCTCGTCACCACGAACCCCGTGCTCGTGGACATCGCCCGGCACGAGCAGCCCGAGGTCTGGACCCCGGTGCGCGACGAGCTGCGAGCGAAGTACGGCGACGCCTGCGACCCGGTCACGCTGGCATACGCGATGACCATCCAGGTGGTCGTTAACAACGCGCGGCTGCTGCGCCCGATCTGGGAGATCACCGACGGCGCGCTCGGCTACGTGAGCCTTCAGCTCAACCCCAAGGAGGCCACCAACGCCGACAAGATGGTCGAGGAGGCCGAGTGGGTCTTCGGCCAGCTCGAGGACGAACTGGGCGGCACGCCCAACACGGTCTTCAAGGTCCCCGGCACCGCCGCGGGGATCCCGGCCGCCGAGCGGATGACCGCAAAGGGCATGGGCGTGAACGTCACGGTCAACTACTCGCTGCCCCAGCAGATCGCGTTCGCGGGCGCCATCGAGAAGTACAGCACGGCCCCGCTGAGCTTCCGCACGCAGATGGACGGGCGGCTTGACGATCCGGTCGGCGACCAGCTTCAGGAGGCCGGCATCGAGGATTGGGAAGAGGTCAAGAAGTGGGCGACGACCGCGATCCGCCAGCGCGAGTACCACTTGCTCAACCACTCGCCCTGCAAGGGCGGCCTCGGGTTCAACAAGAGCTACCCGCTGGCGGCCTCCGGTCGCGGCCCGTGGAACATTGAGCGCGGCACCAGCAACGGCCCGGTGCCGAACTTCATCACGATCTTCCCCGACAAGGCCGAGGAGTACGACGCCGAGCCGCGCGAGATCGACCCCGACGGCATCTGGACCGAACTGCCCGACGGCTACCTCGACAAGCTCATGAAGAGCAGCATCTTCCGCCAGGCCTACGAGCCGGACGGCATGATGCCCGAGGAGTTCATCGACTTCGTGCCCTCAGTGAGCACCCTGACGGGCTTCTCGAACACCTACGACGAGTTCCTGCACTGGGTCTGCGAGGCGTAAGCCTCCACCCGGCGCAGATGTCGATGACGGCGCGGCCCCGCCCATCGCGGGGCCGCGCTCCTTCCGCCCCCCCGCGCGCAGGGCGGTGCCGCAAAACCAGCGCAAGGACGAGCGGCAGGAAGTTCCGCCCCCCCGCGCGCAGGGCGGTGCCGCAAAACCAGCGCAAGGACGAGCGGCAGGAAGTTCCGCCCCCCCGCGCGCAGGGCGGTGCCCGCTGAACATGCGCGCTCCCCGTCGCGTCAGCAGGCATGGTGGTGGGCGCGGAACGGACGCAGCCGTCGCAGCCTCGGTCGAACGCAATGCACCGCCCCCTGTCGTTGACCTGCGAACACTCGTTTGATACAATTCCAGCGTGGTGGCCTCAGCCGCACGCACCGTCTGCCACGCGTTCGATGCGCGCTTCGGAGGGTAATACCTCGTGTCAGATTCCATCCGCATCCGCGGGGCCCGCCAGCACAACCTGCGGGACCTCGACCTTGACCTGCCGAGAGGCAAGCTGATCGCCTTCACCGGCGTCAGCGGGTCGGGGAAGTCCTCGCTCGCCTTCGACACCATCTTCGCGGAGGGACAGCGGCGCTACATCGAGTCGCTGTCCAATTACGCAAAGCAGTTCCTGCAGGAGCTTCCTCGCCCCGATGTTGACGAGATCGAGGGCCTGACGCCCACGATCGCGGTGGATCAGGCCGCGCGCAGTCACAACCCTCGCTCGACGGTCGCGACGATCACCGAGATCGCCGATCACCTGCGCGTTCTCTACGCGGCGATCGGCGTCCCTCACTGCCCGCGCTGCGGTGAGCAGATCGGGGCGCAGTCGCGTGATGCAATCGTGGCGCGGATCATGGCGCTGCCCGAGGGCGCGCGGGTGATGGTCCTCGCGCCGGTGGCCCGGCGGCAGAAGGGCGAGTTTCAGGATCTCTTCGAGGACATGCTGCGCCGCGGCTGGGCCCGCGCCCGCGTCGATGGCGAGGTCATCGAACTGCGGGATCCGCCGCGGCTCGACCGTCAGCGGTTCCACGACATCGAGATCGTCACTGATCGTGTCACGATCATGTCGCGCTACCGCGCGCGCGTCGCCGACGCTGTCGAGCAGGCGCTGGACCTCTCAGAGGGCGACGTCATCGCGGCGGTGGAGGCCGATCAGGACGACGACGCGTGGGACGATCTGCTGCTCTCCAGCCGCTTCGCCTGCGTCGACTGTGGCATCAGTTTCGAAACGCCGACTCATGCGCACTTCTCGTTCAACTCCCCGCGTGGCATGTGCCCCGACTGCGACGGCCTCGGTGAGCGACGCGACTTCGTGCCCGAGCTGATCGTCACCGACCCCCGCAGGTCGCTGCGCGAGGGCGCGATCGAGCTGATGGCCTCGACCTCCAACGCGAAGTGGCGGCACTGGCTGGAGGGCGTTGCCCGGCACTACGGCTTCACCCTCGACACACCCTGGCGCGATCTGACGGAAGAGCAGAAGCACCACCTGCTGCACGGCTCGGGCGGCGAGCTGATCGAGTTCGTCTTCGTCCACCCGCGGCGTGGCTGGGAGTGGAAGCACGCCGACCCGTGGGACGGGCTGATGGCTCATCTGTCCCGGCGCTACCGGCGCATCAAGGCCCGCTCGCTGCGGCGGAAATTCGAGGAGGCGATGCGCACCGGAACATGCGCGAGCTGCCGGGGACAGCGCCTCCGCCCCGAGAGCCTCGCGGTGACGGTGGGCGGGGCATCGGTCGGAGAGGTCGCCTCGATGACCATCGGGGACGCAGGAGCGTTCTTCGACGCGCTTGAGATCTCCGAATCCGAGGCCACGATCGCGGAGGATGCGCTCAAAGAGATCCGCTCGCGGCTGCAATTCCTCTCGGACGTGGGGCTGGACTACCTGACCCTCGATCGCACCGCGCCGACGCTCTCGGGCGGCGAGGCGCAGCGGATTCGGCTGGCCGGGCAGGTGGGCAGCGGGCTGGTGGATGTGCTTTACATCCTCGATGAGCCCAGCATCGGCCTCCATCATCGCGACCAGGGCCAGCTTCTCAAGACCCTCGAGCATCTCCGCGACAGCGGCAACACGATCCTCGTGGTGGAGCATGACGAGCAGACGATCCGCGCGGCCGACTACGTCGTGGACTTCGGCCCGGGCGCCGGCCAGCGCGGCGGTGAGATCGTTGCGATGGGCACGCCCGCGCAGATCGCCCGCCGCGCCGCGTCGCTGACGGGCCGCTATCTGTCGAACCGCGATGAGATCCCCGTGCCCGCACAGCGCCGCAACGGCGATGGCGGGCGCCTGGTCCTGCGCGGCGCGAATCACAACAACCTGCGCGACCTGACCGTGGAGTTCCCACTGGGCCGCTTCATCGCCGTCACCGGCGTCTCAGGTTCGGGGAAGAGCTCACTCGTGACCGACACCCTGCATCCGGCGCTCGCCCGAAAGCTGCAGCGAGCCGAGGCCGAGGCCGCGGAGCACGAGTCCATCCAGGGGCTTGAGCATCTCGACAAGACGGTGATGATCGACCAGGACCCGATCGGCCGCACCCCGCGCAGCAACCCGGCGACCTACGTGGGTGTCTTCGATCACATCCGGGCGCTCTATGCGCAGCTTCCCGAGTCACGGCGGCGAGGCTACCAGCCCGGTCGCTTCAGCTTCAACGTCGAGGAGGGGCGCTGCTCAGCCTGTGACGGCCATGGCGCGGTGAGGCTCGAGTCAGACTTCCTCGCCGATGTCTGGGTTGACTGCGAGGCGTGCCGGGGGCGGCGCTACGACGAGGAGACGCTGGCGGTGAGATACAGGGACCGCAGCATCGCCGATGTCCTCGCGATGGAGGTCGGGGAGGCCCTCGAGTTCTTCGGCAATCAGCCGAAGATCAGATCGATGCTGCAGATCATGGTTGACGTTGGACTGGGGTACATCCGGCTGGGGCAGCCCGCTCCGACGCTGTCGGGGGGCGAGGCGCAGCGGGTGAAGCTGGCCGAGGAGTTGGCGCGCCCGCGAACGGGCCGGACGCTTTACATCCTCGATGAGCCGACCACCGGGCTGCACTTCGCCGATGTGCAGCACCTGCTCAACGTGCTGCACCGCTTCGTTGATGAGGGGAACACCGTCATCGTGGTGGAGCACCATCCCGACATCGTCAAGAGCGCCGACTGGGTCATCGACCTCGGGCCGGAGGGCGGGGCCGAGGGCGGCCGCCTCGTCGCAGCCGGCACTCCCGAGGACGTTGCCAACTGCGACGGATCATACACCGGGGCGATGCTGCGCGAGGTGCTTCGCGACGGTGAGGTTGACACCGCCGACGTGCAGTCGGCGCGGCGGCGCAGGAACGTCAAGGCCGGTGACATCGAGGTCAGCGGAGCGCGCGAGCACAACCTCCGCTCGGTGGACGCGAAGATACCCCGGCACAAGCTCACGGTGATCTCCGGCGTCAGCGGCTCGGGGAAGACCTCGCTGGCGCTGGACACCATCTACGCCGAGGGGCAGCGGCGCTACGTCGAGTCGCTGTCATCCTACGCGCGGCAGTTCGTCGGACAGATCGACCGGCCGCGGGTCGATCGGATCACCGGCCTCCCTCCGGCGATCGCGATCGATCAGAGGCAGCCGTCACACAATCCGCGCTCGACGGTGGGCACGGTCACCACGATCTACGACTACATGCGCGTGCTCTTCGCGCGCCTGGCCACGCCGCACTGTCCGGGGTGCGGGGCGGAGGTCGGCTCGAAGACGCAGGATCAGATCACTGCCGAGATCCTCGCCGAACACGGCGGCGAGCGCCTGCTTATCCTCGCGCCTGTCGAGCCGCGTGGCAACGAGGAGTGGGCCGATCTCTTCGAGCGCCTCCACCGGCAGGGCTGGCTGCGAGTGCGGATCGACGGCGAGGTCGATCGGCTTCCGCTTGAGCGGACCATCCAGCGACGCCGCCAGCACACCGTGGAGGTCGTGGTTGACCGCATCGACCTCACCGATCGGCGGAGATCCCGGCTCGCGGAGGCGGTCGAGACCGCGCTGGGGCTCAGTGACGGTCGCCTCGCCGTCACCGCCGAGGACGGCGGCGACGGCCGGACATACTCGCAGCACAGCTCCTGCCAGGCGTGCGGCGCGGCCTACGAGCCACTCACACCGCGCGCGTTCTCGTTCAACCACCGCGAGGGCTGGTGCCCGGCCTGCGAGGGCCTCGGGACGCGGCGCGGGGCCGACCCGCGTGCGCTCGTCCCCGACCCGGCGCTGTCGATCCGCGAGGGCGCGCTCAGCCCGTGGGGTGAACTCAAGCCTGGTTCACTGCTCGAGCGGATGCTCGCGGCGGTGGCGGAGGCTTCAGGCTTCGACCTCGAAACGCCCTTCGAGGAGCTTCCCGAGGAGGCTCGGCGGCTGATCTTCCACGGGGCGGGGGATCGCGAGTTCGCAGTGGATGCCCACCTCAGCGTGCAGTTCCACGGGCTCGTGGCATCGATCGAGGAGACCAGCCGCCTCAGTTCGCGTTTCCGCAAACGCGTCGGTCGGATCCTGCGCGACCTGCCCTGCCCGACCTGCGGTGGCGGGCGTGTGAACGCCGAGGCCGCCGCCGCGAGGCTGCGCGGCCGCGGCATCGTTGATCTCTGCTCCGCCCCGCTCACTGAGGCTCAGTGCTTCTTTGAGGAACTCGGACTCTCCGATCGTGACCGTGAGATGACCGGCGAGATTCGCGACGAGATTCTCCGCCGGCTGCGGCTGCTGGTCGAGGTCGGCCTCGGCTACCTCACCCTCCATCGCCCCGCCCCGTCGCTGTCGGGCGGGGAGAGCCAGCGCGTGCGGCTTGCCGGGCAGATCGGCTCGGGGCTGACCGGAGTGCTTTACGTGCTCGACGAACCGACCGTGGGAGTCCATCCTCGAGACAACGAGCGGATGTTGCAGGCGCTCAAGGACCTGCGCGACCTCGGCAACACCGCACTTGTCGTCGAACATGATGAGCAGACGCTCCGTGAGGCCGATCACATCATCGACCTCGGCCCGGGCTCGGGGCCGGAGGGCGGGCGGGTGATGGCCGCCGGCACACTCAACCAGGTTACGCGCCGGAAGACCTCGAAGACCGGTCAGCTTCTCAGCGGGCGGCTTCAGGTGCCGGTGCCTGCGACCCGGCGCGACCTTCCGCCTCGGGACGACGGGGGCTGGCTGAGGGTCGTCGGCGCGGCGCATCACAACCTCAAAAACATCGACGTGGAGTTCCCGCTCGGGGTGCTCACATGCGTCACAGGGCCTTCGGGGTCGGGGAAGACCTCGCTGGTCAATGAGATCCTCTATCCCGAGCTGGCCTACCACCTGCAGGGCGCTCAGGAGGTCGGAGGGCCTCATCGGCGCATCGTCGGGATCGAGCAGCTTGATGTCGTCGTGAACATCGACCAGGCGCCGATCGGCCAGACGCCGCGCTCAAGCCCGGCCACCTACTCCGGCGTCTTCGATCTGATCCGCGAGCTTTACTCCATGCTGCCGGACGCGGTCGTGCGCGGCTACGGCCCGGAGCGCTTCAGCTTCAACAAGAAGGGCGGGCGCTGTGAGGTCTGCGAGGGGCTGGGCCGCCGACTCATCGAGATGCACTTCCTGCCGGATGTGTGGGTGGAGTGCGAGGACTGCGGTGGGACGCGTTACAACGCTGAAACGCGCGACGTGCAGTATCACGGCAGCAGCATCGCCGACGTGCTGGAGATGACGGTCGGCGAGGCGGTGGAGCATTTCGCGAGCTTCCCCCGGATCCGCCACATCCTGCAGACGATGGCCGACGTGGGGCTGGAGTACCTCCCGCTCGGACAGCCGGCGCCGATGCTCTCGGGCGGCGAGGCCCAGCGGGTGAAGCTCGCCCGCGAGCTCTCGAAGCCCGCCCGCGGGCACGCGGTGTACATCCTCGATGAGCCGACCACCGGCCTGCACTGTGCCGATGTGCTCAAGCTGCTGGAGGTTCTTCAGCGCCTCGTTGAGGCCGGGAACTCAGTCATCGTCATCGAGCACAACCTCGACCTCGTCAAGTGTGCCGACTGGCTCATCGACCTCGGCCCGGGCGGCGGCGATCAGGGCGGACTGCTTGTCGCGGCCGGGCGGCCTGAGGAGGTCGCGACGTGTGCCGAATCCGCGACCGCGCCCTTCCTCAAAGACGCGCTTGAGCGCGCTCGCCGCGAGGAACGTGATCTTCGGCCTGTCGCCGCTCCGCCTCGCCGCGGCGCGCATCAGGAGGCACTTGAAGCCCTCGCGGAGGACGCCGAGCGGCCGTGGGAGACCGATGGCCGCGCCTGGCACCTGTCGGAGGAGACACCGTCGGGCGAGCGACGCGAGTGGGAGCCGGCGGCGCTCGAGGCGTTCATCGAGATGGCGGCCGGCGCGCTGGGCGTCGAGGATGCCGACTGGGCCGACAGCTGCTACGTCACGCTCAGCCGCATCGCTGCGGACGACTGGATCGTCCGCGCGCAGACGCATCGGCGCTGGGATGTGCGGCTGCAGATCCGCGCGCCGAAGGGCGTGTTCGTGCAGTCGGTGCTCGAGCGTGAGCTGGCCCTGCCCACCTGGGATGAGATGGAGGGCCTGCCGAAGTACGGCAGGGGCTCGCGCGTCCGGGTCAGTACTCGCTCTCGCGACTACGACCTGATCACCGTCTGGGGATTCGCCGAGCACGAGGTGCGCACGCAGGCCTTCCGCGAGATGCTCCGCAGGGCCCTTGAGCCGATCGAGGCGGAGGTGGCGGCGAAATGAGCAGTTCCGAGTTCGAGTTCCCGCCCGCCGCACTCTTCTCCACGATCGCGCGCTGCCCCTGGCGCGAGCTGTCCCCGCGAGTCGATGGCAGTCTCGCCGACTGGAGCGATGAGCACCTGATGCCGCCGCTCGGCGAACTCTCCGGCGGCGAGCAGTTCGCGGCGCTGTCGCTGGCGTGGAACGAGCGGGGCCTCTACGTCGCGCTGGAGGCGCTCAGGGAGGACCCGGTGGTCACGAACCGCGAGAACCCCGCGTCGGGCGACGCGGTCGAGTTGCTGATCGACACCCGTGGCTCCCGAACGAGCCACCGCGCCAGCCAGTTCTGCTATCACCTGGTTACCCTGCCGAGCCCGCCCGGCGCCGCCCGGCCCGAGCCCGTCATCTGGCAGAGGCCGATCCGCCGAGCACTTCAGCGCTCCCCGCAGATCGACCTCAGCGCCGTCAGGCTCGCCTCGCGCCTCGGCGATGGCGGGTACTCGCTCGAGATGGCATTCGAGCCGGACAGCCTGCATGGCTACGAGCCCGCGCCCGGCCTGCGCATCGGCATGGCCGTCATCGTGCATGACATCCAGCGAGGCCGGCAGTTCTGGGGTACCTCGCCGGACGTGCCGTGGGAGCGCGACCCCGCCACCTGGGGCATCGTCGAGCATTCACCCTCCACCGGATGAGCCCCGGACGGAGGATTTCACGGCCTCGGAGGCGAATTGGCCAAACGTTCGAGAGTTTCGCGCGAGATCCGCACCGGGTGCAGACCGCCCGGTGTGATGACGTGGGAGGAGTTCGACTGTGGAATACAGGCGACTGGGTAAGACAGAACTGCAGGTCACACCCGTGAGCTTCGGGGCGATCAAGCTGCCGGGGATCTCAGAGGACGAGGCGGCGGCGTGCCTCAATCGCGCCCTCGATCTCGGCATCAACTTCATCGACACGGCCCGAAGCTACCGGGACAGCGAACGGAAGATTGGCCTCGGCGTAAGTCATCGCCGTGATGAGTTTCACATCGCGACGAAGACCGGCGCCCGCGACTATGACGGCGCGATGGAGCACCTCGAGACCAGCCTCAGTGAGTTGCAGATGGACTACATCGACATCTGGCAGCTTCACACGGTGAGTAACGAGGAGAACTGGCAGAAAGTCATGGCCCCCGACGGCGCCCTCAAGGCCGCGCGCAAGGCCCAGGCGGAGGGCATCGTCGGGCACGTGAGCGTCACCATCCACCGCGCCCTCGACGTCATGCGCAAGGCCATCGCCTCCGGTGAGTTCGATACGGTCATGCTCTGCTACAACCCGCTCGACAGCGAGAACGTCTCGGACATCCTGCCCCTTGCGAAAGAGCAGGACATGGGGACGATCATCATGAAGGCCCTCTCTGGCGGTCAGATCGCCTACCCAAGGGAGGAGCGGCAGGCGGGGCTCGGCGGGCCGGACGCGCTCGTGGCCGGCTCATTGCGCTGGGTGCTGAGCGATCCGAGCGTGGACATCGTGATCCCGGGGATGCAGACCGTCGAGGAGGTCGAGGAGAACGCCGCGCTGATGATGCCCTTCAAGCCGCTCTCCGACGATGAGCGCGAGGAGTTGCTGCGGCGTCTCGCGAACGCCGGCGGCTCCTACCGCTACGAGCAGAAGTGCCTGCGCTGCGGCTACTGCCAGCCCTGCCCGCAGGGCATCCCCATCCCCGACGTCTTCAGGGCGTCACAGATGGTCCTGAGCTACCCGGAAAACCTCCAGCACATGGGCTACGATCTCTACGAGAGCCTCGAGGTTAACGCCGAAAGCTGCGTCGCCTGCGGCGTGTGCCTGCAGAGGTGTCCTGTGGCGCTGGAGATCCCCGAACTGCTCGAGCAGGCCCACGAGACTCTCAGCGCGCGCCCCTGACCCATCTGCCGCCCGCCTGAGGTACACGCAAGCGGCGGCGCCCGATCGGGCGTCGCCGCTTTCAGATGACTCCCGGATGTGCGATCCGGCCGCCTCAGGTCTCGCTCTCGAGACCGAAGCGGCGCTCGGCCCGGCCCATCCGCTGCAGCGCGCGCTCCGCCGCATTGGACACCATCGGACTGGGGTCGCGCATCGCATCGATCAGCGCGGGCACCGTCTCCTCGTCTCGGAGGTCGCCCGCCGCGACGACCGCGGCCCACCGCACATCCTCATTCGGGTCTTTGAAGAGCCTCACCAGCGCCTGCAGGCTCACCGGTGACGCGTAGCGGGCCAGCTCCTGTGCCGCCGCCTGGCGCACCGCCGACGACTCGTCGGCCGTCGCCCGGATCAGCGGTCTCAACGCATCCTCGCTCTCCGCCCAGCCAAGCGCCCTGACGGCCGCCTCACGGACCCGCGTCGAGGAGTCGCGCGTCGCGGCCCGGGAGAGATCCGCCACCGCCTCGGTCGAGGGCACGGTCTCCAACGCGAGCGCCGCCCACCACCGGACCTCTTCGTTCTCATCGATCAGCGCGTTCCCGAGCACCCGTGCCGAACTCTCCTGGCCGAGGTAGCCCAGTCCCTGCGCGGCGACGGCCCGGACCTTCCACGAACTGTCATTGGCCACCGCGTTCTCAAGCGGGGCCAGTCCGTCGAGGTTCGCAGGCTCCGGCTCCGGCAGCCCCTCCTTGATGATGGCCTGCGAGAACTCGGCGAACTTCTCCTGCTTCGGGCTGGTTCCCGCGCATATGCACATCACCACCGTCGCAGCAGCCGCTCGCGCGTCCTCACTGTCGGCCGTCTGCAGCACGTGGATCGCCGCCGGGAGGTAGCGCGGGCCCTGCTGAACGAGCTTGATCTGCATCTGTGCAGACGCGTCATCCCGCCGCTGGCCGAGCAGCCGCGCCATCCACGCCGTGTCCGTCATGTCGGTCATCGCACCCAGCCGCACGTCCATCTCTGCCATCAGCGCCGTGTTGCGAATCTCCGGGTCCTCGGCGTTCTGCGCCTTCGCCAGCGCGCTGAGCAGCTCCGGAGATGACGGCGCTCCCGCCAGGGCATCGATCGCCTGCTGCCGCACCAGCTTCTCAGGATCATTGAGCGCGGCCTCCGTCAGCGCCGCCTCGGAGCCGGCCGGATCGATCCCGAGAACCGAAGCCGCACCCGCCCGGGTCACCATGACATTGCTCCGCAGCAGCAGTTGCTCGAGCCTATCGCGAACCTGCGCCTTCTGCTCCTCCGTGCCCACGTACATCACAGTCCGCAGTGGCTGGAAGGCGGTCTCCGGGTAGGCCCGGTTGAGGTCCACCTCAACGCCGAGGGCCGCCTCGGCCTGCTCGGGCGTCAACTCCCGCTCGGGTTCGAGGTCGGGCGCGATCTCCTCGCCCTCAGCCTCAGCCTCGGCCTCAGGCGCCTCCTCCACCGGCGCGTCCGGGTCAGGGGGCAACTCCTCCAGCGAGTCGTCCTCAGGAGCGCAGCCCGTCAGTGCCCACGTCGCACCGATGAGCAGAAATACCATCAGCCACAGAACGACTGGCGAAGTCCTCATGCATACGTTCCTCTCATTGGCTGTCGGACACAGCGGATGCAGCCGACAATGAGTGGTGTCACACCTCGAGTCATTCAACGCGCACCGCCGATCGAGAGTTCCCGACCGGCAGGTCCATCCATCCACGAAGGCGAACCTCTCTCCGGTGCTCCTCGTGAGAGTAAGTGACTATGACTACCAGCTTCCCCCTGAGTGCATCGCCCGGTACCCGGCCCAGCGCCGTGACCGGTCACGCCTGCTTGTACTGGACCGGGACACCGGCGACGTGACGCATCGAACTTTCCGTGACATCGTCGATCTGCTCGAACCGGGCGATCTGCTCGCCCTCAACGACACCCGCGTGATCCCCGCGCGTCTCATCGGAACCGCGCCGACCGGCGGCCGCGTCGAACTGCTGCTGATCGAGCCGGTGGACGGGAACCTCTGGCGCGCGATCGGCCGCCCCGGAAGGCGTCTGCGGCCGGGTTGCGAGGTCGAGTTCGGAGGCGGGATGCTGCGCGCCTCGGTCCGCGAGATCGAGGGCGACGAGGGCATGCGCCTGCTTGAGCTTCAGTACGAGGGAGAACTGCTGGAGGTGCTCGATGTCGTCGGCGCGCCCCCGCTTCCTCCGTACATCGATCGCGAAGCCGAGGCGCTGGATCGCGAGCGCTACCAGACCGTCTACGCGAGGGAGCCGGGCGCGGTTGCCGCGCCGACCGCCGGGCTGCATTTCACCGACGAGTTGCTCGCCCGGATCAAAGAGCACGGCGTCGAGATCGGCTACGTCACCCTGCATGTTGGGCCGGGCACATTCCGGCCCGTGCGCGCCGAGCGCATCGAGGATCACGAGATGCACTCGGAGTACTTCCGCGTCTCGGAGGAGTTCGCGCGGAGCGCCAACCAGCGCACAGGGCGGCTCGTCGCGGTCGGAACAACCGTGACCCGCACGCTCGAGAGCGTCGCCGACGAGGCCGGACTCATCCACCCGGGCTCCGGGCGCACCGAGCTTTTCATCTACCCCGGCTACCACTTCCGAGCGGTCGAAGCGATGATCACCAACTTCCACCTGCCGCGCTCGACCCTTCTGATGATGATCTCCGCTTTCGCCGGCGGGCGCGATCGCGTGCTGCAGGCGTACCGTGAGGCGCTTGAGCGCGGCTATCGCTTCTACAGCTACGGCGATGCAATGCTGATCCACTGAGGACGCGTGTGACACGTGAGATTTGAGATAGTACACCGCGCAGTGACCGGGAAAGCGCGTACCGGGCTCCTCTCCCTGGAGCACGGCCTCGTCCGAACGCCCGCGTACATGCCGTGCGCGAGCCGGGCGGCCCTCCGTGCCTGTCCGCCTGATGAGGTCGCGGGCGTAGGGGTGCAGATACTCGTCGCCAACGCCTACCACCTGCACCTGCGGCCGGGGGAGGACGTCGTCGCGCAGTGCGGCGGGCTGCACAGATTCATGGGCTGGCAGCGCCCGATCCTCACCGACAGCGGCGGCTTCCAGGTCTTCTCTCTCTCCGACAGCAACGACATCACTGAGGACGGTGTCACCTTCACCTCCCCCGTGGATGGCGGCAGGATCCTGCTCACGCCGGAGCTGTCCGTGCAGATCCAGATGGCCCTGGGCAGTGACATCGCGATGCCACTCGACGAGTGCTGCCCATGCCCCGCCGAGAGAGAGTACGTTGAGCGGTCCGTCGAGCGAACGCTCCGCTGGGCCGCACGGTCCCTCGACGCCCATGACCATCCCTCCCAGCAACTCTTCGGCATCGTGCAGGGCGGGATTCACTCCGATCTGCGAGAGCACAGCGCGCGCGAGACCGCGGCGATGGGGTTCCCCGGCTTCGGCATCGGTGGGCTCTCGGTCGGCGAGGACCGCGAGGACATGCTCACCTCCCTGCGCGCCGCACAGCGGGCGCTGCCCGAGGAGCGCCCGGTGCATCTGATGGGTGTCGGCACCCCGCTCGACATCGTGGACTGCGCGGCGGAGGGCGTGGACCTCTTCGACTGTGTGCTTCCTACGCGCAACGCCCGCCACGGCGGCGTCATGACCTGGGAGGGGCCGATCCGCATCGCGGGCGCCGCATACGAGACCGACACCCGGCCGCTCTCGCAGCAGTGCGACTGCCCGACATGCGCGGGTGGCTTCGAGCGCGCCTACCTCCGCCACCTGCACCGCACAAAGGAGGCGCTGGGATGGCAACTGCTCAGCCTCCACAACGTGCGCTTCTACACGCAACTGATGGAGCGCGTGCGCGATGCCATCGCCGCCGACGCGCTTGACGACCTCCGCGGGGAGGTGAGCGCATGGAGCGAGAGGGACCGGGCCTGACGAAGATACACGAGCGTCCCTTCGCGATCGATCCCCCGTCGGGCGAGACGCCGTTCTTCGCGACCCTGATCGCGGGGCTCGAGGAGATCGTTGCGGATGAGCTTCGCGAGCGTCTGCCCGACGCCACCGTCCTCGGGGCCACGCGGGGGAAGCTCTTCTTCTCGTCGCCCGAGCCGCCGCGGACCGCCGCGGAGTTGCTCACGATCGAGAACCTCTTCGCCTACGTCGATCAGCTCAGCGACCTCCCACGGACCGGACTCGGCCTGGAGGTCATCGAGGGGTGGCTCGCCGCGCTCGACCTCGACCCCGCGCTGCGGGTTCACCGGGAGCTTCACGGGCCGCGCGCGCGGCCGAGCTTCCGGATCACCGCGCATCGCTCCGGCGACCACGCGTACAACTCTCTGCAGGTCGCGGCCGCCGCGGGCGCGGGCGTTGTGCGGCGCTACGGCTGGGACGTTGACCTTGAGGAGTACGACTACGATCTTCGGGTGTACGTGACCGACGACACCGCCCTCGCCGGGCTGCGTCTGTCGCCCGAGGCGCTTCACCAGCGGGCACGGGTGAGACACACCGCGGCCTCGCTCAACGCCACCGTCGCCCACGCGATGTGCCGCCTCACGGAGCCGGTGGAGGGCCAGGTGGTGGTCGATCCGATGTGCGGCGCGGGCACGATCCTCGTCGAACGCGCCCGGCTGCCGGGGCCGGACCTGCTGATCGGTGGCGATCTCTTCATCAAGCCGCTGCAGGCGGCGCAGGCGAACATCGAGGCGGCAGGCGTGGGCGCGCGGATCGCGCAGTGGGACGCTCGCGCATTGCCGCTGAAGACCGCATCGGTTGACACCGTCATCTGCAACATGCCGTGGGGCCGGCGCATCGGCTCACACCGCGCCAACCGCCACCTCTATCCCGGATTCGTCCGTGAACTCGCGCGCATCCTCAAGCCCGAAGGGGTCGCCGCGCTGCTGACGCAGGAGAAGCGTCTGATCACGCGGCTGATCGGTCGAAGTCCACGGCTGCGGATCATCCGCGAGCACCATCTGAGCCTGTCGGGCACCCACCCGGCGATCTACGTCGTGAAGCGGGGAGCTGTGTGACTCGGGGATGCAGAACCGATCCGACCCGCGGCATCGGCCGCGGGTCGGTGAGTGCGTCGGTATACTCAGGAACCGTCACTCATTGATCTGGAACTTGTAGCCCACGCCCCAGACGGTCGCGATGCTCCACGGCACCGCGCGCCCCTCCTCGATCTTGCGCCGCAGACGCTTGATATGCGTGTCCACGGTGCGGAGGTCGCCGCCGCCGTCGGCGCGCCCCCAGATGTCGCGGATGATCTCCTCGCGAGTGAAGACCACGTTCGGCTTCGACGCCAGGTAGACCAGCAGCCCGAACTCCTTGGGCGTCAGGTGGACCGTCTCACCCTGAACAGTCACCTGCCGCTTCGGAATGTCGATGTCGATCTCCGGGAACATGAGGTGCTCGAGAGGCTCGGTGTGCTCGCGGTTGATCTTGACCCGGCGCAGCATCGCCCGCACACGGGCGACAAGCTCACGCGTCCCAAAGGGCTTCGTGATGTAGTCGTCGGCCCCCACCTCGAGGCCGATCACCGCGTCAATCTCATCGTCCTTGGCAGTGAGCATGATGATCGGCAGGTCATACTTGCGCCGAATCCGCCGACAGACTTCAAGTCCATCGATCCCCGGCAGGATGAGGTCGAGCAGCAGAAGATCGGGCATCTCGCTCTCGATCAGTTCGAGAGCCTCCTCGCCCGTCTCACTCACCGCCACCTCAAAGCCTTCAGCCTCGAGCTTCGTTGCCACAAGCTTACTGCACTGTGGGTCGTCTTCCACGATTACGATTCTTCTCGGATCCAGAAACGACACCTCCGACTGCCTCAGAGAGAGGCGAGACGATTCTTTCGGTTTCATGACGCTCTGACGCGGAGGTCAAAGGGCACGAGGGGCATTTGTGACACTTATCATACCATAGCTTGCGCCGCGCTGCAACATACGTTGCAACTTCAGTGACGGCCTCACGACATCTGGCCCATGTCGCTTAAACGTAGTGCCCCCGCCGGAAACGCCATCTTCGGCGTCGAAGTGAATACTTCCTGCAACCGCCGCGGAACTGCAGACTGCATCACATATCTGAACGCTTTACCGGGCGGATATCTCAGACCTGCGCGTAGTGCGAAAGATGCAATATGCGGTTCGGCAGGATATGCCGGGATGTGTCAATCGGTTCGGCAGATTGGCGAACAGGCGTGACAGGTATGTGATTGCCTCTTGCTCCCCACGCTTAAACTTTACCCAGTTGCGCCACTTCGTCAAACGTGGGGTTCGGCGATTCTGCCGCTCTGCTGATCCGAAGCGCCGCGGTGTCGGAGGCGAAGCGCGTCGCACTCGCCGGGTGCATTCCGGCCAGATGGGCCGCCAGCAGCCCCGCGTGGAAGGTGTCGCCCGCCCCGATGTCGTAGACGACCTCGACCCCTCGCGCCGGGATGTGCGCCGCCTCGCCCTCGGCGAACACTGTCGCACCGTTTTCGCCGGCGGTGATCACGACCATCGAGGGCCCCACGGCGGCCACCTCCCGGGCGGCCTGCTCAACATCGGCGCTCCCGGTGATGATCTCGGCCTCTTCTCTGTTCATCAGCACGATGTCCGCGCATCCGCACGCCTCGCGCTGCACCGCCACAATCTGCTCCTCGCTCTGTCCCAGCCACGCGGCCGGCCGGTAGTTCACCGCGTAGCAGACTTCGCATCCCTCTTCCGCGGCGAGGCGCGCCGCACGCAGCGCCGCCGAGCGCAGAGGCTCATTGCGCACGGCCGCTTCGGTGAAGTCGAAGATCCTGCCCGCGGTCACCTGCTCGGCCGTTATCTCATTCGAACTGAGTGTGGCCATCGGGTCGCTGAAGCCCGGAAAGCGGTAGAAGTAGAACGTCTTCTCACCCTGCCGGTCCATCCACGCGAATGATACGGGCGTGCTCTGGCCCTGCACGGGGAGGATGAAGTCGGTCGCGATCCCTCTCCGGCCGAGTCGATCGATGAGCCACTGCCCCAGTTCATCGTCCCCCACCCTTGCCATCAGCGCGACACGTACGCCGAGCGACGCCAGCACCCCGGCGAAGTTCGCCGCCGAGCCGGACGGCAGGGGAACCATCGCCTCGACGTCCGACAGCGGTCGCCCCATCTCCGCGGGCGTGATCTCGACCATCGCCGAGCCGATCACGAGCACTTCGAACCGTGGCGCAACCGTCCGCTCCCGTGTCACCGTCTATGCCCCGGAAAGCCGGTCGGGGTCGGTGAAGATCTCCTTGAGGGCGGCAAGAAACTGCGCTCCGTCGGCGCCGTCGGCGGCCCTGTGGTCGAGCACCAGCGTCAGGTGGGCGGCCCGACGCGCCACGACCTGCCCATCGATCACCATCGGCTGGGGCGCGATCGAGCCGATCCCGAGGATCGCCACCTGCGGCGGGCTGATGATCGGAGCAAACGAGTCGATCCCGATCGGCCCGAGATTCGAGATCGTGAAGCCCGCTCCCATCTGCAGCGAGGCCCGCAGTCGCCCGTTCCGCGCCAGCTCAACCATCTCGCTCGTCTCGGCCGCGATCTCCTCAAGCGTCTTCGTGTCCGCGTCACGCACCGTCGGCAGCAGCACGCCCTGATCGGTCCCGACTGCGAAGCCGACATTCACCGCATCCAGCAGCTTCAGATGATCGGGCTCGACCCACGCGTTGAACCTCGGAAACTGCCTCAGTCCCACCGCGACGGCCTTGATGCTCAGATCGTTGTATGTCGGGACCGGATCGGCCGCCCCCTTCAACTGCTCTCGGAACCCCACCAGCGGCTCCATGTCCACCAGCGTCCGCATGTGAAACTGCGGGATCTCGTTGACGCTCGTAAGGGTGTGCGCACCGATGGCCTTACGCACCCGTGTATGCTCTTCGATCGTGAAGCTCTCTTCCTGGCGGGGCACGACGCAACGCCTCCCTGGTCCTGCCGGACTTCAACCTCCCGTCAGTTCGCCGCAACGTTCGAACTCTCCTGCCCGACCGCGGAAGGTCCCCGCCGCGCCGCGGAGAATTGCTGGTACGCAGACGAGCACGCGATCCAACCTCGGGAGCGGACCGGTCGTTCACACGGCGCCCGCCCCCGGAGAGAACAGGTGATGAGCATGCCGATCAGGGATCTGTCAGGACAGAAGGTGCGACGCAGTGGTGAGGAGCTTGTCCGGCATCTCGAGAGCTTCGAGCTTGACCTCAAGTTCACGGCCGGCGTGTGGTTCTTCGCGCCGGGAGGTGGGCGCTTCCACGAGCGCTACGTGCCCGATCTCCCCATGGAAGGGCGCATCGAGATGGCGCTCGAGCTCAGGGAGCACGGACTGGTCGGCCTTGAGGCGCACTACCCCAACGAGGTCAACGACGACACGCTCGACCTCTTCAGGAGCGCAAAGGACGAGGGCCTGCGCCTGGTCACCGTCGTGCCGAATCTCTTCTACGACGCGGAGTTCGAGTTCGGCTCCCTGTCATCCCCGATCGAGGAGGTGCGCCGCTCCGCGATCGACCGCACCATCGCCACGCTTGAGATCAACCGCGAACTCGACACCGACTTCGCGATCGTATGGCCCGGCATCGACGGCTTCGACAACACATTCGGTCAGAACCACGTCGCCACGCGCGACCGCTTTGCAGAGGGCCTCGCGGAGGCGATGGACGCCGTGCCCGGCGTGCGCATATGCATCGAGCCCAAGCCCTACGAGCCGCGCCCGAACATCATCTACGGCACCACCTCCGAGGCGCTTCTGCTCTGCCAGAAGGTCGAGTCGCTGCTCGGGGCTGAGGAGAACACACGCATCCTCGGCGAGGGGACCGCGCTTATGGGCCTCAACCCCGAGGTCGGGCATATGCTCATGGCCTACGAAGACCTCGCCTACGCGTTCAGCCTCGTCTGCGAATACGGTCGGCTCGGCCACACGCACTGGAACTCCCAGCCGATGGGCAACTACGATCAGGACCTCAACGTCGGTGTGGTCTACCCCGAGCAGACGGAGGCGGCTCTCTACGCGCTGAAGATGTGCGGCTACTCGGAGCTCTTCGGGATCGACATCAATCCCGAACGAATCCCGGTCCGCCGGGCAATGCTCAACTGCATGGACATGCTCAAGGCGATCAACGAGCGGATCAACGCGCTGGATCACGCGCGCATCGTGGAGTATGTCGAGAACCCGACTGAGAACCGCGGGATGCTCGAAGCGATGCTGATCCGCACCCGCTACCCGAACGCGAGCGGCCTGTCAGACCTTGCCTGAGGACGTCCCGGACGGAGGAGACCCGTGGCGTACGATGCAGACGGCCGCACAGTCGTGACTCAGGATGACATCGTCGCCGGGCTCCGCGCCCTCGGGCTCGGGCCCGGCGACATGGTGCAGGTGCATAGCTCCCTCTCCAGCTTCGGATATGTTGAGGGTGGGGCGGATGCCGTCGTAGATGCGTTCCTCGAGGTCATCGGCACCGAGGGAACACTGATGGTTCCGACCTTCAACCATCAGTCACGCGAGGCGTTCGACGACGAGCATGAGATATTCGACCTGCGCACCACCCGCTCGATCAACGGCGCGATCACCGAGGCCGTGCGTCTTCGCCCGCAGGCCCGCCGCTCTCTGCACCCGACACATCCCTACGCCGCCATCGGCCCGAAGGCCGAGTGGCTCACCTCCGAGCACCTCAACGTGAGGACCTTCGGCATGCGCAGCCCGCTCGGCAAGCTCGTCTCCGGCGGCGGGAAGATCTGCATGCTCGGCGTCGGCGTGAACTCATGCACCGCCGCGCACGTTGCTGAGACGCGGGCGGGTGCGCGGTGCATGGGCTACCGCGAGCTTGTCCGCAAAGTGCGCCTCCCGGATGGCGAGGTCATCGACGCCCGCGCCGTCCTCTGGCGCGGGGAGGGCAGGTGCCGGATCGAGTGGCAGGCCATCGAGGGCGAGTTGCGCCAGCGCGGGCTCATCAGCGACCGCCGCATCGGCCAGGCCATGGTCATGCTCTTCGATGGTGGCGCCATGGTCGAGGCCACCTTTGAGCTGGCGCTCGAATTCTGTCCGACCTGCCCGGTCAGGCCGCGCCACAGCACACCCCAATGACACCGATCTTCACCACGGAAAGCTGGTAGCCGCGCGTATGATGTTCGTCTGTGACCTGCACGTTCACATCGGCCGCTCCAGCAGCGGGCGACCGGTCAAGATCACCGCAGCGCGCGATCTGACCTTCGAGAACATCGCCATCGAGTGCGTGAAGCGCAAGGGCGTTGATGTCGTCGGCGTGGTGGACTGCGCCTCGCCTCCGGTGCTGGAGGACATCCACGCACTGGTCGAGGCGGGGGAGATGGTCGAGCAACCCGGCGGCGGCCTGCGCTACCTCGACCAGGTGACGGTGCTGCTCGCGGCTGAGTTCGAGACCTACGAGGCGGCCGGCGGTCAGTCCCATCACGTCAGCTACTTCCCCACCGTTGAGGCGCTGCAGGGCTTCTCGGACGCGCTCTCGGAGCACGTCACCAACATGGAACTCTCCTCGCAGGCCTGCCGCATGCCCGCCCGGGAGTTGCTCGAGCTTGCCGGCCGGTTCGACGCGCTCTTCGTCCCCGCGCACTGCTTCACACCACACCGCAGCCCCTACGGCTCCTGCGTCGAGCGCCTCAGTGCGATGTTCGAGGACGCGTGGGAGCGCATTCCCGCGATCGAGCTTGGCCTCTCCGCCGACAGCTTCCTCGCCGACCGCATCGGCGAACTTGCCGACCGAAGCTTCCTGTCCAACTCCGACGCGCACTCGCTGCCGAAGATCGGGCGCGAGTACAATGTCATCGAGATGCAGCGGCCGAGCTTCGACGAGTTCGCGATGGCGCTGCACCGTGAGGGCGGCCGGCGCATCGCCGCCAACTTCGGCCTCGACCCTCGCCTCGGCAAGTACCACCGCACCTTCTGCGAGGACTGCGAGCGCCTCGCGCAGGGCGCCCCGCCCGTGCTTGAGTGCGAGGCCTGCGGCTCGGAGACCGTCACCCGCGGCGTGCTCGACCGGATCGTGCAGATCGCCGACCACGAGCAGCCCAGCGCTCCCGAACACCGACCGCACTACCAGTACCAGGTGCCGCTGCAGTTCGTCCCCGGCGTCGGAACGGTGACGCTCAACAAGCTCATCAACCGCTTCGGCTCGGAGATGGCGGTGCTGCACGAAGCCGAGCCCGAGGAACTTGCGCAGACAGTCGGGACGAAGATAGCCGCGCTCATCGTCCACGCGCGTGAGGGCACGCTGCCGCTACGCGCCGGTGGCGGCGGGCGCTACGGGCGGGCCGCTCCGGAGGACGTCGGACAGCTTGACATCCCGGGCCTCTGCTGAAAACAGGCCTCTCGCCGGTTGACAGTGCCTCCCGTATGTGTTAGGTTATTTGCCCAGCCCCCGGGTTTCCGGTCGGGGGCGTAATCTTCGTCTGTTGGAAGGGACAGCCGTACTGATGGCACGGTTCAGAAGAGACGACTATGAAGAGCGAGTAGTGCGAGTTGACCGCACGCGCAAGACGGTCAAGGGCGGTCGCATCTCCAGTGCTCGCGTTGTGTGCGCGGTCGGAGATGGTCGTGGAAACGTCGGCCTCGGGATCGGTAAGGCCCGTGACGTTCCCTCTGCGATCGAGAAGGGCATGAAGTTCGCCCGCAAGAACATGATCCGCGTGCCGATGGATGGCTACACGATCCCCCACACCATCCAGGCCAAGGTCGGCGGCGCCGTGATCCTCCTCAAGCCCGCCTCGCGTGGCACGGGGATCATCGCCGGTGGCGCGGTACGCCAGATCGTTGAGGTCAGCGGCATCCGCGACATCCTCACGAAGTCGCTCGGCAGCGGGAATGTCTTCAACCGCGCGATGGCCTGCTTCAAGGCCCTCCAGGACCTCTACGACCCGCATGAGATGGCCTCCCGGCGCGAGATGACCGTCGAGGACCTGCTCGGTCGCAAGGTCGTCGATCCCTACGCCGAAAAGGAAGCCTCCGAAGAGGACGAAGAGGAGCAGGTCGAGTTTGAGGAAGCCCTCGTCGGCGACGATGACGAGGACGACGAAGACCTCGACTGATCTCGTTCGCTGAGGCCCGTGGCATTCACAGTACGGCGAGCCGCGCCAGGCGGCTCGCCGATTGACTGTGTACGCAACAACGGCAACGATCTCTCCGATCGTTGCCGTTGTGTGCTGAGCCTCTCGGCGGCGCGCGTCTACTGCAAGGTGACGACCCTGCCGGTTCGTGCCGACTCGTAGCACGCGTCGATTACCCGGTGGCTCCAGAGGCCGTCCTCGCCGGGGACCGGCGGCTCGGTATCGTTCGCGATTGCCGCGCAGAACCCCTCGATGGCCGCCTCATACATGTTGACCACGTCCGGCTCGATGATCTGCTCGGCCGCGCCCCCGCGCGCCTGCTGGGCGTCGTAGTCCCCCGCATCGCCCTCGATGACGGCGGTGATGCTGCCCGTCGAGCCCTGGCCGATGGTCCCCTGCGTGACCATGCTCCCGCCGCTGCCGTAGAGCTCGAGCATGTTCCGCGCAGCGGCGTCCGGGACGTTGAAGAGCGCGTCAACGATCCCGACCGCCCCGTTCTCGAAGTGCAGCGTCACCACTGCGGTGTCCTCGGTCTCGTAGTCCTGCACGAGGTGCTCGGTGAAGCACGCGACCCTCGCAACCTTGCTGCCGAGGATGAACTCCAGCAGGTCGATGCAGTGGTTCCCCATGTCGATGAGCGATCCGCCCCCGCCTAGCTCCTGGCTCTGACGGAACGCCCCCTCGATCGGAGGATACCAGCAGGTCAGCTCGCCCCGGCCGAGCACCGGCGTCCCAAGCTCGCCCGCGGCCACCATCTCCCGCATCATCGTGTGGCAGGCGTGGAAGCGCATCATGAAGTTCGTGCCGAACTTGACCCCCGCTTCGGCGCACGCCTCGATCGACGCCACGCACTCCTCCTGCGTCAGCGCCAGCGGCTTCTCGCACAGAACGTGCTTGCCCGCCTTCGCCGCGACCACCGTCTGCTCATGGTGCACGTGCGTCGGGGTGGCGATATACACCGCATCCACCGCGTCGTCTGCCAGCAGCTCCTCGACAGTCAGGTAGCCCGTAACACCGTACTTCTCAGCGACCTCCCTCATGCGCCCCTCGGCGACATCCTGGACGGCGACCAGTTCGGCCGACGCCGCCGGGACGATCCCCTCCGGGATCGTGCGCCGATCCGCGATTCCTCCGCATCCGATGACTCCCCATCGTATTGCCATGCATCAACACCTCCGTAGTGGTTTATGTGCAGATGAACCGAACGCCGGGGCTCGCTCCACCCCGCTCAGAAGAAGCGCCAGGGCAGCCCGGCATCGATGAACCTCACCGGGAGATCGGGCAGCCTGCCGGCCAGCCGCCGGGCGAACTCCCGCAGGCCCGGGTTCTCCGAATTCACATGCGCGGTCTCGATCAGCGCGATCTCCGCGTCAACCGCCGCGCGGGATGCGTAGTCGAGCGCCTCGCCGCAGACGATCGCGTCCGCGCCCGCCAGCACCGCCTCATCCACGCCGTGCCACTGCTGCAGCAGCCCGCCGTACATCACCGTCACCAGCGTCACCAGCCGCGCCGGGTCGCCCGCCACGCGCACCTGCGGGACCCCGAGCGCCAGCTTCGCATGATCGGCAAGCTCCGCGACCGTCAGCCGATCCACCGCGTAGGTCTTGCAGTAGGCGCCCTCCTCGATGACGTCCTCAAAGCCCAGCGCCTCCGCGCATGAGTCCATCACCCCGCCCGGCGTTCCATCCCAGTTTGAGTGGCAGCGGCAGACCACCATGCCGTTGTCGTCGAGAATCCTTCGTCGCGCGCGGTTGTGCGGCCTGTCATCCTCCGGCAGCGTCCGGAACCAGTTCGAATCGCGGCTCGAAAAGAACGGCAACTCGTGTGTGAGCACGAAGTTCAGACCGTCCACCGCCGCCTCGCGCAGCACCTGCACCGTCGGCGTCCACGTGACGGCGACGCCGGTAATCTCTGTCTCCGGATCGCCGTAGAGCAGCCCCGTCGGGTCGCCCTCCATCGCGTACTCCAGCGGCGCTATCTCCAGCACGACGGCCTCGACATCACGTGCATTCATCAGCGTACTCCCTTGCTCAGAGGCTCCTTCTGCCTGCCTATCCCTTCGGGATCAGCGCCAGCAGCCCTCCACCGATGTCAACCAGGCTCCACAGCAATTCGTCCGTTACCTCGCCGTTGCCGGCCCGCGCGACGTCGTTGCGCAGCTTGCGGAATGCATCCACCGCCTCGACGAACTGCCGCGGGACCTTCCCTCGCTCGGCAAGCTGCCTCGCCGCCTGCAGGCCATCCCCGGCGCCGGTGGCCGCGCGGAGGCGTTCCTCGAGGGCGGCGCCCAGCAGCATCAGCGCGGCCCGCGGCTCGCCGTTCGCCCGGCTCAGCAGTCGGTCGATGGCATCCGCGACCGGTCGGCCGCCGCCCATGCCCTCGGTGCTCGCCGCCACCCGGGCGTGCTCAACCCGGTAGCCGACCTCGCGGACGCGCCCGCGAAGCTCCGAATCGGCCCCCGGCGCCGACACCGAACGTTCCAGCATCCCCGCCAGCCACTCCGTGGCCTCATCGCCGAAGAGCACGACCGCGAAGAACACCAGCAGGATGATCGAGACCGCATCCACGCCAGCGGCCGGGAAGATCATGTGCACGAGGATCAGCAGAAGCGTGACCCCGCCGAGCAGCATCTGTCGATCGTCGAGCTCCTCAAACATGGTCGGGCGCGTCCTCCCTCTCACGCGGGCTGCGGAATGCTGTCGAGCAGCTCGGGCGCGGCCAGCTCGCAGAACGCGCGCAGCATCAGCATCTTGCGCTCATCCGAGACGCCGATCGCTGCGCCATCACCGTAATCGCCGAGGATGAAGCCGCCCTCGGGCGTCCCCCAGTGCTTCAGCAGCAGCTTCGCCTCCCGGCGGATGTCCTCCTCCGTCCCGAACGGCAGTGTCGTCTGGATGTCGCACAGGCTCAGGAAGCAGATCCGCCCCCGGTAGCGCCGGCCGATCTCCTCGATCCCAAGGTTCGTCGGCTGCTGGAGGTTCACCACGTCCAACCCGCAGTCGATCCACTCCTCGATGACGTCGTTCACGTGCCCGCAGGAGTGCATCCATGCGTGCATTCCGGCCTCGTGGATGGCCTCGTACAACCGCCTGTAGCGGTCCTTGAAGAACTCCCGCCACATCGGGATCGAGATGATGCTGCTCTGCTGAGTGCCCCAGTCATCGGTCATGCTCATCGCGTCGATCCGCCCGCGGAAACGCTCCCCGATATTCCGCGCGACGCCAACCGGGTACGCCAGCACCCGCTCCGCAAGTTCGTGTACCAGCGCGGGCTCCGTGTACATGTCCGCGAGCAGGCTCTCAAAGCCGCGCAGGTAGTGCATGCGCTCGAACAGAGTGAAGCCGCAGCCGATCATCACGTAGCGGTCGTCGGCGTTCTCCAGCGCCTCCTCGATGGCCCCGTAGCGCCAGTCATCGTCGGGGTCGGGGAAGCTCATCTCATCGAGCATCTCCCACGAGGTGAGCGGGTGGCCCTTCGGCTGGCCCATGTTACGCACGCCGCTGTCCTCGTCGGGCTTGTGCCAGACGCAGCCCCACTCGTCCTCGAAAGGTTGCGACGGCTCCCAGCCCTCCGCGGGGCGGCAGCCGACGCCGAACGTGTCGTTGACCCCAAGCGCCGCGCACTGGATCGGCAGGCGCTCGGGCGTGCCGAACTCAACGGCCCGTCGCACAATCTCGCGTGGTGTCACTGGCTGTCCCTCGCCCTCAGAAGTCCAGCTTCGGCTCCACCGGCCTGCCCTCGCGACTCGACTCGATCGCCGCCCAGCCGATCGCCACCGTCCGCGCGCCGGAGACGCCGTCGCTCTCGATCTCCGTGTCCTCGCGGATCGCGTTGGCCAGCACCTGGAACTCCGCGGCGAGGCCCTTCGCCTCCCGCCCCGCGGGCATCTCCATCCACTTGTTCCGGTCAATCTGGCGCAGGCAGATTCGCGCCTCATCGCTGGTATTCGTCGCGATGACCGTCCCGTTGGTGCCCCACACGTGCATGTCGATGTTGTAGGGGTGCGCGCAGCCGAATGAGCCGACGACGACGCCGACCGCACCGGACTGGAACTTGAGGTTGATGTTGAAGTGATCGTCGGTCTGCAGCACCGGGATGTTGAAGTGGTTCGAGTAGCACGAGACCTCCTCGACCTCGCCCCCGATCCAGCGCGCCAGGTCGATCGCGTGGCAGCCGCCGCCGATGAGCTGGTGGCGCAGCTCCGGGTCGAAACGCCACTCGTTGTAGCCGGGGATGTTTTCGTAGTTGTGGATGTAGCTGGTGTAGAGATTGTAGACCTCGCCCAGCGTCCCGTCCTGCGTCCAGCCCTTGATCTTCTGAAAGTGCGAGTAGAAGCGCGCCACGTGCGCGGTCATCAGCTTCGTCCCGGCCGCCCGCTGCGCGTCGATCATCGCCTGGCACTCATCGACCGTCCGCGCCAGCGGCTTCTCCATCATCACGTGCTTCTCATTATCGAACGCCGCCTCCGCCATCTCGAGGTGCACGTAATCGGGCGTGGCGACGGAGACGATATCCACGTCCTCGTGCGCGCACAACTCCTCGTACTTCGTCGTGCCAAACGGGATATCGAACTCATCCTGCAGCTTCCGCACGAGCGCCTCTTCGAGGTCGCAGACGGCGGTGATCTTCAGGCCGGGGACGTCGGCGATCTGCCGGAGTTGCCCCGCCCCCATGTGCAGACCGATGATTCCTACTCCGAGTGTGTCGGGCATGGTGGGATCGTCCTTTCGAGTTCTCTTGCAAGCGGGCGCGGCGGAAAGCCGCCGCGCCCGCCGAGGTGTGTCTCGGTGTGGCCGGTTGTCGATCGGATCGTCGCGATCTCGTTCGCCAACGGAACGGCGGGCCGGTCAGGCGACCGGCCCCTCCGAACCGCTTACTTCAGATACGCCCGGCCGACCTTCTTGATCGCCTTCGCGAGGTCGTGCATGTCCTCTTCCTCGTAGGTCGGGTGGACCGGGACGAAGAATGTGCGCGACTCCGCCCACGCGGCGTTCGGGCAGAACTCGTTGATGTAGTCCACGGCCTCCGCCCGCACATGCGGGTCGCGGAACGGATACTGCAGCCGCCCGAAGCCCACGTGCTTGCGGTAGCAGGCCTCCTTGTAGCTCTGCGGCCACATGACCGGACCGGCCGGCACGCCCTCGGCGCCGACCGCCTTGAAGAAGTCCCGCGCCTCAACGGTCAGCCTGTCCGTGTCGAGGATGATCGGATACTGCCAGTACGCGTTCTCGCGCTCCTCGGTGTCGATCGGCAGCGCCAGGATGTACTCCTCGCCCTCAAGCTCTGCGTCGAGGATCTTCGCGTTCCGGCGGCGGTTCGGGGTGTTCCATGTGTCCATCTTCTCAAGCTGGACGATCCCGATCGCCGACTGCATCTCGGTGAGCCGGAAGTTGAAGCCGATCCGCTGGTGGATGTAGGGCAGCTTCTCCTCCAGCTCAAGCAGCCTCATGCGCTCGGAGACGTCGTAGCCGTGGTCGCGGAATGAGCGGCAGTTCCACGCCCACTCCTCGCTGTCGGTGACGACCATGCCGCCCTCGCCGCCGGTCGTGAAGTGCTTCGACTGGCAGAAGCTGAATGCGCCCATGTGGCCGATCGAGCCCGCCATCTTCCCGTTGTACTTCCCGCCGTGACCCTGCGCGGTGTCCTCGATCACGTAGAGCCCGTACTCCTCGGCGATGTCCATGATCGCGCCCATGTCGGCGATGCAGCCGTAAAGGTGCACGGGGATGATCGCCTTCGTGCGGGGCGAGATCTTCTCGACGATCGACTCGGGCGAGATGGTGTGGGTGAGCTTCTCAACGTCGGCGAAGACGGGGATCGCACCCGCCTGCGGCACGCACATCGACGATGCGATAAAGGTGTAGCTGGGCACGATCACCTCATCGCCGGGGCCGATGCCCACCCCGCCCAGCGCGGTGTGCAGCGCCGTCGTGCCGTTCGCTGTCGAGATGGCGTACTCGGTGCCCTCCCATGCGGCGAACTTCTTCTCGAACTCGCGGCCGATGTCGCCCGTCCAGTAGTTCACCCTCCCGGTGCGAATCGGCTCCATCGCCGCCTCGACGGAGTCCTCCTCGAAGTACGGCCAGGGGGGAAATGCCTCCGTCCGGATCGGTGTGCCGCCGTCAACTGCAAGCTTCTCGTCAGACATCCTCGATCTCCTCCTGAAGGTCGGTTAGACCCTTTGTTGGCTATCCGGGGCTGGTACATTCTCCTGATCCGGGCGAACACCTGCCTGAGAGCCGCCGAGCGGGGGCGTGCGCCGCTCAGCCGCAGATGACCGTCGCCCACGCCCTGCCGAGTTCCCGAAGCCGCGCGGGAGACTTGCGGCCGGGCGAGGCCTCCAGACTCGAGGAGAGGTCCGCGCCCGCCGCACCGGTCGCCTCCAGCGCCTCGCGCAGATTCTCCGGCCCGAGGCCGCCCGCGAGCAGTACCGGCGCATCGCAGCGGCGAACAACCTCCGCCGCGGCCTCCCAGTCGCAGGTGCGGCCCGAGCCGCCGGTGCCCTCTGAAGTGCGCGTGTCGAGCACGATCGCTGAGGCTCCGGCCTCCAGCGCCGCCTCGATCTCCGCGAGGGTCTCCTCGACCAGCGCCTCGCGATCCTCGGCGCGCTCGGGAAGCCCGATCGGCCGCCAGACCTCAGCGGCGACAGGCTGGCAGCCTGTCCTGCAACCGACCGGACGGCGCTCGCCCCGCGCCCCTGTCGTTGTAGGACAGGCTCCCAGCCTGTCTGCCGTTACCTGCGCCATTGCGTCAAGCGTCTCCGCGACCTCGCGAATGTAGTCCGCGTCGCCGCCATGAAGCTGGACCGCGTGCGGCCTGACGACCTCGACCAGCGCCGCGATCTCATCGGGAGGCATCCCCTCGACCACCAGCACCGGCCGCGCCCGGCAGGCGCGCGCGAGGAGCGTCGCCTGCTCGCGCGTCACGCAGCGCGGCGAGCGCTCGATCTCGGTGATGAAGCCGCAGAAGTCCGCGCCCGCGGCCTCGGCGCAGCGGATATCCGCCACGCGCGTAAGTCCGCAGACTTTCAGGACCGGGCGCTCCCCGGGCATCGCTTCCCTCCTCCCCGGCGTCGTTGGTCTGTGCGTGTCCTCACGGCCGCTGTTACCCGCCCCTGCGAATCTCCTCCGCGGTTTCGATGACCAGGTCGGCCATCGTCTCAACCTGCTCGTCGCGCAGTGGGTAGAGCGGCAGGTGCGTGAACCTGTGCCAGAACGCGTCCTCGGCGTTCGGGCAACTCTCCGCGATGGCGTCGGTATCGTAGCCGAGTTGCTCGAAGATCGTGAAGTGATACAGCGGCGCGAAGTGCGGGATGTTCGTGACGCCCTTCTCCGTGAGGCGCTGCTTGAAGACGCGGATGTCCTCGCCCAGCACCTCGGGCTCGACCTGCAGCAGGTAGAGGTGGAATGTGCTCTCGATCTCATCGGTGTTCAGCGGCGCGGGGATGATCCCCTCAACGCCCTCGAAGCGCTCGTTGAGGTACTCCGCGCGCTCTCGCCGCACCCGGATGATCTCCTCCAGCCTGCCCATCTGTCCGAGCAGGCAGGCCGCCTGGATCTCCGTGGACGAGTGATTGCCGGGCACCTGCGGGTTACCTGTCGTCGTGGGCAGCGCCTTCACGTCGTAGAGCCAGTTTTCGATCTGCTCGCTCATGTCCACGCCGCAGAAGCGGGCCTGGTTGAAGTGCTTGCCGAACTCGGTGTCGGTGCAGACGATCCCGCCCTCACCGAACGCGGTGATGTTCTTCACCTCGTGGAAGCTGAATGAGCCGAAGTGGCCGACGGTGCCGATCATGCGTCCCTTGTACTTCCCGCCGAACGCGTGCGCGGCGTCCTCGATGACGATGATGTCGTTCTCCTCGGCGATCTCCATGATCGGGTCCATGTCCACCGGGTAGCCGCCGATGTGCACGGGCATGATGACCTTCGTGCGGTCGGTGACTTTCCGCGCGACGTCTTCGGGGTCCATGTTGACGGTACGCGGGTCCACGTCGGCGAAGACGCACTTTGCGCCGACCAGCGGCGGGTAGACGCCGGTGGCGATGAAGGTGATCGCGGGGAGGATCACCTCGTCATCAGGGCCGAGGTCGGCGAACTGGTGGCCGATCTGAAAGCCCGCGGTGGCGTTGGTGATGAAGCATGCGTGCTTGCAGCCGAGGAACTTCGCGACCTCCTCCTCAAGCTGCCTGACGGTGTCGCCGAGGCTGAGCTTTGCGGTCGGCCGGCCGCAGGCGCACAGCGAGGTCAGCGCCTCCTCGAACTCGGCCATCGCGCTCTCGAACACCGCCTCGTCGCCGTGGGGCTTGACCAGCAGCCGGACCAGCCCCATCAGATCCTCGTGCCAGATGTGCTCGCCGATGGCGGCCCACGGGACGGTCGCGTCGCCGGTTGCGTAACGGAAGTCGCTCTTCTTCTCCTGCCCGTTCTCGGACATCTCGATTCCTCCTGGTGAGCAGATGACAGGCGGGAGCGCCTGTCCTGCATGATGGCTCATTCAGCCCGCGAGCTCATCCCCCCGCCGGGATCAGCAGCGCCCCCGGTGAGGTCGCGAGGTACGGCGGCAGGTCGTCGCTGAGCAGCAGCGAGTAGTCCTCGAACATCCCCTCAGGCGCCTCATCGATCCGCACCTGCCACGCCTGACCGCGCTCGGCGGGCGTCGGCTCGAAGGTCGCCGGGACCGCGTCATTGGTCAGACTGTCATCGTCGAACGCCTCACTGCCGTCCGGCCGGTAGATGCGCATCCGCGCGCTCTCGCCCTTCCCGGCGAAGAGCGTGACGGTGAATTGCTCGCAGTCCTCAGGCACCCAGAAGTACATCTCCCCGGGCCACTCGCATAGCGCCCTGCCCGGTCCGACCATCACCGCCGGGGCGTTGTGTACGACGAGGCCACAGCCGTTGCGGCCCGCGTTCATGAGCACCTGGTAGAGCCCCGGTTCGGGAACCTCCACGTTGATCTCCCGGCCGCCGGGCAGAGGCATGTGCCCCGATGCGATCGACTCCCCCGCTGCCGACACAACGTGCCAGGCCGGGCGGTTCGCGTACTGCGGCCCCACCTGCACCCCGTACACCGTCGCCTCGATCCGTCTGTCCTCGCCGACGAGCACCAGCCACGTCCCGGCGCGCCGGGCGATCAGCGGCGCCGCCTCGCGGGGGGCGAGCGGCTCGTCGGGGAGCGCCGCGACAAGCTGCGGGCCGTCATATGCGACAGGCTCCGGGATCGCGGCCATGAACTCCTGCTGCCAGCCGGGTACGACCAGAGCGTCGGTCCGGGCCCCGGCGAGCGCGTCAAGGTGGTCCATGTAGGCGCCGACCTCGTCGGGAGAGGGCTGCCCCGCGACCAGGCCCTCGCGGATCCGCCACGTCTCGAGGAAGTCGCTCGCCATGCGAACCCGCGCGAGCCTCAGATCGTCGCCGGCGGCCGCCTGCAGAGCTTCGGCAAGCCGCTCCGCGAGGAATGCCACGTCATCCCCGGAGATCGGGGTCGCCAGCTCCTCGGGGAGGTAGTGCCGGTACGCGGCCTCCCAGATCCGCGTGAAATATGCCCGCATCGGCCCGGCCGCCGCCGCGTAGTATTTCGTGAAGTAGTCGTCGAGCAGCTCCTGCGGATCGGTATCCACCTTCCACATCAGCCGGGCCGCGACGAAGTGGTTGATCGCGAGGTTGCCCCAGTCGATGTTCGCTTCCGAGTTGCACGCCATGAAGCCATGCTGGTGGTAGAACGGGATGTCCTCGAACAGGACCGGCGCGACCCCCGCCTTCAGCAGCGGATCGAAGCCCGGCGCCGTCCAGTACTCCCGCGCGATCAGATTCTCCGCGATCCGGTCCCAGCCCCTGATCGCCTCGCGGTAAAGCACACTTGCGGGGCTGATCTCCTGCGACGCGCTGATGGGATGGAACGGGTCCTTTGCGATCCCCCAGCGGGCGATGGCCGGAATCACGTTCGGGTGAACCTGCGGGTCCCCCGGCGGCTCCAGCGTGCTCTTGTAGGCGTAGAAGGCGACGTAGCGGTCCGGGAAGCGCTCGGCGACCCTCTCTGCCACCGCATTCGCGAACACGATCATGCGGCGGGCCTTCCCGCGGTCCTGCACCTGGCGGAACTGCGGCGGGTCGTGCGCCAGCGCCTCCTCGGACTCGCTCCAGCCGTCCCAGTCGTTCATGCTCAGCGAGAACGAGAAGAGGTCGGGGTTGGCCTCAAAGGCTGCGATAGCTTTCTCCGCCGCGAGGTCAATCACGCCGGGGTTGGCAAGCTCCGGCTGCCACGGCGCGCCCCCGCGCGGGTCGATCCGGACGCCGCCGATCTGCGGGAAGAAGTCGGGGTGGGCGTCGAACAGCTCGGGCGGGACGATGCGGAAGAGGTTGTGCCCCATCTGGATCGCCGGTCCGCCCTGCCTGCTGCGGTGGAACCATGTCTGCCACTCGCGGTACATGCGCCGGTCCGGTGTCTGCGAACTCGGCCACATGCGGCGGTAGACGAAGCTCGGCACCTGGCGGACGGCCAGCTCATCGAAGCTCAGGTCCGGGTTCTCGGGAACGTGAGTGCCAAGCTCCCCCGGATGGAAGAAGCGCAGGCCGCAGAGGTCCTCGAGGAACGCGTAGACGGCGAACCGGCAGCCGTCAACGCCGCCGCCCGTGAGATAGAGCGAGCCGTCGCGCGTCTGAATCTGGACGATCTGCTCAAGCAGCCAGCGGGAACGATCCGCGTCGGCCTCCCGCGGGATGAAGTGACTCGGACCTATGAAGATCGCGGGACCGTCCGGGCGTTCATCGTCCGGGCCGAGCAGCGCGAACTCGCCCCCGGTTGTCGCGTCGAGATAGCGCTTGAGGTCGGCGACGGCCGCGTCGATGCCCTCGGCACCGTCACTGACGATCGGCACCAGCGCCTCGCCGTCGCGGGCGAGTTCGATCGCCTGCGACGAACCGCAGGCTGCCATCAGAGCCATCAGCGTGAGCGGAAGAAGCTTTCTCATGGTTCGCGGCCAACCGGCTGAACACCGGTCTCAGCCCTCATCCTCTCCCCAGTCTTCATCGCCGATGGTCGCGAGAATCCGCTCGATCACCATGGCGATCTCATCGAGTTCGAACGGCTTCGTCTGATACCACGTCACCCCAAGCTCCCAGCCGCGCGCCTTGTCGGCGTCCTCACTGCGGGCCGTGAGCATCAGCACCGGGATGTCGGCCTTCTCCGGGTCCTCCTGCATCGTTCGCAGCACATCCCAGCCGGTCATGCGCGGCATCGTCACGTCCAGCAGCATCAGGTCCGGGCGAAAGTCATCGAGTAGCTCCAGCGCCTGCTGACCGTCGTACGCCTCGGTGACCTCGTAGCCCTTCTCTTCGAGGAAGAGCTTCGTGTAGAACACGAGGTCTCGCTCGTCATCAACGAGGAGTATCCGCTTGCCCATCAGTATCGCCTCGCATCCCCAACGGATTGTGCTGCAACCCGAATCACGGTCATCTCATGGCTAACCCGGACGTTCACACTCAGCGTCCGACCGCGCGGCGACCCTGAGCATCGCCAGCCGCCTGAATACGTCCTCCAGTCTGCTCGCGTCTCCGGGCGCGACATCCGTGCGCACGATCGTGATCGCAGGCCGAGCGTGAGGCGCCGGCCCGGCGCGATCTCGCGCGAAGCCCTCCGCCACGATCTCCATCAGCGGCTCGGCCGCCTCCGGCTCGCAGACGACGCAGAAGTCGTCGCCTCCCACGTGCGACAGGAAGCCCCCCTGCGTCGCGGTCGCCGTCCGCAGCGCCTCCGCCAGCAGCAGGATCAGCCGATCACCCGCGAGGTGCCCGCGGCGGTCGTTGAACGCCTTGAAGTCGTCAATGTCCGCCATCACCACCGCGACGCTCCGACCGGCGCTGAGCGCACCGCGCAGATAGCGCCTCATCGCCACGTTGCCCGGCAGCCCGGTGAGGGGACTGCGGTCGCGTTCGATGCCCGCCCTGCGCAGCAGCGCGCCGATCATCGCCCCCAGCTCCAGCGCAGAGGTTCCCTCCCCGACTGCGATGTCCGCACCAAGCTGCAGCCAGGTTGCGCGCGTGTGGTCGGGAGCGCCAACAATGATCCTCAGCGGCTGCTCCGCCGCTCCCTCCAGACCCAGCAGGACCTCCGCCCGCGTCCCCTCCGGCTCGGCAGCGACCAACTCGTGCGCGAGCACCACCAGCTCAGCGCGGGCTCCCGCGATCTCCTCCAGACGGCGCACGAACTCCATCTCGCTCACACGGCACCCAAGCGCCCATCTGACCCACCGATGGCGCTCCGGCGGCGCGTAGACCACCGCGCGCACAGCCTCATACCCTGACCGGGCCTCCCACTCGGGAGGCAGTGTAACGCGATCCGGTGCATTGTCTCTGTCTGATTCGCCGCTCGTTGACATCTCTCCCGCACCGGATTAGGATTCCCCGCGCTCACACGTCATCGGAAGGGACTGCTCATGACATCGTTCAGTATCATTCTCAGCACCCTCGGCGTCGGCGGCCTTTTCGGGTATTTCACCGGCATCGCGGTGAAGACCATGAGCCGCCTGCTGGGGTGCCTGCTCGGCATCCTCTTCATCCTGATGCAGCTTCTGGCCTACTACGGCTTCGCCGAGTGGCACTGGGAGACGATCTCCGAGTTCATCATGGGCCCGGCCGCCACGGCCGCCGACGAGGCGACCACCCGCCTCTGGACGATCCTCACGTACAATCTGCCTTTCACCGGAGGCTTCGCGACCGGCTTCTACATCGGGATGCGCCGGTGAAGCGACCAGGCCCTTTGACTGGCGCGCCTCAGATCTTGACCTCAGCGCCCTCTTCGGCGGACTTGTAGATACCGTCGAGGATGCGCTGGGTGATGAGCGCCTCCTCCGCCGGCACCGGGACCTTCCCGCCGCGGATGATCGCCTGCACGAACTGCCGGATCTCCTCAGCATGACCGCCGAGGCCCTTCTTGCCGATCACCTGTGGGGTGCAGTTGAGCATCATCCCGTGCTCTTCCTTGACCAGCGTGAACGGCCACATCTGCAGGCCGCCCTCGGTGCCGTAGACCGACACGTTGTTCTGATTGCCGGTTGAGTTCAGCGCCCAGCTTGCACCCAGCGAGACACAGATGTCGTTCTCGAAGCGGATGAAGCCGACTGCGAGTTCCTCCGGCACGGTGTACTTCTTCGGGTCATGCCGCATCACTGAGGGGCGGTTGGCAATCTCCAGCCAGGTGTTCGCGCTGACGGAGACCGGCTCGGGGAAGCCCATGAAGTGCAGCGTCAGGTCGAGCACGTGCACGCCGATGTCGTAGCAGGGGCCACCGGCGGACTTCTCAGCGTCGATGAACGCGCCCCACGCCGGGACGCCCCTCGCACGGAGGTACTCGGCCTTCGCCCAGTAGGGGGCGCCGATGCCGCCCTCCTCGATGAAGCGCTTCGCCGCCATCGCCTCGTCCGAAAAGCGCATGTTCTGCGTGACGCACAGCAGCTTCTGCGCCCTGTCGCGCGCCGCGATCATCTTGCGGACCTCGTCGGCTGAGGTCGCCACGGGCTTCTCCACGAAGACGTGGCAGCCCGCCTCCAGGGCCGCGACGGTGGGGGGCATGTGATAGCAGTTGGGGGTGCAGACATCGACCACGTCGAGGTCCTCTTTCTCCAGCATCTCCTCGTAGTCATCGTACACGCGGTCCTTCTTGACCTGCGCCACCTCCGCGCCCTTCGCGGCCGCGTCGGGCGAGAGGTCGCAGATCGCGACGATCTCAGTCTCCTCCAGTCCCATCCAGGCCGGCATGTGATTGCCTCGAGCAATGCTTCCGGTGCCGATGAATCCAACACGTAGCGTGTCGCGCATCGTGGGCCTCCTTGCATCTGTCGGCGCCCGATGGGCGCCCCTTCTGAGCGTCAATTCTCGTGAGGCGGCAGGCGCGCGCCTCGAACTGTGCGGACCTATTCGGCGCGAGAGAGCGCGAGACCTGCACGGAGCGGAGCCTGTTGTCCGCTCAACCGGCACAGAGGTTCGGACAGCCGTCTCAGGGAACTGCGCCCTCGGGCAAATCTCTCGGAGTTGAGGTGCATCCATGACCGATCGAGAGCGCGTGCTGAGAACCTTCGCCGGGGAGCCGATCGATCGGGTCTGCTGGCAGCCGCGACTCGAACACTGGTTCAACTATCGGCAGAAGACCGGGACGATGCCCGACCGCTACGAGGCGATGGAACTCTTCGATGTCTACGACGACCTCGGCTGCTCGGTTCGCTACGCCGGCCGACCGCTGATCTTCGAGCACTCCGAATGCTCGGTCCGCGCCGAGGGCGACGAGCACGAGCGCGTCACATACTACGACACGCCAATCGGGACGCTCACCGAGGTGATCCACTACGGCGAGGAGGGCACATCGGCGCATCGCAGCAAGTTCCCGGTGGAGACGGTCGACGAGATCGAGATCATGGAGTACTTCCTCTCCGACCGCCGGGTGCGCTTTGACGCCGAGCAGTTCGAGGCGATCGAGGCGCGACTGGGCGACCGGGGCGTCTGCCAGTTCTACTTCCCCCGAACGACGCTGATGCGCCTGATCGTCGAGTACGTCGGCTTCGAGCAGACGATCTTCCTCCTGCACGATCAGCCGGAGCGCGCCACGCGGTTTCTCGAGCACATCGATCGGTGCGACGACCAGTTGTACGAGGTGCTCTGCGACAGCCCGGCGCGCATCATCAACTTCGGCGACAACATCGACGGATGGCTCACCCCGCCTCCGTTGTTCGAGCGCTATCTGCTGCCGGTGTACGGGCGGCGCTGCGAGCAGCTTCACGCCGCCGGCAAGTTCACGCACATTCACATGGACGGAGCGCTGAGACCGCTGCTGCCTTATCTTGCCGATCTGCCCCAGCACGGGATCGAGGCCCCGACGCCCCTGCCGCAGGGCGACGTAGAACTGGAGGCGATCTGCGACGCGATGGGGGAGAAGATCATGCTCGACGGGATCCCGTGTGTGCACTTCCTGCCGAACTTCTCACTCGCCGAGCTTGAGCGGTGCGTCGAGCGGCTGCTGGAGCTGCAGGGGCCGCGGCTGATCCTCGGCATCTCCGACGAGATCTCGCCGCCTGGTGAGATCGAGCGCGTCCGCCATGTCGCGGAGATGCTCGGCTGAGGACTCGCGCGCCCTGTGGCCGGAGACTCAGCCGCCGCTGCGCCGAATCGCCTGTCCGCGCCTTTCGTGCGGGGCGCGCTTGTGTTATACTGTGACGAACTCACAGGGTCTCATTGGCGCGGATCGCTCTGTCGCGCCGCGAAGCGCATCATTGCAGCCGGCACGTATCAACGCAGAACCAGCGATCGGAGGTACGCCCTGTGGCCCGCGCGTCGGAAGACACGCACAAGTTGAGGCGTGACATCGCCGCCATTGCGCTGATCACCGCGGCAGTGCTCACCTTCGCAAGCCTTCTCTACAGCAGCCAGGGCGGCCCCGCCGAGGGCGGTGGCTACCTGCCCGGGCTGCTTTCCTCCGCTCTGACCCTTGCGTTCGGCGTCGGCGCCTACGCCGTCCCGCTGGTATTGCTCGTGGTCGGCGTGCTCTTCGCACTTGAGCGCCCCCAGTTCGCATCATCGCGTACGCTCACCGGCGCCGGCCTTGTCTTCCTCGTGGTCCTCACCGCGACCGCCATGTACGTCCCCGAGGAATCGCGCTTCGATCCCGAGTGGGTCGCTCTCAACGGCGGCTACATCGGCGCTGCCGCGGCGCACCTCACCCTTCGGGCGCTTGGACTGGTCGGCTCGTACATCGTCCTCGCCGGGATCACGGTCATGGCGCTGGTCATGATCACGCAGACCTCGGTCCAGCAGCTCATCAGAGGGATCGGTCGGCTCGTGGGCGGGCTCTTCAGATTCGGCTGGCAGACACTGACCGACGGCGTCAGCGAGATCGGCGAGGTCGCTTCCGAGGCCGCGCGCGGCAGGAAGAAGAAGCCGAAGTCGCGCGAGCGAGAGAGCCGCCCCGTCCGTCCCGACCGGGGGCCGGTGGTGGAACTCGACCTCGACGGCGATGAGCGAGCTGCGCCCCTGCCGGATCCGCCCGTGATAGACACCCCCGAGCAGAACAGCCAGTCCGCTCCGCGGAAAAAGCCCTGTGGCAGCTCCACGAGCAAGCGCGGCGGCAGAGACGACGACAGCGGTCAGGCGACGCTGCTGGGCGACAGCGACCTCTACTCCGTGCCGCCGATCTCGGTCCTGAGCGAGTTGGTGGGGGAGGACGTCGGCGACGCGGCGACTGAAGAGGCCACCGAGAACATCATCAAGCTCGAGGACACCCTCGAGAGCTTCGGCGTGGAGGCGAAAGTGGTCGCCTATGAGCGCGGCCCGGTCATCACCCGCTACGAAGTCGAGCCGGGGCCGGGGATCCGTGTGGGCAAGATCGTCAACCTCTCGGATGACCTCGCGATGGCGCTCGCGGCGGTCGATGTGCGCGTCGAGGCGCCGATCCCCGGCAAGTCGGCCGTCGGGATCGAGGTGCCGAACCAGCACCGCGCCGTGGTGAGTCTGCGCAGCCTGCTCGAGGAGCCGGAACTGGCGAAGAACCCGTCGCCCCTCGCGGTCGGTCTCGGCAGGGACATCGCCGGCCATCCGGTGGTGGCCGATCTCTACCGCATGCCCCACCTGCTGGTGGCGGGCGCGACGAACTCGGGCAAGAGCGTCTGTCTTCACAGCATCATCGTCTCGATCCTCATGCGGGTGCGCCCCGACCAGGTGAAGCTGATCCTCATCGACCCCAAGCGCGTGGAGCTTCGGCTCTACGAGGGCATTCCGCACCTGATGGCCCCGGTCGTCTACTCGCCCAAGGAGGCCGCAGACGCCCTCCGCAAGGTCATCCGCGAGATGGACAAGCGCTACGACCAGTTCGCGATGAAGGGCGTCGTGAACATCGAGGAGTACAACGAAGTGGCGGCCGAGGAGAAGGAGCACCGCGACCAGGAGTTCAAGCCGATGCCGCACGTGGTCATCATCGTTGACGAGCTTGCCGACCTGATGATGCAGTCGAAGGCGGAGTTTGAGTTCTCGATCTGTCGGCTCGCTCAGCTTGCCCGTGCCACCGGCATCCACCTCGTGCTGGCAACCCAGCGACCCTCGGTCAACGTCATCACCGGGACGATCAAGGCGAACATCCCCTCGCGGATCGCCCTGTCGGTGACCTCTCAGCACGACTCGCGCACCATCCTCGACGGGCAGGGCGCGGAACGGCTTATCGGCCGCGGCGACATGCTCTACTCGCCGATCGACGACAACCAGGCCAGGCGTCTGCAGGGCGCGTTCATACCCCGCTCGGATCTCCAGCGGCTCGTTGACTACCTCTGCTCGCAGGGCGAGCCGGACTTTGAGATCATCCCGCAGGCTCCCGACGACGATGAGGGCGACTTCGCCTCGGAGATCGAGGTCAGCGACAAGCTCTACCAGGCGGCGGTGGAGTTCGTGGTGGGCGAGACCGAGGCGTCCGTCTCCGGCCTGCAGCGGCGCTTCAAGATCGGCTACGCGCGCGCGGGCCGACTCATCGACGCGATGGAGCAGCGCGGCGTCGTCGGCCCGCACGTCGGCCCCAAGCCCCGCGAGGTCATCCTCAACCCGGCCGCCATGCACACGCATCTCTACGGCGGCGAGTACACTCACCCCTCGCAGATCGAAGAAGAGGCCGATTACACGGACGAGCTGGAGCCTGAGACCGCCGAGCCCGATGAGCGCCTGGCAGACGACGACATCCCGGACGATGACGAGCCGGAGGCCGACGTGGAGGAAGAGGAGGCTCGCGCGGAGACGCTCTGACCTGCCGCGAGGCAGGAATCAGGCCCCTCGGCGGCGAAATACTCCTGCCCATGAGCAGAGACCTGAGGCCCCTCGACGATGAGGAAACGAATCCGGCAGAGCACGGTGAGCGCGAGACTCCCACTCGCAGGGGGCGCGGCAGGAACCGGCGTAACACCCTCAATGACCTGACCGGCACCGAGTGGATCAAGGCCACCAAGTCGTGGCTTATCTGCGATTCGCGCCGCTACCATCAGAACCGCGACACCGAACTGCATCCCGCCCGCTACCCGGAGGAGCTGGTCGCCGACTTCCTCCGCTTCTTCACCATGCAGGGCGGCTGGGTGCTCGATCCCTTCTGCGGCAGCGGCGCGACGCTCGTGGCCGCGCTGGAGGAGGGCCGCAACGCCATCGGCGTCGAGCTGAGCCGGCGTTACGCAACCCTCGCGCAGAACCGCCTCACCGGCCTGTGTGACGGCCTCGTCGCCGAGGTAATCCGCGCCGACGCCCGGCAGATCGGCTCACCCGACCTGTGGCGCGACGGCCCGGCCCCCGTCGGCGACGACGGCCTCCCGCGCTTCGACTTCATCATGACCTCGCCGCCCTACTGGAATATGCTCCGCAAGAGCCGCGGCGGGGTCCACTCCACGCACAAAGAGCGCGCCGCCCAGGGCCTCGACACCGACTACGGCGAGAGCGACGGCAACCTCGGCCTCATCGAGCAGTACGACGACTTCGTCGAGGCGCTGGGCAATATCTTCGAGGCCTGCGGACAGCTCCTCCGGCCGCGGAAGTACCTGGTCGTCGTGGCGCAGAACGTCCGCGTGCCCGACGGCTACGTCCGGCCGCTGGCATGGGACATCGCCCGACGAGTCAGCCGGGCCCCCGGTCTGAGCTTCCAGGGCGAGCGCATCTGGTGCCAGGACAGCAAGAAGCTCGGAATCTGGGGCTACCCGACGACCTTCGTGCCCAACTACCACCACCATTACTGCCTGATCTTTCGCAGGGAAGACTGATCGCGATGGCGCGCGTCGCCCTTGTATCGCTGGGCTGCCCGAAGAACCTCGTTGACTCGGAGGTCATGCTCGGTGTCATCGAGGCCGCCGGGCACGAGGTCGTCGAGCAGGTCGAGGCCGCCGAGGTCATCATCGTCAACACCTGCGCGTTCATCGAGCCCGCCGTCGAGGAGGCCGTCGAGGCGCTGCTCGACATGGTGGCGCTCAAGAATGACAGCGGCTCCCCACGCGTGATCTGCGCGGGGTGCCTCACGGAGCGCTACGGCGAGCAGTTGCGGGCCGAGCTGCCCGAGGTGGACGCATTCGTCGGCCCCGGCTCCGTCGCGGAGATCGCCGAGGTCGTCGCCCGCTGTGCTGAGGGTGGCGATCTGCTCGTGCAGGCCGCGCCGCCGTGGCTCTACTCCGCCCGGACGCCGCGCGTCAGGACCGGCCGCGAGTGGCTCGCCTACGTGAAGGTCGCCGACGGCTGCAGCCACTCCTGCGCCTACTGCATGATCCCGAGCCTGCGCGGCCCCTTCCGAAGCCGCCCGAGGGACGACATACGCGCGGAGATCGACGCGCTTGTCGCCGACGATGTCCGCGAGATATGCATCATCGCCCAGGATACCTCCGCATGGGGTCGCGATCTCGGCGGCGACAACACGCTCGCGGGGCTGCTCCAGTCACTCGACCTCGACGGCTGGGACGGCTGGGTCAGGCTGCAGTACCTCCATCCCGACGGCATCACGCAGGCGCTGCTCGAGGCGGTCGCCGCGATCCCTCAGCTGATGCCCTACTTCGACATCCCGCTGCAGCACGCCGCACGAGGCGTGCTGCGCAGCATGGGCAGGCGCGGCGGCCAGGACAGCTACCTCGAGATGATCTCCCGCATCCGCGAGACCGTCCCGGGCGCCGCACTGCGCACCACCTTCATCGTCGGCTACCCCGGCGAGACCGAGCAGCACTTCCGCGCGCTGCTGCAGTTCGTCGAGCAGGCGCGCTTCGACCGCCTCTCCGCCTTCCGCTACTGGGATGAGCCGGGCACCCGCGCCGCGGAACTGCCCGACCAGGTCCCCGAGGCCGAGGCCCTCGATCGTCTGGAGGCCCTGATGCTGCTGCAGGCGGAGGTCTCGCTGGAGACCAACCGGGCGCTGATCGGCACGTCGCTCCGCGTCCTGGTCGAGCGAGAGGACGAGGACACGGGGGAGATGGTCGGCCGGTCCTTCCGCGACGCGCCCGATGTTGACGGCGAGGTCGTCGTGGAGGGCGCCGATCTCTCGCCCGGGTCGTTCGTGGACGCTGAAGTCACCGACGCCGATGAACACGATCTGCGTGGTGTTGCGAATCGTTTGTGAGCGAATATCCGCAGAAAGGAAGTTGCTCGGATGGCAATTGACAGGGACCTTGCGTTGCGGTACCTCGGCGACTGCCTCTACGGCGCGATCCTCGGGCAGGCGGGGGCGATTCGTCCCTCCGACCTGGTGCGCTCTCTGCCGCGAGGAATGCGGCTGAGCGTGGCTCTGATGAGGCAGCTTCTGACTGAGGATGAGCGGTTCGAGGAGCTGGCCGGGCGCTTCGATATCGCGAACCGGCAGACCGTCAATACGCGGCCCTTCGGTGGGGCCATCGATGCACTCCTCCATGCCAGCGAGCGGCCGATGCCCATCTCCCTGATGACCACCGCTCTGGCGAGAATCCGCGGCGGCTCGCCCGAATACTTCGCCGAACTGCTCGATGAGTATGTTGCCACACGCGACGAAATCGTCTACGCCGCCGAGCACGTCGTCCATGGCGATTGGCTGCTGCAGATCAGCGGCGAGGATGAGCGCGAGGTGCTCTTCTACAACCTCCTCGACCGAGACGAGGACCTCCTCGAAATGTGGAAGATGTGCCAGGAGCGCGATCTGCGCAGGCGTGACCCCGGCCTGACGGCCTCCAACATCCTCAGCGAGTTCGAGCGCCCGATCGGCCCGCGGCAGCTCGCCTTCCTCACCTGGACGCATCACCCTCAGATCTTCGACCCGGTCGATTTCGTCGCACAGGGCCTCGAGCGTGGCGACATCATCCCCGCCTGCGGCATGTGGTTCGGGGCCGAGCAGATCGACGCGCTCCATGACATCCTGCGGGAGGCCTCAGAGCAGTTGAGCGGCGAGGGCGAGGAGATCCTGCACGTTGACCTCGTCGAGTTGCTCGCGCAGGAGCCTCCCGCGACGCCCTTCAAGCTTGAGGCCGCCGACCTTGAGAACATCCTGGCGGTGATCCGCAATGCCCAGGCGCCCATCGGGATCGATGAACTGATCGTGGATCTGCTCGGAATCGGCCCCGACGAGCGGCGATTCATCGCGGCCGCCCACGCGCTTGAGAGAGCGCTGGTCGATCAGAAGAACCTGATCGAGGTCTCACCGGGTCGCCATCTCTCCCGCGAGGCGATTCCCGACTGGGTGCGCGAGGTGCCCGCGCCGCTCATCCCCGTGGAGACCGAAGCCGAGGAGGACGTTCTGATCGAGCTTGAGGCGCTCCCCGATCAGCTCCGCGCCGAAGTGCTCGACCCGCTCTACGAGGACATCTGCAGCGGCGTCGAGAGCGAGTTCGACGAGGGCCTCGCGTCCGAAGAAAGCATCGACTACCCCCTGCTGCACCATCATTACGTCATGGGCACGGTGGCGCTGCGCGCGATCGATCGGCCCTTCTTCGCGTCGCGCCCACCCCTGAGCCTCCTTGTGATGCGCTACGACGACGTCGAGGCGTACCCGATCTGGCTCAATGCCGAACTTGGGCTGCTCTTCGGCCTCACGCGCTGGTACCAGCGCCACCTTCCCCCCAGCGGCGCGGTCTTCAGGATAACGCACGGCGATGACTCGGAGAGCTGCGTGGTGGAGTATGACGGTGACACCGAGGACGAGCTGTTCATCGACGAAGACCGGATGGCTCTCCTCGAACGAAAGCGTGAGCGGGTCAGCCACCGACCGATCTCCATCCGAGACCTCATGGTCGAGTTGCTCGAGGAGCACGACGACGGCCTGAGCTTCAACGCGCTGTGGGCGGAGATGAACGCGGTCCGGCGTACCTCGCGCTGGCGCATAGCGTCCCTGCTGGCCTATCACGCATGCTTCAGCGAAGACGAAGGCCGTTGGACGGCCGATCGGGCCCTGATCAACGAGCCCGGAGACGAGAGCTTCGCCGAAGCGATCATCAGTGAGGACGAGGATGAGGCCGACGGCGACGATGCGGACGGCGATGAGGAGAAGTGAGCCTTCGCCGGGGCGCCCGGCCTGGGTCTGACCGAATTATGTAGGTTGCTGGGGCTGGCGGCTCACGGCGGCCTCACCCCGACCCGCTCGCTGCGCTCGGGGGTAGCCCCTCTCCCTGAGACGCCGCGCTGCGCGCGGGTCCTGGGGGAGAACACACCCGTGAGCGGAGATCCGAAACAGCCCTGGCAGGTCGAAGCGTGGACTCATTCCCCCTCCCGCCGGAGTTCGCCCCGCGAACTCACAGGGAGGGGGTGCCCGAATGTCGTGTATGAGGGCGGGGGAGGCTGTCGTTGCCGCACCTACATTATTCGGTCACACCCGCACATTTGGGTGCGACCAGATGCGGTCATCCCCGCACATTCTGATGCGTGAAATCCGTCTGAGATCTGAAGAGATCGATAATCCGACAGCAACGAAAGCCGGGCGACCCGAGAAGGGCCGCCCGGCAGGCTGTCTGAGATCCGGCGCAGGCGAGTTGGAAGGAACGGGGAGTGCCACCGAGGTGCGTTGCTCAGCCCTCCGGCGCGATCATCGAGTGCAGCACGACGGTCTCGTCGCCGATCCAGCCGTTCTGCCCGCGGTCGAGCAGCGCGCTCGGAGCGGTCGTGTTGACCGACCGGCAGGTGATCACACTCCCCCGGTCCGCCCCCTCGACGAAGAGCGAGTGCCCGCTCTCGATGCGCACATCGGTGAACAGCGCGTCGATGACGGCCGGCGACCGCGCGCTCTGCAGGAGGCTGAAGGCCTGACCGGGCGCGTTGTCGGCGTCCACCAGTGAGACCGTGGACTCAGAGAGCGCCAGGCCGAACTGCCCGCCGCCGGCGACGATCAGGCCGCGCTGATCGGAAGCGGCCACGCCATCGGGGTTGTGCACCGCGAGGTCAACGCCCGCGAACGAGCACGAGCCCCCTCCCTCGAACTCCAGCACCGCCGCGCGTCCGTCGCTGCCCGGCGTCAGCCGAACCACGGGCCGCTCACCGCCGCCCTCGGCCACGAACCGCACCGTCCGGTCGCCGAGGTTGACCCGCCGCGGGATGGAGCAGGTGGCGCCGGCGGCGATGGAGATCGTCCAGTCCGTCTGGTCGGAGACCCTTACGCGCTCAAGCGCGGTCGCGAGGTCCACCCGGGCGGTGGTGTCGGCGATCCTCGTGTTATCAACGGCCTCGTCGTCATCACCGGCGACGCGGACGTAGCCGCTCCTGCGATGCGCGTACGAGACGACGGCCGGGTAGTGCTTCCACCCGTTCCTGTCGGGGTCTGCGTCGAGCACCACGATGCTGTTGGCCTCCGCGCTTCCCCACGTGATCGGGAAGGCGGGGCTGGTGCCGATCGTGGCGCGAACATTAGTGCCCGCCCTGAGGAAGCGTCCCTCGCCGGTCATCGAGGGCTGGTAGCTGCGGGGATTGCGCAGGTCGAGGTGCGTGGTGACGAGGGCATAGCCCTCATCGCGGTTGCCCTCGAGCCAGCTTCCGGTGTCGGAGATCTGGCCGTGGACGTGGAAGCGGGCGATGTCCCAGTGCTCGGTGATGACGTTGTTCAGTGTGATGCTGTGCCCGTAGTGGCTGAGGATGCCGGTCTTCTTGAAGGGGTAGTCCTCCGGCATCTGGCCACCGCGGCCTCGATCGGAGAGGTTGCCCGGCGCAACATTGCCCTCGTCGATGACGCGCTCGGAGCGCTGGCCGTTGATGTAGCAGTTGTCGATATGCAGACCGTTGACATTGTAGAGGGCGAGCAGCCCGTAGAGGTAGGAGCCGGAGACGCAGTCGCGCATCGCCAGGCCCCACCCGGCGTTGAGCATGTACGCCACGTCCACCCCGAAGACGCCAACGCCCTGCAGGACCGAGCCCGGACAGGCCTGCAGCCGAATCCCCCCGTAGGGCGGCAGCTCGTCGGCGTTGGGCTCACCGATCACCAGCAGATCCCTGATCTGAATGCCGTTTGCGCGGGAGTGTTCGCCGGCGTCGTATGAGCGCCCGCTGATGATGGCCCGGTACGGGACGAGTTCGCCCTCATTGTCGCCCGCCCGGTAGTAGACCGCCGAGGAGATGATCCACTTCTCGGGATCCTCGAAGCTCGCGACGATGACCGAGCCGTGATCACGCTCGACAACGGTCCGGCGCTGGAATCCCAGCGCGCTGCCGACGCCGGTGAGCGCCGTGTTGGGCCCGACCAGCAGTGTGTCGCTGATGCGATAGCGTCCGGCCGGGAAGTGCACCGTTCCGCCGACGGCCCGGTGGTCCTCGAAGATCACGCCGGGGGAAGCGGTGGAGGAGACGCTGTCGATGGCCGCCTGGATCGCCGCGGTGTCATCGGTCTCACCATCACCGCGCGCGCCGAAGTACGTGACCTTCACGTCATCGGCGACGCGGACCCACCGGCCGGCGGGGAGATTGGCGACGGCGACGATCGTGCCGCCGTTGTGCTCGCCGACGCTGTCGGGGTGCCACACAAAGAGCCCGCCGCCGCCATCGCCGACCGAGTGATAGCCCAGGAGGCTGACGACCTCGCCCTCCGCCCCGTCCGTCAGGGCGAGGTCGGCCATCGTAGCGACCGTCTTCACGGCGACGCCGGGCGTCTCAGCCGCGGCGAGAAGGACACAGCAGCACAGCAGCGACAGGCCCAACGTAACCCGGGCGCAGGACCGTGCATTGAGAGCGATCATCACAGCGTTCTTCTCCTCAACCGTTGTTGCGATCAGTGGAATCTCTCACCGCGCGACGGAGATCGCCGACGCGGGAGAGGCCGGTCATCGGGAGCGCGTCACGGCCGGCTCAGAACTCGCCGCTCACGCGCAGGCCGACACCGATCGACTGGTCCGGCGTGGCGATGATCGAGCTTGCGGCGGTCGGTCCGGCGGCGTTCGTGACGAAAAGGTCCACGCGCACGGGCCTGTCCGTGGGGTGCCACGAGCCGCCAACCGACCACACGAACTCGTCGGTCGGCCTGTTGGTGTTCTTATTGATGCTGTTGTACTTCGAGATGACCACGGCTCCGTCGGCCATCGCGGAGTACTGGCCGAAGTCGTGTGTCGCACCGAAGGCCAGGGCCAGAACGTTGCCGAAGCCGTCGATGGTGCTCCCGTCGGCCAGTTCGGGGCTGGCGTCGAAGCCGATGTAGCGGGGCGTCACGCGGACGAGCGTGCCCCGCGGGCAGGTGTACTCGACGGGGACCGAGATCACCGGGATGATCTCATCGGACACCGCCGTCGCCGGGAGAGCGGGATTGCGCCCCTTCGTGTCACCGATGGGGAACTCTGCCCCGGGGATGACCGAGACGAGCAGCTTCTCACCGCGGTGTGCCACCCACTTGAAGTTCAGCCCGACCAGCGTCGCCTCGGAATCGCGCACGACTCCGGCGATCGGGTCCTCTCCGCTGGTGTCCATGTGGAAGAACGTCAGTTCTGCGTCCATGTCATTGCCGACGCCTGCGCGAGCCCCCGCGGCCCACGTCCAGTTATCCGCCTTCCACGTGCGCACTTCGCCCCAGACGAGGGGGCTGTCTCCGGCCCACGGCTCGGCGGGCTGCATGTTCGGAGTGCCGTAGCTGGTGTTGCCCATCCCATCCACCGGTGCTCCGTAGCCCTGCGCCCATGCACCACAGACCCCACCCATGAGCGTCACGACGATTACTGCCACGAGGCAGTGCAGACGGCTACTGCGCCAGAACACCTTCATCCCTCCAGTTCGGATGGGGCGTCCGCCTCCATGCGGCGCCCCATCACTGCTCACGATGCGCAACATTTCCCGAGTGTCGGGCGCGACTTTCTGTACATTTGACCACCGGCCCCGGCGCACCTGCCCGACATCTGGACATTTCGTCGCGCGTGAGCCCCCCCCCAAACGAGCGCGGCCGCCCCGCGGCTCGGGGGCGACCGCCCGATCTGGCCGTAGTTGACGCCTCTCAGCCGATGATGACCGTGTCGTGGCCGGCGATCGATTCCGCCTCAGCCCTCACGATGCGCACCGATTCCCGTGCCGAATGCGGCGGGACGCGCTCGGGCGCGCTGCCGCCCTCAACACACTCTATGAAGTACGCAAGCTCATTCTGATAGCCCGTCCCCGCCTCATAGTCAGGCGTGGAGGGTTCACCGTCGAAGGGATACCAGCGGAGCATCGGGTCGTTGTTGACGGAGAACTCCAGCAGTCCGCGCGTTCCAAGAACCTGGAAGCCCATGTCGAAGGGATAGCTGCCGGGCATGACCCATCCGCCCTGGGCGGTGCAGACGAAGTCGTCGTAGAGGTACTGAGTGTCCACGTGATCGACCGGATCACCCTCGCTGACGATGTTGCTGCCCCGCGCCAGCACCGCGTTCGGCTTGCCGAAGATCGACAGGATGAAGTCCACGTCGTGGATGTGCAGATCAAGCAGCGCGCCGCCTGAGAGCTGAGCATCCATCAGCCAGCCCTCCGAGGCCCAGCCCGGGGTCGGCGACTGCCGGATGAAGCGCGCGGCCCTGACCTCGCCGAGGTCGCCGCTCTCTACCATCTGCGCCAACACCTCGTACTCCGGCCAGAAGCGGATGCACTGGGCGATGAAGAGCATCTTCCCGGCCTTCTCCGCCGCCGCGATCATCTCGTCACACTGCGCGACCGTGCGCGCCATCGGCTTCTCGCAGACGACGTGACTGCCCGCCTCCAGCGCCTGCACGGTCATCTCCGCGTGCAGGTGCGTGGGAGTGCAGATATCAACGAGATCAAGCTGCTCGCTCTCGAGCATCTCCGAGAGGCAGACGTAGCGCGCCTGCTCGCTCAGGTCGATCTCCTCGGCCTCGCCGATGTTCCCGCCGACACTCGGCGCGGTCTCCCCCACTCGCTCGGGGATCACGTCGCAGACCGCGACCAGCTCAACGTTCTGCATCCCGCGGTAGATCTGAAAGTGCTGCTGTCCCATGAATCCCAGTCCGACCAATCCGACTCGAACCATCGTCGGTCGCTCCTTTCAAGTTGCACCCCACCGACCCATCATCCCGTGGTGGAGTACGATTCTTCCGCGCCCAAGGCCCCGGACCTGCCGCCATCCGTCTCAACTACTGCGGGAAGATCGGCGTGACGCCCTCGATGCGCTGCATCAGTTCCGCGCGCTGCTCGTCGCTGAGCGGCTCGTGGCGCAGGCCGACCTCGGTCGCGAGGATCAGCAGCTCGGCCGAGGCCGGCGAGACCGCGGAGACGACGGGGCTGTCGAGCGTGTACCCGAGCGACAGCCGCGCGAGATCCGGGTCTTCGACCGGCTGGTACCAGCAGTTCGGGTAGGGGCGATCGGCGCGGTTCTGCACGCGGGTCCAGGCGAGGCCCTTGATGGCGAGGATCGCTACGTCCCTCTCCGCGGCCTTCTCCATCAGCGCCGGGCCGAAGTTGCCATTCTCCACGCAGACACAGTTGATCGGGAAGAGCGTGGTGTCGAAGTCGAAGCGGTCCATCGCCTCGATCGCCGCCTCCTCGCTGTGCGCGGAGAAGCCGATGTTGCGGACGAGCCCCTCATCGCGTGCCGCCAGGAAGGTCTCCATCGCGCCGCCCTCTCCGAAGACGGTGTCCACGTCCTCCATCGTCGTGAGCGCGTGAAGCTGATAGAGGTCGAAGTGGTCGGTGCGCAGGGCTTCGAGGCTGCCCTCAAGCTCCTCGCGAGCCTCCTCCGACTTCCGCTGCGTGGTCTTGCAGGCGAGGAAGCAGTCGTCGCGGAAGGGCTCCAGCGCCGGCCCCAGCAGGTCCTGTGAGTCGCCGTATGTCGGCGCGACGTCGAAGTAATTCACTCCGCGATCGACCGCCCATGCGACGATGTCATCGGCGTGCTGCTGCTCCATCCCGCGCAGCAGCAGCCCTCCGAAGCCGATGATCGACAGCTCCGGGCCACCGGGCTTGAGCGGGCGGCGGGGCAGCCGCTCCGCGGGCTCGGGCGCGTCCTGCGCGAACGCGACCCCGGCCGCGGCGGTCAGTCCCATCGCGGCGAGGCGAGTGATGAAGTCTCTGCGCTGCATGATCTCATCCCCTTCGAGTGACCCCACACAGGCGGCGCAAGACGACGCGGCGACGCACATACGCGTCACATCGGCAGCAGCCACGGTGCGAAGTTCCAGTTATGCAGAAGGTTCATCGCCGCGCGATCGACCTCCTGCGTCTGCGGCAGCAGCAGCAGCGCATCGAAGCTCTGCCCCGCCTCCGCCGCGATCTCGATCTGATGCTCGCCCGCGCTCAGTTCGATCTCCGGGATGCGCCACCACGACCAGTGGTCGCGCTCCTCGCCGTAGTGCGCGAACAACTTCGTCGAGGCGCTCTGCGCCGAGTCCCAGGTCGTGAAGCCGATCATCGGCCTCGCGCGTATCTCCCGCTCCTCGCCGTCCACGCGCAGCATCAGGCGCGTGCTCGGCCCGCTGAGCTTCATCCGCACCCAGAGCGCGTGGGCACCGGCCTCGCGCGCCTCGGCGGTGAAGGCCAGCGTGCCCGCGCCCGGCACCTCCACGTACGCGCGCCCACTCTCCGCAGGCTCCCTCGCGACCGCGGCGTTGCCCGACAGCGCCGCCCCCTCCGCCTCCGCGACGAGAGCGGCTTCGGCGACCAGCACCTGTGCGCCGATGCGTCGCTCATGCTCACCCTCGCGAAGCACGACCTCGAAGGGCACGACCGTTCCCGGCGCGCCGTCCGGCAGGAGCGTGAAGGCGACGGTCGCCGGCGGGCCGCCGGTCGCCGCGGATGTGGCGCCGGAACCGATCGGCCAGCCCTCCGGCAGCCCTTCGAGCGTCACGGTGCCGTCGAACGCGCGGCCCTCGAGCGTCACCTCGACGGGCAGCTCTTCGCCCGGCCGCGCGACGTAGAGGTTGCGGTGGTGCGCGTCGTCCATCAGGTAGAAGCTCAGCGCGTTGAGCGAGACGCCGAGGTCGCTGCGGTGGCGCTCGACCCACGCCAGCTCAGCCTCGACCGGCTCGCTCGCCGGGCCGGCGACGAACTGCATGAGGTTGTCACCGAGCCTGAGCTCGCCGGGCAGCGACAGTGGCGAGACGATCAGTACGCTCCGCACACGCAGGTCGGAGACCTCGGCCTCAGAGTCTGCGGGGATCGTAAGGCGCAGCGCGTAGTCGTAGCGGTTCATGACGTCCTCGCGCAGGGTGAGATCGATCGCTCCCTCGCCCCGCCACAGCTCGCGCCACGTCTGCTCCGCGTCGGTGGAGAGGGCGATCGCGACCTCGCCGAGCGCGGTGCCGGTGACCCGGGCGTCCGCGAGGATGTAGGGCAGCCGCACGCGGTAGGTCAGCGCCGCCTCCGCGGCCGGATCGATCGGCGCCACCGAGCCGTCCTCGACGGACAGGTTCTGCGCCTCGGCGGCCTCGCCATCCGCGGTCGGCTCCCAGATGAGCGCGCCGTTGCCAAAGAAGGGCGGCTCCTTCGCAGGGTGGATCGGCTCGCGCGCGCCGGTGAGCGCCATCCAACTGCCCTCATTGTGCCAGCCGAAGCTGATGCGCTCGTCGGGCCGCAGCGGAACGTCGATGGAAAGCGGCTT
>JBMNNW010000011.1:0-67400 GCA_050942735.1 Armatimonadota bacterium
CGCCGGGGAGTCGTTGGTCGTCGTCGTTTGTAGGACAGGCATCCCTGCCTGTCGCCGTTGGTGGAAGGGGCAAGGCACGGCAACAGCCGACGCATCTGAAGATGCGTCGCTCCGGACGGCAACGGCAACGGCAAACGGCTGGCGGGCAGGGTCAGCTCCCTGAGCTGCGCCCGCCGCTCCTGAACGGCAAAGGCAACGGCGACGGCAAACGGCAGGCGGGGCACAGGTCCCCGCCCTACAGCAACGGCGGGCCAGCGTTGGTCGTCGTCGTTGTGGCCCCGGCGCCCTCGCCGGGGAGTCGTTGGTCGTCGTCGTTTGTAGGACAGGCATCCCTGCCTGTCGCCGTTGGTGGAAGGGGCAAGGCACGGCAACAGCCGACGCATCTGAAGATGCGTCGCTCCGGACGGCGGGCGGCACACGGCGGCGGGCACGAATGCCTGCCCCACCGAGGGCGGGCGGGGCACGGGTGCCCCCTGGAGGGTGTGACCGCGTGGCGGCGGGCAGAACCTTGCCATCGACGGCGCGCCGGTGTACCATGGACCGGCCGCACACGCGCCACAGACAACAAACACACGGGAGAAGAGGATGGGCACGTTCTTTGACTGCCACACACACACGGAGTTCTCAGCCTGCGCGGAAGACGTCACGCTGCAGGGATACGTCGAGATAGCCCGGACAGGCTCGCAGCAGTTCGCGATCACCGACCACAGCGCCCAGATGTTCTACCCGCCCGACAACCGGTGGGGATTCTGGACCGACGACGCCGTCGCGCTCTACGATGCAAACCGCGAGGGCGGGGATGAGCGGATCTTCCACTACGTCGAGACGATCCGCGCCGCGCAGTGCGGCGGGATGCTCGTCGGGATCGAACTCGACGTGCTCCCCGACGGGCGGAAGGTCTTCCCCGACGGGTTGCTCGAATCGCTGGACGTGATCGCCGGGGCCGTGCATTCGATGCCGACACTGCGGCACGAGCGCCCGGTGGATGAGGTCCACGCGGAGTTTCGCGAGCAGGTGGAGGCGCTGGCCGGTCACGGGATCGAGGTGCTGGTGCATCCCTACCGGTTGATCCTCGCGGACGGTGTTCCGGTCAGCGATGAGCTGCTGGAGTGGACAGTGCGGATCGCGCGGGACGCGGGCTTCGCCCTGGAGATCAACTCGCACAAGCAGTTCCCCGACTGTGACGTGCGGATGGTGCGGCTGGCGCTGGAGGAGGGCGTCACGATCGCCATCGGCACCGACACCCACCGCACCGAGGAGTTCGGTGACTTCAGCTACCACGAGCAGATCCTGCGCGGGGCCGGGCTTGCGCCCGCCGACCGGGACGGTCGGCTCTTCCATCCGGCCTCCGGGGCGCAGGAGGCGGCCGCCGGTTAGGCGTCCATCCCGGGGGGCTTCAGGCACACGCAGGACGCACCTTAATGCAGAGAGGAACCGACCGATGAATGACAGGACTCGCTACGACCTCGCGGTCATTGGGGGCGGCCCGGGAGGATACATAGCCGCTCTCCGCGCCGCACAGCTCGGCAGTTCGGTGGCGCTTATCGAGGAGCGCGACCTCGGCGGCACCTGCCTCAACCGCGGCTGCATCCCCTCAAAGGCGTTGCTCTACACGGCTCACGCGCTGGAGACATGCGAACATGCCGCGCGGTTCGGCGTGATGGTGGAGGGCTTTGAGCTTGACGTGGACCGCGCGCGGCGGCATGTGCAGCGCTCGGTGAAGCAGCTCGTCGCCGGCGTGGAGACGCTGATGGAGAGGGCCGGCGTGGAGGTGCTGCATGGTCACGGGCGTTTCTCCGGCGAGCATGAGATCACGGTGAGGCTGGAGGAGGGGGAGCGGACGATCGAGGCCGAGCACATCATCGTGGCGACCGGCTCGGTGCCGGTGACGGAGGTGATCGAGGGGGCGGACGGGCCGAACGTGTGGACGAGCGACCAGGCTCTGCGCCTGCCGAAGATCCCGGAGTCGATGATCGTGATCGGCTCGGGCGCGACGGGGACGGAGATGGCCGCGGCCTACCTGCACTTCGGGGCGCAGGTCACGGTGATGGAGCTTTTCGACCGCCCGCTGCCGCGTGAGGACCATGAGGCGAGCGAGGTGGTCATGCGGACCTTCCAGCGGCGCGGGGGCCGGGTGGAAGTTAACGCGATGGTGCAGCGGATCGAGGACACCGGTGACGGGAAGAAGCGGGTGGTCTTCGAGCGGGGCGGGGAGGAGGAGCACCTCGAGGCGGAGGTGGTGCTGCTGGCGATCGGGCGGAAGGCGAATCTGACGGACCTTGGGGCCGAGGAGATCGGGCTGCGGGTTGAGCGGCAGGGAATCTGCGTGCGGGAGGGCGTGGACACGCCGGCGTCGGATCAGCACGCGTCGCCGGAGGTGAGATGCGCAGGGACGCAGTTGCGCACCACGCTGGACCACGTCTTCGCGATCGGCGACTGCATCCGGGGGATCGGACTTGCGCATCTTGCAATGCACGAGGGATCGGCGGCGGTGGAGACGATCCACGGGATCGACGCGCATATCAACTACAACGCGGTGCCGACCTCGATGTACACGCACCCGGAGGTCGCGTCGGTGGGTCTGCTGGAGTATCGCGCGCAGGAGCTTGGGATCGAGGTCGAGATCGGACGCTTCCCCTTCGCGGCGAACGGTCGGGCGGTCTGCACGGGCAAGCGCGAGGGTTTCGCGAAGATCCTCGCGGAGCCGGGGACCGGTCGGGTGCTCGGGGCGACCGTCTGCGGGACGTACACGACGGAGCTGATGCCGGAGCTGACGATGGCGGTGCAGCGCGGCCTGACGGCGGACGACATCATCGAGGTGATCCACGCGCACCCGACGCTTGGTGAGGCGCTGCACGAGGCGGCGCTGGGTGTGTACGGTCGGCCGCTGCACATTCCGTTCGGCCGATAGGGCGAACGCGCCGGTGCGGGGAGGCTTAAGGCGCAACTGAGGTGGGGACGATGAAGCTGGCGTACGCGGATGAGATGCGGGAGATGGACAGGCGAACGATCGAGGAGTGGGGGCTCCCCGGGGCGGTGTTGATGGAGAACGCCGGACGCTCGGTGACGGCGGTCTGCGAGCGGCTGCTCGCCACGCTGCCGGCGGGGCCGGCGGTGATCGTCGCGGGCCGGGGGAACAACGGCGGGGACGGCTTCGTGGTCGCGCGCTGGCTGCACGGAGCGGGCCGGGAGGTGCAGGTCTGCCTGCTGGCCGGGCTCGATGAGCTGAGCGGCGACGCGGCGATCAACGGGAGGTTCGCCGCGCGGATGGGGGTGCCGATCCACGAGGAGGCCGACCGCGCATGCCTCGACGAGCACCTCGATCGCGCGACGCTGATCGTGGACGCGGTGCTGGGCACGGGGATCTCCGGGGAGGTCCGCGGCGCGGCGCGGGAGGCGATCGAGGCGATCAACGCGGCGGAGGCCCCGGTCGTGGCGGTGGACATCGCCTCGGGCGTGGACGCGGACACCGGCGCGATCCTCGGTGACGCGGTGTGGGCGCACACGACGGTGACCTTCGCGCTGGCGAAGGTCGGGATGTATCAGTACCCCGGTCGCGAGCGGTGCGGCGAGATCATCATCGCGCCGATCGGGATGGCCCGGGAGCTGCTCGAGTCGGGGGAGTTGCGGACGAACCTGACCACGAGCACGGATGCCTCAGGGATGCTCCCCCGGCGCACGCGGGCGATGCACAAGGGCGACGCGGGGCGGCTGCTCGTGGTCGCGGGCTCGGTGGGGATGAGTGGCGCGGCGGCGTTGACGGCGCTGGCGGCGACGCGCTCGGGGGCGGGGCTGGTGTACGTGGCGTGCCCCGAGAGCCTCAACGACATCCTCGAGGCGAAGTGCACCGAGGCGCTCACGCGGCCGATGCCGGAGACGGCGGATCGGTCGCTGGCGCTGGCGGCGGAGGAGCCGATCGCGGAGTTCGCCGCGAGAGGGATCGACGCGGTGGCGCTCGGTCCGGGGCTGTCGCAGAACGAGGAGTCGGGGGAGCTGGCGCGACGGCTGGCGGCCCGGCTGGAGCTGCCGATGATCATTGACGCGGACGGCCTGAACGCCTTCGCTGGTCGGGCCGATGAGCTTGCCGCGCGGTCCGCGCCGACGGTCCTGACGCCGCATCCGGGGGAGTTCGCGCGGCTGACGGGCCGGGAGATCGGCGAGATTCAGGCGGACCGCCCGGCCGCGGCGGGGGAGCTGGCGGAGCGTTGCGGCTGCGTGGTGCTGCTCAAGGGCGCGGGGACGGTGGTCGCCGGGGCCGACGGCGTGACGTGGATCAACCCGACCGGCAATGAGGGGCTGGCGTCCGGCGGGTCGGGGGATGTGCTCACGGGGATGATCGGGGCGCTGCTTGCCGGGGGATCGACCGCGCCGGACGCGGCGGTCGCGGGGGCGTATTACCACGGGCGGGCGGCGGAGGTCGCGGGGGAGGCCGGGGTGCGGGGGATGGTTGCGACGAGGCTGCTGGACGTGCTGCCGGGCGTCTTTGCCGAGGAATGAGATTCGGAGGACCGGACGATGAGGCTGTCACCGCTGATCTGCGCGCACCGGGGGCGTTCGGGGGTTTTTCCTGAGAACACGATGGCCGCGTTCGAGGCGGCGGTCGAGGTCGGCGCCGACTTCATGGAGCTTGACGTGCGCGCCACCGTCGACGGGGAGATCGTGTGCATCCACGACGCGACGGTTGACCGGACCACCGACGGCTCGGGCGAGGTCGCGCAGATGACGCTGGCGGAGGTGCAGGCGCTGGATGCGGGCCGGTGGATCGGCGCCGCGCACGCCGGGGAGGGGGTTCCGCTGCTGCGCGAGGTGCTCGAGGTGATCGCGCCCCGGGTGGTGGTTGACATTGAGATCAAGCAGCGGGGGATCGCCGAGCAGGTGGCCGGGATCGTCCGTGAGGCCGGCGCTCTGCGGCGAGCCAGCGTCATCTCGTTCGATCGCGAGGACATTCGCGTGGCGAAGTCGACGGAGCCGGCGCTGGCGTGCGGGCTGATTACCAGCGGGCCGGAGGAGGGCTCGACGGAGCAGGCGCTGATCGGGTCGGCGCTGGAGTGCGGCGCGAGCTTCGTGAGCTGCTCACACCGGGCGGTGACGCCGACGCTGGTGCGGGAGTGCCACCTGACGGGCCTGCTGCTGCTGGCGTGGACGATGGACGAGCCGGAGGACATCGCGCGGATGATCGATCTGCAGGTGGACGGGCTTGTGAGCAACTACCCCGAGCGGGTCGCGGAGATGCTGGGAGGGTGACGACGATGCCGCGGCCACCGGTCGCGCTGACGATGGCGGGCTCGGATTCGGGCGGCGGCGCCGGGATCCAGGCGGATCTGAAGACATTCACCGTGCTCGGCGTCTTCGGGATGAGCGCGATCACGGCGGTGACGGTGCAAAACACGGTCGGGGTGCGCGATGCGCTGGTGCTGGAGCCTCAGCTTGTGGCCGCGCAGATCGACGCGGTGCTTGAGGACATCGGCTGCGACGCGGCGAAGACGGGTATGCTGGGGACCGCCGAGGTGGTGGAGGCCGTCGCGGCGCGCCTCATCGCCCACGAGGTGCCGAACGTGGTGGTCGATCCGGTGATGGTCGCGAAGTCCGGGGATCGGCTGCTTGCGGAGGATGCGCGGATCGCGGTGATCGAGCACCTGCTGCCGGCCGCGCGGCTCGTGACGCCGAATCTGCCGGAGGCGGAGGCGCTGCTGGGCGGCGAGGTCACGCGGGAGACGATGGAGGACGCCGCGCGGGCGCTCTGCGAGATGGGTGCGGGCGCGGCGGTGATCAAGGGCGGGCACCTCGGCGCGGGCGCGGCGGAGGATGTGCTCTACGACGCGGAGACGGGTGAGGTGCACCGCTTCCGCGCGCCGCGCGTGGAGACGACGAACACACACGGGACGGGCTGCACGTTCTCCTCGGCGATCGCGGCGTTCCTCGCGCGGGGCTGGCGGCTGGAGCGCGCGGTGGCGTGGGGGAAGCGCTTTGTGACAGAAGCGATCCGCCGCGGGCTGCCGCTGGGCGAGGGGCACGGGCCGACCGATCACATCGGCGCGGGGCGGATGTTCAGGTAGGAGCGCGACAGCCTGCCACCTGCCGCCGGGATGGAGGTTCTGCGATGGCGGACATGCTGGTGCGTTTGTACGATCTGCCGGAGGTTGACACGAAGCTCGAGGCGCTCGCGGAGGACGGGATCGTCGTGCGACGGGCGGAGCCGTGGGAGGTGAGCCCGCTGCGCCGGTTCGTCGAGGATCACTTCAGCGAGGGATGGGCCGACGAGAGTTCGCTGGGCTTTGCGAACATGCCGATCACCGTGTTCGTGGCGCAGGAGGGGAAGCGGCTGGTGGGCTTCGCGGCCTACGAGTGCACCCGCCGGGGGTTCTTCGGCCCGATGGGCGTGGATGAGGCGTGTCGCAAGCGGGGGATCGGCGGGGTTCTGACCCTCGCGTGCCTGCACGCGATGCATGAGATGGGCTACGGGTACGCGATCATCGGGGCGGCTGGCCCCGAGGATTTCTACGCGAAGTGCTGCGGGGCGGAGGTCATCGGGGACAGCAAGCCGGGCGTCTATGCGCACACGAAGGCGGACTACCCGGTGGATGAGGCGTAGCCCCCCGTGGGAGGCATGCCGCGGCGGCGCTGCGGCTTCAGCGCATCCGCTCTCTGAGGACCGCGAGCACCTCCTCGTCGCTGACCTGGCCGAAGTCCTCGTAGAAGGCGCCGACCGCGCCGAAGAACTCGGGGGCGCGCAGGCAGACGACCTCGTCTGCGTACTCGGCCATCTGCCGCACCGTGTCCTGCGCGCCGACCGGAGCGGCCGCGATCAGCCGCCGCGGGTTCTCCGAGCGGGCGCTCTCAAGGGCGGCCTTCATCGTCGCGCCGGTGGCGAAGCCGTCGTCTACGATCACAACGACGCGGTCCTCCAGCGCGACCTTCGGCCGGACGTCGCGGTAGACGCGCTTGCGCTCCTCGATCCGCTCCAACTGCCGCCGCGCCTCCTGCTTGATGTACTCATCGGAGGCCCCGGTGCGCCGCGCGAACTGCATGTTGACGATCGCGTCGCCCTCTTCGGTGACAGAGCCGATCGCCAGCTCGGGGTTGCCGGGCGCGCCGAGCTTGCGGACGATCACCACGTCGAGTTCTCCGCCGAGTTCATCGGCGACGACCGCCGCCATCGGCACCGCGCCACGCGGGATGCCGAGGATCACCGGGTTCTCCCCCCGCAGGTCGGAGAGCTGCCTGGCGAGCGCCTTTCCGGCCTCCATGCGATCTGCGAATGCGCGCGATTCGGTCGAGACGATCGTGACCTCGCCCATGGCGTGAAGACTCCCTCCATCGTCCAGTTCCCCTCTGAGGCTCTTCCGAGCAAGACTTTGCCGCGCGGTGTGATTCTCCTGCCGGCTGCAGGCGCGCGGAGGCCGGTGTTGAAGTCATGAAGGGACAGATGAGGTCGGGAGGAGGGGTGTGACGATGAGAACGTATGTGCTGCTGGTGGCAGCAACGCTGCTGGCTCTGAGCGGGTGCTCGGACGCGCGGGACGGGGCGGCGGTGGCCGATGGTGAAGCCGGTGCCACGATCGCGCAGGTGGACGCGGGCGGTGAGGACGCGCCGGGCGCCGGGCAGGCGCCGACGCCGCCGCTGGATCAGATCGAGCTGCCCGAGGGCTTCCGCATCCACTACTACGCCTCCGATGTCCCGGGCGCGCGCTCGATGGCGCTGAGCCCCGGCGGGATACTCTACGTCGGAACGCGTCGCGACGGGAACGTCTACGCGGTGATCGACGCTGATGGCGACCACCGCGCCGAGCGGGTGGTGCTGATCGACAGCGGCATGAACATGCCCAACGGTGTCGCGTGGCGGGATGGCTCGCTCTACGTGGCGGAGATCAACCGCATCCTCCGCTACGACGAGATCGACGAGCGCATCGACGACCCGCCCGATCCGGTGGTGGTCTACGACGGCTACCCGACCGACAGGCACCACGGCTGGAAGTTCATCGCCTTCGGGCCGGACGGGAAGCTCTACGTGCCGGTCGGGGCGCCGTGCAACGTCTGCGAGTCGGCGGAGATCTACGCCTCGATAACGCGGATCAACCCCGACGGGACCGGCCGGGAGATCATCGCGCACGGGGTGCGCAACACCGTCGGCTTCGACTGGCACCCCGAGACCGGTGAGTTGTGGTTCACCGACAACGGCCGTGACTCGATGGGTGACAACATCCCGCCCGATGAGCTGAATCGTCTGCGCGAGATCGGTCAGCACTTCGGCTTCCCCTACTGCCACGGCCGGGACGTGCTCGACCCGGTGTTCGGCGAGGGGCGCAGTTGCGATGAGTTCACGCTGCCGGAGGTGGAGCTTGGGCCGCATGTGGCGGCGCTTGGGATGCGCTTTTACACCGGCGAGATGTTCCCCGAGGAGTACCGCGGCGACATCTTCATCGCCGAGCACGGCTCGTGGGACCGGACGGAGAAGATCGGCTACCGCGTGACGCGCATTCGGATGGACGGCAGCGAGCCGCTCTCCTACGAGCCTTTCGCCGAGGGCTGGCTGCAGGGGCAGAGCGACTGGGGGCGGCCGGTGGACGTGCTGGTGATGCCGGATGGCTCGATGCTGGTGTCGGACGACAAGGCGGGAGCGATCTACCGGATCGTGCACGAGTGACGCCATCCGGGCAAGCCGCGCGCCCGGATACCTGCCGGGCGCGCGGCGGTGAGGGAGGTTGCGGGCGGCCCCGTCATACGTAGACGAAGGGGTAGCCCGACGAGCCCCTGCTCGCGGAGAGCATCGCGTGGGTTGCCTGATCGAGCAGTTCGGCGGCCCCGACCGTCTCCATCCCCATCCCGCTCACGCCGATGTCGATGCTCCAGCCCTCCAACTCCGCGGCGTCCGCGAGCGCCTCTCCGAGGCGGCTGGCGGCGATCAGACCGTTGCGCGGGCTGGTGCACGGGAGCATCGCGACCATCCGGCGGCCGTCGATCCTGGCGACGATGTCCGCCTCGCGCAGTTCGTGTCGCATGAGGCCGCCGGTGGTGGCGAGGACCAGCGGCGAGGGTCTCTCGTCCGCCATCATCCGCGTGGAGCGGCGCAGTTGCAGCAGGATGACGCTCAGCTCGGTGGCGGCGCGCTGATGGCGCGCGAGTTCGTTGTGCAGCGTCTGCTCGAAGAACTCGCGGGAGTACTGCCCGCTGATCGGGTCCCTCACGGAGCAGCGTTCGCGGTCATCGCCGGTGAGCGCTCCGACCATCCACGCCGTGATCTCCAGCGCCGCATCAGCCTGACGCCACCGCTGCAGGGTGAGGCCGTCGGAGACGGACGCGGCGGCGCGCGTGACGCCGACAGGGTCGGGGCCGCGGCGGGTCAGCCGGTCGTGGAAGGCGTCGCAGAAGCGGTTCATCACCTCCGATCGAATGTCGGCGCAGGAGATGCCCGCGTTGCGCACCCGCGCGAGTTCGGGCACCGAGCTGCAGCAGGACGCGAGTTCGTCGTACATCGAGTCTGCGAGCGCCAGCGCGAGGGCGGGAGTGAGCGGAGCGGGGCTGTGCACGTAGAGTCGCGCCTCGGCGCTCTCGGGTGCTCCAAGGATCAGCGCGCCCCACAGGTTGATCTCAGGAGGAGTGACCTCGTCGGTCCGACGCAGCAGATCGAGCACGTCGGTTGCCCCCGCGAGCCGCTCGAGGACGTCCTCGGCGTCCTGAGGGGTGAAGAGGTCCTCCTCCCACGGTTGCCTGGCAGGATGATTCATCGTTGCGCACCTCGACTTCATTGCGGAGACACGCTCGGACCGGTGACGGCCTCGGCGTCTGGCGTGACCCCTGGTCTGACGCTCTCATCATCGGCGAGCCGGCGGACGCGCTTGACGGCTGTGCGCAGGTGTTACGAGGAAGTTTGCGTGGGTCGCGGGCTGATGAGGCAGGTATTCGGTGGCGCGCGCGCCGCAAAGGACAGATGCAGCAGGAATCGGGGTGGAGGGCGGGGAAGCATGGGGCCGGCGGCGACCGATGCCGCTGTGAGTGCCAACGATGCGAAGGCGATGCGGAGGGAGACAGATGATCAAGTCGATCAGCTACTGGTCCTTTCCCGAGGGCATGTCGATCGAAGCCCGCATGAAGATGGCGAAGCAGTTCGGCTACGAGGCGATCGAGTTGACGGTCGAGGGCGAGGGTGAGATCACTCCCGACAGCGGCCCGGAGGATATGCAGCAGTTCGTGGAGATGGCCGATGAGATCGGCCTGAAGCTCCCCACACTCGCGACGGGGCTGGGCTGGCAGTTCCCGGCGATCGGCCCCGACCCGGAGGTCTGTGAGAAGGGCATTGAGATCATCCAGACCTCGCTGGAGCTTGCGGCGGCGCTGGGGGCGGAGACGTTCCTGGTCGTCCCGGGCACCGTCACCGCCGACTACCCCTACGATGAGGCGTACGACGACTGCGTGGAGGTCTTCAGCGATCTCGGCGTGGACGCGGAGGAGGCGGGGGTGTACATCGGCCTTGAGTACGTCTGGAACAAGTTTCTGCTCTCCCCGCTGGAGTTCGCCGGGATCATCGACGAGATCGACGAGGAATACGTGCAGGCGTACTTCGACGTGGGGAATGTGATCCCCAACGGCTTCCCGGACCAGTGGATCCGCATCCTCGGCGACCGCATCAAGGCCGTGCACTTCAAGGACTTCCGCGAGAGCATCGGCACCGGCACCTTCGATGGCTTCGTCGATCTGCTGGAGGGCGATGTGCCGTGGGCGGCCGTGATGGAGGCGCTGGAGGAGATCGGCTACGACGGGCCGGTGACGGCGGAGATGATGCCGCCCTACCCGCACCATCCCGAGCGGCTGGTCGAGGCGACGAGTCGGTCGATGGACGCGATCCTGGGCCGCTGAGTCGCCGACGGGCGCCGGGTGAGAGGGAACGACGTCCACGCGGGGGCGGCACTGCAGACGGAAGGGCCGACGGGGAACGCGAACGCCGAAGGGCCGGCGCATCTGAAGATGCGTCGCTGCGGGTCTGGTTCACGATCACTGAGGAGTGAGGTCACGATGAGCGCGAATGAGTACGAATACCGCATCCTGCATCTGCCGACGACCAGCGTGTCGGTCATGAATGAGCGGCTCAACTCGGACACCGAGAAGGGCTGGGAGCCGGTCTTCATGAGCGGGAATGACCACGTGAATATCCTGATGCGGCGGCCGAAGGGCAGCTCCGACGAGTAGGCCGCGGACGTGGGACGATCTGTGCAGGCGGGGCGCGCCGCCGATGGCCGGTGGCGGCGCGCTCGGCTCACCTGAGCCTCGCGGTCAGATGAGCGCGAGGACTGATGGCGTGTGCGCATACTGGAGGGTATGAGATGAGCGAGCTTCAGATAGGACTGATCGGTGGCGGGAACATGGGCAGATCCCTGGCGAAGGGCGTGGACGCATGCGCGGACGCGCGCATCGCGGCCGTCGCCGACCCGGCGGAGGGTGTCGCCGCGGCCGCGGCGCAGGAGATCGGGGAGGGTGACGCGCAGGCGTATACGAGCGTGGGGGAGATGCTCGAGCGCGAGGACATCCCGGCGGTGCTGGTGGCGACCCCGAACTTCACGCACGCGGAGATGACCCGGCGCGCGGCGGAGGCTGGCAAGCACGTCTTCTGCGAGAAGCCGATGGCGCTGAACGTGGCGGACGCCCGCTCGATGATCGACGCCTGCGAGTCGGCGGGGGTGAAGCTGATGATCGGGCAGGTGCTGCGGTATAACGCGCCGTTCGTCTGGATGCTCGACCAGATCCGCTCGGGCGATCTGGGCGAGCCGTTCGGGATGCAGGTCACGCGCATCGGCGGCGGCTGGGGCGGGAAGTACCTCGCGCCGTGGCGGCTGGAGAAGGAGACCTGTGGTGGGCCGCTGTTTGAGATCTCCGCGCATGAGATCGACCTGATGCGCCAGGTGCTGGGAGAGGCGCACACTGTCTACGCGGCGATGGACAACTACGTGACGCCGGAGGTTGACTACGAGGATTTTGTGCAGATGATCGTGAGCTTCCAGGGTGGCGGGAAGGGCTCGCTGCTCGCGGGACACTCGGCGAAGATGGGCTCCTACGACGGGAAGATCTTCCTGACCGCCGGGACGATGATGTTCAGCAACCAGCAGCGTGAGGTCCGCTGGGTTGCCGAGGGCGGGGAGCCGCAGACGATCAGCTACGAGCAGGCCGGCGAGGGCTACGAGCCGGGTGTACAGCGGGAGATTCGCGAGTTCGTCGAGGCGATCCTCGACGACGCCGAGGTGACGATCCCCGGCAGCGAGGGCCTGCGCAACACCGAGATCGCACAGGCGGCGGGGATCTCCGCGGCCTCGAACCGCGTGGTGGAGCTGCCGCTCTGAGAGCGCACGTCAGCGGTCGTCGGTCGCAGGCAGCGTACGACCGCGGGCGGCGATGCGGCGAGCTGACTGGTAGGCGCACGGCCGACGGGCAGGGGTGTTCGCGCACTCCTCCCGTCGCCGCCGCGCCGCCCGGGCGGACAGACTCCAGAGCGCGGCGGTGAGGAGCACAGATGGATCGAGAGCAGGCGCGTGAGAGGATCGAGAAGCTCACCGGGGAGCTGAACTACCACAACTACCGCTACTACGTCCTGGACGACCCGGAGATCTCCGACCAGCAGTTTGACGCGATGCTCGTGGAGCTTGAGCGGCTCGAGGAGCAGTTCCCCGAGCTTCGGCAGCCTGACTCGCCGACACGGCGGGTGGGCGCCGAACCCTCCGAGCAGTTCGCCACAGTCGAGCATGACGTCCCGATGCTCTCCCTCGACAAGTCCTTCGATGAGGCCGAGCTGATCGAGTTCGACGGCCGTCTCAAGCGCCACCTCGGGCTGGATGAGGCCGAGGACGTACGCTACGTCTGCGAGCTGAAGATCGACGGGCTCGCGGTGAGTCTGCGCTACGAGGATGGGGTGCTGGTGCAGGGGGCGACGCGGGGGGACGGGCGTCGCGGTGAGGATATCACCGCGAATCTGCGCACCGTCCGCTCGATCCCACTGCGGCTGCGGGCGGAGCCGCCACCGGTGATCGAGGTGCGTGGCGAGGTCTACCTGCCGATCTCCGAGTTCGAGCGGATCAACGCCGAGCGCGCGGAGGCGGGCGAGCCGCTCTTCGCCAACCCCCGCAACTGCGCCGCGGGCTCCGTGCGGCAGCTCGACCCGGGTATCACGGCCTCCCGGAAGCTCGACATCTTCTGCTACGGGACGGGCCGCGTCGAGGGGGCGAGCTTCGAGACGCACTCCGAGGAGCTGGAGCTGCTCCGGGAGTTGGGCTGCCGGCTGAACCCGAACGTGCAGGCCGTCGGCTCGATCGAAGAGGCGCGGGAGTACTGCGTGGGGTGGATCGAGCGCCGCGGTGAACTCGACTATGAGGTCGATGGGGTGGTCGTGAAGGCGGACTCGATCGCGCTGCAGCGGCAGGCGGGAGCGACCTCTCACGGGCCGCGCTGGGCGACGGCGTTCAAGTTCCCCGCGGTGGAGGCCGAGACGGTGGTGCGTGAGATCGAGGTGACGGTCGCGCGGACCGGCCAGCTCACGCCGGTGGCGGTGATGGAGCCGGTTTTCGTGGACGGCTCGACGGTCAGCCGCGCGGTGCTGCACAACGAGGACGAGGTCGCGCGCAAGGATATCCGCGTGGGCGATCATGTGATCATCCGCAAGGCCGGAGACGTGATCCCCGAGGTCGTGAAGTCGCTGCCGGAGAAGCGCAGCGGCGATGAGGAGCCTTTCGAGATGCCGGGCGAGTGCCCGGTCTGCGGCACGGCGGTGGAGCGGGCGGAGGGCGAGTCGGCGCGGCGCTGCCCGAACCTGAACTGCCCGGCCCGGCGGCTGTCGCTGCTGACGCACTGGGGCGGGCGGCAGGCGATGGAGATCGACGGGCTGGGCGAGGCGGTGGCGACGCAACTGCTCGACCGGGAGCTGGTCGATCGCCCCGAGGACCTTTACACGCTGACCGCCGAGCAGGTCGCGCAGCTCGATCGGATGGGGGAGAAGTCGGCGCAGAACCTGATCGCCGCGATCGAGGCGAGCACGGCCCGCGGGCTCGAGCGGCTGATTCACGCGCTGGGGATCCTGCACGTGGGGCGGACGGCGGCGGCGCGGCTTTCCGAGCACTACGCGTCGCTGCGGGAGATCGCCGACGCCTCGCGGGAGGAGCTTGAGGCGGTGCCCGACATCGGCCCGAAGATCGCCGAGAGCATCGTGGATTACTTCGCGCGGCCCGAGAACGCCGACCTGCCCGAGCGGCTGGGAGCGCTGGGGATCGACACCACGCGCCGGGAGCCGACGGAAGGTTCGGGAACTGCGCTGGCCGGGCTCACGTTTGTATTCACGGGAACACTCGAGCGGCTTACACGGTCTGAAGCAGAGGAGACGGCGGAGAAGCTCGGCGCGCGCGCGACGTCTTCGGTCAGCGGCAACACCGACTACGTGGTGGCCGGGCCGGGTGCGGGATCGAAGCTGGAGAAGGCGCGCGAACTGGGCGTCGAGGTGCTCAGCGAGGACGAGTTCATCGCGATGGTGCAGGATGCCACGGGTTGAGGTGCAGATGAGGTCCGGGCGTTCGGCGGCGGCTCCGCGCGATCGGTGCAGGAACATGCGCAGTGATGCCCGAATGGGCAGATGTAAGGCGGTCGCGAACACGGTGTGCCCGCCCGGCGGATCGCGGGAGTTGACGCGGATGAGCGCGCCGGAGCGGGGACAGTGACCGGACGGCAGTTCGCTCGCTGGTGGCTTCCGCCGATCGCGTGGGCGGCGCTTATCCTGGTGATGACGTCGATGCCGCGGGTTCCGGTGGCGATGCCGCAGGTCTCGGGCATTGACAAGATGTCGCATTTCGCGGTCTACGGCGTGCTGGGTCTGCTGCTGATGCGCGCCTTCATCGGTCGGTCGGGGTGCACTGTGGCTCGGGCGGCGGTGGGGACTCTCGGCGCCGGCGCGCTCTTCGGGGCGTTGCAGGAGCTGAATCAGACCTGGATCCCCGGCCGGGGCGCGGAGCTGCTTGATTTCGTGGCGAACGTCGGCGGACTGATGCTCGCGGTCGTGACATTCTGCATCTGGAAGAGGCTTCGCACAGACGCGCAGACAATGCAGAGCGCGGAGCACGCGCATACGCGCAAGGAGATGACGACAATGGCCGAGGCGCTGCATGTTGATCAGGACACATTCGACAGCGAAGTGCTGCAGTCCGACAAACCCGCGCTGGTTGATTTCTGGGCGCCGTGGTGCGGGCCGTGTCAGATGATGGGCCCGACGATCGACAAGCTTGCCGGCGAGTACGAGGGCACGGCCGTAGTTGCGAAGGTGAACGTGGACGACAGCCCCGATCTTGCCAGCAAGTACGGCATCCGCAGCATCCCGGCGCTGTTGTTCTTCAAGGGCGGCGAGGTTGCCGACCAGATGGTGGGCGTGCAGTCGGAGGATGTGCTGAAGAAGCAGCTCGACTCGATGATGTGAGCCCGGCGGTTACGAGCATCGGATGCGCCGGGCCTCCCGGCGCATCCGTCAGCATACGCGGTGAGCGCGTCCGACCAGGGAGGGACGGGGGCGCTATACAAACGAAAGGAGAGCGTGGTGGCTTCCATGAGCAGAGAGGACACGGGACACAGACATGCACACATGATAATAATCCTGGTCAGCGTCCTGATCGGGCTTGTCATCGGCACGGTTGCCTGCAACATGCCCGCCCAGACGACCACGACGGCGGAGGCACAGGACGGGCCGTCGGCGACGCAGCTTGAGAGTGAGTTCACGGCGGTGGCCGAGAAGGTACTGCCCGCGGTGGTGCGCATCAACGTGGAGGCCGAGGCGGGCACGCGCGGCGGGCAGGTGCCGGATATGCAGGGCATCCCTGAGCAGTTCCGCGAGTTCTTCCGCCAGTTCCCGTTCTTCGGCGACCCCGGCGAGGAGGGCGAGGGCGGGATGCAACAGATGCCGATCCCGCGCCGCCAGGGCGTCGGCTCGGGCTGGATCTACTCAGCCGACGGCTACATTGTGACGAACGCCCATGTGATCGCCGACGCGACGAGGGTGAGCGTGGTGCTGCATGACCGCGACCGGGACACGCAGACGGTCGAGGCGACGGTCGTGGGGCGTGACCCGCGCAGCGACCTTGCGGTGGTGAAGGTTGATGTGGGCCGCGACCTGCCCTTCCTGGCACTGGGCGATTCGGAGGCTCTGAAGGTGGCGTCGTGGGTGATGGCGGTGGGCTCTCCGCTGCAGCTTGAGCAGACGGTGACGGTGGGCGTGGTGTCGGCGAAGGGCCGGATCATCGAGCCCGATCCGAGCATGCCCTACCTGCGGCTTGGCGACATCATCCAGACGGACGCGTCGATCAACCCCGGCAACTCGGGCGGCCCGCTGGTGAACATGCGCGGTGAGGTCGTGGGGATTAACGTCGCGTACGCGGCTCCGGGGCGGGTCGGCAACATCGGGATCGGCTTCGCGATCCCCGCCTCCACCGCCGAGCGGATCATCCCGCGGCTCATCCAGGGTGAGACGATCGCCCGCGGCTGGCTGGGCGTGCGGATCAAGGACCTCAACGAGAACCTGCGGCGGTTCTACGGCGTGGACTACGGTGTGCGGATCGCGGGGATCGACGAGGACGCCCCTGCCGCCAACAGCGACCTGCAGATCGATGACATCGTGATCGCGGCCGAGGGCAGACCTGTGAGGGAGACGTGGGATCTGCAGCAGATCGTGGCGCAGAGCGATCCGGGCTCGACCATCGAGCTGACGGTCATGCGTAACAAGCAGGAGCGGACGATCCCCGTGACCCTCGGCACGATGCCGGCGCAGTACACGGGGCTTCCGGAGGAGCGGGCGCCGGAGGAGGCGGCGGAGGAGGATTGGCCGCTGGGCATTTCCGTGATGCCGATGGGCGAGCTGACGCCGGAGATCGGCCAGCAGATCGGGGTCGAGGCCGGTCGGGGTGAGATCACCGGGATCGAGCGCGAAGAGGGCGTGGTGGTCCGCGCGCTTCAGCCCGGCAGCCCGGCCGCCGGGAGAGTGCTTCCCGGTGATGTGATCGACCGGGTCAACGGCAACTCCGTCACGACCGTGCAGCAGTACCGCGAGCAGATGGAGGCGGCGATGGAGGCCGAAGAGGGCTTCCTGGTGTTGCACCTGATGCGCGTGGTTGACGGCGAGGCGATCACCCGGGTGGTCGATGTCGAGCTGCGCTGACGCGCGGTGGGCGGAAATCTCGAGGCGAAAGAAGGCCATCACAGGGGCCCTGGCGAAATCGCCGGGGCCCTTTGTGCGTACGCCCGGCGCCGTCACCAAAACTTAAACGCCATCCGGGAGGGTTCTGCCCACCATGATGGGTAATATGGCATCACCAGCACGACAACGCAGCGGGGCATGCTGGTGTGTGGTGCGGACGGCGTGGGGATGGTGCGGACTGCGGCGCGGGTTGCACGGGATCAGCAGGAGTTCGCTGCCGTCGGGGGATCGCAGCTCCGCGGAACTGTCGGTCGCTGGCGCCTTCGCGGGGGAATCGATCGCGGAGGCCCCCGCAGACCCGCTGCTCATCACCACCGCGGAGTTGCTCGTGGCGTACTTCGAGGGCGAGCCGGTGATCTTCGACCTGCCGCTCGAGCCCGAAGGCGTCACGGCGTTTGGCGCTCGCGTTCTGACGGCCTGCGCGGAGATTCCGTGGGGCGAGACGCGCGGCTACGGTGAGTTGGCCGCGGCGGTCGGTTCGCCCGGAGCGGCGCGGGCGGTGGGGCAGGCGCTGGGTCGGAATCCGGTCCCGGTGATCGTCCCGTGCCATCGCGTGATCGGCGCGGACGGGAGTCTGACGGGCTTTGGCTCGGGCGTGGGGGTCAAGCGGCGTTTGCTCGGGCTGGAGGGCGTGGATCTCGGCGGATGATACGCTCGCACGGCGGGATGGGGGCTGCGGCCGGTTCAGACGGTGAGGCGGCGCGAAATCGTCTTCGGTTGACAGGCATTGACTGTTTACGTAGAATGGCGTGAGAAATGCCACTGCCACAGGACCGGGAGCGTCCGGTGACCAGAGCGATTACTCGCGCAGGCCTGCGCGAGACACGATCGGCAGTTGATTCTGGTTGCGGGGCAGTCAGCAGCAACAACGCAGCGAGAGGTGGCCAATGAACATGCGTACACCCATGGCGACCCGACCCATCCTCTGCATCATCTCCGCCATTCTCCTGATGAGCGCAATCGCCCCCGGGGCCGATGCAGCGGTGACGATTGAGATCGGTGATTACCGCGACCTTGCGCTGCAGTTCGTCAAGGAGAAGTTCGACCTCTCCGAGGACGCCGCCCGCTCGGTGATGCGGCAGTATGAGGTCATGCACGGCGACCGCGTGATTAACACGCTCGAGTTGCCGGACGGCGCCGTCCTGGACTTCGTCACGGTTGACGGACAGGCCGCCGACCCGGACTGTGCTGTGACCTACGAGGGAAGCGGCGTTCTGCGGCAGGCGAAGCCGCAGTTGTTCGGCCAGACGCTCTCGGATGCGCTCAACAGCGCCTCTCCCGCCGAGCGCCAGAAGCTGCTCGACACCATAGCGGCCGCGGTGGATCGCGGCTGGTTTGTGCAGGAGATCACCGAGCAGCAGCGCGCGAACCTGCTCAACTACCGCCTGCCCGGCGATGAGGGCGTGATGCGGACGCAGCAGGCGCGTAACGTTCGGATCCTCGTCGTCCTCAACAACTTCCCGCGGTGGGATGACCGCTCGCCCACCCGCAGTCTCTACGACGAGCCACGGTCGCGGAATCGCCCCGGTGAGCGCGAACACCCGATGCACAGCCAGCCGCTCACGCAGAACCTCTACACACCGGGCGGGCCGCTCTCGACCAGCGATTACCAGCCGGCCGGGCCGCAGAGCCCCTCGTGGAGCAACACCGGCGAGACCCACCCGCGCATCGAGTACACCGTCGAGGGCCGCAAGGGCACGTCCATCGACCTGCGCGAGCGCTGGTATGACTTCCTGTTCAACCAGGACAACCCCGTCAGCGTCACCAACTACTACTGGGCGAACTCCAACGGGAACCTCCGCATCCAGGGCAACCGCTCGGATGTGAGGGGGCCGCTGGAGAGCAAGCATATGCTCGATCGGGTGCCGTACGGGCAGGCGGGCTTTGACTACGCGATCCAGCCCGGAACGCCGATCATCGAGCGCGTTCCGCAGCCCGACACACCGCCCTACCCCGGCGTGCCGAACCTGCGCGGCCTCAGCGCCGACAGCGGAGAGGACATCGTCGGCACACTCGGCTACAGCAGTGGCGTGAGCATCGCCCGCGTCGATGTGCTCCAGGACGATGGCACGTGGGATCAGCTCGACATCGACGCCGTCCGTGTCGATCCCTACGACAGCCGCCGTCGCATCTACGAGGTTGAGGGGTTCGACTCGGATGACGTCCTTCGGGTCCGCATCGGAGCCCAGTGGATCCAGTTCCAGCCCGACCGGGGCTTCTCGCTGAGCCGGGATCAGTCGCGGACGACATTTACCACCGCCGACATCCTCGGCTCCAGCACGGGCAACCGGCTGCTGTCGATGTGCTACTACACGCACGACCATAATGCCATCAACGGTGAGATGGGCTCGCGGCCCTACCAGCTCGCCCACGTGCGCAACACCGCGGGAGTCATCGATGACATCTGCGGCACGGTCGAGGACAGCCGCGACCGCCGCCGCAGGCCCTTCCCCTACGATCACGACACGGTCGATCACAACAACCCGAACTTCGGCTACTTCACGGGCGGCAGCCACAACTACCAGACGTGGCTGAACCACCTCAACACGCTGATGGTCGAGGAGGGTGTCTCACCCGCCAGCTATGACCGAACGATCCATCTCTACCCGTCGGACAGCGCGGGCGGCCCCGATCAGCCCGGGACCTCCGGGCCGTGGTCGGGCGGGCACGTGTTCATCCCCAACTCCGCGGTGGTCCTGCCCTCCGACGCGGGCCTGGTGCTGACGGCCCACGAGCTTGGGCACGCGCTGATGGGCTGGCCGGACCTGTATGACTGGGACTGGTACGCCAACATGGCGGGGCACCAGCCGCCGCTGGACGTCACGAACATGATGGGCCCGTACTCGCTGATGGCCCGCGCCGGTGGCGTCCGGGTGGACGCGTTCCTCAAGACGCTCTCCGGCTGGGTCACACCGGTCGCGGTCACGACCGACATCGTCCGGGCCGAGCTTCCCGCTATCGAGGGGATGCTGCAGGATCCGGTCGTCTACAAGCTGCCGGGCCGCCCGCACTACATAGCCACGGGCGTGCCGCCGGATCAGTGGGAAGAGTTCTTCCTGGTTGAGAACCGCAACCGGAGGGGCGCGGAGTACTTCGGCGACCCGTCGCCGCAGGGGATGTACATCTACCACGTGGACCTGCGCTTCCCGCAGACCAACGAGACGCACCCGATGGTGATCGTGGAGCAGGCCGACGGCCTCTACGAGCTTGAGAGGAATCGCGAGGGCGTCGTCGGCGACCTTGAGGGCGACCCGTTCCCCGGCTCCCACGATGTGCGCAACTGGACGCAGTACACCAACCCCGGCAGCCACAGCCACGGGTTCAAGGCCGGCACGCTGCAGCCCAACCAGGTGAGCCCCGCGCTCTTCGATCCGCCCGAACCCGCGGTAGGTCAGCTCGTCAACGGGACCGAGACCGACAGCTTCACCCGCGTGGTCAACATATCTGACCCCGGCTCGATGATGCGGGCGGACCTGCACGTGGTCCCGCGCGAGGTCATCGTCACCTCGGTCCCGATCCCGGATCGGCCGGTTGAGGTCCAGCAGGGGACAGAGGACTTCCTGATCAAGCACCTGAACTTCAATAACGACGGCGACCTGCCCAACTTCTCGATGGGCGACGTTGAGATCGCCTCGCTCCGGATCGACGAGAGCGGCTCGTCGCAGCGCGACGCCGACATCGAGCGCGTGTCGCTGTTCGATGACACCAACGGCAACGGCGTCTTCGACCCGGAGATAGACACGCGGATCGCCACCGCAGACCTGCAGAACGGGACCGCATTCTTCACCAACCTCAACTATCGCGTCCCGCTGCACGAGCAGCGCGACATCTTTGTCACCTACGACATCAGCCCGACCGCCAACCCCGCCCGGGGCAACTCGATCGGCGCCGGCATCCAGGCGCACGACTACGTTCGGCCCAAGGTCCCCGGCGCGGTCCAGGAGCGGCGGCGCACACAGATGACGGCGGACAGCGCGGGTCTCGCGCAGCACCGCTTCCCGCTGATCTCGCCGGTGGCCCGCGTCCTTGAGGACCCGGACACCCTCACCATCACCGCGATCAGCCGGGCGCCCGTCGACACCGTGCCCGGGTCTGAGCCGGGGTTCATCGAGGGCATGGCCATCGAGCCGGGCGACACCGACGTGCCGATCCTCTCGCTCAACATGACGGTCGATCAGGACAGCGTCATCGTCAACCGCGTCATGGTCGATCAGACCGGAACGATGAACGGTGTCGCGCACATCACCTCCGCAAAGCTCTACCTCGACACCAATGCCGATGGCGAGGTCGGCCCGGCCGATATGCTGCTCGAGGAGACGACCTTCGCGAGCGTGGCGGGGACGCAGCGCGCGGTCTTCGACCTCGGGAGCGACCCGATCGAGGTCGTCGAGGGCGTCGCGACATCACTGCTGCTCACCGCTTCAATCTCGCAGAACATGCCGCTGGTGGAGCCGCCGCTGACGCTGCAGTACACCCTCGCGGACACCAGCTACATCGGTCTGTCCCAGTACTCGGACGACCCGGCGTATCACGACGTGGTGTCTGACGAGAACTTCCCGCTGTCATCGGACGTCGTCTCCACGCCGGTGCCCAATGAGCCGCCCGCCGCGCCGGAGAACCTGGCCGCCGAAGTCCTGGCGGACGGCAGTGTCCTTCTGACGTGGGACCTCTCCGCGGATGACCCGGCGGTCGGTGGCGAGGAGGACGTCGTCCACTATAACGTCTACCGCTCCACCGATCCCGCGGACTTCCTTGATGTCTCGCCGATCGATGCCATCGCGACAGTCCCGGCCGGGGAGACCCAGTACAATGACCTCACCGCGCCGCTGAGCACGCCCGTCTTCTACATGATGCGTGCGTGGGACGGCGTGCAGGAGGGGCCGAACTCGAACATTGCCGGGCCGGTGCAGGCCACCGACAACGTGCCGCCGACCTTCAGCGAGTTCGATCCCGCGCAGGGCGCCGACGGTGTGCCGCTCGACAGCACCATCGCGTTCACGATCACCGACACCGGCTCGGGCGTCGATCGCACGACGCTGGTGTTCGAGGTGGACGGCGTGGACGTCGCGGACGCTCCAGAGACCACCATAAGCGGCCCGGCGACGCGGCTGCGGGTCGTCTACGACCCACCGGAGGACTTCGACTTCCTCCAGAAGGTCGCCGTCAGGCTGCAGGTGTCTGACAACGCCGGCAACGAGTCCGACGTGGTCAGCTACGACTTCACCGCGACCGGCCCGCCGGTCCACTTCATCGCGGGCTTCATCGCCGACTCGGCGGGCAATCCCGAGGCCAACGTCCGCGTCGAGGCGGGCGGCCTGTTCGCCATGACCGACGCAGATGGCGAGTACCGCATCGAGGGCCTCTCGGCCGGGACGTACAGCGTGGTTCCGAGCAAGCAGGGCCGGTCGTTCCAGCCGCATGAGCGGTCCGTCACCGTGCCGCCCGACGCCGTGGCGGTGGACTTCACCAGCCAGGCGGGCTTCGAGATCTCCGGCTCGGTCGTTACCGAGGACGGCGACCCGCTCGCCGGCGTGAGCGTGACCGACGGCATGCACATCGACGTGACCGGGGCGGACGGCCTGTGGCAGTTCACCGGTGTCCCCGCCGGCACGTATGACGTCATCGCGCAGCTCGATGGCTGGTCGTTTGCACCGGCGTCAATCGAGGTCACGGTGAGCACCGAGGCCGGCGACTCGACGGGCAACCAGTTCGTCGCCTCCGAGGACACCTACACGGTTGCGGGCACGGTCCGAACCCTCGCGGGCGACCGGCTCGCGGGTATCCTGGTGCAGGCGCGCCAGGACGGCGCGACCGTGGCCACAGCCACCACGAACGCCAACGGCGCCTACAGCATCGCGGGCCTCGCGCCGGGCAGCTACACGATCCGGCCCGTTGACGCCGACTACGCGTTCGACCCGACGCAGCGCGATGTGGATGTCGCGAGCGACCTCGCGAACATTGACTTCTCGGCCGCGGCGCGCTACGCCATGACGCTGCCCGCCGGACTGAACTTCGTCTCAGTGCCGGTCCAGCCGATGGACGCCACAGCCGCCGCCGTATTCGGTGAGAACGTGCAGGTCGCGCGGTGGGATCCGCAGACGGGCGCGTACATCACCGCCCCATCCACCAACCCGCTGCTGGAGGTCAAGCCCGGCGCGGGCTTCTGGACGCGCTCGGCGCAGCAGGCGCAGCTCGGCGTCCCGGGGACGCTCTTCCCGAGCACGCAGGACCTGTCGCTGACCGTTCGGCGGACCTGGAACATGCTCGGCAACCCCTACGACAGGGACCTGCCGTGGGAGCGCATGGGCATCGGCCAGGACAGCCCCGTGTCGATCTACGGCTTCATCTACGACGCCGGGGCGGGGACCTACCGGCTCGTAACGACCGCCCCGGGCCTCGGCGCCGTCACGACGGTGCCGAAGAAGGCGGGCTTCTGGCTGCGCACCGCCGCGACCACGCAGGTGACGATCAACGCGCCGGGCTCCAACCCGGCCTCGGCGGAGGTTGCTGAGGCGGCCGCGCGCAAGCCCGCGGCGGACGCGTGGATCATCCCGATCGTGGCCCGCGCCGCGGGCGCGCTCGACGCATGCAACTACGCGGGCGTGCTGCCGCAGGCGGCCGGCAACCCGGCGGCCTACCAGATGGACAACCCGCCGGCGGTCGGACCCTACGTAGACCTGTACTTCCTCGGCGACGGCGGCCGGCGGCTCGCGGTGGATGTGCGCGAGAACAGGCCGGTGCAGACCTGGCAGTTCGAGGTCGCAACCGACATGGCCGACGTCGAAGTCCAGGTCCAGATGCCGGACCTCTCCGAGGTCCCGGCGGACAAGTCGGTCTACCTCATCGACGAGACCGCGGGCAAGCGGATGTATGCCCGCACCCTGACAACCTACAGCTACCAGTCCGGCGAGGGCGCGCGGCGCTTCAGCCTCGAGGTCGCCGATCGCTCCGAAGTCGGCCTGATGATCACCTCAGCCTCCGCACAGGCCGCGGGCGGCGGGATCACCGTCAGCTACACGCTCTCGGCCGACGCACAGGTGCAGGTGGAGGTCCTGAATATCGCGGGCCGGAAGATTGCCACACTCGCGACCGGCGAGGCGGCTCCGGCCGGCATATCGACCTGCGGCTGGAACGGCCGCGGCGCGGGCGGGACGCTTGTGCCGAGCGGTCGCTACCTGGTGCGCGTGAGCGCACGGGCGGACGATGGTCAGCAGGTGCAGGCGCTGGTCCCGGTGCAACTCCAGCGCTGACGGACGATCGGCGAGCAGTGAAGGGGGAGGAGGCCTCCCGGGCCTCCTCCCACCCAAAAAACCCGGCCCGGTCGAGCGCGCTGCGAACTGCGCGATGATCCTCGCGATGCAGCGCCGCCCGTCGGAGCCATAATGGCCCCATCGTGATGTGGGAGTGCGGCAGCAACCGCGTGCTCCGTTGTGTGACAGTACGGCGACCCCCGGGGGGGCCGCCAGGGGACGTACAATCGCACGCAGGCCGAGCGGGCCCGATGCCGACCGGCCGGGAGGGTATCATGATGACCACACACACTGCTCTGCAGCGATCCTTCGTATCGGTGATCGTGGCGTCGATCCTGCTTACCGGACTTGCGGTCGGCACGGCCTCAGCCGCGGGTGTGACTCTCGGCTACGGCGGCGACGGCATCTTCCCGCGCGAGGCCACTGCGAACTCCCAGCGCTGGTTTCGGGTGCACATCACCTGGAACATCACGAACATAAGCGACGGGACCTACGGCACCCACCATACGGAACGTGTTACCGGGCTGTACCTCGAGAACTACGACGGCACCACGATTCAATCGTGGAACAACAGCGTCGTGGTTGACGGCGGCCTGACCTACCAGGGGGCCCTGAGGGACGCTCCCGGCCTCAAGAACTTCTTCAATGCCGGTCGTGACACGACCTCGATGCCCGGAGCCCTTACCGGCAGCCGCACTGCGTTCGGGGTCCACCTCGAGGACAACAGCACCTCAACCGCCCGGAACCATACGCTGACCATCGGCCCGTTCTCCCACTACGAGTGGGAGTTGCTCGTTGGGCGGATGGGTGTGACCAACCAGAACGGCGCTCGCTTCCGGTTCCGGATGACCTACCAGACCTACAGCACCACCGATCACGCGTACGGCTCAACCCAGACCGTCTACAGCCCGATCGCCACGCAGATCACCACGCCACTCGCGGTTCCTCGCGCGGGTATCCACAATCAGTCCGGTGTCGATCAGCTCTGGACCTCCGGCGAGATGCAGGCGTGGTACTCCGGCGTGGGCACCGGCGTCGATCCGCTGACGGTCACACGCTCAGCCTCCGGCAGCACCCACAACCAGGACGACGGTGCGGGCAGCGACCGGTTCACCTTCCGGACCAGGTACTTCAGCGGTCTCTACAACTGGCCCGCCCTGCCGTGTATATGGCGCAGCGACCACCACGGAAACGAGGGGGGCCGCTACGTCAGCTTCGACACATACGTGGGCATCTTCCACCTGCTGGCGTCGCACCAGCACAATCAGAAGACGACGCGCCTCGACACCCAGCAGACGCAGTGGCTGTACGATCGAGAGGGTGATCTGCACCTCGACCGGATCGGGGATGGCGCGATGGGTTCGTACAACCCTGAGACGATCCTCATCATCGATCGAGATTACAACAATCCGCACTACATGCAGGCTGAGACAGGGAGCTACTCGGGCGGGCGCGATTTCCGCTACGATCTGCTTCCGACCAACTTCCTCCAACTGCTGAACAACATCTTCACACTTGGCTTCGACACCCCGTATCAGGACCCGTGGGACACGTACGCCAGCGGCATTCGCGGTCTGCCGACGAGCAACGGCTACGTCGCGATGCGGGCGGGCGGCCACACCTACGAGTTCCTCACGACGCGTGACTTCCACCCGCCGGTCGCGAAGATCACGGTGGAACAGGGCGGTGCCACGAAGATCGGGTATCGCGCGTTCGCACTGAGGGCCCGGCCGGGCAACGCGCTCGAGGCAGTGCAGATCATACGGGACTACCAGGACTACGGCCGTTACACCGCGCCGGTGCACGAGTGGCTGAAGGACGGCTCGGCGGGCGGCTACGGCTACCCATTCGACTCTCAGGACATGGACAAGTATCCGCAGGTGAACCCGGTCCTGAGCGCGCACCCGTTCTTCCAGCCGAATGTATCGAACCTCGCCGATTCGCTGCGGATCGTGGGCGGCGTACCGCAGAACCCCGAGCGAGGGCGTCCCAGCCCGCACAGCATGCTCGGGGATCTCGGCCCCCACATGCCCGGCGCGCTGCCGAACCCGTTCAACCCGACCGGGGCAGGGCTGCCGTGGGGCTCCCTTAACGGTCCGATGGACTCCGGCATCGTCGCGGGCTTCCCGGGCGGGAACTCCCCCCGACGCTTCACGAACCAGGACACGATCTGGCCGAACTTCGTGAACATCTACCCGGAGAATCCGTCGGAGCCGGGCGCGGTGGCGTTCCGCGGCGGCAAGTGGACGGAAGACACGACGTTCATCTTCCGGATCAACTACTGGCAGTCGCAGAACTTCGCGCCGCAGTACATCCAGGTGTTCGTCCAGAAGGTCGATGCCAACGGCCAGGCCCTGACGGACTGGCAGGGCTACTCGATGCAGAAGGCCAACGCATCGGACTGGAACTTCCGGGAGGGCGTCGTCTACTACTTCGAGCGGGGCGCGAAGGAACTTGGCGGCCCGGGCGACTACCGCTATTACTTCAGGGCCAGTGACGGCAAGGGCGTCAACATCTTCCCGAACCGGCCGGACCGCAACGACATCCCGAGCGGCTGGCGGCCGCCCAATGACCCCGGTCAGATCGGTGTGCCGGCGGGCGCGAACGATTACTACTGGTTCCGTGTGAACACGAAGCCGACGCTCTCGAACCAGTCGGTCACCCCGGCCTCCGCGCCTACCGGCTCGGACTTCACCTACCGGGTGACCTACGCCGATCAGGACGGCAGGACGCTCGACCCGAACCACCGGGGAGATCCGCCCTACAAGGCCCTGGTGCATATCGACTACTCCGGTGACTCCAATCCGTGCACCGTGACGGCGATTGCGGGCAACGACGTCAGCTACAGCGGTCTCTCGCAGCTTTACGCGGACAATGAGTTGGTTGAGATGCAGGTGCGACGCGCACCGGCCTTCAACGCCAACCCCGACTGGGTGATCACGGGCAACTCCGGCAACACCATCACCGTGCGAAATGCGGCGGGCCTGAGCGTGGGCGACACATTCCGCGTGTGGTTCACCGCCACCATGGATCCGGTCATACCCGTGGACCTCAGCACCGACTATCGCGCAGGGGTTCAGTACACCTACAACACCGCGCGCAGCGGCGTCGAGCTTGACGCGGGCACGCACCGGTACTACTACGAGTTCTGGGACAACTGGGCCTACTGGATCAACTGGCAACAGTACCTGATGGACAGCAACGCTCCGACGCCGGTTGACTACAAGGTCGAGGGGCAGATGGTCCGGGCACCGAGCGCAGGCTTCTACGAGGGCCCCGAGATCATCGAGAACACGGCGCCGCACCTGAGCCGCTTCTACTTCGAGTCGCCGGTGTCGGATCGCGTCGCGGGGCGCAGCGCGAACACGATCGATTACACCCGGCCGGAGGGGCTGGCGTTCTACGCCAACAACGCCCTGACGAACATGTATGTTGAGATCCTGACGGGCGCGGCCACGGGCAGTATCTACGAGATCGCCGGGAACAGCGCCGGCACGATTACGCTCAAGCCCGGGCCGTGGCCGCAGAACCCGTCCACAGGCAATCCCGTGAACGACGGCGTGATGACGGGGAATCGGTTCCGGATCTTCAAGGCGCGCGTTGCGGGAGCGGACGGCAGGTACTACCTGTCAGACGGCTACAACACGGCGGCTCCGGACGGGACCGCGGCGACGGCGTTCCACCTGTATGTGACCTACACGGACCTTGAGAACAACCCGCCGTCGGTGCTGAGAGTGCAGTTGCTCTCGAACGGCAGCGTGGTGCAGACGCACAACATGCAGAAGGTCAACCCCGGGGACAACGTCTACGCGGACGGCGTGGATTACCGCACGACGGCCCCGGTGCATCTCGAGTCGGACGGCGCCTCAATCGCCAGCTACACGATCAAGGCGCAGGCCTACGACGGGACCGCCTGGTATGGCTCGCAGTACGGCCTGCCGACCGGCGAGTCGATGTACTACGGCCCGCTGACGGCGCCGAACACGATCACCACTGCGGCCAAGGGCCCTGACATCGCGCCGAACCAGGCGCCGGCACTGGACTTCGTGGTTGGCGTGGGTGAGGTCATCGCGTTCAGCGACACGAACGTGTTCACCTACAACGACACGGGCACCGGGGCGGACCTGATCGGGACCAACCCGGTCGTGCGGGTCTACTTCGCGGGCAACAACTACCGGGTCCAGAGCCACAATCCGGCGACCAACACCGTCACGCTGGTTCCGGGCAGCGACCCGCAGGGTGACGGGATCGTGGCCGGCGCGGCCTTTGAGGCGCGGGTGGAGCTTGATCCGCCGTCAGGTCTGGACACGGACACGTACACCTACTGGGTCGTCTACACCGACCTCGATGACTATGCGGGCGTTCGGGGCAACCCGCCCGACTACGTGCGGGTCTACATCAACAACGTCGAGTATGAGATGATCCCGTATGATCCGCTTGACACGGACATGACGGACGGGAAGGTCTACTACTACTCGACGAACTCGCTCTCGATCAGCCAGAACCACCGGTACTACTTCATGGCGTCGGATGGTCTTGACATGACGCGCCTGCCGGCGACCGCTCCGCAGCAGTATGCGGGCCCGGTAGTGCATGTCAACACGGCGCCGACGCTGACGGACGGCTCGGTTGCGCCGGTGAGCGCGGGCGAGAACGACCCCGGCACCGGCCTGCCTCTGGAGTACGTCTTCACGGTGACCTACACCGACGCCGACGGTCACGCGCCGTCGGAAGTGCTCCTGCACGTGCTCAACACGAGCCAGATCGGCGCTGTCTGGCAGGAGTTCGAGATGGTGCGCGACACCGAGGCGGGCGGGGACCTCAGTGACGGCGGCTACATCAACGGCGAGCAGTTCATCACCACCGCCTACGCCTTCAATCCGGGCGAGAACCAGATCGGCGACGGGCACCACATCTACTACTTCAGCGCCTCGGACATCCACGGGCTCGACGCCCGGGATCCGGCCTCCGGTGTCGTGCCCGATCACTACGACGGGCCGACGATCAACGACCCGCCGGTCGCCCCGTCCGCGGGCTTCGACCCGGCGTCGCCGAACTATCCGTCCGAGAACATCCCGGCGAACCTGACGGTCGTGGACGACGCGACGCCGCGGATCAGTTGGACGGCCGACGACAACCTTGACCCGAACGCGACCGACACCGCCGCCACGCTGCGTTACGTCGTCCAGGTGGCGACCGACAAGAACTTCACCACGGTGGTGCGCACGCTCAACAGCAACGTGGGCGAGGCGTTCGTGGATATCCCGGCGGCCAACCCGCTTGTGGACAAGACCACCTACTATTATCGCGTGAGGACGATCGACAACGACGGCGCACAGTCCGACTGGAGCTATGCCGGTGGCGACCCCTACACCGCCGTCACGGCCTTCCGCGTGACCACCAATCATCCGCCGTATTGGGATGACCCGAGCGCGAGCGAGTTCACGCCGACAGGCCCGATCACCACGCAGACTCCGACGCTCGACTGGCCGCAGGGCGCCGATGACGACCCCGGCAACCCGGTCGGAACGCTGAGGTATCGCGTGCAGATCGCCGTGAACAGCAACTTCAGCAGCCCCGTATACACCAGCGCGCTGCTCGGCGCGGGAGTGACGGAGCACACCGTTCCCGCCGGACAACTCTCGTGGGGCGTGACCTACTACTGGCGTGTGCAGATCAACGACGGCGAGATCGACTCGCTGTGGACGAACCAGCTCACGCCGGCGATCGTTCCGAGCTTCACGACCGTTGAGAACACCAAGCCCGAGCCGCCCACGTCGGGCTTCAACCCGACCAACGGCGCGCCGGTCTTCTCGCTCCAGCCGACGCTGAACTGGAACGACGGATCGGATGTCGATGCCGCCGACACCCCGGACAAGCTGCGCTATGAGGTGCAGGTGGACGACGACAACGACTGGTCGAACGCGAATGTGTTCGAGGGGATCACGGCGGCCGGTGTGAGTGAGCTCACCGTCACCACGGACCTGACCGAGAACATGCAGTACTGGTACCGCGTCCGGACGGTGGACACGGCAGGGGCAAGGTCGGACTGGACATCAGGGCACCTGTTCTGGGTGAACAGCGAGAACCAGCCGCCGCGCGCTCCGTCGTCGGGCTTCCGGCCCAACAACGGTGAGGAGACTGAGTTGCAGCGTCCGCCGCTGCGCTGGAATGCCGGCAGCGACCCGGACAACCCCTCACCGGCGTGTCAGCAGACCGACACGGCCGATACGCTCACTTACATCGTTGAGCTGAGCACCGACGAGTCGTTCGCGAGCGTGAACTACCAGTACAGCACGGCGGTTCCGGGGCAGACGCAGTTGACCCCGCCCAATGACCTCGCCGACCTGACCACGTGGTACTGGCGCGTTCGCACGGTGGACCAGGCCGGCGCGATGTCGCCGTGGTCGCTGGTGCAGTACTTCCGGATCGACACCAGCAACCAGCCGCCGGTGCTCTCGAACGGCCAGATCACCCCGGCGCTGGGCCACCTGAGCACGACGTACGAACTGAGCGTGGTCTACTCCGACGCCGACAATGATCCGCCGATCGGCGAGATCATGGTGAATATCGGCGCCGACGGCTTCGCGCTGCCCATGGAACGCGATCCCGGCGACAGCAGCTCCTACCGCAACGGAGTGCGGTATCTCGTGAGCGTCCGGGGCGACCATCCGGAGCTTGGGCTGGGCGGCCACCGACACTACTTCTACATCGACGGCACGAACATACGCTATCCGGCGGCGCCGAACACGCGCCTCGGACCGGTGGTGCATACACTGGGCACGATCCGCCTCGCGGACTCGGCCTGGAACGACACCAGCGCGTATGAGGAGGGTGACACGGTCTACATCGAAGTCACCGACGCGGATCAGAATCAGGATCCGGGTGCTCCGGACACGATCGTCGTCACCGTGACCGAGGAGGGCGGCGACAGCGAGCCGGTTACGCTCACCGAGACCGGCCCGGACACAGCGGTCTTCCGCGGCTCGATCGGGATGCTCGGCGCGGCCGGCGCATCCGGTGACGGAGTCCTCAACGTGATCTCCGGCCCGAGCGGCAATCAGATCACCGCGACGTGGGCCGACCCGGCCGAGGTTGCGGCGGGCGGCAGCCCGGTCAGCGACACCGCTCAGGTCACCGACACCATCGCCCCGAGGCCGATCGCCGGCGGCGAACTGACCCTCACGGCCGGTCCCGAGGGAATGTCGGCGACCATCAACTGGCAGGCGTACGACGAGGATGACCAGCCGCACAACCAGCCTGACGTCGTCCGCTACCGAGTGTGGCAGAGCAACAGCGCCTTCGATGACATCGCGGACGCGACGCTCATCGCCACCGTTCCGGCGGGCACACAGACCCACCAGGTGACGGGGCTGACCGTCGGGAGCGACTACTACTTCGCGGTCTCACCGACCGACGAGGTCCCGAATGAGAACCCCGCGGTGGTGGCGAAGTCGCTGACGCCGGTCGACACGCTCGCTCCGCAGCTCGAGAACTGGCAGTACAACGCGGAGGCGGGCACGGTCTCCTTCGATCTGACCGATCTCTCCGGCGTGGACATGGGCACATTCGCGCTCGCGATCGACGGCGTGGATGTGACAGGAGGCGCTGTGTGGGACGACTCGGACATCACCCGCGTCGGTGTCAGCTACACGGCCCCCGACGGATGGGGTTACAGCCGACAGGTGAGCTTCGCGGTGGATGTTTCGGACATCTACGGCAACGCGATGACGACCTTCACCGCGGTGGAGGATGCGCCGGTGGACGACACCGCGCCGACCGCCGACCAGTTCAGCCCGGCGAACGGCGCCACGGGCGTGCCGGTGGACACAGCGATCTCGGTGCGGCTGCGCGACGCCGAGTCGGGCGTTGACGCCGACACCGTTGTGATGACCTTCAACGGTGAGGATGTCAGCGACCAGATCGCGTTCGCTGCGACGGCGGCGGCCGATGGTCAGGCGCAGGTCGTGGTGACGTATCAGCCCGCGGATGCGCTCGACTACCTTACCGAGTATCAGGTTCACGTCGAGGTCGCCGACACCGTTGGGAACGTCGGCACCGGGAACTGGAGCTTCACGACGGTCACCGAGCCGCTCTTTGAGATCCGCGGGACCGTCACCGACGCCGCCGGCAGCCCGATGGCCGGAGTTGACATCACAGTCAACGGGCGGACGGTCGGGACCGACGGCAACGGCGCCTACCGGGTGCGTAACCTCAGCGCGGGGACCTACACGGTGACCCCGGCACTGGCGGAGCACGACTTCGAGCCGGCCTCCCGCGAGGTGACGATCGGCCCGGACGCCAGCGACATCAATTTCACGGGCGAGCTTCGGACCTACTCGATCGCGGGCCGGATCACACGCGACGGCGCGGGTGTGGCGGGAGTGACGGTGAGCGATGGCACCCGCACTGCGGTTACCGACGCCGAGGGCAGGTACACCATCGCCGAGGTGCCCTCGGGCTCCTACACAGTGACCCCGTCGCGGGATGCCGACGGCGACGGTCGCCAGGACTTCACCTACACGCCGGCCAGCCGGTCGGTTACGGTTGACGGTGCCGCGGTCGGTGGCGTAAACTTCACCGCGACGCTGGTGACCTACTCGATCTCGGGAACGATCACCGACAGCCGCGGAAGGGCCGTCTCCGGTGTGGTTGTGAGCGCCGGAGCGGCGAGCGCGATCACGAACGAAGCCGGTCAGTACACGATCAGCGGTGTGTCGCCCTCGACCGTGGCAGTGACGCCGGCGAAGGCCGGGATGGCCTTCGATCCGGAGATGATCGAGGTCACGGTGCCGCCCGACTCGACCGGCAACAACTTCACGGCGTATGCCGAGTTCAGCGAGCGGTTCGCAGCCGGGGTCCATATGCTGGCGGTTCCCGCGACACCGCCGACGGGCCGGGCACGCGCGGTGGATGTGTTCGGAACCACGGCGGTGGCACGTTGGGACGCGCAGCGCACACCGGCGGGGTACGTCACCGGGCAGCAGTCGCCGGATGCGGCGCAGTTGCAGGTTCGGCCCGGCGCGGGGTTCTTCGTGAACTTCGCGGGTGTGACCGATGTCACCGTCCCCGGTGACCCGGTTGATGCCACAGCGGGCTTCAGCGTCGGCGTTGCGAGCGGCTGGAACCAGATCGGGAACATGTATCAGACGGCCCTGCCGCTGGCGAACATCACTGCATCGAGCGGCACGCAGGTGCGGCCGTTCGCCTTCATCTGGGACAACGCGATCGGCAGCTACCGGATGATCTCGCGGCAGCCGGCGTTCAACTCGGCCCGGACGTATATTCAGGCATGGGAGGCCGCGTGGTTCAAGGCCTCCGGCGCCGCGGGCACGATGAACATTCAGTCGCCGGCGAACGTTGCCGCCGCCTCGCTGCTCGAAGGTGCGGCGGCGCGGGCCGAGGTTCCTGAGAGTGGCTGGCTGGTGCAGGTGATCGCGAGGGTCGCCGACCGCGCGGACGTCACGACGGTCGCGGGTGTCGGCAGCGGCGACGCCAGCGCGGGCTACCGGGTCGAGAACCCGCCGATGATGCCCGGCAGCGTTGACGTCTACTTCACCGACGACTCAGGTCTGCGCCTCGCGCACGACATCCGGCCGCAGAGCAGCGGGTCGATGATCTGGCCGTTTGCGGTTGAGACGGACATCGCGAACGCCGAGGTCGAGATCACGCTTCCGGATCTGAGCGGCGTACCGAACGAGATGGCGGTCTACCTGACCGACCTCGACAGCGGCAAGCGGATGTATGCGCGGACGCTGCCGGTGTATAGCTTCACGACGGGCGCGGATGGCGCGCTCCGGCACTTCGAGTTGGAGGTCGCGCCTCGGGGTGCGGACAATCTCACGATCCGGACCGCATCGGTGCAGGCGGGCAGCGGCGGGCTCATGGTGACCTACGACGTGAGTTGCGCCGCGAATGTGAGCATCGAGGTACTGAACATCGCAGGGCGCAGCGTCCGCAAGCTGGTCCAGTCGAGAGCAGTCCCGGCCGGCGGCGGGGAGCAGATGTGGGACATGCGCAGTGGCGACGGAACGATCGTACCCAACGGCAGCTACCTGATCAGGATCGAGGCAGTCGCTGAGAACGGGCAGCGCGTCCAGGCCCTCCGCCCGGCGCAGATTGCGCGCTGAGCGTGAGAGCGCTCGCGACGGTCACACCAATCACGGCAGCCCTAACGTTCGAGAGGTGACAGAGGCATGATGATGACCAGGCGATGTGCCGGACTGGCGGCGCTGATATTGATGGCGGCCGCGGCGTTGATCCTCGCCGGATGTGGCGGCGGAGGCGACGGTGACGCGGGGGTGCAAACCGGCTCAGTATCCGGCACCATCACCTACGCCGCGACGGGCGATGCGCTGGGTGGGATCCGGGTGTCGATCGGGAACATCACGGCGACGACCAACGCCAGCGGGCAGTTCACGCTCAACCGCGTCCCGGCCGGTCAGCGAACGCTTGCGGTCGCCGCGGATCCCGACAGGAACCTCGTCCTCCCTCCGGGCGTGCCGCTGACCGTCACCGTGCGGGCGGGGGAGACAACGCGGTTGTCCGCGCCGATCCAGATGATCGACGACGTGGATGCGCCACCGGCGCCGCCGTCCTGACGCGCCCGGGGTCCAACTGCAGATGAGATACTCAGCGCCGCCTCGGTCCGAGGCGGCGCTGATTCCTGCGATCCGAACGCCACGATGGAGGCGCCGATGTTGACCCGCGTGCAACTCGCAGATGCGCAGAGGCTCGCTATCATGCTCGCGCTGTTGACCCTCGCGGCTGTGACGGCGTCGGCGGACTGGCCGATGTTCCGTGGAGACGCCGCCCGCAGCGGTCTCGCGCCTGACGAGCAGCTCTCCGCGGTGGCGGTCGCGTGGTCGGCGGAGCTGGGCGGAAGCGTGGACAGCTCGCCGGCTGTCGCCGGCGGGACGGTCTTCGTGGGCAACTCGCTCGGTCTGATGCACGCGGTCTCGGCTGAGGACGGCTCCGCCCTGTGGTCCTTCGAGACCGGGGGCGCGGTCGTCTCCTCGCCCGCCGTCGCGGACGGGACCGTCGTGTTCGGCTCGGTGGACGGTTTCCTCTACGCGCTCGATGCCGCCGACGGGCGGGAGAGATGGCGCTACCGCACGCGCGGAGCGGTGCTGTCCTCACCGGCAGTCGTCGATGGCCGCGTGATCTTCGGCAGCATGGACGGCCGGATGTACTGCCTCGCGCTGGAGGACGGCTCGCTGCTGTGGCGGACGGAGGCCGGGGCCGGGATCCAGGGCGCCCCGGCGGTCGCTGGCGACGTCGTGTTGCACGGTGACGACGACGGGCGGATGCGGGCGCTGCGCCTCGCCGACGGCGTCGTGGCGTGGGAGCATGAAGGGCGGGGCCGCGTGATCGTCGCGCCCGTGGTGGGGGAGGGCGTCGCGATCTTCGCCGTGATGGGCCCAAGCGCGCTGCGACCGCCCAAGCTCGACTACCTCGTGGCGCTCCGGCCCGGGACCGGTGAGCGCCTGTGGGCGCAGAACGAGGCCTACTCGGTGCTCGGCGCGCCGGTGATCGGCGGCGGGCGGGTGTTCTTCGTGACGGTGGAGGGCTACGTCTCAAAGACCGTGGCGCGCGCGGCGAACCTGGCGGACGGCGCGCGCGCGTGGGAGCGGCAGGTCGGTGGCGTGGTCGACTCCTCCCCGGTGGTGATCGGGAGCCCGACGGGCTTCGACGAGGGGCCTGCAGGCATGATCGTGTGCTTCGGCTGTCACGACGGCCGGCTCTACCTGCTGGACGCGGAGACGGGGCGGATCGCGGACGTTGAGTCCCTCGCGCAGAAGATCTACTCCTCGCCAGCGGTCAGCGGCGGGCGCATATTCATCGGCGCCAACGATGGACGCCTCTACTGCCTGACCGCCGAGCAGTGATGCCTCAGAGATAGCGCCGCAGCCACAGGTCGTCGAAGTCGCGGTAGCAGTAGTGCCAGCCGTGCCCCGCGCCGGGAATCTCGATCATCCCCCTGAATGCCCTGATGCGTTCGTAGACCGGCCGGATCGTCTCCGGCGGGCAGGTCGTGTCCGCGAGGCCGATGGAGACGAAGGTCGGGCAGTCAATGAACTGCGCGAGGTTGAGCGGATCGAACCACGCGAGGGTCTCCAGTGCCCGGTCGCGGTGGTCGGGGTGTTCGGCGAAGTGATTCGCCAGCTCGAGGTAGGGTCCGGTGGTTGCGGTTTCGACGGCGACCGGGTAGTTGCACAGGAAGGGCTCGTGGGCGACCGCGCACTTCACCCGTGGGTCGAGCGCGGCGGTCGCGAGGGTCAGGCCACCGCCCTGGCTGAGGCCGATGACGCCGATGCGCCCGGCGTCGATATCGTCGCGGGAGCAGAGGAAGTCGATCCCGCGGAGACAGTCGGCGTACCCTGCGCGGTAGTACTGCTCCGTCGGATTGTCGAGCCCCATCGTGAGCTTCGTGAGCCCATCGGGCACCTGCCAGTGTTCCGCGCTCTCGCCCTGCCCTCGCGGGTAGACGGTCAGCAGCGCGACGCCCTTGTCGTAACACAGCCCCGCCATCGCGGTGTGCGGGGTGTTGCCGCCGTAGCCGGGTGTGTACATGACGGCGGGCAGCGGCCTTGTGCTCGGGCTGAGGTCGGGGAGCGTGAGGAATGCCCGGAAGCGCACACCGCCGAGACCGCTGAGCGTCACCCTCCATGTGCGGACGAGGCGGTCCTCCTCAGGCTCGATCAGTTCGGCCTGCGCGTGGATCGGGACGCCGTCCAACTCGCGTCGCACGGTCTCCCAGAAGCTCCTCAGCTCAACCAGGTCCATCGGCGATCTCCTCCAGGGTGCGGCAGCGTTGCCGGCCGGGTGTTCGCCGGGCCGGCCGGCCGCACCTTCGCCGGTTGCGCGGGGCGTGGCGCGGGGATATAATCCGCGTGAGGCCGCCGGGACGGCGAGGACGCTGAGCGGAAGGTGAGCTGCCGGAGATGAAGCATCGGGCACGCGTGCTGGAACTGGAGAGCGGGGCCGAACTGCTGGCGGAGATGGGCAGGGTAGGTGTGCATCCGACGGCCGCGGGCTGGCTGGCGGCGAAGGCGCGGGTGCATCCGGTGCGTCTCGAGCACGTCTCAGGGCCCGCTGCGGCGCTGCTCAAGCAGGAGATGCTGGCGCTGGGCGGCGACTGCGCGGTGCATCGGCGGGTGGCGGATTTCAACGAGGAGCCCGGCGCGGTGATACTGCTCGGCGACCTGCGCACGTACGAGCGGCTGCTCGAGCGGGCGGCGCTGCAGCCGCACGGGCTTGAGGAGACCGTGCGGGAGGCGGTGGCGGCGGTCAGAGCGCGCACCGACACGGAGCCGCGGGTGCTTGACTGCGCCGGGACGGAGCTGGAGCTGGGGCGGCGGACGCTGGTGATGGGGATCGTCAATGTGACGCCGGACTCCTTCTCCGGGGACGGGCTGGGCGCGGACCTCGACGCGACGGTTGATCGGGCCCGCGGCTTTGTCGAAGCGGGCTGCGAGATCCTCGATGTTGGCGGCGAGTCCACGCGGCCGGGCAGCGAGGGCGTGGACCTCGATGATGAGCTTGAGCGGGTGCTGCCGGTGGTGGAGGCGCTGGTGGATGCGTTTGACGCGGTGGTCTCCATCGACACCGGCAAGGCCGAGGTGGCGGAGCTTGCGGTCGCGATGGGCGCGGGGATGGTCAATGACGTCAACGGGCTGCGCGCTCCGGGGATGACGGAGGTCATTGCGGAGACGGGCGCGGCGGCGTGCATCATGCACATGCAGGGCTCGCCGCGCGACATGCAGGAGGCCCCTGTGTACGAGGACTTGATGACGGAGGTCTACGACTTCCTGGCGGAGCGGGTCGAGGCGGCGCTGGCGGTCGGTGTCGGCAGGGAGCGGCTGCTGGTCGATCCGGGCTTCGGGTTCGGCAAGACAGTGGAGCACAACCTCGAGATCCTGCGCCGCCTGCGGGAGCTGCGCAGCCTCGGCTGCGGGGTGTTGGTGGGTACGTCGCGCAAGTCCACGATCGGGGCGGTGCTCGATGCGCCGGTGGAGGACAGGCTGATGGGGACGGCGGCGACCTGCGCGGTGGCGATCGCCCACGGGGCGGATGTGATCCGCGTGCACGACGTGGCCGAGATGGCGCAGGTGGCGCGGATGACCGACGCCATCGTGCGTGGTGGACGTGGGGCGCGGTGAAGCTGGCGGGAGAGAAGGCGGCGCTGAGGCGGCGCGCCCGGATGCGGCGGGACGCGCTGAGCGAAGATGAGCGGCGGCGGCACAGCGAGGCGATCGTAAGGCGGGTGATGGGGCTGGGGGCGTGGCGGCGCGCACGCTCGCGGCTGCTCTTCCGCAGCCTCGGCAGCGAGGTGCTGACCGACGCGCTGATCGCCGAGACGTTGCGTTCGGGAGCCGAGCTTGTCATGCCGCGCGTGAAGAGCCTCGAGGAGCCGCTGGGGATGCATGTGGTGCGCGACCCGGAGACGGACCTTGCGCCCGGGTGGTGCGGGATCGACGAGCCGATCCGCGACCGCTGCCCGGAGCGGTCGCTCTACGACGCGGAGTTCGTGCTCGTGCCCGGGCTTGCGTTCGACCGGCGCGGAGGGCGGCTGGGCTACGGCGGCGGCTTCTTTGATTACATTCTCAACGTGCGCACCGACCTCGTGGAGACCGGCGCGGTGGTGGCGGTGGCCTTCTCCTGTCAGATCGTGGAGAGGGTGCCGATGGCGGGCTGGGATGTTCGGGTGCCGCTGATCGCCACGGAGGATGAACTGATCGACACACGCGATGGGAGAGGCTGATTGCGATGGCTGTCGGCGACGTCTTCGAGGCGCAGATCGACGAGTACACCGATCAGGAGACCGGAGCGCTGGTGCGAAGGCTGACCGGGGACGGCTCGGACAACGCGCACCTTTACTTCACCTCGACGTCATTCCTCGGCGATGGGTCGGACCGGCTGATTATCAGTTCGGATCGGCTCGGCGGGCGGGCGTACTTCCTGCTGGAGATCGAGGAGGCGAAGCTGGTGCAGTTGACGGAGGAGTCGGAGACGCCTTTCTCCAGCGCCTGCCTCGATCCGGCGGGGCGGCTCTTCGCGTTCAGGGGCGACGCGCTCATGATGGTGGACCTGCAGACGCTGGAGGCCGAGGAGGTCTACCGCGTGCCGGAGGGATTCCGCCCGGCGCTGCCGACGTGTACCGCCGACGGCTCGCACCTGGCCTTCGCGTACTGTGAGCGGCTGCCCGTCAGCACGGAGAGCGGGGTGATCTACTCGACGATGGGCGAGCGTTACTACCAGCACCCCGGCTCGGTGATCATCCGGATCGAGACCGCGAGCGGGGCGGCGGAGGCGGCGTGGGGTGAGCGCAACTGGATCTCTCACGTGTGCATCCACCCGACGAATCCGGACCTGATCCTCTTCTGCCACGAGGGCGGATCCTACGTCGAGCAGCGCATGTGGACGATCGATCTCTCGGAAGGGCGGGGGCGCCGGGCGAAGCCGCTCTTCCGGCAGTTCCTCGGTGAGGGCTGCTGCCACGAGTATTTCACGCGCGAGGGCGAGGTCGGCTTCCAGGCGAACGTGGAGCACGACGGCCGGGTCGAGGGGTACAACTGCTTCGTGCGCGCGGACGGCACGTGGCTGCGGCAGTTCCTGCTGCCGGGAGCGCGGCCCGGGCACATCCAGTCGAACTCGGACAACACGCTGGTGGTGGGCGACCGCGCGCACCTGTCACCGGATGACGCCGAGGGAGGCGCGTTCATGTCGTTGATCCGGCATGAGGGCGGGCGGGGCGTGGTGACGCGACTGTGCCGCCACGACACCTCGTGGAAGACGCAGATATCCCATCCGCACCCGATCTTCAGCCCCGACGATCGGTGGGCGTTGTACACCTCGGACGCCGGCGGGGCATGCAACGTCTACATGGCCGACGTCACGAGCGCCTGAGAGCGGCGCTCAGGCGGTGAACTGCGCGATCTTGCGGAAGAGATCGCCGAAGATCGCGTTGCGGCTGCAGCCGATCGCCTCACGCATGAGGTGCCGCGAGCGGTCGTGTGACCAGGTGACGAGGTCGGTCAGCAGCGGCGCGTGCGTCAAAACGCTCGGGACCCACGCGTCGTTGATCAGCCATGCGACGGGGCCGAGGTCCCAGAGGACCTTCGCTCGGGCGAAGTGATCGTCGGCGAACTCGTCGAAGATGCCGAAGAGATAGTCGCCGAGGGCGTTGTGCCCGGTGATATGCGCGTCGAGTTCGGCGCGGGTGGTTGTGATATGTTCGGCGACGTTCTTGCAGGGGACGTGCACGAAGGGCACGCCGCTGTCGAGGATCACGCGGGTGGCGTGCAGGTCCTGCTTGAGGTTGAACTCCCGGGCGGTGCTCCAGCCGTGGGGCTGGCCGCCGAGCCAGACGACGACGATGCGCTCGATGATCTCCGGGCGGCTGAGGATCGCGGAGGCGATGTTGGTGATGGCGCCGATGGGGACGACGTAGAGCGGGCCGTCGCGGTCTGCCATCGCGCGCTCGACGAGGTCATCGACGGCGGGGCTTGAGACCGGCTCGTCCGCCGCGGGGAGGTAGTTGCGGGAGCCCTTGAACGCGAAGGCATCGGGCGAGCGCTTCATGCGGTCGAGGATGCGCAGGATCTCCTCGTAGCTTCTCTCCATCCCGTCCTCGGGGCCGTCAGAGCGGGCGTTGTGAAAGGGCGCGGCGTAGACGGCCTCCACGCTGAGGTGTTCGGTGGACAGCAGGGAGTACGCGAGCGCGAACTGGTCGTCGATCTCGTTGTACGTGTCGGTGTCGAGGACCATCGGGACACAGCCGGTGGGCGGCTGAAGTCGCGCGATGCGTGTGCACTCGTCAAGCTGGGGGAAGGTCATGATGTCCTCCGGCGGTGCGTGATGGTGCCGAGGTGTCGGGTGAGAGTTCGTCGTGCGCGGCAGGGGACCTGTCTGCGGGAGGCAAAGGGAAGTGCGGTGGAGCAGTCCACGCGCGTGTGATAGAATGAGCGTGGGGGGAACGTGACAGGCACTACGAATGATGCGCGCGGCCGGCGTGCGCCGAGAATGCGCAGGACGCGGGCAGTGAGTCGTTGAGAGGAGCGGTCCGAATGTCTGAGGGGCCGGTTCTGCAGGTGGCACTTGATTTCATCAACCTCTCCCAGGCGCTGCGGGCGGCCGAGGAGGCTGTCGCGGGTGGCGCGTCGTGGGTGGAGGCGGGCACGCCGCTGATCAAGAGCGAGGGGATGGCGGCGGTTCGCGCGTTGCGCGAGCGCTTTCCCGAGCAGACGATCGTGGCCGACTTGAAGATCATGGACGCGGGCCGGACGGAGGTCGAGGTCGCCGCGAAGGCCGGGGCGGACGTGGTGACGGTGCTGGGCGCGGCGTCGGATGAGACGATCGCCGAGTGCGTGGAGGCGGGGCAGAACTACGACGCGCTGGTGCAGGTGGACCTGATCGGCTGCGCCGACCCGACCGAGCGCGCGCGGAGGGCGCAGGAGCTTGGCGCGGCGATCGTGGGCATTCACACCGCGATCGACGAGCAGATGGTGGGGGCGTCGCCGATGGACGTGATCGGGCGGGTGCGGGAGGCAGTGGAGATTCGGCTTGCAGTCGCCGGAGGGATCAACTCCGAGACCGCGCCGGAGGCCGTCAGGGCGGGCGCGGACATCGTGATCGTCGGCGGGGCGATCATCAAGGCGCCGGATGCGACGGATGCGGCGCGGCGGATCGTGGAGGCGATCGAGTCGGGCGAGGCGGTGGAGACGGAGCTCTTCAAGCGCGGCGGAGCAGAGCAGCTTCGCGAGATCTTCACGCGCTGCTCGGCGGCGAACATCTCCGACGCGATGCACCGGCGAGGGCTGGTCCCGGGGATCTTCCCGATCAAGCCGGGGCTCAAGGCGGTCGGGCCGGCGCTGACGGTGTGGACGTACCCCGGCGACTGGGCGAAGCCGGTGGAGGCGATCGACCGGGCGGACGAGGGCGCCGTCCTGATGATTGACGTTCGTGGTGAGACGCCCGCGGTCTGGGGTGAGGAGGCGACGAAGAGCTGCATCTCGCGCGGACTGGCGGGCGTGGTGATCCACGGCGCGATGCGAGACACTCGGGAGATCGCGGAGCTTGACTACCCGGCGTTCTGCTCGACCCGCACACCGTCGGCGGGGGAACCGAAGGGGATGGGCATGATCGGGGTGCCGCTGAAGATTGGGGAGGTGACGATCCGGACGGGGGACTGGATCATCGCCGATGACGACGGCGTGATCGTGGTGCCGGGCGAGCAGGCGGTGGCGATCGCGAACCGCGCGCAATCGGTCTACGAGCGCGAGCAGCGTGAGAAGGGTGAGATCGACGCGGGCCGGACGCTCGGCGAGATCGCCGAGTTGCAGCGCTGGGAGAGCGAGTCAGGTTTGCGTGGCTTCGCGCCGCACGGTCCGGAGGGCGACGACAGTGAGTGAAGGCGTGGACGTGCTGGTGGTGGGCCCCGGTGCGATGGGCTGCCTGCATGCGGCGATGCTTGCGGAGGCCGGGGTGAAGACCGGGTTACTCGATCATCGCCCTGAGCGCGCCGAGCGGATCACCGAGCGGGGCATCATCCTCGAGCGGGCCGGCGAGCGGGTGGTGGTGCCGGTGCGCTGCGGCGCGAACGCGGGGGACTTCGCGCCCACGCGGCTGGCGCTGCTGCTGGTTAAGGCGTATGACACGGAGGAGGCGACGCGGCACCTGCTGCCGGCGATCGGCGACGACGGTGGGGTGCTGACGCTGCAGAACGGGCTGGGCAACTACGAGCGGGTCATGGAGATCGTCCCGCAGGCTCGCGTGCTCGCCGGGACGACCACCTCGGGCGCGACGCTGGTGGATGAGGGCCATGTGCGTGAGGCCGGACGGGGCTTCGTGCAGTTTGGCTCTCCGACGGGCAACCATCGCCGGGCGCGCGAGGCCGCGAAGTATCTGCGGACCGCCGGGATCGAGTGTGAGCCCGCGGCATCGGTGGACGAGGTGCTGTGGACGAAGGCGATGATCAACGCAGCGATCAACCCTCTGACGGCCCTGACGGGGCTGCGCAACGGGCGGCTGGTGGAGATCGAGGCGCTGCGGGAGCTGATGAATGCGGTGACGGTCGAGGTCGCGGACATCGCGCGCTCGTGCGGGATCTTCGTGCGCGAGGGGATCGTGCAGGTGGTTGAGAGGATCTGCGCGCAGACGGCGGAGAACCGGTCCTCGATGCTGCAGGACATCTCCGCCGGCCGCAGGACGGAGATAGACTTCATCAACGGGGAGATCTCCCGGCGGGCAGAGGAGCGGGGCCTTGAGGCGCCGCTGTGCCGGATGCTGACGGTGCTGGTGAAGGGACGCGAGGAGGCGACGCGGGGCGAATGATCATCATCGGTGAACTGATCAACGGGACGCGCGAGCCGGTGCAGAGGGCGATCCTCTCGCGTGACGCTGAGGCGATCGCGGAGCTTGCCATCCGGCAGGCGGACGCGGGCGCGGATTACATCGACTGCAACGTCGGGATGGTGGGGGCGGCGGAGGTCGAGCAGATGGACTGGCTGGTGCGCGTGGTGGCGCAGGCGGTCGATCTGCCGGTGTGCATCGACACCGCGAACCCCGAGGCGATGGCCGCGGGGCTCGACGCGTACGAGGGCGACGGGAGGCCGATCTGCAACTCCGTCACTCTCGAGGGCGAGCGGCTCGAGCGCTTCCTGCCGATCGTGGCGGAACGCGAGGTGCAGGTGGTCGCGCTGGTGATGACCGACGACGGCGTGCCGCAGGGAGTGAGCGGGCGCGTCGAGGCGGCGGAGCGCCTCGTGGATGCACTGACGGAGGCGGGGCTTGCCGCGGAGGCGATCTTCATCGACCCGGTGGTGACGCCGCTGAGCGTGGCTCCGGAGGGGGCGCGGGTTGCGACCGACGCGATCCGCGAGATCAGCGCCAGACTGGCCGGCTGTCACACGGTCTGTGGGGTGAGCAACGTCTCCTACGGGCTGCCGCGGCGGACGCTGCTCAACCGCGTCTTCCTCTGCCAGGCGATCGTCAGCGGGCTCGACAGCGCGATCGTTGACCCGCTCGACCGTGGGATCATGTCCAGCATCTACGCGGCCGAGGCGCTGGCCGGGCGCGACGAGTGGTGCGCGGGCTATCTTGCGGCGTACCGGCGCGGGGTGCTCTGAGTGTCAGAGATGCGGCGGACGGTGCCGATCACGCTCGGCCGGCTGGTCGAGCAGATCCCCGACGGGGCGCGTGTCTTCGTCCTCGGGTGCGGTGACTGCGCCACGCGTGAGCGCTTCGGCGGGGCGGCCGAGTGCGTGGAGACGGCGGATGCGCTGGCTGCGCGGGGCGTTCAGGTGGCGGGCTGGTCCGCGCCTGCCGAGGGTGAGGGAACCTGCGACCCGCGGGTGGCGCGGGCGACACTTGCGGGTGCCTCCGGAGCGCTGGCGTCGGCGGATGTGATCGTGCTGCTGGCCTGCCCGCAGGGCGAGCCGGCGGTCACGCGGGCGACCGATCTGCCGGTGCTCGTGGGAACGCAGGTGGTGATGGGCGGGGCGACCGGGGGGAACGCGGCCTCGGTGGATGAATGCAACTTCTGCGACCGGTGCATCGCCGAGGCGGCGGGGGGGCTCTGCCCGCACAGCTTCTGCCCCAAGCACCTGATCAACGGTCCTTGTGGCGGGGCGCAGGGTGGGCGTTGCGAGGCGCTGCCCCGGCGTCCGTGCGTCTGGGAGCTGATCCACCGGCGGCTCAAGGTGGCGGGCCGGCTCGACATTCTCAGCGTCTACCAGGAGCCGGTCAGCTTCAACGCCGGGATCGGCGAGGACGAGCAGTGATGAGGCTCCCCGAGATCGTCGCCGAGCGGGGCCTCGCGATCACCGCCGAGGTGGCGCCGCCGAAGGGCAGCGACCCGTCTGAGGCGCTGGCCGAGGCCCGGGAGCTTGCGCGGTACGTTGACGCGATCAACGTGACCGACGGGCAGGGGGCGACGATGCGGATGAGCCCGCTGGCGGTGGCGCGGCTGATGATCGAGGCGGGGCTGACGCCCGTCTGGCAGATCACCTGTCGCGACCGCAACCGCATTGCGCTGCAGGCGGACCTGCTGGCCGCCGACGCGCTCGGGGTGGAGAACGCGCTGATCGTGACGGGCGATCACATGGTGCTGGGCGACCACCCGGGGGCGAAGCCGGTCTTCGGGCTCGACTCGGTGCAGCTTCTGCACGTGGCCGAGCAGATGCGGGCGGGGAGCGACCTTGCGGGCAATGAACTCAGCGCGCCGCTGCATCTGTGCACGGGCGCGGTGGTCGCGCCGGAGGCGGACAACGTTGACCTGCAGCTTATCAAGCTGCGCAAGAAGGTTGAGGCGGGCGCGCAGTTCATTCAGACGCAGGCGGTCTTCGAGCCGGCTGCGTTCGCGCGCTTCATGGAGCGCGCGGAGCTGGCGGGCATCCCTGTGCTCGCGGGGATCATCCCGGTGACGTCGCCGCGGATGGCGCGTTTCATGAACGCGCGCATCCCTGGTGTGAATGTGCCGACGTGGGTGATTCAGCGGCTCAACGAGGCGGAGATGGAGGACCGGAGGCGCGTCGGGGCGGAGATAGCCGGGCAGATCGCCGCGTCGGTCCTGCGATCGTGCCAGGGCCTGCACATCATGGCGCAGGGCGGGGCGGAGATGCTGCCGGAGATTCTGTCGATCGCAGGCGTGCGCGCCGCGTGAGCGACCGCTGCGACGGCGACGCTGCGTGAGAGAGACGGTCGTCGTGTGCGTGGGGTGATCGAGGTGCTTCGGCCGTGGCTGGTGGCACTCGCGCTTGTGGGATGCGGGCTCATCGCTCTGACCGCGTACGCGTGGCGCGTTGAATTCCGCGGTCCGGCGGTCGTCAGCGGTCTCAGCGAGGCCGCTGCGAACGTGCGGCTGAGGGGGATCGCGATGAGCCTGCGCATCCAGGCGGCCGAGCTTCGGCGGAATGAGGTGCGACGGCTACGCGCTCAGAGCGCGCCCGCCGCGGCGCGAACGCAGGCCCGCTTCGCTCTGGCAGACGAGCTTCGCGACGCCGCCCTGCTGGCGGAGGCGGATGGCGACCTCGAGCGAGCGCGGGAGTGGATGGCCGAAGCGGCGCAGGCGGCTCCCGAGCGAGCGGATCTGCGCTGTCTGCTCACCGACCTGCGAACCCGTGAGGCCGCGCCCGATGAACGCAGGATGGAGCTGCTGCGGCTCGTCTACCACCACGACGCGCCGTGCGCTCATGTGCTCGCCGCTGAGAGCTTCCTCGCGGCGGGCGACACGCAGGCCGCCCGGGCCTACCTTCAGCGGGCTGCCGAGGCCGACGAGCGGTGGGCTGAGGCCCACCTTGCGCTGGCCCGCCTCGACCTCCGGGAGGGTGACGCGGGTGCCGCGCACGCGAATGCCGCGCAGGCGCTGAGTCTTGCGCGCGACCTGCGTTTGCGCCTGAGTGCCGCGGCGGTCCTGCGGGCTGCCGGGGGCTCGGCGCCGTCACGCGTGCAGTTGACCGCGCAGTGGGCGTGGCGCAGCTACGCGTACGTGCTTCCGGCCGCGGGCGTGTTCGTGCTGCTGCTGGTGAGCCCCGCGCTGGTGGCGAGCGCGCGGCGCGGCGTTGCGTGGATGCGCTCTCAGCGAGGCACGGCGGAGAGCGCTTCGTAGAGCATCTCTGCGACCGCGGCGAGGCCGAAGAGCGCCTGAGCCCGTCGGCGAGCCTCGCGGGCCATCAGCGCGGTGCCCTCCGGGTCGTCGAGCAGCCGCTCGATCGCATCTGCCAGGCCGGTGGGATCGCGCTCGGGGAAGATGACGCCCGAGCGAAGCTCCTCGACGAGGTCGGGGATATTCCCCGAGCTTGAGCCCGCCACCGGCACCTCGCAGGCCGCCGCCTCGATCAGCACCCGGCCGAACTGCTCCTCCCAGTTGGGCATCGTGCGTGACGGCACGGCGAGCACGTCGAAGACGTTGAGGTAGTCGCCGGCGGCGCTGTGCGGGACCGGCCCGGTCAGCACAACGCGCTCCCTCGGATATCCGCGGCTCCACTCGCGCAGCTCGTCGGCCATCGGCCCGCCGCCGACCAGCAGGACGCTGACCTCCGCGCCGCGCTCCCACAGCAGCTCAGCGGCAACCCGCAGGTCGTCGAGGCCCTTCTCCGGCGTCAGCCGTCCGAGGTATCCCACGACCGCGCCGGTCAGCCCCAGCTCGCGCTTGAGGTCCGCACGATCGAGAGTCGCGAAGAGATCGGTGTCCACGAAGTGCGGGATGACCGCGATCTTCCCGGCGAAGCTCTTCGCGCGCAGCACATCCGCGATGTCAGGCGCGGGCGGGACGGCGAGGTCGGCGTAGGCGAGCATGGCGCGCTCCACGCGGGAGAAGGGCCACGAGAAGCGCTTATTGCGGTTCTGCGCGGTCATGAAGGCGATCGGCCAGCCCTCCCGCCTGCAGATCCGCAGTGTCTGCCACGCCGGAAGGGAGTAAGGCTCCTCGTCGAGGTAGACAATCTCCGGCTGGAACTCGCGGAGGGCCCTGGCGAGGCCGCGGTAGACATGAAGGCTGATCTGTCCCGAGCCGATGACCGGCAGCGGGCGAGACGCAAAGCCCGCGTCCTCGACCTCCGTGTACTCCACCACCATGCCGGTGGACGCCTTCCAGCGCTCAGGCGCGATCATCAGCAGCTCGACGTCCGGATGCGCCGCGCAGAGCTGCTTGAAGAGCCGCTGGTTGACTTCGATCACGCAGGCGTGACTGATCACCGCGAGCCTCATGACGCGGAGCCTCCCTCGCCGGCGAAACGCAGCAGCAGGGCCTCGATCTCCTCGGCCTGCCGGTCCCATGAGAAGCCCAGCGCCCGCAGGTGCGCCGCCTCGCTCATCGATCGTACGAGCGCCGGCTGCGCCGCAAGCTCGTCGAGGCCCGCGGCGATCTCCTGCGGCTCAGGTCGGACGAAGAAGCCCGTCACGCCGTCCTCGATCAGGTCGAGCGCGGCCCCGGTGCGCGCCGCCAGCAGCGGCAGTCCGCACGCCGCCGCCTCCAACACCACCAGCCCGAAGGGCTCCTCAGGGTTGGGGTGCACGAGGCAGTCGGCCATCGCGAAGTAATCCTGCGGCCGGTCCACGTGGGGGACGAAGGTGATGCGCTCGGCGACCTCCCACCGCCGCGCCCTCGCCTCGAATGCCTCGCGGTCGCCCGCGCCTACCACCACGAGGTGCGGGCGCTCGCGGGTCAGGGGCAGCGCCTCCACCACCTCGACGAGCGCCTTCTCATACCACCGCCCGCCCATGAAGAGCGCGACGAACTCGTCGTCCGACAGCCCGAGTTCCGCGCGCACGCGCGGTCGCGCCTCCGCGCGCAGACCCGGATGAAAGACCGAGTGATCGACGCCGTTGTGCGTGACGAAGACGCCATCGGGGTCGAGGTCGAACTCGTGCACGAAGTAATCCTTGATGCTGCGCGAGACGGTCATGATCCGCTCGCTGCACCGCCGGACCGCGCGCGCTTCCAGCGAGCAGAACGCTCGGTCTCGGAGCACCTCCCACGCCCGCCGCAGTGGCGAGCGCAGGCCGAACCTGCGCTGGAGCTGCTCGCGCGTCCGGCGGCGGTTGCGGTGGCCGGTGTGTGCGAGCATCGCGTTCTGCCGGAGCGTGTTCCCGCCCTGCGAGAGCACGACGTCGAACTCGCGGGGGCGCAGCGCAAGCGACGACGCCAGCGCGAACCAAAGGGCGCGAGCGCCCAGCGGCAGCCGCGGGTCGCGGATCCGATGCACGGTGATGCCCGCAAGCTCGATCTTCCGGGCGGTGAAGCAGAAGAGGTGTACGTCATGCCGGCGGGCCAGCCGCGGCGCAAGCTCCGCGATCACGCGCTCCTGGCCGCCACCGGCTCCGACGTCCTCGATGACCAGCGCGACGCTCAGCCGGCGTCCCTCGCTCGGTTCGCTCATTCCTCTCCGCCGGCTCCTCTCTGCGCGCGGTGAAGGGTCCCCCGCGCCTCGGCGAGCCCGCGCAACGCCGCGCGCCAGCGCATCACCGCCGTCCTCCCCTCACGCGGCAGCGCGGCAAGCATCCGCAGCGCGCCGTAGCGCCAGTGCTGGCCGACCAGCAGCGCGAAGAGCCAGAACGCGACACGCCTCGCGGGCGGCAGGTGCTTGAGCATCACGTACGCGTAGTCATGCGACAGATCGGTGACCGCCTGCAGCGAGTCGCTGTCGCGTGGGTGGCCGAAGTGCCGGGGGGCGGGGTAGTGATCGACGATCGCCAGCGGGTCGTAGAGGAGCCGCCCGTCATGCTGCAGCGCGCCGAAGGCCACGTCGATCTCGTGGAAGACGCCCGAGCGCAGCCGCAGATCGTACGCGGGGATGATCTCGCGGCGGAAGGACATGTTGGCGCCCTTGAGGTGATCGACCTCACGAACCTCATCAAAGTCCGGCTGGTGATGGTTGCCGATGATGCGCGCGTACCACGTGATCCGGCCGACCCTCTCCGCCGGCTCGCAGGCAATGCGCTCGCCGTGGTGCACGCGGTCCCGTCCGCCGACGCCGATCACGTCCGGCTCGGCGTAATGAGTGAGGATGCGCTCAAGCCATTCCTCGGTCGGCACGCAGTCGTCGTCGATCAGGCAGACCACGTCGGACGTCGCGAGCTTCAGGCCCGCTTCCGCCGCCGCCATCGGGCCCGGCCGACGCACCTGCGCGACGTCAACCAGCCTGTCCCGCCGCGCATCTTCCGCGAGCCACCCGGCCACCGATTCGTGTGAGCGCTCATCGCTCTCGCGCAGCACGACCACGAGCTGCTCGGGCAGCCGGGAACCGGCGATGATGCCGTTGAGGCAGTTGAGCAGCGTCTCGGGGCGGTTGTAACTGGGCACCAGCACGGTGGCCGTCAGTGAGCCGGGATCAGCGTGCTCCCGACTCGCTGCCTGGTCCCTCTCAACTGCCGCATCAGCAGTCACGCCGCTCACCCCTGCCCCGGTCACGTCTCAGGGCCTTTGCCCGGACGACCGCGGCCGGACTCACCCGGCGGACATCGACGACGCGCTCATCTGCTCGAGCGCGTCACGCAGAAAGCGTCCGGTCACCGAAGCGTCGTGTTCGGCGACCTGCTCGGGTGTGCCGGTCGCGACGATCCGTCCGCCGCTGTCACCGCCGCCGGGTCCGAGGTCGATGATGTGATCGGCGGACTTGATGACCTCTATGTTGTGCTCGATCACAACCACCGTGTTCCCGGCGCTGACAAGCTCGTCGAGCACGTCGAGCAGCCGCGCGATGTCCGCGAAGTGCAGCCCGGTCGTCGGCTCATCAAGAATGTAGAGCGTCTGCCCGGCCTCCGGCCGCGCCAGCTCCCGCGCGAGCTTCAGACGCTGCGCCTCGCCGCCCGAGAGCGTCGTCGCGGGCTGCCCGAGCTTCAGGTAGCCCAGTCCCACCGCCTCGAGCGTCTCGAGGATCCGATGCACCTTCGGCACGTTCGCGAAAAGCTCCAGCGCCTCGGTGATCGTCAGGTCGAGCACCTCGGCGATCGTCTTGCCCTTGTACCTGATCTGCAGCGTCTCGCGGTTGTAGCGCGCGCCGCCGCACTCGTCGCAGTCAACGAACACGTCCGGGAGCATGTGCATCTCCACCGTCCGCGTCCCCGTCCCCTGGCAGACCTCGCAGCGCCCGCCCGAGACGTTGAAGCTGAAGCGCCCGGGCTCATACCCGCGCATCCGCGCCTCCGGCACCGACGCGAAGAGGTCGCGGATCGGCGCCATCACCCGCGAATACGTCGCCGGATTCGATCGCGGCGTCCGCCCGATCGGCTCCTGGTCGATGCTCACCACGCGGTCGAGGTACTCCCAGCCGACCAGCTCCTTGTGCTCGCCTGGCACATCGAGCGAGCGGTGCAGCCGCCGTCGGAGCGCGCGGTAGACGATCTCCTGCACCAGCGTGCTCTTGCCCGAGCCCGACACGCCGGTGACGCAGGTGAGTGTACCGAGCGGAATCTCCGCGTCGATGTCGCGCAGATTATACTGTGAGGCGCCTCTGATGACCAGCGAATCGCCGGTGCCCTTGCGTCGCTCATCTGGCACCGGGATCGTGCGGCGGCCCGACAGGTAGCGCCCTGTCAGCGACTCATCAGACGCCAGCAGACCCGCCACGTCGCCCGCGTAGATGACCCTGCCGCCGGTCACACCGGGGCCGGGGCCGAAGTCCACCACCCAGTCACCGCGCAGAATCGTCTCGGGATCATGCTCGACCACGATGACCGTATTGCCGAGGTCCCGCAGCCGCTCCAGCACCTTCAGCAGCCGGTCGTGATCCACCGGGTGCAGACCGATGCTGGGCTCGTCGAGGATGTAAAGGATCCCCGCCAGGCCTGAGCCAAGCTGCGTGGCGAGGCGGATCCGCTGCGCCTCACCGCCCGCCAGCGACGGCGCGGTGCGGTCAAGCGTCAGGTAGCCCACGCCCACCTCCACCATGAACTGCAGTCGCGAGCGAACCTCCTCCAGCAGCTCCGCGCACAACACCGCATCCGCCTCCGACAGCTCCAGGCCGCGGAAGAACTCGAGCGCTTTCTCGGCCGTCATCGCCGTGATCTCACCCAGCGATCGGTCGCCGACCCGCACCGCCCGGCTCTCCGCACGCAGCCGCTCACCCGCACAGGCCGGGCAGGGCAGCGGGGCGAAGAAGCGGTCGTAGAACTTCTTCTGTCCCGAGGAGCTTGTGTCGCGGTAGTGCCGCTGGCTGGCCGGGACCAGCCCCTCGAAGCTCTTGGTGTACTCGAACTGCTTGCCCCCGCGCGTCTGATACTCGAAGGAGATGTCCTCGTCCGTCCCGTAGAGAATCACCTGCCGCGCCTGCCCGGGCAGCTCCGCCCACGGCGTGGCGAGGTCGAAGTCGTAGTGCTCCGCGAGGCCCTCGAGGATGTGCCGCACATGCCGGGTGCTCACGTCCCCGTAGATCTCCAGCGCACCGTCGAGGATCGACTGCGACGGGTCCGCCACGAGGCGGTCGGGGTCCAGTCCTCGCTGCGTCCCGAGTCCCTCGCATTCGGGGCACATCCCCGCCGGGCTGTTGAACGAGAACATCGCCGGGGCCAGTTCCGGGTAGGCGATGCCGCACTCGGGGCAGGCGAAGCGGGTGGACAGGTGCATATCCTCGCCATCCACAACGTCGATGACGATCAGACCGTCGCCCTGAGCGAGCGCCGTCTCCACCGAGTCGGCCACTCGTGAGCGGATGCCCTCCTTCACCACGAGGCGGTCGACGACGATCTCGACCTCGTCGAACTCCCGAGTCGGGTCGGCGACGCCACCGGAGATGTCGAGCACCTCGCCATCGACGCGAATGCGTACGAAGCCCTGCCGCCGGGCGTCCCGCGCGATGTCCACAAGCGCCTGATCCTCGCGGCGCTGCACCGGAGCGAGAACGTGGACCCGCGTCCCCTCCCTCAGCGCGAGGACCCGATCGACGATCTGCTGCGCGGTGTACGCCCTGACCGGCCGGCCGCAGGCGTAGCAGAAGACCTCACCGGCGCGCGCGAAAAGCACGCGCAGGTAGTCGTGAATGTCGGTGATCGTCGCGACGGTGGAGCGCTGGTTGCCGGATGAGGACCGCTGATCGATCGCGATGGCGGGGGAGAGCCCATCCACATGATCGACCTGCGGACGCTGCATGTTGGCGAAGAACTGGCGCGCGTAGGTGGAGAGCGACTCCACGTACCGCCGCTGTCCCTCGGCGTGGATCGTGTCGAGCGCCATTGAGCTCTTGCCCGAGCCGCTGACGCCGGTGAACACGATCAGTCGTCCCCGGGGAAGGTCGAGGTCCACGCTCTTGAGGTTGTGTTCGCGCGCGCCGTATATGCGGATCTGGTCGTCGTCGTGCGCCATAAGGGTCTCGTGCCACCTCCGCGGCAATCTTCCGAATAACTATTGTACCTCTGTTCGACACGAAGGTCAACGTCCTGCTCCCCCTTGTAGAGGCAAAGTAGAAGTGTCCGGTTCTGAGCAAGATAGAAATGTCCGGTTGCAGTGGTCGTCGGAAGGTCGTTGGTCGCATGCCGTTGACAACGGCACTGCTACGACCCACCAATCGCAGTCATCTGTAACCTATCCATGTTACGGGCTCAAAACTACGCGGGAGGGGCACCTTGACTCCCCGCCGCCTTTTTGCTAAGGTTCGGTGTACGCTTCTTTTGTGCTACCACAGGTCGTTCTGCGGGCTCAGCAGCATCTCACAGGGAGTGACGTGCCATAGACAAGTCTTACCGGATAAATGAGCGGATACGCGCGCCGAAAGTCCGGGCAATCTCACCCGAAGGCGACCAACTGGGTATCATGCCCACCAGGCAGGCGATCGCAGAGGCGAAGCAGCGTGGCCTCGATCTGATTGAGGTCGCACCCAACGCCGACCCGCCGGTCTGTCGGATGATGGATCATGGCAAGTTCCGCTACGAGCAGCAGAAGAAGGCCAAGGAAGCGAAGAAGAAGTCGAAGCAGACACAACTCAAGAGCATTCGCGTCCGTCCGAACACCGATGAGCATGACCTGAACTTCAAGATGCGCAACGCCCGCAAGTTCCTCGAGAAGGGCGACATGGTGAAGTTCAACGTCATCTTCCGCGGGCCGGAGCTGCGGCACAAAGACCGCGGCGCCCAGCAGCTCAAGAAGTTCGCCGAGGGCTGCGAGGAGGTCGCCGTGATCGAGCAGCCACCCCGCATGGAGGGGCGGCGCATGACGATGGTCCTGCGCCCGAAATCGCAGGAGTAACGAGCGCCGGCGAAAGACACCATCACCAGCCGACCGGGGCCAGCCTCGGTCGGTCGGGTTTTCTCCGCATATCAGCCCGGGGACAGGCTCCCGGCATCGAGAGGATTGATCGCAGTGGGCAAGATGAAGACCAAGAGTGCCGCCGCGAAGCGGTTCAAGCGCACCGGCTCGGGCAAGTTGATGCATGAGAGCCCGGGTCGCAATCACCTGGCGATGGCGAAGAACGCCAAGCGCCAGCGACGGCTGAACCTGCTCAAGACCGTCAACAGCGGCGAAGAGAAGGACATCGAGACACTCGTGCCGTACAAGTGAGCAGCGCTGACGACTAAGGACACCGACCGCCTGCTCGCGGGACACACCGTGGGCGGTGGCGAAGGGAAGAGGGCACCATGTCGCGAGTGAAGACTGGATTTACGCGCCGCCGCCGGCACAAGAAGTGGCTCAAGCAGGCCAAGGGCGCCTGGGGCGGCAGGAGCCGCCTGTACACCGCCGCGAAGGACACCGTTATTCGCGCCGGCGCGTTCGCGTGGAAGCACCGCCGGGCGAAGAAGCGTGACTTCCGCCGACTGTGGAACGCGCGCATCAACGCCGCGGCCCGGGCCAACGGCACCAACTACAGCCGGCTCATCGGCGGCCTGAAGAAGGCCGATGTGCAGATCAACCGCAAGATGCTCGCCGAGATGGCGATGCACGACCCGGAGGCCTTCGCCAGCGTCGCTGAGATCGCCAAACAGGAGATGCCGGCCTGACCGCCGACTACTCCGGATCTTGATAATCGAAAGCCCGCAGAACCAGCACGTCAAGCGCCTGCGCTCCCTCGCCACGCGCAAAGGGCGGCGCAGCCATCGGCAGTTTCTCGTCGAGGGTGTGCGCGCACTCGAGGAAGCCATCGGTGGGCGGCTTCCGCTGGTGACGGTGGCGTTGTGCCCGGAGCTGATCGGCGGCGACCGGGCGGAGGAACTGGCGGCGCAGCTTGCGGGCGGCGAGGTTCAGGTGCTGCGGATGGCCGAGGAGGCGTTCCTCTCCTTGAGCCAGGTGCAGTCGCCTGAGGGAATCGCCGCCGCGGTGAGCATTCCGCAGGCGCGGCTGGAGGATCTGCCCACCGACGCCGAGCTTCTCGTGGCCGCGGTTGATCTGCGCGACCCCGGCAACATGGGCTCGCTGGTGCGCACCGCCGATGCCGCGGGGGCGCAGGCTCTGGTGGCCGCGGGAACGTGCGTGGATCTGTTCGACCCGAAGGTGGTCCGCGCGACCGCCGGGTCGATCTTCCACGTGCCGGTCATCAACAACGCTCCGCCGCTTGACCTGATAGCGTGGGCGCGGGAGGCCGGCGTTCGCACGGTGGCGGGCTGCCTTGAGGATGCGCGGCCCTACACCGCTATTCGTTACCCGGAGCGCACGATGGTGATGGTCGGCAACGAGGCCAACGGTCTGCGTGAGGACGTGGCGAAGCGAGCCGATCTGCGGGCGTACATCCCGATGCCGGGTCGCGCCGAGAGTCTCAACGTCACGGTGGCGGCGGGGATTGTAATCTGGGAGATTCTTCGGCAGCGGCATGGATGAGGCGTTGTGGTCGTGACCCCGGCGGCCTCGCCGGAGAGTCGTGACAGGCACGTCAGAAACAATCAGGTCGCACACACAGAGACTGAGACGGAGACCAGTAGGCGCATCGTGGATGGGCGACAGAGAGGGAGCGTCGAAGGCTGAGAGCGCTCTCCCCGGTCGATGTGCCGAAGTTTCACTCCCGAGTCGCGCGCCGAAAGGGCAGGGCCTGTGCGGCCCTCTCCGAGTAAGCGGCGCCGGAGCTCCACCGTTACCGGAGCACGCGCTTTGAGCGCGCCCACCTGACGGGTGGTATACCGGAAGCCCCGTGCTTTCGTCCCTGGGACGAGAGACGGGGTTTTTGCGTTTGTGGCATGCTGTCGGCGCGGGTTCGGGCGGCGTAGAGAATCGCCAGGTCGCGGTTGCCCGCAGCCGCTCCGGCCGTTAGCGCCGTTGAATCGCCGTCGGCGGGCGACCGACGGCTACTGAGGAGATTGAGTGAGATGGAGAACCGACTGAATGAGATGGCTGAGAAGGCGCGTGCGGCGCTGCGCAATGCCGCCGATCTCGAGGAGCTGGAGGCGGCGCGCGTGAAATTCCTCGGCCGCAGCGGCATTCTGCGTGAGCTGCAGCAGGGGATCCGCGATGTCGCCGAGGAGTTGCGGCCACGGGTGGGCAGCCTCATCAACAGCACGCGAGCCGAGCTTGAGAGCATCCTCGAGGAGCGCCGAGAGCAACTCGAGGAGCTGAAGGTCTACGAGCGCGAGGAGGGGGAGCGGATCGACATCACGCTGCCCGGTCGCGCGCAGCATGTGGCAGGCCGTCATCCGCTGCTGGCCACGCTCGATGACATGCTGGAGATCTTCCTCGGCCTCGGGTACACCATCGCGCAGGGCCCGGAGGTTGAGAACTACTACTACGGCTTCGAGGCGCTCAACTACCCGGCCGACCACCCGGCGATGGACGAGCAGATGACCTTCTACATCGCCGACGACGTGCTGCTGCGCAGTCAGACCTCGACGGTGCAGATCCGCGTGATGGAGGCGCAGGAGCCGCCGGTGCGCGTGGTGGTGCCGGGCCGCTGCTTCCGCCGCGACACGGTGGATGCCACGCACTCGCACACATTCCACCAGCTTGAGGGCCTCTGCGTCGATGAGGGCGTCACGATGGCCGATCTGAAGGGCACGCTGCTGGCCTTCGGCCGGGGGATGTTCGGTGAGGATACGCAGGTGCGTTTCCGGCCGGACTTCTTCCCGTTCACCGAGCCGAGCGCGGAGTTCGCCGTCACCTGCTTCTCCTGCCACGGCGCGGGCGGCGGCTGCCGCGTCTGTAAGGGCAGCGGCTGGATCGAGCTTGGCGGCGCGGGGATGGTGGACCCGAACGTGCTTGCGGGCGTCGGATACGACACCGAGCGCTACACCGGCTTCGCCTTCGGTGTGGGCATCGAGCGCTTCGCGATGAACCGCTACGGCATCCCCGACATGCGCCTGCTCTACTCCGGCGACATGCGGATGCTGCGGCAGTTCTGAGGACATCAGGAGAAGGCAACGGCGCCGGCCCCACCGCGTCTGCCCCCGGCGATGCAGGCGACGCATGGCAGGCGGGAGCGGGGGAGGCGCGCACAGCGCCCGTGACGTGTTGCACGGAGAGTTCGACTGGAGGCAGATCACGATGCGCGTTCCGCATAGCTGGCTGATGGAGTACATCGACGCGGAGATCTCGGCCGAGGAACTGGCCGAGGAGTTGACGATGGGCGGGCTGGAGGTTGAGGAGATCGAGGAGTGGGTCTCGGCCGATGGGAAGGCCACCGACACGGTGCTGATGACCTCCGTCACCTCCAACCGCGGCGACCTGCTCTCGATGATCGGCGTGGCCCGCCACACGGCCGCGTTGCTGCGCTGCGATTTGGTGCTGCCGGAGCCGACGATCCCCGAGATCGTCGAGCCGAACCGTGCGGAGCAGGACCTCGAGCAGGGTGACACGCGCATCACCATCGAGGACCTGGCGGGTTGCCCGCGCTACTCGGCGCTGCGGCTGGTCGGGGTTGATGTGCGCGAGTCGCCCGACTGGATGCGCTACCGGCTGGAGTCGGCGGGCATGAGGCCGCTGGGCAACGTGGTCGATGCGACCAACTACGTGCTGCTTGAACTGGGCCAGCCGCTACATGCTTTCGACCACAAGCTGCTGGTGAAGGGGCACATCATCGTCAGGCGCGCCGAGCCCGGTGAGAAGCTCACGACCATCGACGAGAACGAGCGCGAACTCACCGAGAACGATCTCGTCATCGCCGATGAGAAGGGCGCTATCGCGCTCGCCGGCGTGATGGGCGGCGTTGACACGGAGATGCGCGAGCGCACGCAGGATGTGCTGGTTGAGTCGGCCCACTTCAACCCGACGATGATCCGCCGCACCGCGCAGCGGCTGAACATGAGCACCGAAGCGTCCTACCGGTTCGAGCGTTTCGTCGATCCGAACCTGACCCTCCCGGCGCTGGCGCGGGTCGCGCAGCTCCTCCAGCAGACCGACGCCGCTGAGGTCGTCGGCGCGGCGATGGACGTGCGCGCCGACGATTTCACGCGCGAGCCGATCGAGCTGCGGCCCGCGCGCACCAACTGGGTGCTCGGCACCGAGCTTGAGACCTCCGAGCAGGTTGAGCTGCTCGAGCGCCTCGGCTTCAGCGTCACCCCCGACACCGCCGAGGCCGAGCGGGCGGCCGGGAGTCTGCCTGAGTATGACTGGCTGCGGCCCTACCCGAGCGAGCTGCAGGCCGCCGAGCGGCTGACCGTGGGCGTGCCTACCCGCCGGCCCGACCTCGAGCGGGAGATCGACCTGATCGAGGAGATCGCGATTGTCTACGGGTACAACAACATCCCCACCACGCTCCCGCGCGGGATCGCCGAGGCCGGAGTGAAGACGCGGCTGCAGAAGCTCGAGGACCGGGTCAGCGAGGTCATGAGGGCGGCCGGGCTGTGTGAGAACGTGAGCTACTCGATGATGGGCGGCTGCGACCTCGATTTCCTCTGCCTGAACGCCGACGCCCCCGAGCGCGAGGCGCTGTGTCTGCGCGACCCGGCCGCGGAGAACCAGGAGCTGATGCGCACGACGCTGCTGCCTGGCCTGCTGGCCGCGGCGCAGTACAATGTGCGGCGGCGTGTCGAGCAGGTGGCACTCTTTGAGATCGGGCGCGTCTTCATAAGCGCGGGAGAGCGCGTCCTGCCCGAGGAGCGGCAGACGCTTGCGGCGATCTGCATGGGCAGCGCGCGGACGTCCACCTGGAACCTCCCCGACGAGTATGAGGACATGGACTTCTACTGGCTCAAGGGCGTCGTCGAGCAGCTCGGAAAGCGCCTGCACATCGAGGACCTGAGCTTCGAGCGCGGGGAGCACGACTCGCTGCACGAGGGGCGTACCTCGCGCGTGCTTGCCGACGGAGAGGCCGTCGGGCACCTCGGCGAGATCGCGCCGAAGGTGCAGCGCTCCTACGACCTCCCCGAGCCAGCCTGTGTGCTGGAGCTGGACCTCGGCGCGCTGCTCGCCAAGGCCCGCCTGCTGGCGCAGTACGAGCCGCAGCCGCGACAGCCGGCGGCGATGCGCGATCTCGCGCTGGTGGTCGATCACGACGAGCGGCACAGCGGCGGGAAGCTCATCGAAGCCGCGAAGAGCGTTGCGGGCGATCACCTTGAGAGCGTGCGGATCTTCGACGTTTACACCGACCAGGAGCGTCTCGGCCAGGGGCGCAAGTCGGTGGCGATGCGGCTGACCTTCCGCCACCCCGAGCGCACCCTCACCGACGAGGAGGTCGATGAGGCGATGCGGCGGGTGATCCACCACATGGAGCGGAAGCTCGACGCCGAGGCGCGGACGTGGTGAACCCCCGCGCCGGGTCGGCGGACGCATTGAGGGCCGGGGCCGGGCGCCCCGGCCCGCTGCACTGAGAGACAAGGGGTGATGGCGTGTTCTGGCGTACCAGCGAGGAGATGGAGGCGCGGCAGATATACCGCTGGCAGTGGCTGCGCTGCGTGCTGATCAACAAGTGGGCGATGGGCCTGCCGCATATCAACACGCGGCTGCGCAAGTGGCTGATGCGGCTGGGCGGGCTGACGATCGGCGACGGCGGGTTCATCGGGATGGACGGGTGGTTCGAGGAGTGCTACCCGCACCGGGTGATCATCGGCGACAACGTGACGATCTCGTTTCGGGTGACGCTGGTGGCGCACGGGCCGCGCCGGACCGAGGACATGCGGATCATCATTGAGGACGGCGTGTATATCGGCTGCAACACGACGGTGCTGGCGGGGGTGACGATCGGCAAGGGCGCGCGCGTGGGCGCGGCCTCGGTGGTGACGAGGGACGTCCCACCCGGCGCAACGGTCGCGGGCGTGCCCGCGCGGGTGCTTGTTCGGGCGGGCGAGGACGAGGTATAATCGTTCGCGACGATGTGAGTTCGGCCCCTGAGGGGAGCGGATCACGGTGGATGGCAAGCGGTTCATCACGAAGCTGCACCTGCGCAACCTCCTGTCATTCGGTCCGGAGGCCGAGGAGTTCGAGCTTGAGCCGCTGAACGTGCTCATCGGCCCGAACGCGTCCGGCAAGTCGAACGTGATCGAGGCGATCTCGCTGCTGCAGGCCGCGCCGGATGATATCCAGGATCCGATTCGGCGGGGTGGGGGCGTGAGGGAGTGGCTGTGGAAGGGCGGGGAGAAGGAGCCGACGGCCTTCGTTGAAGGCGTGATCGAGCACAAGGAGACTGGACAGCTCCGCTACCGCCTCGCCTTCGCCTGCTCTGGACAGCAATTCGACCTTATCGACGAACTCATCGACGATCAACTACGCTTGCTGGAATCGGGCGAGGAGCCCATCTATCACCATGCTGACGGACACGAACTCGTTGCTCGACGGGAGTTCACTCGTGGCTGGATCTCCGATCCGGTAGTGGGTGTCAGGCAGGTGAATGAGTCCATCAGCACATCCCGCTCGGTACTTTCCCAACTGAGAGACCCACATCGCCATCCGGAAATCACCTACCTGGCGGCGATGTTCGATGCGATTCGCATCTACGGCGAATGGCACCTCGGCCGCGAGACCGAGCCCCGCAAGCCCCAAATGACCGACCTCGAGAGCGACTTCCTTTCCGAGGACGCGAAGAACCTTGCTCTCGTCATCAACGACCTGCAGAACCGTCCCGGCCTCGAGGAGCGGTTGAACGACGAACTCCGCCGATTCTACCCACGCGCGAAGAAGATCACGGTGAGGATACTCGGCGGCACCGTACAGCTTCAGTTGCACGAGGAGGGCCTTCGCGACCCCATCCCGGCGACGCGCATGTCCGATGGCACGCTGCGCTATCTCTGCCTGCTGTCGATCCTGCTGCACCCGGACCCGCCGCCGCTGGTGTGCATCGAAGAGCCGGAGATCGGGCTCCATCCGGACATCGTGGTGCGCCTCGCGCACCTGATGCAGGAGGCGTCCGAGCGGATGCAGTTGATCGTGACGACGCACTCCGATGCTCTCGTCGCTGCGCTCTCAAGCGTGCCGGAAGCGGTGGCGATCTGCGAGCGCGACGAGAACGAGAGCACGACCATCCGGCGGCTCAGTCGCGAAGGGCTGGGGGAGTGGCTTGAGCGGTACACACTCGGTGATCTCTGGATGAAAGGCGAACTGGGGGGCGTTCTCTGATGGCGTCGGTGACAATCTATGTCGAAGGCGGGGGCGGCGAGAGGCACGGCTTGCAGCAGGTTCGTCTGGCATTCAGGGAGTTCTTCACAGAGTTTGCGGAGAGCAGGAGCATGCCGAAGGTTGTCGCATCTGGCGGGCGGGGCAAGGCGTACGAGGACTTCCTCGCTGAAATCAAAAGGCACCCCGACGCGTTCGTCATTCTGCTGGTCGATTCCGAGTGCGCGGTCATTGCCGGGCCGCGCGAGCACCTGTCGAGGGTAGATCGGTGGGACATGTCCGCGATCAGCGATGACCGGGTGCATCTGATGGTGCAGGCGGTGGAGGCGTGGCTGATCGCTGACCGTGAGGCTCTGGCGGACTACTTCGGTAAGGGCTTCAACGACAACCCATTGCCGGATCGTCCACCTGAGGAGATCCCCGCGGGGAGCCTGAAGAACGCGCTCAATCAGGCCGCAAGAAAGACAGCGAAGGGCGGCTACGATGAAATCGCCCACTGCCCGGAGATCCTCGGCGAGGTGGATGCCGCGACGGTGAGACGCGCATGTAGGCACTGCAAGCATCTCTTCGAGGTCATCTCCCACGTCACCGGCGTCCCTCTGCCCGACCTTCAGTAGGCCCCCCGACCTCGCAGCACCACCGGCACCGTCCTCAGCAGGATCACCAGGTCCATCAGCAGCGAGCGGTTGTTGATGTAGTAGAAGTCATACTCGATGTTCTCCACCAGCGGCAGGTCCTTGCGGCCGAGGATCTGCCACAGGCCCGTCAGACCGGGGCGCACCTGAAGCCGAAGGCGCTGCCACGGCTGGTAGCGCTCCACGATGAACGGCATCTCCGGCCGCGGCCCCACCAGCGACATCTCCCCCCGCAGCACGTTGATAAGCTGCGGCAGCTCGTCGAGGCTGAAGCGCCGCAGCCAGCGCCCGATCGGCGTGATGCGCTCGTCGTTGTCATCAGTCGGCGATGGCGCGTACGGGTCCGCCTCCGGGCGCATCGTGCGGAACTTCAGCATCGTGAAGGGCTCGCCGTCAAAGCCGATGCGCGTCTGCTCGAAGAGCGCGCTCGCGCCCGTCTCACGCCGGACAAGCGGCGGGACGATCAGCCAGACCGGCGCCGTCAGAATCAGCAGCAGCGCGCCGCCGATGATATCCAGCCCACGCTTGACGGCCTCCTGCCACACCGCGAAATGCTTCCGTCCAAGAGGCACCACCGGGAGGTCGGCCACGCCCGCGATCTCCATCGATCCGGTCAGCAGCTCCAGCGGCCCCGCCACGAGGTTGAACTGCACCGGCAGCTCCCGGCAGTCGGCGATCAGCGACATCAGCCGGTCCACATCAAGCTGCGGCTGCGCCACCAGCACCTCGTCGAGGCGATGCGCCTCACAGATCTCGCGGAGATCGTCGAGCCCGCCGAGCACCGGGAGCCCGTCGATGGTCTCGGGCCGCCTCGCCCGCCCGCAGACAAAGCCCTGCAGCGCATAGCCCAGTGACTCGAAGCGCAGCACCCGCTCGGCCACGACCCTCCCAAGCTCGCCACAGCCGACGATCGCGGTGCGCGACTCGGCATCCGGCCGGCTCAGACGATGCTCGCGGTAGCGCGAGAGCAGTGAGCGCTCGATCACCGCGAGCGCGCTGCCCGAGAGCCAGAAGAGTATCAGCATCGCCCGCGAGTAGTCGGTGCGCGACATGAATGACGCGGCGGCGACGAGGATCGCAGCCAGCGCGACCGCGCTGAGCGTCGCCACCGCCTCGGCGAAGCGCGAGCGGAAGCGGCGGACGTCGTAGAGATCGCGGGCGAAGAATGCGATGAACCACAGGCCCACCACCACCGGCGCGGCGCGGGCGTAGAGATCGGGTGAGTGCTGCAGGCGCGTGAGCAGGTCCTCGGGGATGTAGAGCCGGAGGATGTACGCAAGCGCCATCGCCGCCAGACAGGCAAGCACGTCACCGGCCACAAGGGCCGCGACGATTCGCTGCTCGAAGCGCTGTCTCGGTGACAGGGTCGCGCGATTCACGTTCGCATCATCTCAGGCACGCGGGATGCGCCCTCAGGTCATTGGAGGGTCGTGCGGGGCAGAGGTTCCGCCGGGCAGGACCTTCGCCGCGGAGATACGAACACCTCGCTCGGGCGGGAGGTCCGTTGGGGCGCAGGCTGGGGCCCTGCCACGGCGGGGCGTCACCGCGGCATGAGCGTCATCTCGATGTGCTGGCAGATCCCGTCATCCTCGGGGAGGGCCTGCACCGCGACGTTCCAGTCGCCCTGCTCGCCGGTGGAGAGCTGGATCGTGCCGACCGCGGGCTCGGCGATCCAGTAGGGGATGTCGGCCATGAGCTTCACGCGGCGGCACAGCGGCGCGAAGAGGGCGCGGTCGATCTCATCGAGCGTCTGCCAGCGGCCGCCCATCTCCACCTCCGCGATGCCGCCCTCGAGGCCGCCGGTCAGACGGATGCGCCGCGCGCCCATCTCGATCGCGCGGTTGATGAGCCTGCGCGAGACGGCGACCGCCGGTGCGGGCGCGGCCTGCTCGGCAAGCTCGGCGAGGCGCTCGCGACTGGTGCGGGGGATGTTCAGCGAGGCCGACTGCTGCAGGCACTCCGCCACCGCGCAAAGGGCTTCGGCGAGCCTGCCGTTGGCCTCGCCGGCGAGCGCGGCGGCGCGCAGCAGCGGCGGGAAGACATCACTGAACTCGGCGATCCGCCGGCCGAGTGCATCACCGGCCTGCACCGACGCCTGCAGTTCGACGGTCACGGCCGCAAGCGGCTCGATCTCCTGCGCCACGACCTCAAGCGCGCCGAGCACGGGCACGCCGAGCCGCAGCAGCGCACCAAGCTCGCGGCACCACAGCGCCATGACCGCCCGATCGACCCGTCGCTGGTCCATGGGGCCTCCCTTACATCAGTCGTTCCCCTCAGGCAGGCATTCAGCCTGCAGGCACCTCAAGTCGTCGGTAGGACAGGCTTCCAGCGAGTGTCGTTGAAAGTTGTTGGTAGGACAGGCTTCCAGCCTGTCAACGTCGTTCGATGGTCGGCAACGACGACAGGCAAAAGAGTGCCTGTTCTGCCAACGCCGGCGAATGACGGTGGGCCCTGCGAAGCCAGTGCCTACCCGTCCCGCATCTCGCGCACCGCCGCCGCGCCCTTCTCGCGCGCCTCGTCGAGGACGCCCTCCATCTCCGCGACCTTGCCCCACCCCGCCACGTTCACCGCCATTTCGCCGAGATACCGCGCCTTGAATCCCTTCGCCCAGTGCTTCACCGGGTCGATCACCCAGTGGCTCTGATCCTCGTCGGGGGCGCCGTACGCGGTGATGACGAAGATCCCGCAGCCCTCCATCCCCTCGCGCAGCCACGGCGCCATGTAGTACGCGCTCTGGCGATCGATGAGGCACTTGAGCTGCGCGGTGAGGCCCTGCCAGTAAACGGGGCTGGCGTAGACTACGATATCTGCGGCGGCCATCCGCTCGAGGACCATCCGCGCGTCATCGTCGGCGCGGATGTCGGCCCGCATCTCCCAGTCATCACCCACCGGGCCGATGGGCCGGATATTCATCTCATCGAGCACGAACTTCTCGACCGCCGCGCCCTCGGACCGGGCGCCCTCGAGGAACGCGTCGGTCATCAGGTCGGTGTTGCCACCTTTGCGCGGACTGCCACACAGCGCGACGACTTTGATGTCAGGCATTGTCGATCAGCTCCCTGAGGGCGCGCAGCCGCCCTCTGCGTCGCGCAACGCCGCTTCGGACCCCCGGGCGTTGCCCGCGCGTCACCCCATCCTCGCGCCGCACTCGGGGCAGAACTTCGCGCCCGGCGGGACCGGGTGGCCGTTGGGGCAGTTTGAGGGCTGCTCGGGCATCCTCGCGCCGCACTCGGGACAGAACCGCGCGCCCTGAGGAACCACATGCCCCTGCGGACAGGTGGTCGTCTCAACGGCCGGCGCGGCTCCGGCTCCCGCGCCCGCCTGCGCCTGCTGCTGGGGGCTCAGCGCCTGTGAGAACATCTGCGCCATCGTCAGGCCCAGCCCGAGGCCCGCGCCGGTGGCCGCCGCTCCGCCGGCGTCGCCGCCGCCCTTCGCGAGGTCGCCGATCGCCTGGGCGGTGCGGTACTGCGTGAACTTGCCCATATCGCCGACCGCGCCCATCCGGGAGCGCTCGTCGATCATCTCGTTGACCTCATCGGGCGGGGTGATCGCGTCGATGAGGAAGTCCTCGAGGACCATCCCGTAGTTGCGGAAGTCGCTGGTGAGGCGCGCCTTGGTCGCCGCACCAAGCTCATCGTACATGCTGGCGAGGTCGAAGATGCTGTCGAGGGTGGTGCCGAGCATGTCGTTGAAGCGCGAGACGATGAAGTCGCGCAGCCATGCGGCGACCATCTCGGTGTCGTAGCGGTGCTCGGTGCCGACGACCTTGTTGACGAAAAGCTGCGGGTCATCCACGCGCATGGTGAAGAGCCCGTATGCGCGGAGGCGGACGGCGCCCAGTTCGCTGTCGCGGAAGACCACGGGCGTCGGTGTGCCCCATTTGAGGCTCGTGAAGGTGCGCATGTTGACGAAGTAGACCTCGGCCTGGAAGGGCGTCCGCCCGCCGAAGGGGATGTTGATGATCCGCTCCAGAAGCGGCAGGTTCGCGGTGGTGAGCGTGTGGCGGCCGGGGCCGAAGGTGTCGAGCGCCTTGCCGTCGCGGAAGAACACCGCCGCCTGACTCTCGCGGACGGTAAGCTGCGCGCCCATCGAGATGTCGGCCTGCCCGTACTGCGGCCATCGGTGCACGATCGCATCACCGGTCTGGTCGGTCCATTCAATGACATCGATTGCCATCAGTCACGACCTCCTCTGCGCAGCCCTTCAGTGAATCGCAGGTCGATGCGGGAGGGCGCGATCGGCGCGCCCATGAATGCGTCACGGTCGTAGCGTTCGACCAGGAGCACCGCCACCGAGCCGTCATCGGCGGCATACCACGCGCAGCGCCCGCGGCCGAAATTCGCCGAAGCGTCCGCCGCCGTTCGCTCGGTGCGGACCTCACTGTCCCAGCGCAGCCGGAAAGTGCGGCCCTGCAACTCAACCCGCTCGCCCGCAAGAGCCTCCGGTGGAAGGTCCTCGGCCTCCATCAGAGCGCCCTCAAGCTGCAGCAGCGTTCGCGGCTCGCCCCTCAGTTGCGAGAGAAGCGACAGGCGCCGGAATGTGAGCCGGTCGGTGCGCCCCACCAGCACCGCGACGACGCGGTAGTCCGTGTCGTCGAGCAGAAGCTGGTCATCAAGTTGAAGCCACGTCTGATCGGCCACGTGAGCGGGCCCTCCCTCAGGGCACCAGGTCGGTGGCCACGGCTTCACGGTCCTCGATCATGTCGTTGAGTTCGTCGATGCTCTCATCGAGATCGGCGAGCGCGTCCTCGACCTCATCAACCTCGGCGTCGGCGAGGACATCGACGTCATCGCTGACGTCGGCGATGAAGCTGCGCAGCGACAGATCATATTCGTAGAAGCGGTGAAGGTCCTCCTCGTTGATCTTCACGAGGTCGAAGAAGCCGGAGTAGCCGTAGTCGGCGTAGCGGAGCTTGTCCGCGGCCCGGTTCAGGCGCCCGGAGGTCTGCTCAAGATCGTCGATGTACTCAAGCGCACCCGCCTTCGACCAGGTGGTGGCGATGCGCTCGATGCGTTCGACGATGCCGTCGATCTCATCGGCGAGGAAGTCACGAAGCAGCTTGTCGGCGCCCCTGCGCTCCTCGCGCTCGCTGTACCCCGCGAAGCCGGGGATCACGTTCATGAGACTCTGCAGCGGTTTGGGATCGCGCTGGATCCGCTCGTTCAGGTCCATCGGATGCCACCTCCACGCGCTACTGCCGGAAGATACCGTGTACGCATATTCCACCCGCGTGGTCATTCACCTGCCGGAACGGAAGCGAACGGAAGCGGGAAGCGGGAAGCGGGAAGCGGGAAGCGGGAAGCGGGAAACGGGAAACGGGAAACGGGAAGCGGGAAACGGGAAACGGGAAACGGGAAACGGGAAACGGGAAACGGGAAACGGGAAACGGGAAACGGGAAACGGGAAACGGGAAACGGG
>JBMNNW010000195.1:0-3747 GCA_050942735.1 Armatimonadota bacterium
TGCGAATTCGTTCTCGGCCCATTGTTCGACACTTGAGGACATCATTCCTTATCACCTCAAGCACCGATATTCTTGAAACCTATACAAGTACCTCCTTCGCACAAAGAAAGATGTGTATAAAGGCTAGCTCAGGCGGGAGGCAGGGCTGGTTCCACTGCATCCCAGCGGATCTCTGCGGCGACGCGCGTGAGGAGGTCGTGCTCTACGACCCTCACGGCGCCTCCGTCTTCATATACACTCCCGCGCCGCTCGACCGGAGCGCATATGCGGGCTATGAGCACACCGCGCGGCAGTACAACGCGCGGCTGATGGACTGAGCTGACGGGCAACAGGTGCAGGAGGGGAGACCACGATGACACGGACACTGATACTGACGGGTGTGGCGGCAATGCTGGGGCTCATGGGTTGCGGGTGGGCTCAGCCGGTGATCGACTACGTGAACGCACCGGATGACAGCTTCGCGTGGGAAGTCGCGCAGGAGCGCGAGATGGCCGGAGGGACGCTCACCGAACTCAAGGTCACCTCGCAGACCTGGCAGGAGCTGGAGTGGACCCACAGGGTGAACGTCTTCATGCCGCCCGGCTGTGAGGACACCAGCGTCGCACTGATGATGATCACCGGCGGCTCGCCGGAGGGGCAGGAGATGATGTTGCTGGCCTCGGCCGCGCAGATGCTCGGCGCGCCTGTCGTGGTGCTCGGCGACATCCCCAACCAACCGCTCTTCGGTGGCCTCAATGAAGACGCGCTGATCTCGTACACATTCACGAAGTACCTTGAGACCGGTGACATGGACTGGCCGCTGCTCTTCCCGATGACGAAGGCGGCCGTGCGCACGATGGATGCGGTCGAGGCCTTCAGCGCCGAGGCGTGGGGGCGGCCGATCGAGCGCTGGATCACCACCGGCGCCTCCAAGCGCGGCTGGACCACCTGGTTCACGGGCGCGGTTGTGCCCGAGCGGCTCAAAGGGATCGCGCCGATGGTCTACGACAACCTCGATCTCCCCGCGCAGATGAAGCATCAGATCGACGCGTGGGGTGATTACTCACCGATGATCCACGACTACACCGAGCGCGGCCTCCCCGATCTGCTCGCCACAAGAGAGGGCCGGGCTCTCGGCGCGATTGTGGACCCCTACACCCTGCGCGACCGGATCACCATCCCCAAGCTCACGATCACCGGGACGAACGATCCCTACTGGCCGCTCGACGCCGCGAACCTCTACTGGGACGGCCTCCGGCAGCCCAACTACATCCTCTACGTGCCCAACGGCGGACACGGCCTCGGTGACTTCGAGCGCGTCATCAACGCACAGGTCGGCTTCTTCAAGGCCTGCACCGGGCGCGTCGCGCTCCCGAACCCCACATGGCAGTTCGACGACGTCGGCTACCTCAGGCTCACGATCAACCCCGGTGACGCGCTTCCGGTCGTCCGCGTGACCGAGTTCAAGGCGCATTCGCCGACCCGCGACTTCCGTGGGGCGGAGTGGACGGGGCGTGACGCTGTCGAGCACCGCGGCACGTACATCGCGCGGGCGCTGCATCCCGACGAGGGGTACACCGCCCTGCTCGGCGAGATCGTCTACGAGGTGGACGGCCGCGAGTTCCCACTCTCCACCAACGTCAGGATCATCGGCCCCGGCGAGTAAGCGCCGTCGCGGCCATCGCTGTCAACGCAACGGTCGGCCCCGCGCGCAGGCGGGGCCGACCGTCTTCGATCTCTCGACGACAGGCGCTCAGTAGCTGTTCGGGTTCGCCAGCGCCCTGCGCATCCGGCGGTAGACATTCCCGTCGTAGAAGTTGCTGACGAACTGCCCGGGCGGCACAAGCTCATCCACTCTCGCGAGGTCCTCCTCGGTCAGCTCCACGTCGCAGCTGGTCAGAGTCGAGCGGAGCTGCTCGATCGTGCGCGGCCCGATGAGGATCGAGGTCACACCAGGCCTGGTCAGCAGCCAGGCGTGCGCGAACTCAGCCAGGGTGATCCCGCGCGCCTCAGCCAGCGGGATCAGCTCCTCCACAACATCCAGCGCCGCCTCCGTGAAGCGGTCGCTCTCCTCCGTGCTCGTCTTTGTCCACCGGCCGATCTCCGGCATATCCGCGTCCTTGCGGTACTTGCCCGAGAGCAGCCCGTAGGCCAGCGGCCCCCAGACGCAGACGCCGATTCCCTGCCGCTGCGCCATCCACAGCAGCTCATTCTCCACCCCGCGGTCGAGGATGTGGTAGGGCGGCTGCTCCGCAACGAACCGCGGCAGACCGCGCGCCTCCGCCACCGCCAGCCCCTCCATGATCAGCGTCGGCGCCCACTTCGAGGTGCCCACATACAGGATCTTGCCCTGCTGCACCAGCGTGTCGAGCGTCTCGAGGATCTCGTCCATCGGCGTGGTGATGTCCACGATGTGCAGGTAGAACAGATCGATCCGGTCCGTATTGAGCCGCTTGAGGCTCGCCTCGACCGAACGGGTCAGATGATACCGACTCGCCCCGCGGTCATTCGGCCCCTCGCCCATCGACGCGACCGCCTTCGTCGCCAGCACCACATCGTCCCTCCGACCGTTCTCCGCCAGGATGTTCCCCAGCGCAGTCTCGGAGATCCCACGGCTGTACACGTTCGCGGTGTCTATGAAGTTGATTCCCGCGTCGAGCGCCTCGTTAACGATCTGCTTCCACGGCTCCTCTTCCTCCGGCTTGCGGATGTTCATCGTCCCCAGACAGAAGCGCGAGACGCGGCATCCGGTCCGTCCAAGCTGCACGTAATCCATGGCTTCGCTCCCTTACTGAGAGTCTCCAGACGCCCGAAGCTTCGCCGCCGGGCCGCGCAGCCCCTTCGTCGGCGGGAGAAGGTCTGACACCGGCCGCGTGGAAGGAGCCGCGGGAATGCCTGACACCCGGGAGGAGAGCCATGCGGAAGATCGTGCGGGACAATGCCGTCGCGAGGGACATGGGCAGCTACGACGCGCTCGTCTTCGGTGGTGGACTTGCGGGCTGGGCCGCCGCTGTCGGCCTCGCGCGCGCGGGCCGCGACGTGCTGCTTGCCGCGCCGAGGACGTCGCTCGGGCATGAGGTCTGGGCGGCGATGAGCACCTGGTGGCCGGAGGAGCCTGCCCCGCCCGATCTCTGGGCGGAAGTCGTCGATGAACTCGAGCGTGTCAATGCCGCGCGCGGGGGCCTCGTTGACCCGGTCGCCACGCAGGTGGCGCTTGAGCGCACCGCGGAGGAGGCCGGGGTGGAGTTGCTCCTGCAGGTCAACGCGCACCCCGGAGAGCGAGACGCGACACTTCTGACCGGCCGCTGGGGCCTCATGGCCGCGCGGAGCCGTCTCGTGATCGATGCGACCGCGGATGCGGGGCTGGCCGTCGAGTCCGGCGCGCGGACGCGCGCTCGCGAGAGCGATGAGCCGCTCATCCGCCGCGCGCTGATGGTGAAAACCGGTCTCTCCGAGTCCGAGCGCATCGAGGTGGGGGAGGACCTCCCGCTCACCGATGGATCCGTGATGGCATGGACCGGAATCTGGCCCGGCGACGTCATACTTGAGGCGCAGCTCGAAATGCCCGCTGAGGACGGCTCGGCGCTCGAGATGCAATCACGGCGCGCGATGGCTGAGATCGCGATCAGACTCCGGCAGGCCCGCGAGGACTTCCGCCAGGGCAGCCTCGCAGCCATCGCGCATGACACGATCCCGCCCCGCCGTGAGGTCCTCGAGCCCTCCGGGGAGACGGGAGTCCTCGCACAGTTGCACGATGAAAACGCTGCA